>JAZQGF010000030.1:0-138685 GCA_045539875.1 Acutalibacteraceae bacterium
TATCCTTTTGTCTATGAATCGGATTATGAAGACGCTGTTGCAAGCGGCGAATACACTCCACGCACAACCGACTGGGTTGACATTGAACAAATGGAAGCGGAAATAATCGCAAAATACGGCGAAATCGAGATAGAAACAACAACTGAAGAAACCGTTGCAGTTGAAGAATCAACAGCTGAAATCACAGAATCTGCAGAACAAACCACCGTCGCATAAGCAAAACGGCTGCCTCACATCCGTGAAGCAGCCTTAATTATTACATTTTATAATCGCTCAGCGCTTTGAATTCATATCCGTTTTTATGTGCATAATCGATGATTCTTCCGAGAGCCTCGGTGTTATCGGGCGAAACGGAATGAAGAAGAATAATTGCTCCCGGATGCAGACGGGCGGTAACTGTGTTGTAAGCATGGTCGCCGCCTTTTGCCGCATTTACATCCCAGTCGGCATAGGCGCAGGACCAGAAAACGCTGGTGTAGCCCATTGAGCCGACAAGCTCAAGCGCGCTTTCGGTGTAGCAGCCTTCGGGAAAGCGGAAAAAGGGAGAAGTATATCCGTAGGTTGTGCGAAGATAGTTATCGCATTCAAGAATTTCGTCTGCCATACGCTGACGGTCAATTTCCGCAAAATTCGGATGGCTTGCGGAATGGTTGCCGACGATGTGGCCGTCATTTATCATTCTTGCAATCAGTTCGGGTGAGGATTTGATATGGTCGAGCGTGCAGAAAAATGCCGCAGGAACATTCTTTTCTTTGAGAATATCGAGCACCTTATCCGTATAGCCGTTTTCCCATCCGCAGTCAAAGGTAAGATAAAGAACCTTTTCGCTTGACTTTCTGTCATAGCACACGGCTTTGTATTTTTTGGATTCAAAAAAATTCTGCGCTCCCACCGAATTCATGTGGGGCTGTGAGTCTTTTGCAACTCCGTAGCTGTGTTCTATTCTTTCGGTCGGCAGTTTTCTTGTATTCTGAGGGTCAGTGACTGTGAATTTCGCAGGCAGAAGAAGCGGTCTGCCTGTAAGGGGAGAGGTTTCCGCAGGCACGGTTGAAGCAGCGGATGGGGCGGTTGTGCGGTCATCCTCAACGCTGACAGGCGCATTTGCATTGTTGTTTTCAAGAGTTGTTCTTCCGGTGCAGGCACCGAGAAACAGAATTGCGCAAATAAGAAAAGCGGCGATAATCTTGTTCATATTTAACACCTTGTTTTATTAATTTTTTTCATGTATATTATTAACGGAATATTTTTAAAAATTCTCAAAAAATTTTTGAAACATGTGCAACAAAAACAGAGATTACCGACACTTATTAATTGAGAGTGGTGAGGAGGGTAGATTTTGAGCGCTCAGATAAACGAACTCGTTACTCAGGCAAAAAACGGCAGTGCCGAAGCTTTCGGCGAGCTGTATGAGCTTTATTATAAAGAAATGTATTGCTATGCCTGCTGCGTTACGGGCAGCGAAAGCCTTGCCCAGGATGCAGTATCGGATGCGGTTCTGTCTGCCTTCAGACAGATTAAATCACTCAAAAACGAAAAGGCATTCAAGGGATGGCTTTTTAAAATCCTTTGTGCCTCATGCAAAAGATATTATACTGAAAATCAGAAAAAGAAATCTTTGGTTTATCTTGATGACGAAGACGGGGGATTTACCGAGCCTGCGAGCTTTGAAAGCGTTGAGCTTTCGGTTGAAATAAGGCGCGCGCTCTATGACCTTTCCGCAGAGGAAAGGGAGATTGTTTTGCTGAGCGTATTAGGCAAATACAAAAGCCACGAGATAGCAGAGATTCTTGACATTCCGCCGTCAACGGTGCGTTCAAAACTCAAAAGAAGCTTGAAAAAGCTGAAAACCGCACTCGGCGGCGAGACTTAAAGGAAAGGAGGGCAACTGATGAATAAAAGCGATAAGCAGATATTGGATATGCTTGAGAATGAATTGCAGAAAAGCAGTCAATCCGCAAAAATACCGCTTCGTCTTCAAAAAGAAAGCATGGTTGCGATGCTTAAAAATGCAGAAATTGAACAATCGGATTTTTCAAATAAAACGGGGACTTCATCAAAGAAAGCAAACGGAAATATTGTTATGCTTCGCAAGCTGACTGCGATAGCGGCAATGCTTGCAATTGTTATAGGTGCAACGCTTGTTATGAAATCGGGCGAAGGCGTCAAGGTAATTAAAACGGATTCATTTTATGAGGGATATAAAAGCGCAACTCCCGTTAAAAATGCGGGCAGTTACGAAGAGGTTGAGAAGGCGGTTGAGCAGATTCTTGAAGGAAAGGGCGAAGAGAAAACTGCCGAAAAGACCACGAAGAAGCCCGAAAAAATCAGCAACAGCAAAGATGAGCTTGCGCAGACTCTTCAGCAGGTCAAGGACAGTCTTATTGAAGGCTACGGCGAATATGTTGCAAGCGCAAACCGCACTATCGGCAGCGTGAAAAATCAGATAGAAAAGAGCGTTGTGACAAATGAGCCTGACGGAGTTGTTACTTACGGCGACTTCAAGGCGGATATAGTTAAGAATGACGGAGAATATCTTTATATCGCTTCAACGGGAATCAGCGCCGAAACAGGCGATACCGTTGAACAGATAAAGATAGTAAAAACCTCATCAAACGGCAGCTTTAAGGCTGTTTCAACCATCGTTCTTTCTCAAAGCGTTAGCAAAGAGAATTTTGACGAATGCATAGAAATTTATCTTAAAAACAACTGCCTTACGGCGATTCTTAAAAAGCATGAATACACCTTCACTCAGGAGACTGTTGCCGATAAAATTTCAACGGTTGCCGTCTGTTACGATATAAGCGATCCGTATTCTCCAAAGAAAACGAGAGAACACATTCAGGACGGAGAATATGTTTCTTCCAATCTATATGAAAACAGACTTTGCATTGTTACCGCAAAATCAATTCCTGCCGAAACAAATCAGAATGAAGAAAATCTGATTCCTGCATTCAGTGTTGACGGAACGCAGAAAAAACTCAAGGCAGAGGAAATTTTTATTGCGGTTAATGACCCCGAAGCCTCATATCTTTTTGTTACAGTTACCGATATTTCGGATTTCACAAAGGATGTGGGATGTCTTGCGGTGCTTGGCTGCGGTAATGAGGTTTACTGCTCATCCGAGGCGATTGCGGTTGCGAGAGAATTTGTTTCGGTTGAAGCGGATGAGAATAATAACCGAAGCAGCCTTACCGAGATTTACCGCTTCAATATCAAGGATTCTTCAATTGCCCTGTCGGGTTCATATATTGTTCAGGGTTCTCTTATAGGCGGTGTTTCGGTTGATAAAAACGGTTTGCTCAGAGCAATGACTACCGACAGCAAGGCGAACTATATTTATGTTCTCAACGAAAAAATGGAGTTCGTCAGCGGACTTAAGGATATATTCCCTGGCGAAAAGGTGACAAGCGTTAAGTTTATCGGCAGCAACGGCTATGCCATTGTTGACGGTGAAGAAAAGAAAACCATGATAATTGATTTTTCGGATTCTTCTTCACCGAAGGTTGCAGGCACAATTCACGAAAAGGCATTCTCGGATGACCTTTATGCGATAACCGAAACGAAGCTTCTCGGAATAAGCGAATCGGATGAAGGCGTTATCAGCTTCACTCTTTTTGATGTCACCGACCCTGCAAATCCGATAACAGCGGCGGTTTATTCGCTCGACGAAAGCTTCCGTTCGGTTTCTTCTTCCGACAGCAGAAGCGTTATGCTTGCGGCGGAAAAAGGAATTTTCGGTATTCCCGTTGTTAAAACAGATGCGAAAAATTCAACCGAGATTTCGGCATATGTTCTTTTTGATATGACAAACGGCGAAATAGTTCCTCTCGGAACTTATAACCATGATATATCATATATTGGCGATGCGGCCGTAAGAGGAACCTGCATCGAGAATATTCTTTACACGGTTTCGGGCGAAAAGGTTGTTGCCTTTGATATTTCGGGCGGTGCCTCCGAAACTGACAAACAGACGGAATTTCCGCTTAACTGACCCGTAATGATGGATGGATAGGGCATCTGAAGTGGAATTCTTATAAATCCGCATTCTTTGGGGAAAGAATGCGGAACAGGGGACAAAAGACGGCAGTGGGAGGCGTGCATCGGCACAATGCACGCCTCCGAAACCGCACTCAGAAACAATCAAAGGTCGTCGGCATCCTGAACGGGATAATAGTCATCGTATGCCGTTCCGGTATAGCTGCCGAGAACATCGTTATGAATGTCATCATCAATCGTGTCATAATCTTTACTGTTTTTGCTGCCGAAATGCCACTGAGCCTTGTTGGTTTTATTCTTATCAAAAAAATTAAAGGACATTTTCAAGCTCCTTTCATATAGATTGTGAATTTATTCTTTGCCTTAACGGCGCAAAAATGCATATTATCAACAACATTTGCAGGCATCGATTTGCTATTTTGGTAAATATAGTTGCTTGACAAAACGGTGTATAATGTGTAAAATTGAAAATGCACTCAAACGGCTGTAAAGCCAAAAATGATTTTAAAGGATGGTATTAAGAAATGAAAAAGACAGTTTCAATGCTCCTTGCTGTAATTATGGCAGCAATCGCAGTATGCTCTTTCAGCGTTATCGGTTTTGCTGAGCCCAACGATGATCCCGAGGATTTCAACACAACAGTTGCAACAGCAGCTCCTACAACAGAAGCAACAACTGCAGCTCCCGTTACTACAGAAGAAGCAACAACAGCAGCTTCCGTTGAAACAACAACAGCTGTTGCAGGTACAACCGTAGCTGAAGGCACAACAAAGAATCCTCTTGAAGGCATTCTTGGCATGCTCACAACCACTAACCTCAGCGATGTTCTTGCTTCAGAGCCCGTTGTTACCCGTGACCCCAGCCAGACATACATTGATGAAGGCGATGCAACAACAAAGGCTCCCGCAACAACAAAGAAGCCCGCTAAGGTTGAATCAAGCATTCCCTCAACAGGCAGCGCAGTAGTTGTTCCCGCAATCGCTCTTCTTGCTCTTGCAGCAGGTACTGTAGCAGTTGTTAAGACAAAGAAGGAAGACTAATCCCGAACAGATTTATCAAACCGCCGAAGCGTCAGCCTCGGCGGTTTTTGTTAACAAAAGAACCCTTGATTTTATTTGTATTATATGATAAAATCAAGTGCATGAAAAATAAAACAGGTTTAATAAAAAGAATAATATCGTTTATGCTTGCGGCTGTTATGCTGACAGCGATAACAGGATGCTCCGTCGGTGATGCCGAGCCGCCGGCACCAACGGTTTCAACAACCTCAAATGTTGTGAGGGTTACTTTTCCCGAGGGCTCATCTGTGAGTCAGATTGCTCAGCTTCTTGAAGAAAACGGCGTGTGCTCCGCTTTGGAGTTTATGGCAGAGGCAAACAATATTCTCAATCTTGAAGGTTTCGGTTTTGAGATACCGAATCCCGAAGAGAGAGCATTTTTGCTTGAGGGATATATTTTTCCCGATACATATGAATTTTACCGTAACGAAAGCGCATCATCCGCAATCAAAAGATTTTTAAAAAATTCCGCAGTAAAGCTTGATGATGAAATAATTGCGCGGTGCAATGAGCTTGGGTATACTCTTGATGAAATACTGACTCTTGCTTCAATAATTCAGGAGGAGGCAGGCAATCCTGCCGAAATGGGTAAGGTTTCATCTGTTTTGCATAACAGGCTTGAAAGCAGTGTGTTTCCGAAGCTTCAATGTGATGTTGCAACTTTTTATTTAAGGGATTATATTAAGCCTTATGTTAATGAAGAGAGATATGCAGAGCTTGTTGAGCTGTATAACACCTACAACTGCGAAGGCTTGCCGGCAGGGCCGATAACCAACAGCGGCATTGATGCCGTAAGGGCAGCGCTTTATCCCGATGAAACAGACTACTATTTTTTCGTGACGGACAGCGAGGGAGCTTATTATTACGCCGAAACATGGGCAGAGCATGTTGAAAACTGCGATATTGCAGGGCTTTAAGAAAAGGAGAACTGTTACTATGAAAAAAATATTATCGGTAATTCTCGTTATTGCAGCGGTTATGACGCTTTTTGCTTCATGCGCCGTAAATAAAGATAAGGTTATCGTTTCGGGCAACTACACCTATGTTACTCTTGAGGATAACACGGCAAAAATAACGGGATATAACGGAGCGGAGAATCTTCTCGCTCTTGAAATTCCTTCCTCAATTGATGATATGACGGTTACCGTTATCGGAGAAGGAGCTTTCAGCGGTGTTCAGACAATCGGCGCAATCACTTTTCCCGACACAATAACGCTCATTGAAAAGGATGCTTTCAAGGGCAGCTCAATCACCAGAGCTTATCTCCACAGATGCACCGCGCTGACCGAAATCCAGGCGTTTGCATTCTCGGAATGCCCCAATCTTGTTCAGGTTGACCTTTCACGAGGAGTTAAAACAATAGGTGAAAGAGCTTTCCATTACTGCGCAAAGCTCAAGGCGGTTAATTTCAGAGCAGATATCGAAAACATTGACAGCTTTGCTTTTGATGCCAGCCCCAATGTTAAAATTTACACAAAGCCCGAGTTTAAAAATGTTATTTCATTTGCAGAAACCTACAGCATTGAGCTTTCGGTTTCGGATTGATATTTCTGATTAATTGCGGATGCATTGCATCCGCTTTTTTTATTTCATCTGTTGCTTCTTTGCTGAGCAGCAGCAGGGCAAAAATGTTGGGAATTGCCATAAGTCCGTTAAGAGTGTCAGAAAGGCTCCACACGCTTTCAAGTCTGATTATGCTGCCTGCGAATGCGGCTGCAACATATAAAATGTTATAGATTTTTCCGCTTTTTTCGCCAAAAAGATATTCTGCGCCGCATTTGCCGTAGTATGACCACGCAACAAGCGTTGCAAAGGCAAACAGACAGATGCAGCCGTTGAGAAAATAACCGCCTGACTTGCCGAATGAGCTTTCAAAAACGGCGGAGCAGAGCTGTGCGCCGTTGAGCTTCGTTTCGGGAGTCCAGACTCCGCTTGTCAGAATTGCGGCAGCTGTTACAGTGCACATAAAAACCGTGTCAATAAACACCTCAAGAATTCCCCATGAGCCTTGCTCGCGTGCATTCTTGCAATCGGCGGCCGCGTGAATTATTGCGCTGCTGCCAAGCCCTGCCTCGTTTGAAAAAACGCCTCTTGAAATGCCGTATCTCGCCGCTTTTGCAAGTCCGAATCCGCTGACAGCTTTGACCGTAAAGGCTTCTTTGATAACTGCTTTGAGAGAAGGAAAAAACATTTCGGCATTTTTAATAATTATAACAAAACAGGCAATAACAAAGGCGGCTGATAGAACGGGAATCAGTTTTTCGGACATTTTTGAAATTCTGCCGAGCCCTCCGGAAACAGCTATTCCGAGAAGCACGCATAGAATAACAGCGGTTATCAGCGGAGAAACACCGAAGCCGCTCATGCCCTGAGCAACAGAGTTTGCCTGAGTCATATTGCCCATTCCGAGAGATGCACCCGTAAGAAAAACAGCGTATGCGCCGGCGAGTCCTTTCATGCCCAGTCCGTTTTCTATGTAGTGCATCGGGCCTCCCTTGAAGCAGCCCGAAAAATCGCGGATTCTGTATTTTATGCCGAGAATGTTTTCGCAGCAGCAAGTCATCATCCCGAGCACTGCCGACAGACACATCCAGAAAACCGCGCCCGGTCCTCCCGAGCAGATTGCGGTTGCCACGCCGATGATGTTGCCCGTGCCCAAACATGCGGCAAGCGCCGAAGTCAGCGCGGAAAACTGTGAAATGGAGCCGTTATCGGCGGTTTTTTGTTTTCGGTTTTTGAATGCGGAAATAACGGTTTCGCCAAGCCATTGTTTTATTCCGAAAATCTGAAAAAAACGGGATTTAACCGATAAAAAAAGTCCTGTTCCGAGAAAGGCTGCAAGCATCGGCGGCCCCCAGATGAAGGAGCTTATTGCAGAATTGATTTCATAAAACATTTGTGTCACCTCAATAAAAATGTTATGAGAAATCGTTTAAAAAAAGTATAATTTACATCTTTATATTATTTGAATTTGATGTTATAATTATCGCAGCAATAAAAAAGGAGAATCATAATGAATATTACCAAAGATATTAAATATATAGGTGTTAACGACAGGGATATTGATTTGTTTGAAGGTCAGTATGTTGTTGAAAACGGAATGGCATATAATTCTTATATCATCGAGGATGAAAAGATTGCGGTTTTTGATACCGTTGACGCACGCTTCGGCGAGGAGTGGCTTGCAAATATAAAGGCTGTGCTCGGTGAAAGAAATCCCGATTATCTCATCATTCAGCATATGGAGCCCGACCATTCCGCAAATATAAATCTTTTTGCAAATGCTTATCCCGAAGCAAAAATTGTTGCTTCAAAGAAAGCTTTTGTTATGATGCTTCAGTTCTACGGCAGCGATTATGCCGACAGACAGGTTGTAGTCGGCGACGGCGATACTCTTTCTCTGGGCAGTCACGAACTTACTTTTGTTACTGCTCCGATGGTTCACTGGCCCGAGGTTATCGTCACTTATGACAGCAAGGATAAGGTTCTTTTCTCGGCTGACGGCTTCGGAAAATTCGGTGCGCTCGATGCTGATGAGGATTGGGCGTGCGAGGCAAGACGCTATTATTTCGGCATTGTAGGCAAATACGGCGTTCAGGTGCAAGCGCTTCTCAAAAAGTCTGCAGCGCTTGATATAAGTATTATCTGCCCCCTTCACGGTCCGATTCTTACCGAAAATCTCGGTTATTACCTTGACCTCTATAACACATGGTCGTCATACGGTGTTGAGAGTGACGGCGTTATGATTGCTTATACTTCCGTTTACGGCAACACAAAAAAAGCCGTTGAAATGCTTGCAAAGAAGCTTGAAGAAAAAGGCTGCACAAAGGTTGTTGTTAACGATCTTGCACGCTGTGATATGGCAGAGGCGGTTGAGGATGCTTTCCGTTACGGAAAAATTGTTTTTGCAACAACCACCTATAACGGTGAGATGTTCCCGTTTATGAGAGAATTCCTCAATGAACTTACCGAGCGTAATTTCCAGAATAAAACCGTTGGATTCATCGAAAACGGCACATGGGGTCTTATGGCGGAAAAGTTTATGAGAAGGGCGCTTGAAAACAGCAAAAACCTGACCTATACCGAAGCAGGGGTTCATATTAAATCCGCGGTAAATGCTCAGAACATTGAACAGATTGAGGCTCTCGCAGAGGAGCTTTGCAGATAATTTTAAAGAGCTGTTTCGCTTGATTAGTGAAACAGCTCTTTTCTTATGGCGTGCACTGCGGCGTTATATGCATCAACTGAAGGTTCATCGGAGAGCCTGACAAAATCGGGAAAACACTCAGAAATATATTTGCCGAGCGTCAGAGCGCCGTTGGTTTTATCAAGGATTTCGTCTCCTTTTTTCAGCATTTCGGGATAGGTGCGGCATCCGCTGAGCTGAATGCATCTGGCAAGAAGCTCCGTGCGTGCCGAAAAGCAGTCGGAGTGGAGTGTGTCAAGACCGAGAGCGCAGAGTGTTTTAAAATCAGCTTCTCCGCTTTTTTCAATGCCGTTCAGCCGCTGAAATTCAGATATTCCGTTCCGTGTTTCAAAGTCAAAGAAACCGTTGATTCTGCCGCAGAAAATGTTTTTTCTTTGCAATTCACGCTGAATTTCGGCAACCCTTTCTCCGTTGTTGCCAAGCCGGATTGCTTTTGCATTAAAAACCGAAACGACGGCAAGCAGGGCGAGATTGACGGCAAGAATTGCAACAATCTGCCATAGTTTTTTTGATTTTTCGTTCATTTTTTTATCAGCTCCCGATTTTTATTTTTTTATTCACTCCGTATTTTATCAGCGGCAAATTAATGGCACTTGTGATAAAAAAATACAATATGTTGCAATTTTGTTTATTTTAGTTACTATTTACCAATAAAAATTCACCATTAAAGAAAAAAGTTGTTGACAAATTTCAAAAAATAGCTTATCATTATTGTTAATAGGATTTTGCGAGGTATCTTAATGTGCTGAAGAGGCAAAAAAATTTGTCTGATGAAGAGATGGCAGTGCTTGCCGCCGCAGGCGATGACGAAGCTATGGCTCATCTCATTTCTGCCGTTACGCCGATTGCAAGAGCAAAGGCATCGGGCTTCGCAAAAGCCAGAATTTCAAACGAGGATTTGATGCAGGAAGGAATGCTCGGATTTCTTGATGCTGTCAATAAATTTGACCCGTCAAAGGGAGTACCGTTCAAGGCGTTTGCCGAAACCTGTATCAACAACAGAATCGTTTCTGCCGTGCGTATGAATTTCAACAGCAAGAATGCCGCGCTTTCAAATGCGGTTTCGTTTGAGGCAGAAAATTCAGATATCGTAACGGGAGGCGATCCTGCCGATATCATATCCGATAAGTTTGAAACGGAATATCTTTCGGAGCTTCTCAGCAGCGGCCTTTCCGATTTTGAAAAGAAGGTTATCGACCTTCGCCTTCAAAATAAGAGCTATGCGCAGATAGCGCAGGAGCTTTGCCGAAGCGAAAAAGCAATTGATAACGCCCTTCAGCGAATCAAAAGCAAGATGCGCCGCAAACTCAGTAAATAATACTCCCTCGGGAGTGTAAATATGCCCCCGTAGCTTAAAGCAGAGCGTTGATAATCAAAGGTGGCGGTGCGATTCCGTCCAAGGGCGTCAAAAATATTTTTTCAAGCGAGGTTAAAAACAATGTACGAAGACAAGACTCTCATCTGTAAGGAATGCGGCGAAGAATTCATCTTCACAGCCGGTGAACAGGAATTCTATGCTGAAAAAGGCTTTGTAAATGAGCCCCAGCGCTGCAAAACATGCCGTGACGCACGCAAGAATGCTGCCCGTGGCGAGCGTGAGTGGTTTGAGGCAACATGTGATTCCTGCGGTGGAGTTGCAAAGGTTCCCTTTAAGCCCCGTGAGGACAGACCCGTTTACTGCAGCGAGTGCTTCGCAAAGAAGCAGGAGCAGGCATAAGCTCTGACTTTATAACATGCTTAAAGAACCCCCATGGTTTTAACACCATGGGGGTTTAAACATTTTATATAATTATAGGTTTGAACTTCTTTTCGTTTCCGCACGGATGAATTTCATCAAAGCAGAGGGCAAAAACATTGCCTGCAGAGCATTCGAGCGAAAAAATACGCTGTGCGTTTTCGTCGAGCGCGGCGATATCAGCAGCTTTTGTTATAACGGGCAGCTGTGCGGTTTCTTTGGATTTTCTGACGAGTTCTGCTCCTTTTTCATTGAATCCCGTAACTCTTATATACGGCACAGGAATCGCCAAATCCCCGGCGGTAATGCCGAGAAAATAATTCATAATGATTCTTCTTATTCTTGCATGGGAATATCTTTTGGTTTTTGCGAGAGAATAAAGCTCGGAAAGACTTTTTGCATCCGCAGCGGCAGAAATGATTCTGTTTTCGATTCCTTCACTGATATCGGGTGCTTTTGAGAGAGAGGCGGCATCTGCCGTGCGTATTTTGTAAAGAACGGCGGTTTCTATTCTGCCGATATCCGCAACTGCGGCTTTTTCATAGATATCAACAGCGTTTTCGGGAACGAATTTTTTCCATTCTTCGCCACCGAAAAGCTCTCTTATATAGGATGCGGATGCAATGCCGTCGCAGGATTCGCGGGAATCGTGGCCGGCGCCGCTTCTGCAGAAGGTGACGGGAGTTATTTTGCTGCCGAGTCTTTTTAAGGCAGACACATATTCAACGCCGAGAATGTTATTCGGGCTTTTGATTATATCAGCGCATTCGGGGTTGAGAATTCTCAGCGCATTTTCTCTTGCCGATGCAAAGGACAGACCTTTTTTCAGTTCAGCATCAAGAAGCGGCTTGAGTTTTTCTGATTCAAGTGCAATAACGGCATCGGTTATCCTTTTAATGTTGCCGCATTCGCTGCCGAAAACGAGTTCATCAACAAAGCCTGTGCCGTCAAGTATTTTTGCTCCTGCTCCTGCGAAGCTCTGCGCCGATGAAACGGCATAGACTGCAGGCAGCTGCAAAACAAGGTCAACTCCGTTCATAAGGGCAGCTCGGGTTCTTGTTCCGTGGTCAAAGATTGCAGGTGCACCCCTCTGCACAAAATTGCCGCTCATAACGGCAACAACATGAGACGCACCGCCTTCCCTTGCCTTTTGCGCAAGATAGGCGTGACCGCTGTGAAACGGATTATATTCGGCTATGATTCCTGCAACCTTCATGGCGTTTCCTTTCGCTAAATAATACTTGAAAAATTTATCCGATAGGTATATAATATACATTTGTAGGATTAAAATCAAGCAAATATTCACTATTAGGAGTGTTAAAATGAAAATTCTTGTTATCAACTGCGGCAGTTCATCACTCAAGTATCAGCTTTTCGATATGGATACCGAAGCTGTTCTTGCAAAAGGTAACTGCGAAAAAATCGGCGACGAAACAAGCTTTATCGGCGGCTCGGCTAACGGCGAAAAGTTTGAAACAAAGGTATTTATGTCAAATCACACCGAAGCTTTCCTTCAGGTTAAGAAGGCTCTTACCGAAGGCGCATCAAAGGTTATTGATGACCTCAGCGAAATTTCGGCTATCGGTCACAGAATAGTTCAAGGCGGCGCTCTCTTCAAAGAAAGCACCCTTGTTACAGACGAAGTTGTTAAGGGTATCGAAAGCCTTTGCGACCTCGCTCCTCTCCACAATCCCGCACACATTCAGGGTATCAGAGCATGCATCGATGTTTTCGGCGCAGAGCTTCCTCAGGTTGTTGTTTTTGATAACGCATTCCATTCAACAATGCCTCCCAAGGCATATATTTTCCCCATTCCTTACGAATACTATGAGAAGTATGCTGTTCGCCGCTACGGTTTCCACGGCACATCTCACCGTTTCGTAAGCGCACGCTGCGCAGAGGTTATGGGCAAAAACATTGAAGACCTCAAGATTGTTACCTGCCACCTCGGCAACGGCTCATCAATCACAGCTGTTAAGGGTGGTAAGTGCGTTGACACCAGCATGGGTCTTACTCCCCTTGACGGTTTCATCATGGGTACACGCTGCGGCGCGGTTGACCCCTCGGTTATCACCTACCTTCAGCAGAAGGAAGGTTGGACTCCTGCCGAAACAGACACAATTCTCAACAAGAAGTCGGGCGTTCTCGGTATCTCGGGCGTAGGCAGTGACGACAGAGATGTTTCTGCTGCAGAAGCAAACGGCAACGAAAGAGCTCACCTTGCAAGAAGCATTCAGAAGTATCAGGTGCGCAAGCTCATCGGCAGCTATGTTGCAGCTATGGATGGTGTTGATGCTATCGTATTCACAGGCGGTATCGGCGAAAACACAATCGACCTTCGTGCAGATGTTTGCAACAACCTCAGCTATCTCGGTGTTGAGCTTGATGCAGAAGCAAACGAAATTATGAGAAGAGGCAAGGAAGGCGAAATCTCAACTGCAAATTCAAAGGTTAAGGTTTATGTTCTTCCCACCAACGAAGAGCTTGTTATCGCAAGAGATACAAAGGCTATCGTTGAAGCTATGTAATATCAAGACGGAGCATGAGTTTCATGCTCCGATTTTTTCTTTGTTGACTATTTTTTTATATTAATGTATAATATCTTAATAATGCAATAACGGAGGAACGAAATGGAATACATTGCTCCGATATATAAATCTGCCGCTGAAGCAAAGGATTTTCCCGTTGCGGCGATTGATTCTTTTATGTGGGACACAAACGGCTGCAAGCCCGAAAGCTATGCGTCAATGTTTGCGGTTGAAGGTGAAGGAATTCACGCTCTTCTGTGGTCGTTTGAGGAGGATATCCGATGCGAGTGCATAAATCGCGATGACCCTGTTTACACTGACAGCTGCCTTGAGCTTTTTCTTATGCCCGTTGCAGGCGATAGCCGTTACATAAATTTTGAAGTAAATCCCAAGGGTGTTTATCTTTCGCAAATCGGCACCTGCCGCGAGGACAGAGTTTTCATAAAAGAGCTTACTGACCTTGAACCCGTTATATATCCGATGGAAATTGAAGAGGACGGCAGAAAGGCATGGGGATATGAAATTATTCTTTCCGAAAGCTTCATTTCAGCACTCTATCAGACGAATTTTTTCGTTTGCGAAACAACAATAAAAGGCAATTTCTATAAATGCGCCGATTCGGCAAGGCTGCCCCACTATGGCGCGCATTTTCCTGTTAAAACCGAAAATCCCGATTTTCACAGACCCGAGTTTTTCGGCAACATCACATTCAGAAAGGCATGAGCAACAATGGATAATCTCAGCAATATAAAAGAGCTTCTCGGTGCATTCAGCTTCAGCGGCGAATTTGAAAATTCAACCCAGCTGCATGACGGACACATCAATAACACATATAAATTTGATTTCCGCGAGGCTGACGGCACTCTTAACAGATACCTTGTGCAGGAAATCAACACCTATGTTTTCAGGGACTATGAAGGTCTTATGAAAAATGTTATGGGTGTTACCGATTTTATGAAAAAGAAGGTTGCCGAAAACGGCGGCGACACCAAAAGAGAATGTCTTACCGTTATCCCCACCGCAGACGGCAAGCCCTATTATCTTGACGGTGAAGGAAGATGCTGGAGATGCTATAATTTTGTTTATGACACTCATTCCTGCCAGAGCGTTGACTGCGCAAAGACCTTCTATAACGCGGCAAGAGCTTTCGGAAAATTTCAGAATATGCTTGCAGATTATCCCATTGACTCATTGACAGAAACAATTCCCAATTTCCATAACACTGTTTCAAGATTTTCCGATTTCAAAAAAGCGGTTGCCGATAATCTTTCGGGCAGAGCCTCGCTCGTCAAGGAAGAAATCGACTTTGTTCTTGCCCGTGAAAAGGATTGCTCCGTGCTGCTCGACCTTGTTGCCGAGGGCAAGCTTCCCCTCAGGGTAACCCATAACGATACAAAGCTCAACAATGTTATGTTTGATAATGAAACAGGCGAGGGTATCTGCGTTGTTGACCTTGATACGGTTATGCCCGGACTTTCGCTCTATGATTTCGGCGACAGCATCCGTTTCGGCGCAAACACCGCCGCAGAGGATGAAAAGGATATTTCAAAGGTATCGCTCAGCCTTGAATATTTCAAGGCATACGCGCTCGGATATCTTTCGGCTGCAGGCAAAAGCCTGACGGCAGAGGAAATCAATCAGCTTGCATTTTCATCAAAACTTATGACGCTCGAATGCGGTATGCGTTTTCTCGGCGACTACATCAACGGCGATGTTTATTTTAAAACCGCTTATCCCGAGCATAACCTTGTCAGAAGCCGCACACAGTTTGCGCTTGTTGCCGATATGGAAAAGAAAATGGCTCAGATGCAGGAGGCTGTTGCCGAATGCTGCCGTGAGCTTGGAATTGAGAAATGATAACATCCGATATTCTCACTGAGGTTGAATTTAAAAGGCGTTATCTTAAATGGCGGCTGAAAAATGATATAGGCATGACAATTCCACGAGACGAAAACATTGATGATTATGCCGAGGTTTATCCGATGCCCGATTTCGATTATGTTCACACTCAGTCTTTTGCCGATGAAAACGGGGATTTGATAACCCTGCTCAAAGGTAATTATCACTTGAGCGACTGGATGACCCGAAACCACAAAAACCCGATGGATTTCACATTCTATCTTGTTCTCAAAACCCTGACAGATTCGCCCGAGGTAGAGCCGTTTCCGATGGGATATATAGTGGTTGAATAGCAAATTTTTAAAAATAAGAAATAATTATAAAATCGGCATGTACAGAAAGTTGTTTCTCTGCATGCCGATTTTATCCATCAAAAAACCATAAAAACGGATTTTCAGATGGTCTGTGAACATAGTACGGGTCAGGTTTACCGATAAGCTCTATCAAATCAACAACCCAAAATATTACCATTCCAAACGAAAACATGTAAACAATACCCAATATTATTTTTCCTTCATAAAATTTATGAGCTCCTGTCCATCCGAAAAATAAACATAATATAACTGATATCCATTTGTCTTTTTTTCTCATAATTCTTCCCTTTCCTTTTTATAGTTTAACTTTATCACCAATACTATAACATGTCAAGTTACAAATATTATGTAATAAGTTGTCGATTTGCGGCGACAATATATATAAACTATTTGTGAGGTGATATAATGAGTTACCGCCATCACGAGGAAATGAAGAATCTCGGATTAAATATTTCTTTCTATCGAAAGAAAAAAGGTCTTTCTCAAATTAAGCTTGCAGAGTTAATAAACATCAGCAGAACACATATGAGCCGTATTGAAACCGCTGATTGTGCGGTATCTCTGGAAGTTCTTTTCGATATTTGTTATGCGTTAGATATTGAACCGAAAACTTTATTTGATTTTAAATGAAAAAAATGCCCGAAGTTTTAAACTTTTAAACTTCGGGCTTGATTTTTTATCTCTGAACTCTGCCTGAACCGTCGCCGCCTGCGAGCTTTTCAACCTCTGCAACGGTAACTCTGTTGAAGTCGCCTTCAACAGAATGCTTGAGTGCCGAAGCTGCAACAGCAAACTCGATTGCCGCCTGTGTATCCTTACCGCTGAGAAGAGCATAGATAAGACCGCCGCCGAAGCTGTCGCCGCCGCCTACTCTGTCAACGATATGAAGGTGATATTCCTTTGAGAAGCAGTAGTTTTCGCCGTCATAGAGCATACCTGCCCAATCGTTGTCGCTTGCCGAAATTGAAGTTCTGAGAGTGATTGCAACCTTCTCAAACCCAAACTTGTCTGCAAGCTGCTTTGCAACAGACTTGTAGCCCTCTTTGTTGAGCTTACCGCCATAAATATCGGTGTTTTCTGCTTCAATGCCGAAAACATCCTTCGCATCCTCTTCGTTTGAGATGCAGACATCAACATATTTGCAAAGCTCGCTCATTGCTTCCCTTGCCTCAGCTCTTGTCCAGAGCTTGCCTCTGTAATTAAGGTCGCATGAAATCTTAACGCCCTTTGCTTTAGCCGCAATGCATGCCTGCTTGCAGATTTCAACAAGGTTTGCGCCGAGAGCCGGAGTGATGCCCGTGAAATGGAACCAGTCTGCGCCCTCAAAGATTGCATTCCAGTCAAAATCCTCGGGTGATGACTCCTGAATAGCGGAGTGCGCTCTGTCATAGATGCATACGCTGCCTCTCTGCGATGCGCCTTTTTCAAGGTAATAAATGCCTACTCTGTCGCCGCCGCGAACGATTTTTGAAGTATCAACGCCGAAATAACGGAGTGAATTAACTGCCGCCTGTCCGATTGCATGGGCAGGAAGCTTTGTTACGAATGCCGAATCAAAGCCGTAGTTTGCGAGTGAAACCGAAACATTTGCTTCACCGCCGCCAAAGGTAGCCTGAAGCTGGTCATCCTGGAAGAAACGGTTATATCCGTTGGGTGCAAGGCGAAGCATGATTTCGCCGAATGTTACTACTCTTGCCATTATCCTCTTGCCTCCTTAACGATTTCAACTGATTTTTTGCAAAGGTCGGTGATTTCATCCCACTTCTGATTGTCGATAAGATCTGCGGTTACCATGTATGAGCCGCCGCATGCCGCGATAACAGGGCATGAAAGATATTCGCTGAGATTCTTAAGCGAGATGCCGCCTGTGGGCATAACCTTAAACATGGGGAAGGGAGCGCTCATAGCCTTGATTTTTGCAAGACCGCCGCTCTGCTCGGCAGGGAAGAATTTGAGAACATCAAGACCGAGTCTGTATGCTGTGTGATAATCTGTGGGAGTTGTGCAGCCTGCATAGATGGGGATATCCTTGCTCTGGCAATACTTAACGATTTCTTCGTCAAGACCGGGAGTAACGATGAATTTTGCGCCTGCTGCAATTGCTTCGTCAACCTGTGCGGTTGTGAGCACCGTGCCTGCGCCTACAAGCATTTCGGGAACATTTTCGCTCATAAGTTTTATTGCGGTTGCCGCGCCTGCTGCACGGAAGGTTACCTCTGCAACGGGCACGCCGCCTTCAACGAGAGCCTTTGCAAGTGCAACGGAATCTCTCTCGGGATTGTTGAGTTTTATAACCGGCACAACGCCGATTGACATTATTTTTTCAGATATAGCGTTCATGTATTGTGTTTCTCCTTTTTAATGAATAGTGAATAATGAAAAATGAATAATTAAGGGTCTGCGACGCTTATTATAAGAACCACTCGCACTATGTGCTCGTGAACCTTGTTATTTCATAATAATCGGGTAAGGGCAGAGCCTTTCCGAAATTATTCATTGTTAATTTTTAATTCTTCATTAATTTATTTCGAAGCCTTCTCGCAAGCCTCAAAAAGTCCGTTGATATAGGTTGCGCCGAGTGCGCGGTCAAAGAGTCCGTAGCCGGGCTTGCCTGTTTCGCCCCAGATCATTCTGCCGTGGTCGGGTCTTACATAGCCGTCAAAGCCCGTTTCAACGAGAGCCTTTGTAACCTCATACATATCAAGACTGCCGCACTTTGAAAGGTGGCCGCTTTCTTCAAAGCTGCCGTCGGGCATGATAAGAATATTTCTGATATGCATGAATGCGATTCTGTCCATCGCGCTGTATTTGCGCACCATTGCAACAACATCGTTTGATGCTGCGCAGCCGAGCGAGCCTGTGCAGAGGCAGAGGCTGTTTGCAGGGCTGTCAACGATTGCAAGCATTCTGTCAAGATTTTCTTCGCAGGTGATGATTCTGGGAAGACCGAAGATGGGATACGGGGGGTCATCGGGATGAATAGCCATTCTCACATCACATTCCTCTGCAACGGGAATAACCTTTTTGAGAAACTTTTCAAGATTTGCCCAAAGTCCTTCTTCGCCGATTTCGCCGTAAGCATTAATAAGCTCTCTGACTTCGTCCTGAGTGTAGCTTGAATCCCAGCCGGGAAGGTGAATGTCATCTTTAAGAGGGTCAAGGCCTTTCATCTGCTCCCAGTACATAACAAGGCTTGTTGAGCCGTCGGGAGCTTTTTTATCGAGCTGGGTGCGTGTCCAGTCAAAAACGGGCATGAAATTATAGGTTACGCATTTAACGCCGTATTTTGCGCAGCGACGGATATTTTCGCAATAAACATCAATGAGCTTATCAACCTCGCCTCTGCCGAGCTTGATGTCCTCATGCACGGGAATTGATTCAACGACATCGAAAACAAGACCGTTATCCTCGCACTGCTGCTTCATTTTTGCAAGGCTTTCTTCGGGCCAGACTTCGCCGGGTTTAACATCGTAAACCGCGCTGACGATGCTTCTCATGTTGGGGATCTGGCGGATATATTCGAGCGAAATGGGGTCAGATTCGCCATACCAGCGGAATGACATTTTCATGGTTTCGTCCTCCTGAATAAAAGAGTTACGGCATAACGCCATTTTTATACATTTTAATTATATCACTTGTTTTTTTCAATAGCAATGAATAATTATTGAAATAACCGTAAAATTTTAAGGGTTGGCATAAAAAATAAAGACGGCTGAGTTTTGCGCTCAACCGTCTTTAATCTTTACATCATTTTACATACATCAATCCAGCATTTGAATTCCGAGGTTTTTTCGAGCTCCTCTATGTTAAGCTTAACTGCGCTGTTGGAGCTTCCGCAGGCAGGATAAACAATATCAAACCGTTTCAGCGATTCATCGAGATAAACTTCAACGCCTTCGTTGATTCCGAAGGGGCATACTCCGCCGACCGAGTGTCCTGTTAACTCCTCAACATCCTCAAACGGAATCATTTTTGCTTTTGCGTGAAAATAAGCCTTGTATTTTGCGTTGTCTATTTTGCAATCGCCCGCAACAACAATCAGAATGGGCTTTTCGTCAACAATGAATGAAAGGGTTTTTGCAATTTCACCTTCACTGCTTCCGACCGCTTTTGCAGCCTCTCCGACCGTAGCGGATGAAACATCGAATTCCATAACCCTGCCGTCCATGCCGTATTTTTGCAGATGCTCTTTTGCTCTTGAAAATGCCATAGATGCCTCCGTTTTTGTTTTATCTGAACTAATCATATCACAGGAAAAACAAAAAGTAAACATTAAAAACTGTGGCTTGAACTGTGCGGCGACATTTGATAGAATAAAGAAAACAAAAAATTCCTGTTGAACGAAAGGATGTTTACAATGAATTTCAGTGTTTCGGGCGGAAACAAATCCGCTTCAATAAAGCTTAAAGAAAGCAGGGCGGGGGATATCCTTTTTCTTACGGTTGAAATGACGATGCCGCAGCCCGAAATTCCTCAGCCGTTTTTTATAAAGTGGAATTTCATTGCAAGCGACTGCTATTCAACATGGAATCCCTCGCTGCTTGATATTCACGGACTTGCTTTTGACTGGGGAAAGCTCACCGTGCAGTCACGCCTTGCATCGTGGATGCCCGTTCAGTCGCTTATCTCAAAGGATGGCACAAACAAGCTCTGCATTGCCGTTTCGGATGTTGATACTCCCATCAGCATAAGAACAGGTCTTTGCGAGGAAAACGCAAATCTTGCGTGTGAAATTGAATTTTTTACAAAGCCGACAGCTCCGACCGACAGCTACAGCGCAACCGTAAGATTTGATATGCGCGCCGTTCCGTATTATGACAGCATTTACGAAACAACCGCATGGTGGGAAAACGATTGCGGCTATAAGCCTGCGTATGTGCCCGAAAAAGCAAAAATGCCTATGGATTCGCTTTGGTACAGCTTTCATCAGATGCTTGACAAGGATGAAATAATCAAGGAATGCAAGGCATCCCATGAAATCGGACTTGAAACAGTCATTATTGATGACGGCTGGCAGACCGATGATAATAACCGCGGCTATGCTTTCTGCGGTGACTGGAAGGTTGCTCCCAAAAAGATGGGGGATATGGCGGAGCTTGTGCAGGAAATCCATGATATCGGCATGAAGGTTATTCTTTGGTATTCCGTGCCTTTTATGGGGATATACACTGAAAAATTCAAAGAATTCGAGGGCATGTTTCTTGAATGCTCGGGTGATGACAAAACATTTTTCGGTCTTGACCCGAGATATAAAAAGGTGCGCGAATATCTGGCAAGCATTTACGAAAAAGCTGTCAGGGAATGGAAACTTGACGGACTCAAGCTTGATTTTATTGATTCATTTGTTCTTAAAGGAAAGTCACTTGAATATGATGAAAAGCGTGATATTCACTCGCTTGAGGATGCAATTCATTCTCTTATGACCGAGATAAGAGAAACGCTGATTTCAATAAATCCCGATATTATGATTGAGTTTCGTCAGTCATATGTCGGACCTTCAATAAGAAAATACGGCAATATGCTCCGCGTCGGCGACTGCCCGTGCGATATGCTCAAAAACCGCATGGGAATAATAAATCTCAGAATGACTTCGGGCAAAACTGCCGTTCATTCGGATATGATAATGTGGAACAAAGAGGATACGGCAGAAAACGCCGCGCTTCAGTTCGCAAGCATTCTTTTCGGTGTGCCGCAGGTTTCGGTGCGTGTTGATAAGCTTCCGAAAGAGCATTATAAAATGCTGAAATATTATGTTTCTTTCTGGAAAGAATGGAAGGAAGTGCTTCTTGACGGAAAACTGACAGCACTGAATCCCGAGTCAAACTACAGCCTTGCGTGCTCGGCTCTCGGCGATAAATCCGTAACCGTTTCTTATACAAATCCTGTTGTTGAAATAAAAACCGGAAACGCTGTTGCGGTTAATGCTTCGATGCATAATGCTCTTATTATTAAGGGCGCAGAGGGCAAGAGCTACAAAATCGTTGACTGTATGGGCAATGAAACGGAATGCGGAACAATTATCTCGGCGCTTGAGGAAATAAAGGTTCCAACCGCAGGCATGGTGTTAATAAAATAAAACACAAAATAGTGAATTTGCATAAAAATATTGCGGTCTAATAATATTTTTCTTGCATTTTTGATATATATGTTATACAATATTTTATATCCCATAAGACTTAAGGAGGGTTTCTATGCCTACAACAAGTATTACAAAAATAAAAACCAAAAGAAGCAATCTTTATCTTCGCGTTGCAAAGGGTCATTTTGCAACAAACCATTCCCATAGCAACTATTACATTGATGTTGCCGCACAGAAATCCCGTCTTTCGGAGGCTAAGGCGGTTGCGCAGGAGCTTTGCAGCCACAGCCACTATAAGGTTAAAATAGTTGATACCATTCTTTGCCTTGACGGTACAGAGGTCATCGGAGCATGCCTTGCCGATGAGCTTACAAAAAATAACTGGATGAATATCAATGCTCACCAGACCATTTATGTTGTAACTCCCGAAACAACGAGCAGTTCACAGCTTATGTTCAGAGATAATATTGTTCCTATGATTAAGGGAAAGCATGTTCTTGTGCTTGCAGTTTCGGTTGCCACGGGCGGAACGGTAAAGGCTGCGATGGAAGCTGTCAGATATTACGGCGGAGAGGTTGTCGGCGTTGCATCAATTTTCGCAACGGCAAGCGAATGTGATGGTTATGCCGTAAATTCGGTTTTCAATCCCAACGATTTACCTGGATATTTCGCCACTTCCTCCCATGAGTGTCCTCTCTGCAAAGAGGGCAAAAAGCTTGATGCGCTTATCAATTGCCACGGATTTTCAAAACTTTGATATAAAAACATTAATAGCCTGCAGACAAAATCTGCAGGCTGCATTTTTGAAAAAATAACCCTTGGAACCGTTGAGATTCCAAGGGTTTTCGATAATCCCCATTCGGGATAAATTATCTCTTTGAGAACTTGAGTGTGATTAAAGCATCTTGTTTTTGCTTGTCATAACCTGCCGTAATCTGTAAAATCGCTCAGATTGACATTGACAAACGGTCAAAAAGTCAATAAAAAGGCATTTGCCGTAACTTACCGCAGTTTGTCCGCAACCCCGAAAAAGTTCCAATATCCTGACTTATTGACAAAATATTGACATTTTCAATCAATCAGCAAGTGTGTATCTTGTAAGATTGCAGCTTTGGCGGCGTGCACCTCTGTCGAGAACGCAGAAAACAGGTTCGCCGTTTTCGTCGGCATAGACAGTCATGCCTTCAGCCTCGATCTCTGCGCCGACATTTCTTGTGAATGCTGCCTGAACGTCACCGCTTTCAACATCAACGCAGTAAATATGCTTATTGCCGTCCAGTTCATCGCAGGACATATAAAGCTTGCCGCCAAACATTTCAGCACCCTGAACTCTGTCTACGGGCTGTGAAAGAGGAGTGGTTTTAACAAGCTCTAAGGTGTCGAGGTCGAAAACGTTGAGAACAGTTGCGTTTGTCCATTCGGCGGTGTAAATATAATTCTTCTCGGCATCCACCGCACACCACGGCACGCCTTCCGTGTGAAGCTCATAGGGAAGAGGATAATATTTACCCGTATATTTCAGCGTTTCAGCATCGTAGAGAACAATGCACGAACGCTCATAATCGGGGCCGTCTTCAACGGCTGCATAAACAATTCCGTCGTGGCAGCTCAGACCGCCGATGTGGTCATAGCCCATATCTTCAAGCTCATCGGGGATTGCATTTGTGGTAATGAGAAAAATCTCGCCCGTTTCAATATCAGCCTTACCCAGATTCTTTTTGCCGCTGAAATAGAAATATTCGCCGTCATTTGTAACGCCCTGCGAGGTCATATGTTGATCATACAAAACATAGGTGGTCTTTGAAATGACCTCAGCCCCCACGGGTGCAGGGGTATCTTTTTCGTCAGCACCGACAACAAGCATCATAATTGCGGATATCAGTGCAACGCACTTTTTAAAAATAACATAAATCGTACCGAATGTAGCAGTCATAAAAGCATCTCCAATAATTTTTTACCATTATATACCCAAAATAAAAGCTTGTCAAACATTCAAATTCAAAATAAAAGTGCGCTCCGTCCAATAGCGAATAATTCACGAGTTTTACAAAAATATAAGCGAATATTTGAATTATATTACAAAAAAATGAGCGAATAATTCCAGAAACACGCAAAAACATGAGGCAACGCGAATGTTGACATCGGGTTCCGGCAGAATTATAATTATCCTATACAGAAATAAAGGAGAAAAGCTATGAATACATTTGATAATCTTTTCAGCAGAAGATCAATTCGTACATATAACGGCGAAAACATAACAGAATCCAAACTCAATCTGATTCTCAAAGCAGCATACGCATCACCTGTCGGCAGAGCACTTTTTGACACGCTGAACATTACGGTTATCAGCAACCGTGAGTTTCTGAACAAGTGGGAAGACTACTGCGAAAGCCAGACCGAACACAGACCTTTCTACGGCGCACCGACTGTTATTCTTGTTTCATCACTCATTCCCTCAACCGACCTCAAGAGTATTAATGTGAACTTCTCAAACGCTGCAATTCTTGTTCAGAATATGGCAATCGCCGCTACCGAACTTGGCATAGGCTCCTGCCACATCTGGGGTGCGGTCAGATTCCTCAATGATAACGAGGAGCTTCTGAAAGAACTCAACCTCCCCGAAGGAATGATTCCCTGCTGTGCAATCGTTCTCGGTCAAACAGACGAGAAATACGAACTCCGTGATATCCCCGAAAACAAAATCAAAACCAATTTCATTAAATAAACACAAATGCTCCGCAGAGATTTTCTGTGGAGCATTTTATGTCATGACCCTCGAAACGAAAGGAGGACGGAATTATCATATAAATGTGTCGTGGGTGAATTTTGCACCGAGACGGAAAGCGTTTATAAAACTGTCGGCAACCGAGAGCGAGTTGAATTCATTGTATTTTTCCACATAGCTCAGAAATAATTCTTTTTCTTCGCCCGTCAGTCTGTCGGAAAGCTGCTTTTCGAGTGCGGTCAACGCACCAAGCTTTTTCTTAAGCTCGTTTCCGAGTTCGGGTGTATAATTCTGCGTTTCGATGTTGCCGTAATAAAAAACTTCAATGAATCCAGCCATAAAAACCTCTTCCCGCCGCTTCGTTTTCTGTATACCTATTTTAACAGATACCAGCTCTCCACGTCACGTTCAAAAACGTACGAATTATTACGCGATTCTGAAAACATGGCCGGCTATAGCGCACAAAAGCCCGTCGCAATGACGGGCTTTCTAAATTTGTACTGTTATTTGTTTTGAATCTCTTTGATTTTTTCAACAACTCTTCCGAAAGCATTGTAAATATCGTCATTTCCTTGCAATGCTATATAACGTTTCTTGCAATCCGTATATTTCTCCAACATATTAGAAATTATACTCTCTTTGAGTTTTTGGTTATCAAAATGTTTTTTAATAGCTACCCCGGCCATGATACCTGTATAAACACCGAAAGTCAACATATTCAATCCCGGAATCAACAGTGTTTTTCCAAAAAATATTGCAAGTGCTCGCGAGCCGAGATATTGGCCTGCACTTATTCCGTAATGTGTAAAAAGCGCAATTCTTTTTGCTTCTATTTTTTCAAGTTCCCTGATATGCCTGTACCCAAGCATCATCTCAAGATAAAACGAAGCATCGTCCCTAATAGCATTGAACGCATCTCTTTTGTACGAAACAAAATAAAGTTTCCTTACCAGTTCTGTCTCTTTAGGATTCAATGTTGCCGCACCTTTGTTGTCTTCTCCTTTTAACCATTGTGTTGCCGCAAGCGCATTGAGTACCAATTCGCAAGTCTCAACCGAAATGCTTTTTTCTGAAGGATAAGGAATTAACGCTCTGAATTTATTTACATATTCATCATATTCTTTTTCGTTATTTATCAAAGAGCAAATGTCTTTCCACTTAAGAAACACCTTTAATCCGCTCGCAAGAACATACGCTTCCATCAAGTTGCTGTTTGTCGATTTTAGAATATAAACCAAAAGAGCAACAAAAATCACCAAAGCCTCTTCAGGTAAATTATCAAAAGATATTGCTTTATCCGTTTCTGCATATTCAATGTTGTTGCCGCAAATTTCAGTCAACAAGCTTTGCAAAACTTCCTCTTCAACCTTTGAATTATCAATATTAACAAGTTGCTCGTTGCCGTCACTATCTGTATACGATATGGTAAGCATTGATTCCTTCTTGTGCTTGCCCTTACTTGTTTTGAGCTTATCAAGATTCTTTTTTATGCTTTTATAAGGGATTTCCGCATATCCGTTTTTATCAGGCAAATATATAGCATAGGTTGTAAAAATTATATATCCGCCGCTGATTTTTCTTATCTCAACAACTGAATCGGGAACAATCGTAAGCTTTAATTTGTTAATTACTTTTGTGATTTTTTCAATTCTTGTTTCTTCTTTTGCCGCATCATCATCTGAATCTGCATCCTTTTTCTTGAAATCAAATCTTTCTTTGATTTCACTCGAAAGGTCGAAGCTGTCTTCAAGACTTTTGCCTATTTTAGTAATATATTTTTGAATAATACTTTCAAGTTCATCTTTTAAATCAAGGTCGTCTTCTTCGAAATATTCCTCAGTTTCTTCTTGGATATCAGCTTCTTCATCTTCATCGCTGAAGTTATCTGATGAGGACCCCAAAAAGTTTGATACAAAAAATTCTGCACCCAACTTGCCATACAAGCTGTTGATGGTCTCAAACTTTTCTTCAAGACGCTCGCTTTTCAATTCATAATAGTCAAAAATGTTCTTGTATTTTTCAACCGACAGCTCTTGACAGTCTTTTAAAAACAAAAACTCACAGATGCAATACCATATTGCTTCTTTTTGTTCGATTGAATCGACATTTTTAATATTACTCAAATCTGCTTCTGTGGGCTTTTCAGTAACTCCAAGATGATTGCGCAAATTATTAAAATAATTCTGCTGATTTACAGAAACTTCATCTTCAAAAAGCGAATAGAGAGCATTAATCAAAAAGCGTCTTTCATTAACGTCAAGCTCATTGATATTGAAATCTCTTTTCAGACCGAATTTTGTTTTTCCTTCCTCTTCTTCTTTGTCATCAATAAGTATATCGTTGATTTCGTCTTGAGTGTTAAACCTGTTTTCCCACTTTTGATCCGCCGTTTCCTCTGCTTTTAGTTCTTTTTCTCTAACCTTTTGTTCTGCTTTTTTCTGAATCTTAATACCTTCCACTACACCTCTATCATATTTATTTGCCATTCTTTTCAACCTCTTTCATAAACTTATATTCTTCGCCTACAACGATTGATATCCATTCTTTTTCAAGGAACTCTTGTTTTACTTGTCTTATAAATTTTTCATCTTCAAACAATCTGTAACAGGTAACAAGAATTCCACCAACATCAAGATATGACCATCCTTTTTGGGCCAATGCGGCATTTTCTGAAGTTACCGCAACAATCTCTGCTATCGCCACAGCTATAACGTTGCTTGCGGATGCAATAACATTTGAATACGATAATATTTTTCGGGTTCTCACTTCATATTGAAGTCTGCTTCCGTCCCGAGCAGGATCATAAAACAGATAATGAATCATCGCCGTTAGCTGATTTATCAATATCGAATAAGAAGCTTGTTTTCCAACGTTGATAAGGTTTGCCGTGTCTATTCCGTAATCAGCAAGTGTTGAAGCAAGTTTGGGTGAAATTTCAGAAACAAAAGGTATCGGCAAACTCGCTTTTGAATTCACATCTGATTTAAGGTGAATGGCTTCTTTTATAAGTGAAGCCCCGACTTTTTTCTTGCCTTCCGCACCTTGATTTATAAGTTTATCTGCCGTGTTGCTCAAAACCAGATCCGTTCTTGCATGAGCGGCTATACCGTCTCGAACAATACCATTCTTCGTTTTCAAGGAAGCAATATGATATGAATCAAATTTCCATGTAGTTAGTGTACTCGTTGCGATATTTGCAGTTCCGAATATCCAACCGAGAATGGGATCATGACCTACAGTTTTTGCTCTGTGACCAAATCCGCCTCCAAGATTCAGGTCGAACTTACGGCTTCCGAATGTTGTATCATAAGGAACAGGGTTGGTGATTATTTCATCAAGCGAGGGTTTATAATACCTATGTTTTCTGTCGGAATGCTCTTCCGTTTTTCCCTTGGTATCCTTCGCTGCATCTTTATCATTCGGTCTGTCATCTTTGAGAGTAAAGTTGGTCAAAAAATATTGACGAATACATTGCAAGGCTGTAGCAAGAAACAAAAAAGATAAATCAATACCGTTAAGATTTGTTGCCTTCTGAAATTTTCGGTCAATATCTCCGAGAATTACATTGGCATTTTGATAAACTTCAATAACTCTTTTTTTATCTGCAATTATTTCCTTTTCAATCGTTATGATTTCTTTTGTTTGGGCTTTTGCCTCGGCTTGTTTTGCTCTCAATTTGCTTGCTGTTCCCATAAAAATCTCCTAACAAATTAACATCTTAATTCAAATAAATTTTATATTATCTGCTATCCATTAATCTGTACTTATTCGTTATAATCTGCAGAATCATTTTATTTCTTCACTTATCCATGCCATAAGCAGGTTGACGATTTTTTCTTGCTGAATACCAGTCAGTTCTTTCCCTTGCGGTACCCGATACCACTTTTCAAGGCATCCACGGCAGCAGCAGGCACAGGCGTGCTGCGCCACAAACACAGGATGTCCTCGCATCGGAGTCTGCTTTCCGTCATTAGGTGGGTGTGCAGGTGCAAGACGGATGCGCACAAACTCCTCTGCGTGTTTTCTTACGGTATCCATTCCCTTTTCGGCAATATAAGCCTTGTCCCTCTCCGTCAAGTGAAACCTCGCACGAAAATCCGACTTTTTAAGTTTCAAAAGTGTTTCGTTAATATTAGGCATCTTCTTCAGTTGGATTTTTTAAAAAATCCAAAGTAAAATCATTAAGCTTTTTCTTGGTTTCTCTCCAATATGGCATATATTTATCCATTATGGCAATAAAATCAGCACCGTGATTTTTCACTTTTGTATGTGCCAATTCATGAAGAATGACATATTCCAAGCATTCTACGGGCTTTTTGGCAAGCTGTAAATTAAGCCAGATCTTTCTCGTCTGAGTGTTGCAGGTTCCCCAGCGAGTGGTCATATATTTTGTTTGCCATGAGCTGCATTTTAAACCTGTTATGGTTTCCCACTTTGGTAACAACCTTTCAATTTCTGATTTCAATCGTTCTCTGTACCACTCATTAACGAAGTTCTCTCTTTGCTTAACTGTGCTTTCTTTTCGCACTGTAAGTATCGCTTTGTCACCATCAAGCATAAGAGAATTACCCTTATAACTGTATTCAACCTGAAGAAAGTATTGCTTTCCCCACAGATATAAAGTTTCACCTGAAACATATTGTCTTTCCGATTGCCTTGGTTGGTTTTCAAACTTTTCCTGTTGTTTTCTGATCCAACCTATTTTTGTTCTGACAAACATTTCAAGGCTTTCATCGGAAACTGTTGTAGGAGCAGATACTCGGACTTTTCCGTCAGGAGGCAACACCGACAGATGAATGTTTTTAATATTCTTTTTTATAATCTCTATCGGTATTCCGGAAACTTCAATCTGCATTAATATTCCTCTTGTTCTACAATGATTTTATAAAGTCTTTCGACTTCGCTTTCGTTGTTTAATATTCTGTAAAGTTCTCTCTTGATTTTATTTTCTTTAACCGGATTATTACGGAAACCGTCCTGCTTCACACTGAGAACTGCATTGTGAAGAGAGACTGCAAGGGTTTCATCTTCACCACAATTATCATAAATAGCACGCATTGCTTCACTCTTACGAACTGATTCGGGATATGCAGTGTTTTCTTCAGGAACTGTAACATTCTTGGCAAGCTCAATATACCTTTCAAGAAGCTCCTTGTATTTTATAACACCACGTTTTCTGTCAAGAATAAGCTGTTCAAGCACAGCGGACATCTTGCTGTAATATGCAGGGTTAATAACAAGCTTCTCAACGACTTTTTTGCGGATGTTATTTTCAATTGTTTCCGCTGCACTTTCCTGTGATGATTCCCCGCCTTCTCCATTGAGTTTTTCTTCTTGTGCGAGAATAAAATCCAGAAGAGTAAAATCGTCAAATGTTCCGATCTTTTGCGAATCTTCTGCAACGATATAGTTATCAATAAGATATCGCATACCCGGTTCATAAGCTTTCAGATCAAGGAAATCACCGCTTGCTCGTCCGATTGTGTCACGGAGATTAAGATAGAAGGTAATCTTCTTATCAAACTCTTCTTTCTGAACAGAAGTGTATCCTGCATCATCCATTCTCGGTTTGATTTCTGCATATGCACGAGTGATTTTGTTGGCAAGTTTATAGAGTTTTTCTCTGCTTCTTGCAAAAACCTCATCGTTTTCTGTATCAACACCGTTTTCTCCACAGAAATAGAAGATATACTCTTTATCTGTTCTCGGCATTAAAACACCTTCACAGAGTTCTTCGAGAGCATCAAGTGTTTCTTCAAAATATTTTTTAGCTTCCGCTGTACGGTCTTTCAAAAGACCTGCAACATCTTCTTCATCATAGTCTTCGAATGCACCGCTTGTATAAGTGTTGATCGCATCAGCCAGATCGCCGAACAACTGCTTATAGTCAACAATATAACCGAAATCCTTGCTTTCATCATCAAGACGGTTAACACGGCAAATTGCTTGGAACAAGCCGTGGTCGTGCATTGATTTATCAATATAAAGATATGTACAGGAGGGTGCGTCAAAACCAGTGAGAAGTTTGTCAACAACTATCAGGAGCTTCATATTATGAGGCTCTTCAACAAATTTTCGCTTTGCCTCTTTTTCAAACTCTTCTACGTCGTGACCGTCGAGCATCTTGTTGTATATTTCGTATTTCTCAAAGGTTTCGGTATCTTCTTCATCGCTTACAGTATCGGTGCGCAAATCTCCTGCTTGCGGGGCATAGGAAGATATGATGGCGCATTTCTTGAAACCATGTGTCTGGAATATTTCGTAATATTTACAGGCTTCATAAACGGAACTTGCAACAAGCATTGCATTGCCGTTACCGTCCATAAGTCTGCCCTTAATTGTGAAATCAAAGATAATATCCAGAGCTATTTTTTCAAGACGGGAACGGGATGAAAACATCTTCTGCATTGTTCCCCAATATGCTTTGAGTTTTGCTTTCGCTCTGGGAGTAAGACCCATTGTTTTTGCATCAAACCAAGCATCGATTTTATCTTGTGCAGTTATATCCTGCGGAACGTCACGTGCTTCGTAACGAAGATCGAGAACAACGCCGTCACGAACACCCTCGTTGAATTTATAGGTATGGATATATCCGCCGAACACTTCAAGGCTTGTCTTTTTATCTTTTTTAAGAAGCGGTGTACCTGTGAAACCTACAAATATAGCTTTGGGCAGAATTGTTGTCATAGCTTTGTGAAGCTTGCCTGACTGTGTACGGTGACATTCATCAACAAACACAACGAAATCGCCCTTTGCCGAAAAATCCTTCGGAAGGCTGTTCAGAAGCTCTTCAACATATTTATCGTAGTCATCATCGGAAACGGCTTCGCCCTTTTTGCCAAATTTATGGACAAGAGAGCAAACAAGTCTTTCGTCAAAAGAACTCAGCTTTGCGAGCAAATCACGTCCGCTTTTTGTGCGCACAATATTCTCGTCAACACCGATGAAATTCTTTTCAATCTGATCGTCAAGTTCTTCACGGTCTGTTACAATCAGAACTCTTGCATTGGGATTATTGGCAAGAATCCATTTTGAAAGCCAGACCATTGTAAGACTTTTACCGCTTCCTTGTGTGTGCCAGACTATACCGCCCTTGTTTTTCTGAACAAGACGGTTTTGCGCACGGTGGATTGCATAAAACTGATTGTATCGGCAAACCTTTTTGATTCCCTTATCGAAGATAACAAAATTATGAATCAAGTCAAGGAAACGCTTCTTGTAGAATAAGCAGAAAAGACCTTCGTAAAGTTTTTCAGTTATTTCTTTACACTTATCTTCAATGAGAATATCTGTTTCATTGCGTTCTTCAGGGAATTCACGGAAAGCTTCCTGCTTCCATTCAAGATAATGCTTTTCGGGAGTAAGGAGTGTGCCGTAACGCAAACCTTCACTCTCGTTACCTGCCATACAGAACTGCATTGTTGTAAAGAACTGCTCAATAAAATGAGCTTTCTGGTTTGTGAGATTCTGTCTTATGCCTTCGGATACGGATACAGTACTCTTTTTAAGCTCAATAACAGCAAGAGCAATACCGTTGACATAGATAACGACATCGGGACGCTTTTCGTTGTTGCCAATAACAGTTACCTCTTCCGCAACGGTAAAATCATTTTGTGCAGCATCTTCAAAGTCAATGAAATAAACAGTCTTTTCGGCTTCGCCAGCTTCTTCTGCTACCTTTGCACCGTATTTGAGCAAAGAATAAACCTCTTTGTTGGCATAATATAAACCCTGTTGAAGGTTTGTTGAGGCACGCACAAGCTTGTCAATTGCACGGGTAATGAGCTTGTCCGAATATCCTCTTCGGCTTAAATATGCACGCAGAGTGTCCTGCATGATATTGCTGTTTTCGCTGTCATGCAGGTTACCGATATATGTATAATTCAGTTTGTCGCAGAAAAACTTTATAGCTCGGTTTTGAGTTTTTCTTTCGCTATCACCGATTTGGGGCATATTTACACCTCATTTGTTAAAATTTCTAAAACATTCTATAACATTTTTAAGCCATGGTTGACAAAATCAAAAAATCAGCATATAATATAAATAGCTCATCTACCAGTTGTAGAAGGAGTTCCTAATTGCGTCTTACTTGTTAAGGCGCTTTTTGCTTTATATAGGCATTATATTTTTTTAATAATTTTCTCAAAGAATGGCTATGTTCCAAATAATATGCTGTTATAAGAAGAAAATACGTTTCTCTTCGCTCAATAATCACTATATAATTTTCTTCCTCTAACAATAAATATATTCTTTCATTTGTTTTATATGGTTCTTCCCACACTTTAATTCCGTCGCATTCGCTACAGTCATCAAGACAAAAGTCATTTTCAATAAATTTTCTTATCCATTTAATTCTTTCGCAACGGCGAGGATCGGGACAACGATCCTCGCTTTTATTATAATCATAATCCTTGCTTGTGACATGAAAAAAGGTTTGTTCTTTATCACCGACAAGTGGGTGTCTTCTAATAACAACCTTCTTGTTTTCATAAGTGGGTGAGGAATCAATAAAATCCCTTTTAAAAATCTGATAAATAATATTATCATAATCATCAAATTTCGCCCAATTTTCGCAAACGACGAGGGATGGCAATTGATTGCAACTCATCTTCGAGTAGCCCCCCAAACAAAAACATTAAATTTTTCTTCTTTTAACAAGGTGGTTCTCACTAAAGAATATCCACTTCTTTTCTTTATCAATTCAACAAGTTCCTTTTTGGTTTCACTGCGTTTTTCTACAGGATCAAATTTACGATTTGCGTACACAAGCGCACCAAGTAAAACATCAACTAACTGCATTACTTGAACTTCGTGTGAACGTACTGGTTGAATATTCCTTATGATTCGATGAGAAAAATCATAAAAACTATTACAACAAACATCTTCTAACTTTTTGATTCTTTTAGCGGAATTTGTATCTTTAATATCAACATATACATTATATATCAACGCAGGAGAAAAGACTGTTTTTAGCATTTCAAAATACATCTTGTAGTAAAAATCTTCGTGCGTTTGATTGTATTTTTCGTGTTCAAGTGCAGACTTATTAGGAACAATCAACCCTCTAAAATGCAGGTCATCGTCATCAAAGAAATAGTTTATTAAATCAATATACAATTGCTTTTTTGCAGGGGACACTTTTGTCCACTTTATCTCTGAATTTGGATTTACACCATTTCGGATTTTTATGTCTTTTATTCTTTGATTAATCTCTTTGACCTTGACTTTACTACACCAAAGCCCACCTAATCCCATAACATTTATGCCGTCGTTTTCCAAATGACAGCTTTCATCACAATAAACATTAATAAATTCTCTCATTACTGAATTACTCCCTATAAAAGTCTAATTTTCCCTGTCAGAAGCTGTTGCATCATACCTTGCTTAAGCTGATGGGCTTTTTTTAGTTTTTGCTCTAATGCACTGATTTCGTTATCCATATCGGAAAGAATCGAAGCAATTGCGGTTTGTTCATCTTTGGGAGGTAGTTTTAAAACAGTTTCAGCAAAGTTGTTTTTTGATAAATTGTATCTTGTTGCTCCTTGTGCTAAAACACCCATAATTTTTCTACCTATTGTACTATTAAAATAATACGACAAAAACAGAGGGTTGTGATCATCGTTATTTAATCTAAACCCAAAACAAAAACTATTTAAAAACGTATTGTTGAGATCTTCATCTAAAACTGCACACATTCCCACTTCTTCCGGTGTTTCAGAAGATGTGTTAAAAAACAAATCACCTTTTTTCACGGCATTTTGTGATTCATTCTCTTTCACATTAACGGAAGCGAGTATTGAGATGTCAATTTTAACATTAGATAAAATATTTAAAAATGTAATAAAATGCGCGTTTCCACAATTAAAGTCTTTTTTGCTTTTTCCAGATAAACCATTATAAAAGCTGCCCATTTTACCAACGCAATAGCCTTTCCACTCTTCAGTAAATCCGGGAAGACGTTTTTTGCCTGTGAGAAGTTCTTGCATTGCACCTTGCTTGACAGCTTTTTTCTTATCAATCAGCTTTTCAATTGACAGAATCATATCGTCAACATTTGACAGGGCATTGGCGATGTATTCTTGCTCTTCTAATGAGGGTAAACCAATATAATAGTTGCGAAGTCCATCCAAATCAACTCCAGTTTGTCCAGAAGAACGTCTCGAGAGTAATTCAATGTATTCAAACAGCTTTTCATCTTTTAAAGTATAGTATAAAAATTCCCTGTGTATATTTTTGGGTGTAGCTTTGATCAAAGCCACATTATATGCTCCATCAATTCCTCTTAATATTTGAAAAATCGGGGGACCATATCTACCAATCATTATGTCATCTTTATTGCAAAACCTTTTTGCTAAAGAAATCGGAATATATGTGATGTACTTATTTGTTTTATAATCTCTTATCTGTACCAACCTGATTCTGTCTTCGCGTTGTTGACTTGAGAAATATTTTATATCAGGTTGACTTCCACCTTGAAAATTTGCAATATCCCCTATTGTCGCTATTTCCCAATCTTCTGGTATAACACCAATCTCTGTCTGTTTATATCCTTCAGGTATTACCATACAAATCCCATCCTTTCAAGGTGAGATTTGACTTTTGCTTCATAATCGGCAACCTCTGATTCAAGTTCAGGTAAAGTGCTTTCGTAGCGGTCTGCAAGCTCGGATACACGATTAGCCATATTATGCGATGTTGTTACATAAAGAGCTTTGATTCCGTCAAAAATGGTGTAATACCATTTGCGGTTAACAAGAAGTTCTTTGATTTCTTCGTCGGTAAGCTCGGCATATTTTGCTTTTATCTTTTCATCAAGTGCTTTATTAAGCTCTTTTATTAAAGCTGAATATTCGCTTATTTTAACAAGATAACCTTCTGCCTTAACTAAATCGCAATAATCTGCTGCATACAGTTCTGAAACACCTATATTGATTCTCTCTTCACGTATAGCAAGCTTTATGCTTGCTTTTGTAACTGTTCCCTTGTCGGTTATAGCACAAGCACATTCAGGGTTCTTTTCAATATAGTCAAGATATTCCTTCTTTTTCATAGGAAATAAGGATGCAAATTTTTCAAGCTTTTTAATTTTACCGGAAGTAATTCCACTATAAATTTCAGCCGTTTTTTCTCTGACATCTTTAAGTTTAACCTTACCGTCCTCAACAATATCAGCCAACATAGAGTCGCTGTCTATTGACTCTATAAATTCATCAAATTCACTTTGAGTTTGATCGGCAACAGCCTGAGCTTCATCAAGTTTTGAGCGTTCTTCCGAGAAAAAGGCGTACTCAACCAAGGCTTTGGGAATAAGTTTGCCTTCCCAGCCCTTATATTTTTCTTTTTCATTTCCATTTTTATCGGTTGTTTTCTCAATAATGTTTTCGGTTTCTCTGCCGGCGGCATAGCCATCGAATTTCAGAATATGGATATCGTCAGCCATGGTTTCTTGCCAATAAGACAGAAGAACCTCGTAAACATCATATTTATCAATCAGTTCAATTCCGTCAAACTGTGCAATAAGCTTTGCTGCAAGAGAAACAACATATTTCTTGACATCAATATCTTCACCGATATTGCGGAGTTCACTGTCAATTTCAGCTGTCCACTCATCAAATGCCATGTCTATTCTGTCGGCATATGCAGAAAACTCATCATCGTTATAAATGGTGTTGCGAACATCATCGGATTCAATGTTGAGTTTAAAATATCCTTCTCTCATAACAGAGAAAAGTCTGTTTTTAAGATTCGGGAACAAAGTCCAGTATTTATCCATTGACTCAACATCAACAGCAGGAATGCCACCGTGAAGGTGGGCTTCAATATCTTGTAAATCTTCAGGAACAGAACTGTCGATATAACGAGGAATGTTGAGATTGTACTCGTTTTTAATTTTAATCTCATCATTGGGCACGAATCGTGCGTATTTCGGGTCATCCGTAATCTGCTCATTGAATGTGGTAACAATCTTATGTATATCACGCTCACGAAGACGGTTCTTGTTGCCATCCTTAACAAAATCGTGGCTTGCATCAATCATAAATATGCCCTTGCGTTCGTCGGCATCGGATTTATCTATGATTATAACACAAGCAGGTATACCTGTGCCATAAAAAAGGTTAGCAGGTAAACCAATAATTCCCTTAATGTAACCTTTATCAATAATATTTTTACGGATTTTTTCTTCTGCGTTACCACGGAACAAAACACCGTGAGGCAGAATAACGGCTGCCTTACCAGTTGACTTAAGGGACTTGAGAATGTGCATAAGCCAAGCAAAGTCACCGTTTTTCTCTGGCGGTCTGTCGTCATAGCCATCAAAGCGTCCGAATTCCTTTAATCCGTCTGTCCAGTTTTTGAGAGAAAAAGGCGGATTAGCAACTGCAAAGTCAAATCTTTTGAGAATTTCAGGGTTTCTTTCATCAGTATACTGAGGATCGGAGAATGTGTTTGCTGCTTTGATTTCACCGTCTGCCTTGTTATGAAGAACGAGATTCATCTTTGCAAGACCTGCAGTGGTGATGTCTTTTTCCTGTCCCCATATAGAAACAGTAACAGGAGCTTCATCGGCTGCACGGATAAGAAGTGAACCTGAACCGCAGGCAGGGTCATAAACGCTCCAGCCTTCGGGGCGAACTGCAATTTTATCAATACCAACAACCTTTGCAAGGATACGGGAAACTTCGGCGGGAGTATAGAACTGTCCTTTACTCTTACCGCTTTCTGTCGCAAAGTTACGCATAAGATATTCATAAGCATCTCCGAGAATATCATCTCCGCCTGCCTCGTTGTTTTTGAAATCAAATTCAGGTCTCTGAAATATGGCAATAAGCTTGCTGAGTTTATCAACCATTTCCTTGCCCTTGCCAAGCTTGTTTTCGTCATTGAAATGAACGTTGTCGATAACTCCACGAAGTTCATTTGCTTCAGCGAGAGATGCAATGATTTTATCAATTTCTTCGCCGATATTTTTGTTACCTTTGAGAGCAATAATATCGTCAAAGCTTGCACCTTCGGGAACGGTAAGATCCGCATACATTACACCTTTGAATTTATCCGTTACATATTTGACGAATAACAAGGTCAGAATATAGTCTTTGTATTGTGAGGCATCCATACCGCCACGAAGCTGGTCACAGCTTGCCCAAAGAGAACTGTATAATTCATTTTTCTTAATAGCCATTTGAGGTTCCTCTTTCTTTTAATTGTCACTTTCCAGCACAGCCAGATACTCATCCAGTCTTTCGTTGACATATTCTGCGATGAGGGCGGTCATTTTTGATGCGTCGTTATCACGGTAATAGGCATCGAAGGCGTCGTAATAACGCTTGCGGTCAGTGAATTTGACGTTTATCGGCGGATAGCCGTTGCGGATGAGGTCAAGGTTCAGAATGAGTCTGCCCGTTCTGCCGTTGCCGTCGATAAAGGGGTGTATGCCCTCAAATTCAAGATGAAAACGCGCAATGCGCTCGATGATATTCATTGTTTCGATTCGCTTGTTGTTTTCAATCAGAAGCCCTTCCATCGCAGGCTGAACCATATAGGGCTGCAAAGGCTCTGTATAAGCTCCCATAATGCGAACGGGAATTCTTCGGTATGTGCCTTTGTCTTCGGGTCTGTTTATCAGAACAAGGGAGTGGATATTTTTGATTACGCTCTCGCTGAGGGGCATATCCTTTGTGGCGATGTCCTGCACATAAAGGAATGCGTCACGGTGTCCTACGGCTTCAAGGTGGTCCTTAAGAGGCTTTTGGTCTATGGTCATACCTTCAAGAGCCATTGCAGTTTCTTTAAGCGTGAGAGTGTTTCCCTCGATGGCGTTGGAGTTGTAGGTGAACTCAATCATAAACTCTTCTCGGAGGCGTTCAACCTCACCTGTGGTAAGCGGTCTCATCTCTGAAAGACGAGCCTTTTTTGCTTCGATATCAGCAAGAATATTATATTTTACTCTGCCGTCAGCAGGTTTTTGTGCATTTTCGGGAATCATATAAAGCTTACCTTTTTGAATCACGCCTTCTATTTTACCTTCTGCACAAAGAACACGGACTCTGCGGGCTGAAATGCCCCATTTTTCGGCCGCTTGCGAAACTTTTATATAGTTCATAGAGTTTACCTCCGTCTAATTATACCTATATGAATAAAATATACCACCTTTCAGGAATAATATCAACAGTATTTTTTGTCGAACGCAATTTTTTTGTTCCTAAAATCAAAGTTATCGTTCGTTTTATACCGAAAAATGTGCAAGGCTGAATCACGGTTTTATCGTTGGATTCAGCCTTTTACAATTAAACTTAATATATAGCTTTATGTTTGATATTAAATAGAAGCACCCAGATAAAGTCAAATAGCATTATCGTTCCGCAGATGTCTGCGGGGCTGACGGCTTTAAAAGCCGATTTTGGCTTTAGTTTTGGGCTTGTTGTTACCCGAATCTTTTTCTTTTATGGGCGGAGTATCTTCTTCGGGACCTTCAACTGCTTCAGGCGGAAGAACAAGGGCAATAACGCTTGAATGCGTAATGAACATTGTCTGGGCATAGGCATAACCGTCAATTTTGTCATAGAGTCTGCCGGCACTGATTGTGCCTGCGTATACTGTGTTTGTGCTGTTGGCAACATAACCGATAGTATCAATCATCGGCAATTCTGCACGGATTGCCTCCTCGTCATAGTCGTTGTCATCGTCTTTAACGATTTTGAAAATCTTGCCGACCTTAAAGGGCTTCATACCGAAATAGTGATTTACACCCGTGACTGTGATAAAAATATTTTCCATAAATATTCCCCCTTCAATCTTTTTTCTTTATCGTTATGCTGATGCTTCCTGTCTTCTCGGTTTCACTTACGGACTCCGTAATATCTATTCCTGCATATCTCAAAGCGGATTGTGCGAAGAATTCTGTGAGATTTTCGTCGCCGTCTTCTCCTTCGGGGCAGAGTGTTGCGGATTCGGCATCGGCAGACAGCCATTTTTCATTAAACGGAAATTCTGCAAGTATATCATCATTTTCGGGGTGTTCTGCTGCATACATTCCGTTGTTAAGTCCTGTGCAGTAAACATCGTCAAGAAACATTTCAAGTTGACTTTTGCTCATTTTCATTATCGCTGTGTAATTATCCATTATGTAATACTCCTTTTCATATCACAGACACATCAATTTGAAGGTTGTCAATCGTATTAAAAATATTTTTTGAATTCGTTAAGCAATGAAATACAGAGCCTTTTTTGCTGCTGATGACTTTGTAGTAGCGATATATTTTTTGACACCTCTTTCTTTGATTTTGCTTAAAAATCCGAACTTCACTTTGGCAACAAACGGATTCAATGACTAAATTATCGCATACATTGTGTCCTATAAACCGTACTTTGCAAAGCATCTTGAAAAAACGGATATGCTGTGATATACTAAAAGAAAAATCACGGAAGGAGTGTTAATATGGCTGAAAAAGACTTTGTTATAATGAGCAAAGATACTGCAGTTGCTGTTTGGAAAAACGGCAGTTTAACCGTGCTTAACGATACCCTTCTTCCGCTTTATCTCAAGAGAATCAGCGATGCCGATTCTTGGCTTGCTACAAGAGCAATTGATTCACACAGAGCTAATTCACGATTACTGAAAAAAGCTTTACGTTTACAGGAGAAAGACGATGTTTCATCGGTAATACACGTTAACGGTGCAACGATTACAGACACCTATTGGGTCAAGCCCGTTGACAGCAAGCTATGCTATGGCGATGTCAGATTTGACAGTGATTTTTTCTCTAATCTTGCACTTAAAGGCTCTTACGAAAGTTTCAACCGTGCCGCTAACAGTAAGCATTCAAAAACACCCGAACTGACAAACACGGGCAGTTTTGAAAAATGCTGGAAGCTGCGTGACGGCGAATGGTGGATGTATAAAAAAGCAAATCATAACGAGCAGTTTTCAGAGCTTTTCATATACGAACTTGGTAAGGCTCTGGGAATGAATATGGCGGTTTATGAGCGTGGCGAAGGCTGTGTCAAATCAAAGGATTTCACAAATGCCGCAAGCATAAATTTTGAGCCTGCATCAACATTTATGGGTGACAACGAGGAGTATCCCGATGTTATCAAGGCACTCAAAAAACTCTGCCCTGATGCTATTCCCGATTACATCAGAATGATTTTCCTTGATACGGTAACGCAGAATCCTGACCGTCACACAAACAATTTCGGTCTGCTTCGTGATGTTGAAAGCGGCAAACTCATTTCCCTTGCCCCGAATTTCGATAACAATATGGCATTGATTGCAAGGGGCTATCCCAAAAATATCAATGCAAGTAATGACCTGCTGATAAAGCTTTTTGTTGAGGTTATCGAGGAATATCCCGAATACAAAAAATATATACCCGAAATCAATGAGCAGAATGTTCGCAAGGTTTTATCAAAGCTCAATATGAAGGTCAGAACGCAGGTTATTGTTGATATCGTTGTCGGCAGATACAACCGTATCACCGAAAAACTGAATAAATAATTTAAGGCTGAATCACGGTTTTATCTCCGGATTCAGCCTTTTGCCTTTAGCCTCAAGTTTAAAATGTCTTTATTTCGCGTTTAAATGCAGCTTAAATCAATTTTACGGTATTTGTGCGACAAAGTTCTCTTTTAACGATAAAATTCGATTACGGAGCATTAAAATGCAATTCTGCAACAAATCAATCTGTGTCAGTAAACTCAACCCCCACATTCCGATTGGAGTGTGGGGGCTGCACATTCAAGTGTCTGTTATGAAATTTTGGGCAACGAGATAAGCACAGAATCGGTTATCGGCTCCATGCTGAATACTGCGAGCGACCTGAAAACCGAATCTTCATCTGAATACAGAATGATTACACCGTTATTATTTTCTGCACGGAGAGGTCTTATAATCAACTTTCTGTTGTGTTTAGTAATAATCACAACCTGCTCGTGGACTTCCTGCGGCGGCATGCTGCCGTCTTTAAGAATGGTTTTTTTATCCGTACTCAGATAATTGATATGTATTCCTGTCCTTTCAGAATAAGTCATCAGACTGAAATCTCTTCCGTCATCAATTATTCTGGCAATCGATTCCCTTCTGCCATCCACAAAGAATTGAGAAACAAGGACTCCTCCGCTGACCAAATCTTTTTCTGCGATGAATGAATTTGATTTGCCTTTAACAAAAATAAAATCTACTGACATTTTAATTTTCCTCCAATTTTATGTTTGATTCTTGTGTGGTGCGATGAAACAGCCCTGCATTGACCGTCTGCAACGGCTGTCTCACCAATTTCTTCATTGCGTTAAGGGGGCGGTACTTCTTTCATTTTGTTTACCTCCTCGTTAATCAGATTTTTCGGCATAAAAGATTCCGGGCATTTTCTTCTTTGCCGATTGATTTAAATTTGTATTCCTCCTGTCATTAAAAATTTGGGTTGCGTATACTGAAAGAAAAACCTGAAGACAGACACTTAAAAAATTAATCTCCAGGCGTCTTTCTTCAGGGAAAGAATGTAAGAATAAGAGGCAATATAAATGAAAGGATTTTATACATTAAATAGAAATTCAAAAAATCATTAAAATCAAGAAACAAAAAAATCCCCTCCGAAACAATGAAAAATCATCTCGGAAGGGATTATCAAAGAATTGATATTGACATTAAAAGTAAATCACATTTAAGTAAATCGTAATATACTAATTTGCAATATTTTTCGTGCAATATAATTTGTGCGCAATCACCGGCCATAATTCCCGATTCGCGTTAAACTTCATGCGCTATAGAACGTGACATAAACTGTTGAGTCATGTATAATTAATTCTGCAGAAGAAATAAATTCTGTAATAATTATTTGGAGTGACTCAATGCTTAAACTGATAAGAGAAAACTATCTTGACAGAGCAGAAGCCTTTGCTTCTTCGACAGGTCTGCCGCCTGAAATCATCAGAAATTTTTTGTCAGACGATGGCAAGAAATCACCGTACGAAATTGCCAGCAGGATTTCATCGCACTTTGGTGAATCGCCCGAATGTATGTGCCGTGAAGCAGATGTTGATGATTTCCTTCCGCTTCGTAAAAAAAGAATAGCAGAGGTTTTTGACAATCTTGATGAAACCCCGTTAATCGTTTGTGATACAAGCCTTGAACCTCTCGGCATCGAAAAGAATGATATGCTGCTTCTTGAAGAATGCGATGTCGCCGATATAGACGAGTTGATTGCCGTCAAAATTTTCGGCTGTATTGTTTTCGGATATTATCTGGAGGATGCCTGTGACGGTCATGTGATTATAACCTTCCCCAACAAAGACTATGCGGAAATAAACACACCCGCATTTATGAGAAAATCTATTGTCAATTCTCTTTACAGGGTCAAGAGCTATATTCACCATGAAAACGATGATGATACCGAAGGCGAAGAAATCTTTTTGAACAGGCATGGAGAACAAGATGTCATTTATTGAAGAATTCTATTACGGCAACATAGATGCTCAATCATATAATTCTGAATTCGGTGCGGAATTGAAGAGGAAACTTAATGATCTGACCGAACTCGAAAAACAAATTGCAGGGCTGCTGTCAGGAAAGGAAAAAGAATTGTTTCTGAATTACACAGATAGATATATTGAGTTTACGTCCTCAAGTCTTGTTGATGCATTCACAAGCGGTTTTCGTCTCGGGTCAAATTTTACTTTTGATAGCTTCGTGAACAAATAAACATAACAATCCAAACGGAATCCTTTCATTTTCCGGTCATGACTTACGCTCCGCAGATTATTTCTGCGGAGCTCAGTTTTTTTATAACTTGTCATATGACAACAAGTTGTCATTACAAGCTATGACGACGGTTTTTTGAGGTGCCGATTTTTGTCTAAATTTTGCAAATGATTTTCTTCATTTTTCACTGTATTTAAACTGCTTTTTTGATTAAAAAATGAAGTCTAACTGAAGGCTTATTTTCCTTTTTTCAGAACTCAAATCAAGCTGCAATACGGCTGAAAATCGCTCTTGTTGCCGCTGCTTTCACATAATTTCTCGACAGGGAAAAACAGGGAATTTCTTTGTCTTTTCTCAACAAAATACGCTGTTCTTATTTGTCTAAAAATCACAAACTTTGCTCACACAGAACCGTTTTACCGCAAAAAACAAAATGCATCTTACATTCTTTAAGTATAGGAGAAATATTTTTTTACCTAAAATACACTTAAAGGAGTCTTGATTTTTTGCATTGTATTACCACAACAACACCACCGGAAATAGTCTTTTTTGACAAAGGAAATAAACCCTATGACACCCCTTGGTATCACAGTAATTTGATTTTTATTGATACCGTATGGTTTGATTTGCCGACCTCACTTATTGTTTCAATGAAGAACGGTTGGAAACAAAAAAGAGAGTCATATTTATATTTTGAGAAGTTTACAAAAGCCCCGAACGGACACGATGTCCGTATGACATTTTATCCCGAATCAGGTCAAAGAATGAACCTGAACAACCCTTTGAACGGTCTTTTCAGAATTGAAATTTCAGCTCCGAATGTATTGTACGGAACAAATATTTGTGCCGTAAAAAAGGAAGATCTTCCCGAACTTTCGGAGATTCTCAACGGATTTATTGCCGCCGAAACTTTCGGCAGACACACGATTCCACACATAAATGATTTCAAAATCAAGCGTGTTGACTTCAGTTTTTGCATCAGGTGCCGCGATGAAGACGAAGCCGATGCGTTTAAAGATGTCTTTAAAAAATATTATTTTAAACGTCTGATTCCTCAAACGATTCACGGTAAACCGTATGATCCCGATAAATATCGAGGCTCATTTTATCACAGTAATGAATGCTGTAATTGTATGTTGTATGACAAATCGGAAGAATTAAAAAAATCGGGAAAGCAGGTTGATGACAACATATTAAGGTTTGAGAGACAGATGACTGCTTGCGGTAAAAAGGATTACGAAAAGAAAAACTTCGGTAATTTTTCTTCGCTCGCAACCATAAATTATATGTTCAAAAAATATGCCGAAACGGACTGTATGCAGTATGATTTTGTTCCCGAATCAACATATTATGAACGCATTAATGAGCAGTTAAAAAACTCAAATATGCAGAAAAAAACTAAAGAAAAACTATCATCGCTGTTTGCTGAAATTAACTCAGACGGCGCATATGCCGTACATAAAAAGAATGCTTCCTACTTCAATCGATGCAGAAAAATAACCGACGAGCTCTCAATAAATATCGTTCATTCACTGCTTGGTTGTACGATTAATTTCTTTAATAACATCTGCAAAGACAACGATCCGGACAACTATACCGTTATCAATTCGGTTGAAATTTCAAATCAGGATGATTTTATTCAGGCAGAAAAACAACCCAAAAACCCTTCTGTATACAGAAAAAATTCTTCTGAATACAGAGTAAAGCATCCCGTATACAGAGAAAAATTTCCTGTATACAGGGAACTTGTTCCAAAAATGAAGAAAAGCTTCTACACAAGGATTTGAGTCCTTATTTATATAAATAAATATAATAATAGTTAAAAGTAACACGCCTAATCAATGTTAAAAGTGTGAACAAGATGATCAATGGTCGGTAATAAAGATGATCATATTATGTGTACAAGATGACAACAGAAGAATACAACAAACAAAACAATAAAACAAATAAACATATAAACTAAACACCTAAAGACAATAAACAACTAAATAAAACATTACTTTAAATGCTTATTTTAGTCGCTCATACGATATATCCATAACTCCTGAATTGAACAAATTATATGAATTAAATCATATCAAAATCTGAAGAAAAAATAGCAATAAGACAACAAAAAATGCAGATGATTCTGACTCCGATGGAGCTGCATTCAGTCGAACATTATTTTTTCAAAACAGAAAAATAAAGAAATTTTATCTTTTGTAGGAATTGTAGAAGTTTCAGCATTAAAACTTCTTACCATTGTTAATGTTGCACTAAAAACTGCAGTTTTCTGTGCAAAAAACCACTTTTTCTCATTCGGAAATCGAGCGTCAGCCAAAACTCTTACATCATTTCTGACAGAACGGGTAAATTATGCCCAAAAGTCAGAGAGGTGTTTTTAGTGAAAAAAGAGCTTGTAAACGGATGCAAACAAAGCAAAAATAATTCATTTTTCATATTGCTCAACAAGCCTGATTATCATCGCAGGAATTAGATTTTCCAAGCAAAAATTATGTTCGATTTTAATTGTCCGGAAATACAAATTCAAAAATATTATAAGGAGTTTATTTAATATGAAAGTTGTACCTACATATATGTCAATCAACGATGCAGCAAAGGCGAGCGGTATGAGTGCTCATTACATCAGAGACCTTGTAAAGGCAAACAAAATCAAACACGTCAAGTCTGGTATGAAGTATCTTATCAATTACCCGAAAATGATGGATTACTTTGAATCTCTTGAAAACAATGCAGCGTAAGATGCTGTGTCAAAATCAATATCATCTGCCCCTTCCTATGCAGAAGGGGCAGGCAAATCAATAAAAATCGAAAGGATGAAAAAAACAATGGCAAGTTCAACACCTATGTATAATAAGGATAAAGAATTAACGGGATACAGACTCAAGGTATCAAGAGGCTATGGCGCCAACGGCAAGCAAATCACTCCCTATTCCATGACTTGGGAATTGCCTGAAGACTGGTACAAGTGGGCTAAAAAGCGTCAGCAGAAAGAGCTTGATATTGCAAAAGCTAATTTTCAGGCTGCCTGCGACAGAGGCGAAGTCAAAACGAAAGCTGAAAAATCAGCCGAGAAAAAAGCAATCGCAAAACAACTGGCTGAAGAAAATTTGAAGAAGATAAGTTTTGCAGATGCCTTTGATTTATATATGTACGAAACCAAGGAAGATAAAAAGATCAACACAATAACCGGTATCAATACAACGATGAAAAGGGCATTAAGAATGTTTGGTAAAAGAAAAGTTGAGGATATAAGCGAGAACGACTGTCGGGCATACCTTGATTCTTTATATGAAGAGGACCTTGAAACATCCACCGTTCGTAAGCATTATGAAACACTGCACGCTTTTCTGACCTGGTGCCTTGATCAGAAAAATATAATATCTGCTCATCCGATGAAGAAAATCAAGAAGCCTATCATCAAAAAAGGCTCTGAAACAGTAGCTGTGTATTCTCTTGAAGAACTCAAAAGAATTATCGATTGTTCAAAGAATGAGCCTTTGATGTGGCAGGTAATGACGCTTCTTCTTGCCGACTCAGGAATGCGTCGAGGGGAAGCCTGTGCTTTGCGCTGGTCAGACATTGACTTATCAACAGGAAGAGTGCATATCGTCAACAATGCTCAATACACCGAAGGTGACGGCACATACGATACCACCACAAAATCGGGAAAAGACAGAGTTATCTATCTGAACGATCATGTTATCAAAATTCTTTCGGAATGGAAGTCACTGCAGAAAGAAGTGATTGAGGGGTTGGGTAAAAAAACTCCTACTCATATTTTTGCACATCTTGATTCGGGAAACAGAATAAATCCGCAAGCCCCTACCGCTTATTTCAGAAAATTCGGAGAAAAGTACGGCATTGAGGATTGCCACCCTCACAAGTTTAGACACACGATGGCAACACTTATGATTCGCAACGGTGTTGACGTTAAGACCGTATCCGAAAAGCTCGGACATTCAAGCATTGAAATAACGCTCAAGCTGTATGTTCACAGTGACGAAGATACTCAGAAAGCCGCAAACGAAAAATTCGCTTCACTTGTGTGGAACGGATAAAAGGTATATGATAAAAACCACAGGTTCGGTTTAATCGCCGAATCTGTGTTTTTTCTTAATTATTGACAAAATATTGACATTTTGGATTTTTAAATTATTCTTAAAAAGAAATGAACCCTTGGAACCGTTGAGATTCCAAGGGTTTTCGATAATCCCCATTCGGGAAAAATTATCTCTTTGAGAACTGGGGTGCACGGCGTGCGCCTTTGAGACCGTACTTCTTTCTTTCCTTCATTCTGGGGTCTCTGGTAAGGAAACCTGCCTTCTTGAGGGCGGGACGAAGATTTTCGTCGTACTGAAGGAGTGCGCGAGCGATACCGTGACGGATAGCGCCTGCCTGGCCTGTTACACCGCCGCCGCCTACACGGCAGATGATGTCAAACTTCTCGGCTGTGTCTGTGAGAGCGAGAGGCTGACGAACGATGAGCTTGAGTGTTTCAAGACCGAAATAATCGTCGATCTCTCTGTCATTGATTATGATCTTGCCTGTACCTGCATAAACGCGTACTCTGGCAACCGAGCTCTTTCTGCGGCCTGTGCCGTAGAAATAAGGATTTGAATCGTACATTATTTATAGCCTCCCTTTCTTAAAATTCCCATGCTTCGGGCTTCTGAGCAGCATGTGTGTGTTCTGCGCCCTTGAATACGCGAAGTCTGGTGAGAGCCTTGCGGCCGATAACTGTGTCGGGAACCATACCCTTAACAGCAAGTGTCATAGCGAAATCAGCTCTGGTCTTCATAAGAGTGCTGTATTTAACCTCTTTGAGATGACCGATGTAGCCTGTGTGATGATAGTACATCTTCTGGTCGAGTTTGTTGCCTGTGAGAACTGCTTTCTCAGCATTGATGATGATTACATGATCGCCGCAGTCTGCATGAGGAGTGAAGATGGGCTTGTGCTTGCCGCGAAGAAGTCTTGCAGCTTCAACAGCAACTTTACCCATGGGCTTACCTGCTGCATCGATCACATACCACTTACGGGTGATATCGCCCGCTTTAGGCATATAAGTAGACATAACTTTTCCTCCGTTTAATTTTTTCGTGCCTGCATATATTATCATAAGGTTTGAATTCTGTCAATAGGTTTTTTTGAATTTTTTAATTTACATTTCACAATCTCTCGTTTTCTCGCTTTTTCTCCTGTTTTCATAGCAAAAGCTCTCGTGCGATTTTTGAAAAAATAAAAATTTTGATGCAAAAACAGAAAGGCAGCAGTGTTTTACGGTTGAGAAAACGGCACTGTTTTTAAACTTCCGGGTTATTGAAATGAAGGCTGTGAGGTGTATAATGTAGACATAGAAAACGAAGGAGATTATATATGTTGAACATAGATAAAATAAGCAAACAGATTGCAGCATTAAGAAAAGCCAAGGGGCTTACTCAGAGTGAGCTTGGTGAGAGGCTCGGAGTTTCGTTTCAAGCGGTCAGCAAGTGGGAGAGGGCGGAGACTCTTCCCGATATAGGTTTGTTGGTAGACCTTGCAGGAATTCTAGAAACATCGGTCGATAATATTCTTACAGGCGGAGAGAAAATTATTAATTACAAGGGAAAAATAAGCGTTGCTGATATGCGAAAGGGGATTGAATGCATTGAAAAATGCGGCAGACTCCTCGGAAGGGATAACCTTATCTATCGGAGTGCGGTTGACGGAATCAATAACAGCATGAATACCGATATTGAGGCGTGCTTTGAAGATGATTATATTTTTGAATGTTTTGTTGCAGAGGCAATAATTCAGAATCTTAAAGCAGGTTCATATGTTGATTTAACGGATGTAAAAAACAATTTTAAACATGAGCGTTTCAAAAACATCGTTCTGGATTATGCAAAAAAATATGGAGTCAAGTGACTGTTGAGAAAGGAAGTCAGACGGCGTTTTCTTCGACCGAAAGTGTGCAAAGGTACTCCGATGGAAGAAAAAACGGCGGCTTGTAGGCAAGCCGCCCTACATATATTATTTCCTTTAAATATATATTGTGAACCGGTTTAATTTACATATGATTTTGTTCATGTTCTGACGACTTTGTCAACAGCCAAAAACAGGATGCATGCGGCGTTTGCTGCATGCATCCTGTTTTATACTTAGAACGGATTGAAAAGTCTTTCTAATGTTATGGGATTATAGCCGAGAGCAAAATACTTGAATATCCAGATAATGGGGTTTGCTCTGAAGAAAATGAGGTCAACAACCGTAACAAGCTTTCTGAGGAACCAGGGAAGGTCATAAACGGTTTCAACAACCTCAACGGGCTCGAATTCTTCGCCTTCAACATTGAGAACGAAGGGCTGTGAATAGCAGATGCCGTTTTCGCCCGTGATATAGAATCTTACATAGAGATAAGGCTCGTCAAGAAGCTCTGAATGAAGATCGAGAGTTGCGTTGCCGTCATTGATGTTGCTTTCGCGGAGAATAACATTGCCGTTTGAAACCCATGTGATTTCGTTGAAGTCACGGCCTTCAATTGTGATTGTGTCGTTATCCTGATCAACGGTAACGCGTGTAACCATCGGTGTGTTGTCGAGAAGATAGCTCTTGGTGTCATAAACTTCCTGTTCAACAAAGTTGGGCATTTCCTTCATGCCGTTAAGCTCAACGCCGTTTGAATAGTGAGAAATTGAGAAGAACTCGCCCTTTTCAAGGCAGGTACGGAATCCGTCAACACTCAGCTCGGGCATGAGTGACATTGTGTAAGCGTCGTTGATTGCAGGTTCGTCGTGAGAATCCGCAAAGGTGTTGCACCAGGGCACAACGCCGTTGGGAATGGTCTTCTGCAGAATCTGGTCATAGAGAATGCGGTCGCAGCGCGTGTGGGCATCGGTTGCGCTGTTGATGCCCATACCGAGGCTTGAGCCTTCAAAATCCATAAAAAGACGGGCGAACTTTGTGGGATAATAGTCATCAATGAGCTGACCTACATATTTTTCGCTGTCTTTGTCGGTGTAAACATATTCGCCGACATGGGAGAGCATTGAAATGCCGCCTGCTTCCATAACGCCCTTGGAGGGGGTTTCATAGTCACCGAAAACGCCTGCAAGACCCTGACCGTATTCGGCATAATAGCCTGTCAGGTGGCAGTCTGCAACTGGAGTTGCCATGTTGAGCTCGATGCCGAGAGGAATGTCAATCATTCCGTTTTTATGAGTTCTGGTTTCCGAGGGAGCCGTACCGTTAAGATACTGCTGATAAAGCTCGTCGCTGATGGGTATGACAGGCTCGTTCTTTGTACGCTCCTTTTTGATCAGACGCATAATGGGAACAAGCTCGGGCTCTTTGTTCCATCCTCTGTTGAGAGTGCCGTGGTCGGTAAGAGCAACGATATCAAAATTGAGGTCATAATGCTTTTGTACGAACTCGTCAATTTTAAGAAAGCCGTCGCTTGCGGTTGTATGGCAGTGAAGCTGAGTTTTGTAAACTCCCCATTCATCCCAGTCAACACGGGCATACGGGTCGGTGATTATGTAGTTTTTTTTGGGTGTAGCTGCGTCTCCCGGCGTTGCGCTCATGCCGAGCATGGGAATAACGGTGAGAACTGCAAGAAAAATTGCTGTTAATTTTTTGAACATATGCATACCCCTTTCATTAATAAAATTATTATATCACTTTGAAAAATAAAATCAAGCAAAAATGCATAAATATTCTATGTACATTGGTATTTTTTTGTGGTATAATTAATAAAATCAAACAGATTATTGTGTAGGGAGGACTGACTTTGAAAGAAATTAACATCAGAGAAATAAAGAAAAGCGCCGTTGAGCTTATCTCCGACGGTTGGGGACTTGTTACTGCAGGAAACGAAGAAAAATTCAACATGATGACCGTCAGCTGGGGCGCAATCGGCGAAATCTGGGGAAAGGATGCGGCGTTTATTTTTATCCGTCCTCAGAGATACACATATGAATTCATCGAAAACAACGATGTTTTTACTATCACATTTTACGGTGAAGAATTCAAGGACGCTCTGCGAATCTGCGGCTCGAAAAGCGGCAGGGACATCAACAAGGCAGAGGTCTGCGGTCTGACTCCGGTATTCACCGACGGCGGCGTGACTTTTGAGCAGGCAGAATATACGCTCGTATGCCGCAAGATGGCATCTCAGTTTATTGACCCTGCAGGCTTTGAGGATGTATCAATCGAAAATAACTATGCCAATAAGGATTATCACAAGGTCTATATCGGAGAAATTATAAAAGTATATAAAAAATAAAAAGTTTTGTCACCTTTTGCCCTTCTCATCCGTTTATCTTATGAAGGGCGGAGGTGATTTTTGTGTTAAAATCAAAGAAAGCAAAAATTGCGCTTGTCCTCATCGTTGCAATAATAATCGGATTTATCGGCTTTAATATTTATCAGATTTATTTTGTCCCCAAACAGGATCAGCGACCGATGATTTACTATAACAACACCCTGTTTCGGGAGAAAAATGTTGTTGCACTAAAAAATGATGACACCGGACTTCGGCTTGAGTATATAGGTACGGTTGATTCGCTTGCACCGGGCACGGAATTGCCCGACAGCGAATTTGAATGTAACAGCAGAGGATTTATGAACGCAAGGCTTTACCGTGACATTTATGGTAATTATTACATTGTGCGGGTCAACGGCGATTTGATTATGCTTGAAACTGCCCTGCAAAAATAATTACGCATTTTGAATTACCAATTACAGAGAGGGGGCGGTTGCTTGCCCGTTAAAACGAAAAAAATTTCTCCCGATGCCGAAAGGGCGTTGGAGGAATACGGCAACAGCCTTTACCGCCTGTGCTCCGTTATGACGGGCAACAGGGAGGATGCTCAGGATGCCGTTCAAGACTGCTTTTTGCGGTATATGACAAAAGCGCCTGATTTCAACGATTCTGAGCATGAAAAGGCATGGCTCATAAGAGTTGCATCCAACATATGCCATGATATATTGAGACACAGAAAGCGTGTGAGTTTCGTCAGTCTTGACGAAATAAGCAATATCGGCACAAGCGAGGATAATGCGCAAATCCTCGGTTTGCTGATGGCGCTTGACGAAAAATACAGAATAGTTATGCATCTTCACTATGTTGAGGGCTATAAAACGGACGAGCTCTCGGCCTTGCTCGGCATATCCTCCGCCGCAGTCAAAAAACGGCTGCAGAGAGGACGCGAAGCCCTGCGTGAAATCTACGAAAAGGAGGCGAAACAATGACTGATTTTGATAAGCTCAGAGAAGCGGCAGAGGAAATAAAGCTCGACGATTTGCAAAAGCAGAGAATTCTTGAAGCCTGCAAGGGCAAAAAACGCAAAAAAATAAATTATGCAGCGCTTGCAACTGTTGCGGCGGTGTTGGTAATTACGGTTGTTGTTTTTTCTCCCGGATTTCTTCTTAAAGCGGGTGCGCCTGCCGATAATGCTGCAAATGAGATGGAGGCTGAGGATTTTTATTACACAGCCGATGAAGACATAAAGTATTATTCTGATACAGTTTGTTCTCAAAATTCAGGCAGCGCGGCAAAAGGCGAAGAAAACGGCAGCTACACCGCCGGCGGATATACCCAACTCGTTTTTAATGCAAAAGGATTCAGAAGCATTTATTCAACGGTTTCTCAGCATTTTATTGCTCTTGTGGATTACGAGGAATATGTTGAATGGTCATCAACCGTAACTGAAGATGACGGAATGGCAATTGCTCAGTTTGTTGAGCATTTCGGAGTTTCAAAGGAAGAATTTGACGAAGCAAACCGCAGCTACGCAAAATACATTTATGATTTTTATGGTGTCATGCCTCTTTACTGCACATCAAATTCAGAAAACGAGAAATATGAAATTTTTAACACGGAACTCATTTATACTTCAGACCGTAAGGCAATTGATGAATATTACAAAGCCTCTCCGGAATTCCCTGACGGTGCTCCGCATTCATCTCCTGCCGAAATTATTGTTCCTGAAGAGTATTACAAATAAAAAAGGCGGACATTCCGTCCGCCTGAAAACACTGTATTATTCAATAACCGTAAAGCCCTGAGCTTTTGATTCTTCGTTGCTGTAGAGCTCGTAAAGCTGATCAAACTTATTTCTTTCCTCGATGGTATAGTCGCTCTCATAAGCAATCATTCTTGTTTCGGGGTCGCTGTCAATTTTCTTCATACGGGTTTTTTCTTTCTGCTTTTCGTTGTTGATGTTAAACAGTTCCAAAGTATCATAGAAATAGTAGTCATTCACTTTTTGGCAGATACCTTTTTTGTTCATAACGAAAACCTGATAGTGCTCGCCGTTTGCATAGTCAACCTTAACAACAAGCTGTTCGTTCTTTTTTGTCTTGCCTATGTCTTTAACGGTTTTAACGATTTTTTCGGCGCGTTTGGTTTCTGCCTGAATGGATTCTTCAACCATCTGCGACATTTCAATTTCTATTTCTGAAACGCGCTCAGCGGTTGTCTGTCCTCCGTTAACGGAGCATGAAGCGAGTGAAAAGACAGCGGCAAGGGCTGCAAGAACAGATATTATTTTTTTCATAAGAGGATACCTCCAATATTCTTTTCTATATATATTAGTGCCATAAAATCTTTTAAATGTCAATGACTTTGAAGAAATTTAACATTTCTGCAAATCAAATACAATATTTCAAAAAGAAAGGTGATTAACATGAAAAAAAGATTATTTGCTATCGTTCTCTGCCTTGTGATTGCGCTGTCATTTGCGGCCTGCGGCGCAATGAAGGATTCAATCAATGAATCCGCAAACGCCATTGTTGAAGATGGGTTTGCAATGTATTCTGCGGATACCGAAATCGGCGGCGATTTCAAATATACCGCGGGTCAGTCGGCAACGGGAGAGGCTCCGACATCTCAGGGTAGCGTTGAGGAAAAAATCATCAAAACCGTTGATTTGTCGGTTCAGACCAAGGAATATGAGGCATATATTTCTGATCTTACCGCAAGTGTTTCGTCGCTCGGCGGATATGTTGAAAATTCAACCAACCATATGGGCAGCTATTATTCCTCAAATTCCAACAGAAGCTCAACATATGTTGTAAGAATTCCTGCAGATAAACTCGATGAGTTCCTTGCGGGTGCCGAAGAAAAAGGCAAGATAACCAGAAAAACCGAGAAACAGGAAAATGTTACCCTTGAATATGTTGACCTTCAAAGCCGCATAAGCGCATATCAGACCGAAAGAACAACGCTTACGGGGCTTCTTGAAAAGGCGGAATCGCTCGAGGATGTGCTTTCGATTCAGGAAAGACTTTCAGAGGTTAACTATCAGATTGAAACCTATACCGCACAGATGAGAGTTCTTGAAAACAGAATCGGCTACAGCACCGTTAACCTTGATATCAATGAGGTTGAGCGTGTTACTGAAGAAAAGCCGACCATCGGCAGCAGAATCAAAAACACCTTCCTTGACAATCTTGAGGACCTCGGCGAATGGCTCAGCGATTTTGTTGTTAATTTCATCGGCGGTCTGCCTATCATCGTTCCTGTTGTTGCCGTTGCAGCAGTTGTGATTGTAATTCTCAAAAAAGCAATAAAAAAGCGCAGAAATAAATAATTTTGATTTATGTGTGTCAGCCTTACCGCTTTGGTGGGGCTGACATATATTTTTTATTTATTTTTCGCAAAAAGAAAATATAATAATATTATTTTTGATATCATATAAAATGGAATATTATAATGGAAATGATAGGAGTGAGTGTTTTTGGCAAAAACTCTCGTCTTGACCGAAAAGCCATCCGTTGCAAGGGATATTGCCCGTGTTCTCGGCTGCAAAAAGAACGGCAACGGCTGCATAATCGGCGATAAATATATAATCACATGGGCTTTGGGACATCTTGTTACTCTTGCAGACCCCGAGGTATATGACAATAAATACAAAACATGGCGCATGGAGGATTTGCCCATGCTGCCCGAAAGAATGAAGCTTGTTGTTATCGGACAGACTTCAAAGCAGTTCAAGGCCGTAAGCTCATTGCTCGGCAGCAGCGAGGTTGATAAGGTTGTTATTGCAACCGATGCAGGGCGTGAGGGAGAGCTTGTTGCGCGCTGGATAATTCAGAAAGCTAACTGCAGAAAGCCCATGCTCCGCCTTTGGATTTCGTCTCAGACCGACAAGGCAATCCGCGAGGGTTTTGCTTCTCTTAAGCCTGCTTCGCAGTATGATAATCTTTACCGCAGTGCGCAGTGCAGGGCGGAAGCTGATTGGCTTATCGGTCTTAATGTCAGCCGTGCATTGACCTGCAAACACAACGCTCAGCTTTCTGCAGGAAGGGTGCAGACGCCGACCCTTGCGATGATTGTTAAGCGTGAAGAAGAAATCCTGAAGTTCCGACCGAAGGATTATTTCACCGTAAAGGCTGATTTTGACGGATTTTCCGCTATATATAAAGACAAAAGGAATCAGGCAAGATTTTTTGACGCTGCCGCTGCTCAGGCGGTTGCGGATGATGTTAAGGGCAAAAGAGGAGTTCTTTCGGAGGTTAAAAAGGTTTATAAATTCAAAGCGCCTCCTGCGGCATATGATTTAACCGAGCTTCAGCGCGATGCCAATAAAAAATACGGCTATTCCGCAAAGCAGACTCTTTCGCTTATGCAGAGCCTTTATGAAACTCATAAGCTTCTGACTTATCCGAGAACGGATTCAAGATATATAACAAAGGATGTTGCCGCAACTCTTCCCGAGCGCTTGCGCGCAATTGCGGTCGGTCCGTATAAGGATTTTGCAAATGCAGTGCTTCGCGCAAAGCCGATTCCGACAAAATATATCGTTAACGATGCAAAGGTTACCGATCACCATGCAATTATTCCCACTGAGCAATATGTTGACCTTAACAAGCTCACGAGGGAAGAGCGTCATATTTACGACCTCGTTGTGCGCCGTTTTATTGCCGTGCTCAGTGCACCGTTTGAGTATGACGAAATGCAGGTGACAATAACCGTCGGTAACCACAAGTTCTATACCAAAGGGCAGTCTGTCAAATCTGCAGGTTGGAAGGCTCTCTATGATTCATCTCTTTCCGATGATGATGACGATAATGACGATATCGGATCTCAGCAGCTTCCGGCACTTTCGCAGGGCGCGCCGGTATTCCCGAAAGGTGTGCGCCTTTGCACAGGAAAAACCTCTCCGCCGTCAAGATATACCGAAGCAACGCTTCTTTCTGCAATGGAAAATCCCACAGGACAGGTTGATGACGGCTCGCTCAAGGATGCCCTTAAAACGGCAGGCGGCCTCGGTACTCCGGCTACAAGAGCGGATATAATCGAAAAGCTGTTTGATTCCTTCTGCGTTGAGCGCAGGGGAAAGGAAATATTCCCCACCTCAAAGGGTAAGCAGCTGATTGATATTGTTCCTCCCGACCTCAAATCGGCAGAGCTCACCGCAAGGTGGGAGCAGCGTCTTTCGCTTATTGCAAAGGGAGGCGCAGACAGCAAGAAATTTATTGCGGAAATGCGTGATTATGCACGCTCGCTTGTCGGTTCCGTTAAGTCAAGCGAATCAAAATATAAGCATGACAATATGACCCGTGAGCCTTGCCCCGAATGCGGCAAATATCTGCTTGAAGTCAATGGCAAAAAAGGCAAAATGCTTGTTTGTCAGGACAGAGAATGCGGCTATCGCAAGAGTATAACGGTTATAACCAATGCACGATGCCCCGAATGCCATAAAAAGCTTGAAATGAGGGGAGAGGGCGATAAAAAGGCGTTTTTCTGCGTGTGCGGTTACCGCGAAAAACTTTCTGACTTTGAAAAGAGAAAAGAGAGTTCAGGTGCAGGAAAGCGTGATGTTGCCCACTATATGCAGCAGCAGGCAAAGCAAAAAACTGCGAGCAATCCGCTTGCCGACCAGCTTGCAAAATGGATGGAGGAAAACAAATGAGGCGTTTTCTTTCTTTGGCTCTGGCTTTGATTATGGTGCTTTCGCTTGCATCATGCTCAAACAGAGGCGATAACGGTGCGATTTATTATTCGCTCGGCAGATGCCCGTCAACTCTCGACCCTCAGTATACAGGCGAAACCGAAGCGCAGATAATTATCAACAATGTATTTGAGGGCTTGGTGCGTCTTTCCGCAGAAGGTGAAATTATTCCCGGAATTGCTCAGTCATGGAGCGTTTCGCCCGACGGAATGACCTACACTTTCAGTCTTAAGCCTGATACGGAATGGTATTGCCCGATTTCAGTGAAAAGCGAATTCGGCGAAGAGTTCTACAATAAATTTTCAAGTGAAAAGGTAACGGCGCATGATTTTGCCTTTTCGATGAGGCGAGCTGTTTTGCCCGAAACAAATTCTCCGAGTGCGCACAGGCTTTTCGTTATTGAAAATGCCGCTGAAATCCATGCAGGGAATGCGGATGCTTCTGCTCTGGGCATCACTGTGCCCGATAACAATACTCTTGTTATAAAGCTTACCGAGCAGTGCCCTGATTTTCTTGAAAGGCTGACCGAGGGCGTTTTTATGCCCTGTAACGAGGAGTTTTTCAATGCAACAAACGGCCGCTACGGTCTGAGTCCCAGACATATGCTCTGCAACGGGCCGTTCTATCTCAGCTCGTGGGATTTTGAAACAACGCTTACCATCAGGCGCAACAATTATTACGCAGGTGAGCAGACGGTTATGCCCTCACTTGTAAATTTTGATTTTGATTATGAAGAGGAAAAAATCGGAAACGAAATTGAACTCGGAAATGTCAGTGCGGCGTTCCTTCCTCCCGATTATGCAATTCCCGACAATTCGGTTGTAGTTAAGGAAAACAGGAATTCCGTTTTCGGATTTTTCTTCAATTGCTCGGATTCTTATCTCAAAAATTCCAATCTCAGAATTGCTCTGAGCAGCTCGATAGACAGAAGAGTTTTTGCTCAGGCACCCGAAAACGGAGAGCTTACGGACGGATTTATTCCGAAAAGCTGCACGGCAGGCAGCCTTAACTACAGGGATGCTGTCGGAGTGCAGACTCCTAAAATCAACTATGACACCAATGCTGCCGCAGGATTCTGGAAAAAAGCTCTTTCCGAGCTTGGCACAAGCAAGGTTCAGCTTACGGTGCTTTGCCCCGAGTGGCTTGATTCCGCAGTGCGCAATCAGCTCCAGATATGGCAAAAAACTCTGGGCGTGGGTCTTGCGGTTACAATTGAAAACAAAACGCCTGCCGAAATCCGTTCAGCTGTCAGCAGCGGAAAATATCAGATTGCACTCACGGGTATTGAGTCCTCTTACAGCAGCGCGGTTGATTTTCTTGCATCTTTTGAAAACGGAGGAGTTTTCCGCTTTTCGGGCGATGATTACGAAATGATAATTGATCGCCTTATGACTGTTGAAAGCGATGAGGAGCTTCTCGGCGGCTGTTTTACGGCAGAGAATTATCTCCTTCAGCAGGCTGTGTGTTATCCTCTCTATTCCCGTTCGAGTTATTTCATAACTTCCGAAGAAATAGAAGGTATTGCTGTTCCGGATTCCGAAAGCAGCATAAGCTTTATCGGAACAAAGAGGTTTGACTGATGAAAAGAAAAACGGCTGTTATCATTCTTTCGTGGGCTGCGGTTGCAGTCTGCATGGGAATAATATTTTATTTATCGGCGCAAAACGGCAGCGAATCAAGCGGCACAAGCGGTTGGCTTCTTGATTTTTTGAATCTGCCGATAAGCGAAGCTTTTCTTCGCAATGCTGCCCATTTTCTTGAATTCACGGGTCTTGCGGTGTTGGTTTTCAATGCGCTTTATCATACCTGCGGATACAAAAGACCCTTTCTTTCGTTTGTGATTGCCTCGGCATATGCCGCAACGGATGAATTTCATCAGCTGTTTGTTGAAGGGCGCGCATGCACTCTTTCGGATTGGTTGACGGATTCTTTAGGCGCGGCTTCGGGAATAATTGTGCTCAGCGTGCTGATTTATATTTTCTCTTATATCAAAAGGGGGAAAACAACTTGACAGAAAGCGAAAAAATTATGATTGCGGGCTGTGCGGCGGGTGCAGCTGCAGCGGCGGTACCGACCGTTTACGGCTTTTTGAAGGCATCTGCGGCGGCAAAGCCGATTGCGGAAACTGATTTTCTTCATGCGGAAAATGCCGCCTTCGTCAATGAAAACGGTATAGTGACTTCGCTGAGAGGAATAAACCTCAACGACGATATATTTTATTTCTGCAATGCGGATATAGATTCCGTCAAGGGCTATGATGTGTTTTATGCTCTTGAAAAGCGCTTCGGAAGCTACGGCGCAAGGCAGCTTGTGCAGAAATATTATGAGAATTTTATTGCACCGTCCGATATAAAATTCATTAAAAAGCTTGGCGCAAACTGCGTAAGAATTCCCCTGAGATACCGCTATCTTTGCAAAAAAGAAAGCTGTAAGGACGATATTGATTTTGAAAAGCTTGATGCGCTTATCGGAAAATGCAGAAAAGCAGGTCTTTATGTTATTCTTGAGCTGCATTCCGCGCCGGGATATCAGAACACGGATTCTGCCTGCGGAAGCAACGATAAAAGCATTCTTTTTGATTCAGGAAAAGAGGGCTTTGAAGCCCGTAATGCAACCATAAGATTCTGGACACAGGTTGCGTCGCATTATAAAGATGAGCCTGCAGTTGCGGCTTATGACATTCTTAACAGACCGCTGAGCAGAATGGCAGACTGGGAAAGCAGGGTTGACACCCTCAATAAATTTTACAGAAGAATCTGCAAGGCGATAAGAAATGTTGATGAGCGCCATGTTATCATCACGGAAGCGGCAGGCACGCCCGATACTCTTCCCGATGCAGCAGAACTTGCAAACATTGCCTACGGATTTTATTCACATTTCCGAACAAGCTTTGAAACTGATGCGCTTGTAAAACAGGTGAATAAATATAAGAGCAGCGGAATACCGTGTGTTGTTTGCAAAATCAGAGCAGAGGAAAGCCTTGCGCATTCTCTCTCCTCACTTAATGACAGCGGAATTTCATGGCTTGTCGGCGATTACAAGGGCTCGGGCTTTAAATCGGCGTTTGTTTTTGGCGGCAGTGCTCCCGAGGCAGACCTTGCGCTTGACAGCTATGAGGTTATCGGCGAAAAATGGTCAAAGCCCCTTGCAACAAAGAATTTCACAGAAAACAAAGAAATGACTTCGATTCTTAAGGACGCATTCAAATATGGCGAGGTGTTTGTGCTTCCCGAGGGAAAAACAAAGAAAAAGTCTCAGATTAAAGTCAAGGTTGGCGCAAAGCTGATTGTTGGCAAAGCATAAAAAAGAAGCTGCTGAGTGATTCAGCAGCTTTTTGTTACATATATTTCTCAATAAACGCCTTAACCTTTGCATCGTATTCTTCTTTGGCGTCATAATAGCTGTAGGCGTGAACCGCGCCGGGAACGGTAAATATTTCCTTCGGGGCAGGGCAGGCGTCATAGAGCTTTTGACACATGTCAAACGGAACAAAGGTGTCGTCCTCGCCGTGGATGAAAAGCACGGGATTTTTTGCGTTTGCCATTGTGCCGAGCGGAGTTGCATCTTTTTTCAAATCATATTTAGCAAATGTTTTGCAAAGAATATTTGTTGCAACAGGTGTGATTCTGCTTTTAAATCCGAACATTCCCGAAACAACTGCTCTGACCTCTTCGTATGCATCGGTAAATCCGCAGTCCTCAACGATGAGTCTGACCTGATCGCGGGGATTATTGTTATTGACGAGCATTGATGTTGCCGCACCCATTGAAATGCCGTGGAGCATTATTTCGATGTCCTCGCCGAAACGCTCAATAAGATAATCTATCCAGAGGTTGATATCTTTATAGTCAAGGGCTCCGAAGCCGATGAATTTGCCGTCGCTTCTGCCGTGTCCTCTCAGGTCTGGCAGAAGATAATTAAAGCCCATGTCGTTGTGATAGAAGCCGAAAAGATGGCCGCATTCGTCAGGACCGTTGCAATTGTGGCCGTGAACGGCAATAACAAAACGCTTTGTTTCTTTTTCGGCAGGCACATACCATGCCCGGAGTCTGAGCATGTCGGGAGTGATTATCTCAATATCCTCGGGATTGTGCGAAAACAGATAAGCGTTGTTTTTCTTTCTTATTTCGGTTCTGAGAATTCTTTTAGGGTCTGTGGGCGGTTTTTTGTTACGGTCAGAAACGCAAGCCATTTTGAATCCGCCTGCGCCGAGCGAAAGAAAACCGAGCGCACCGACAACACCTGCAGCACCTATAGCTGCATTACGCTTTTTCATAGATATCATCTCCCGATTTATATTAAATAAAGTATATTATTAATAATATCACAGCTTGAAAAATAATGCAAGATTTGCTGGAATCAGTGCTTGCACAAAAAAATAATTAAAATTTTTTGAAAAAAGTGTTGACAAAACGGAAATCTTATAATATAATGAACAAGCTCTTTGGTGAGGGCAGTTAAATGGCGGCATAGCTCAGAGGCTAGAGCAACCGGTTCATACCCGGTAGGTCGTGGGTTCAAATCCAACTGCCGCTACCAATTTTATGGCCCGGTGGTCAAGCGGTTAAGACACCGCCCTTTCACGGCGGTAACACGGGTTCGATTCCCGTCCGGGTCACCAAACACTTGATATCCGAACTAATCTATGAAGATGGTTTAGTTTGGGTATCTTTTTTCTTATCAACAAGTAAATAGCAAAAAAAGACGGTAGTAACTTTTTCTGTTACCACCGTCTTTTTATGTATGGTTATGAGATTTTAATCTTCAAGATATTTTATCCACATATCCAGCCACAAAGCGATTATTTCTTTCCCTTCATCAGGTGAAACGTAATAATCAGTGCTGAGGTTATCCAATAATTTTTTCTCCTTTCTTCGATAACTTTATTCTAAATTTGTCTTATGAACCTGCGTTGAGATTTTACCTCTGTTTTTATACGCACCGAGGATTTCGGGCGGTATATTTTCAACAGTTTTTTTGAGTTCTTCGTATTCCTGAAGTTTGCGGGAAATTTCAAGTTTTTTGAGTGTGCTCTCTTTACTGTCATCAAGCTTCTTCTCAAGCTCTGCAACTTCTGTCTTTGATGTCTTATACGCCGTATCATACTTTTTCAGCTTTGTCTTCATCTGCTCAACACCGGGGATATATTCATCAAGTAACGCTTCAATTTCTGCTGCTTTCTTCTTTGCATTCATCGGATTGATTTCCGTCAGCAAATTCATCAGCATTTCTCTTTGCTTGTTAAGTCTCACCGCCTGTTTGAAAAGTCTCGGCGGAATATGTTCTCTGCCCGTTTCGCTCGCACTTTCGCCCCGTTCCATATCAGGATATTTCTTCACCATATGTTTCCAGAATTCATCCTGCCACCAAGTCAGTTTCTTTCTGTTTCCGACAATGTCTTTCGCACTTAGTCTGCCATCTTCCGTTATCGGCACAAACGACAAATGCATATGCGGAGTCTTTTCATCAACGTGAATTACCGCCGATAAAATTCTTTCTTGCGGAACGTGTTTCAGAATGAAATTCAGGGCGTGTTCAAAGTATTCTTTGATTTGTGCTTTTTTCTTATCCTTGAAAAATTCGGGACTTGCTGTTATAAGTGTTTCAACAACTCTTACACTATCCGTTCTTGTTCTGCATCCGACCTCGGCAATCTGTTTTTCTGCCTCCGTACGGTATTTGCTATTCGGTTTCACAAGATGGAAATTGTATTTGCTTCGCTCGGTATCAACATCGGGATTGCTCGCATAATTTTCTTTCGTGCGCTCGTTATGTGCTTCAATCCTGCTTATTTCGGGACCCTTGTATTTTGCAAATCTCAGTATTCCGTATTGGGGTTTTGTCATCTTTCAACTTCTTTCTTTTCTCTGTGTTTACGGACTCTCGCTGCGTTCATAATTCTCTGAGCCTCTTTTCTGCAAGACTCGGAACAGTAAACTTTTCTGCCGTTATATTCGAATTTCTTTCCGCAATGTTTACAGCTTTTTAAATGATTATCGAAGAAAACTGCTTCGAGTTCGGGGTCAAGCGGTAAAACGGAGACACGGAAGTATCGGCAGATTTTGTCGTTTGCAAAATGTTTTGTGAACATATAGCAATCGCAATCAAGCGGCAGACAACCGTAATCTTTTCTGTAGTTGGCACAATTACCGACCACAAGTTTTTTGATTCTCTGTTTCTCTTTGTCGGTCAATTCTCTTGACATTTTCAGACCTCCTTTCTTTGGATGCGCACTGTCCGAAATCCACTTTAGCAAAGAAGTTCAGACCAATGTTGAATTCTTGCAGAACGTCAAAATAAGTTGTGTACAGAAATGTAATATTGCAAAAATGCAACACAAAAAGTCTTGACATGATAAAAAAAGACCCACAAAACTCTGTTGGAGGGAGTTTTATGGGACATAAAAATGTGCTATAATATTTATAATGATGAAACAACAAAACAATTCAAGAGAGGATTTGTATTATGATATATGATTATAGTGGAGTAAAGTTTTTCAGCGAAACCGATTTAAGTTGTGGCTATCATTTACAGACAGCTGTTGAAATTCTTGAAAATTTTAACCCCGAAAAAGAATATACAGAAATCAATGAAGTGATAGAACTTTATAATATTAAAAAATATTTTGACAGTGGTGTAACCTTGACCGCATGGGATGAGGCGACTATACAAAAATACAAAGATATCTGTAAAAAGTTTTCCAAACCCATAGGAATATTCTTTTCTAACATAAACTCATCAAACATAAATGCATTTTTTAATAGCCTTGATTTTCAATATGTTGAAGATTTCTGGGAGATTTTTGCAAGCAACAAGGTTTTTAACAATATTACACCCCAATACTTCGCTATGTTCTTACAAGAAATAAAGCCTATCTTGCATTATATGCTGAATCAAAAAGAATTAGTCGTGTTTTACAATAAAGAGTTGACTGAATATATAAAAGAAGAACCTGCAAATGCAGAGATTATAATCGATTATTTTTTGGCTGCACATGAAAAAGAAAGGAAAAAAGTATATTTCCCGACTGATTTTACCTGGAAGGAACAAGAAAAACTGATTTATCAGTACATTGAATCGGATAGCGTAAATCCCAATTATCTAGGGTTGCTTGAAAACTCACAAAGCAGCTCCGAGTTTCCCATTACTGACAAAATGAGGTTAGAAGCAAAAAGAAGAAATGTTGAGTATTGTAACAAACTGTTCAGCGACAACTCTGGTATTTTTTATGAAACAGAAGTGATATTCAAAAAAATAGATGAACCAGAAATGGACTGTGAATTAGAGGGACGCACAAGCAGATTTGTATACAGCCGGAATTGGATAAAAAACAATCTGGATTACAATACATTACTTAACAACTTTATACATCTGTTTGGTTATACAGATCTTTCTATGCGATGTTCATTTGTTTCGATCCCATCAAAACTCGGAATATTCGAACGTTCATTGGGTATTAAAGGTAAAAAATACTATCCCATAGGCACGTTCTTTAATATCCGAAACATACAGACCAGTCTGCAAATGAGAGGATATATTAATGAGTTAAAAGAAAACGGTATACAGCTCGAGGATGTATTTAAATGGTTTTTTGAAACATATTTAGATGAGGAGTTTGGCATTAAAGATTTTCGTTATAACACACCATCTCCCAACACAACATCACTCGAAAAATGCAAATTAATTGCAAGCGAAATTGATGGTGTTCTAAAACAGTACAACCTGTATTGTGAGGATGGAAAAATTGACAGAGAACTTTTTGAAATGTCCTCAAAACACGTTGTATTTAGCGATGTAAAAAGCTTAAATGATAAAAAGTATGCCTATTCCAACAGCAAAGAACTCGAGGCGGAACAACATTATTTGTTTTCAGATCAGTCAACACTGTATTATACTCCTAAAACAGAGTGTAAATATCAATCATTTGCAGAGGTTTTACTAAATGAGGAAATGACGTTTGATGATTATGCAGATTATCAAAAGCGTTCTTTAGAATGGTTGATAGAACGAAAAACTATTTTCAAAAGTGATGATGGGATTCTGTCATTAAACTTGAAAAAATATCGCATTTTAAAGGACTTGTTTGATAAAGGTGTTGTCTGTATTAATTATCTGAATTTTTTGAATGACACAATATCCGACCTTCACGAGGCTGGTGATTTGGAGTTTTCATCAACTCTTTTCTCAAAGCCGGAGCAGGATTATTTGAATTTTGTGCTCAACAAGTCAGAATTCAGCAATGGATATGATTTAAGAAATAAGTATTTACACAACACGCACTCTTTAGAAACAACGATTCATGAAAGAGATTGTATTGAGTTGTTGAAAATTATGGTGTTGGTAATAATTAAAATTAACGAGGAATTTTGTTTGAAATATGCGACTAAATTTAATTTGAAATAGAGGTGAAATCAAATGCAAGTAATTCCTAAAGATTTACCCGAAAGAATTAAATATCTTCGTGAGCAAAAAGAAATGAGTCAATCCGATCTTGCCAAAAAAATCGGAATTGATTCATCAAGACTCAGCCGTATCGAAAACGGTGAGATTCAGAAAGTCAGCGATGATGTTGTTCTCGCGATCGCACAGATTTTTGAAGTGTCAACCGACTTTCTTCTCGGTGTTACCGATGACCCCGTGCCGTCAAATTTTCATATCAACGAGCTCGGATTATCAGTCGATGCCGCAAAGAAAATTTACAGCGGTGAAGTTGATGTTGACATTCTGAACATACTTATCGAAAACAAAGATTTCGGCACGCTCACAAAAATGATTTCCGCATATTTTACCGACACAACCGACGCAGCAATCGCTTCGCAGAATCAGATTCTGAAAATGGTCGGTGAGATTCTCGGTGATGCGGTTGACGATGACGTTCTTGCTCAAATCAATCTTGCAAAGATTCAGAATCAGCAAAACGACCTCATCGCAATTCAGAGAGGTTTTACATCAATTCTCAAAAACATAAAAGAGAAAATGAACACGGGAATGAAAAAATCCCAGAAAATGACCGCAGAGATTTTTGAGCAAATCCGAAACAATCTTTCAAGAGGCAAAGGCTCTCTGCCTTACAGAATTATCACTGCAGAAAAAATGGTTGATTCCGTCATCGCCGCAATGGGAAACATAGGCGGTGCAACGCAAGAAATGAAAGACGATTTGCATAAAGCGCTCATGCCGTTCTTCTTGCTTTCCGCAAAGAAAAAATAAAATTTACGTTCCTCTGCGGCGGGGATTTATATATACCGTTTGTTCCTTTTCCGAGCAGTCAGAAAAAACAAATTTTTTCTGTTCTTTCCTGAACTTATCTGTCTGCTCTGCATCGCTGAAAAGTCTGCTGTCATATAAGGCGACAGACATCCTTTTCACCGCCGTCGGAACAAAGGTATAACACACTAGACTTTGCGTGCCGCAAAATCGTGTGCCAAAGGGACAAATTCTCCCTTTGGATACCCTCTCGGTGCTGATTGTTTGTATGCACAAACTATATTTTTTGCAAAACCGTGACTGCAAAAAATCAATCACCACCGCCCATTTTCTTCAGCAAACATATATAACTTTTTCTGAAAATCCAAATTTTCAGTTTGCTTCAAAAAATGAAAAAGTCCGAAATCTTTCTCTTATCATCAGAGAAGTTTTCGGACTTTTATTTTTACTTACTATATTTTAACATTCCATTTTATGTTGATAATAAAATGATCAACATGATATAATTAAAAATATTTATAAATTTTGTAGTCTTTTGTCCTTTTCGTGTGTTGTATAAATAAGGAGGAAAAGAATATGCTTGTATTTTATTTAAGTCTGATTACCGACGAAGGCGAAAAGATATTGTTTGAAGACATATATTACTCATACAGAAAGCAAATGATGACACTTGCTTTATCTATTTTAGAAAATAATGAAGATGCAGAAGATACTGTTCACGATGTGTTTGTTGCCGTTGCTTCAAAACACATGACAACATTAAGCAACTTAAAAAATGAACAAAGCAGAAAAAACTATCTGCTTAAAGCTACCAAAAACACCGCATTAAATATGCGCAGAAATCGAAAGCAACTCATTTCATTAGATAAGGATAGCATTCTACTACATAAAGAGTCTGTTTTGAGTGACGAAAACTTTCTCGATGAATTATGCAACAAATTAACATATGAAGAAGTTTTGAATGCTATTGAAAATTTGGACGATAAATACGAAGATGTTCTGTATATGTATTTTGCTCTTGATTTACCTGTGTCCGAAATAGCAAAAACTCTTGACAGAAAGCTTACTACGGTAAAAAAGCAGTTAGAAAGAGGAAAAGCTATGCTTATAGAATCAGTTAAGTATACGGAGGTTTATTAATGGCGATAACAAAAGCTGATTTAATAGTTGCGTTTAATGAAGCCGCTTCAAAAGAATTTGCCTTCATTCCCCCGGAAGACAAAATAGAGTATCAATTTTCTGAAAGATTTTTAAAGAAAATGGATAGATTAATCAACAGGCAAAACTTAACCCATCATGCGTTTAAAAAGATAATTATTGTTGCGGCAGTTATTGCTGTTCTTGCGGTTGCTTCATTATCAGTTTACGCTGCAATTTCAGATACAACTATTCTCGACGGACTTGTTGAAATATATAACAAATATATTGTAGTGAGATTTGATAAAATTGATGACAAAGCCGATGATTATAAAATGCTTGGTACAGAGCTTGCTCAAGAACTTAAAGAAAACGGTATTTATCCGGTTCTTTTACCAGAGGCATTGTTAGGAAAGGAAACTCAAATAACCGAAATTAAATATCAATATACAGAGTTTATTGTTTCGGTAAACATCAGTTTCATTTATGGCGGTGAAAATGGAAATATAATAATTAGCAAATATAATTCTTTAGTTCCAATTGGAGAATGTGAACATCCTTATGCTAAAGATGTAACTATGATTGATGCCAATGGCATTTCGATTTATGTGCTGGAACAAAACAAAAAAGGGACAATAACATTTTTAGACGGGCAAATAGAATATACGATTGTTTCATCAATGAGTTTCAAGCAGGCAATTGAATTTGCAAAAACAATTAAATGATTTCCTTGATGTGACTATTTGATTTGTAATCTAAGATTATATTAATTGCCGGATATATGCGTAAAATCAAAAGAAAGGTTGAGTATTATGAAAAGAATGTCAGTGATTTTTGTCATCTTACTTTTAATTATGACAGGATGTTCAGTTGTTAAACCAAACAATAATCATAATTCTATTAAGGATTCTTATTCCGTTAGCGAAAAAACCGAAAAAGAAACTAACACGATTGTTTACCAAGAGCCTCAGAAAATCGAAAGCATTTTAAAGAAATTTAATCAAAAAAACTTTACTATTACGGATTATCTTGCGGGCAACTATATAGGGTTTACATCTTTATTTAAAAATGATGAAGGAATTGTTGATGAAGAACACTTAATCAATATTAAATCTAACGAAAAAATCGAACTGAAATATCCAGTTAACTTTCCTGAGTGGTCTGTTGCGTCAGGATCAAATATAGTTATGAAAAACCGTTATTTGTATGAATGGAAAAGTTACACATCTCAATTCAGTGATTCGACGTTACATGATGTAAAACTAACAAAAACAGATGGGAATACCGGAGAAGTTCAAGTTGTTGATGAGATAGAACAAAACAATCCGTTTGTTTATTTGTGTAAAATAAATGACAAACAATTTTTGTCATACACTGTATCAAAAGTCCCTTCTGACAGTACAGATTATGGGACCGAAACGATTGCTTTTCTCTATGATACAGACGGCAACAAAAAAGAAATAATAAGGGAAGTATATGAAAATGATATAAATTGGACTGACAGTAAAGGCTTATTAATTGAAAAATTCGCTGTTAAAGACGGTGAAATATATGGATTAGGACGCAGAAGAATTGAAAACGAATATAAGTTCTTTTTATATCACTATAATTTAAACGGCGAATTGATTGATACAAAACAAATCCATAATTTTGAAAATATAATAACTTCTGAACAACTCGTAGAGTTCTATTTGGCAGGCAAATTTATTGTTTTCAGGACATACGAAAGCTTATCAACATTTATTTGTGATATAAGCGAATTCGATGCGAAAATTATAGCAAGCGGACCTGATGGTTCAATGCAATATGCTGTTTTCGAAAACTATATTTTTTATGTTGAAAACACAAACTGCTTCAATATAATTGATACCGGCAACGGAAAAGTCCAAAAAACAAAACTTGACCTACCGCTTAATAACCCGTATTTTGTCGGCATAAAAGCACTTTCTAACGGAGAAATTGTTTTGACATATTGCGATAATGGTTCTTATGACCCATTAAAAAAGGAGCAGTTTATATTCAAGTCCGAAGAAATCTGTGCTGTTTTAAATGGTTCTTGATACTTATTAACGCTCTGTATCATAATAAAATTTCAGCTCTTGAAACACATTTTGTGGCTCAAGAGCTTATTTTTTTGAAAATCATGTCTACTTTTATGTTTTATATGTGTTGTATTTTAATAAGAAATAAATTCATTAAACTTTAAAGATTACACAATAAACTACTTGTGGTGATTTTGGATGCGTGATAGTAGATTCACAAAAAGGAGTTGGTTAATGTATATGAAAAGATATAAAACATATGTTATCCCCGATGACCCTTAGCTGAGCATAACATAAATTTTATTTTTATTTTTGAAAATACGAAAGGAATGATATCTTATGAAAAAAACTTTTAACAGAGCCTTGTCGGTTATCCTTGCTGTTGTTATGCTCGCAATGGCAATGCCCGTTGCTTTTGGCGCAGAGCCAATTGTATTAACTGAAGCAAATATTGCTGTTTGGCCAACATATGAAGGTGAAATTTATTTTGGTCAAAAGCTCAGTGATGGTATGTCAGTTGTGGGTGGAACAGTTACTTCGGATGGCACATCTGAAGGTGCTGTTATACCCGGAAAATTTGAATTTGTTGATTCAAGTCATATACCAACTCAGATAAACAATTATGCAGCGTTACGATTTGTTCCTGAAGATTCCCAAAATTATACAGGCTTTGAGATAAGTAATAATAACACGAATGCTATCTATTCAGTAAAAAAAGCAACCCCTGAATTAGTTGATGAAGTAAATGACCCTCCTGTATCTACAAAAGTAGAAGCAGCAGGAAAAAGACTTTCAACAACAACACTTTCGGGTGGAACATTGAGAAATCCATACACAAAAGAGATAATTGAAAGTGGTAAGTGGACATGGAGCAAAAGAACAACTGTTGTTAATGAAAGTGGATACTATGAAGCAAAAAGCTCTTGTGGAACATCATATGAAGTTATAAAAATGATGGTTTATGTCGGTATTGAAGGTGATGCAGATGAAACATCAATTGCAACTCCTCCTTCATTTGGAGAACTCGCATATATTCCCGGCATGACATGGGGTGAACTTTCACTTACAGGTGGTACTGCTGTTATCAAGGGTACGACAACAAAAGTCGCAGGTTCCTTTGCTGTTACAGATATATGGAAAGACAGAGCAGTATCAGCTGGTGAATTTAATGTTGATGTTAAATTTACACCCGAAGATGAAACTGTTGCAATGGCAAGTGTAACTCAGGTCGCTGTAACAGTTGCAACTGCCCCCATCACATTTGAAACCGAAGACGGCACCGGTGTTCCTACAATCACTGTTGATTATGGCAAGAAGACAAATGATGATATGGGTCTTATGCTGAAGCAGTATGTTCCTGAAGATGTACAGATTCAGTATATCGATTTCTACGGTCTTGACGGTCAGCTTCTTGAGCACGCAAACAAGATTTATGACCCAGGCACATATACCCTTACTTGCCGCGGATTAACTCAGAACAAGAATTATGCAACAACAATGCTTACCTTCAATCTTGTGGTTAATCCGATAACAATCACTCCTGCTATTGAAGGTAACGGCAACAGAATGATTATCCGTGATGTTAAGGGTCAGTATAACCCCAAGGGTACATTTGATCTTTACATCAACGATGAGCTTGTAAAAGAGGATATCCCCTATAATGAATACTTCACTTGGGAACACACCACAAGCGGTGATAAAAACTTTAAAGCAGTTTACAAGCCCGGTGACGATAACCGTTATGAAATTGATCCTATCACAAGAAATGACACAGGTATCATTCTTGAGTGGAATGTTGTTGCCAATAATACTGAAATAGCACCCAAAAAGTATGCTTATAACTCCGCTGTAACTCTTGCTGCTCCTGCATACGACCCCGCAACTCCCGACAAGCCCTATTACGGTTTTGCAGGTTGGGAAGATGTTAATGGTAACACAGGACTTGCCGAAGAACAACTCAAAAATGCAGAAATCACATTCACTATGCCCGACGCTGATGTTGAACTCAAAGCTACATATAAGTTCTCAATCAAGCTTTTCTTTGAATGGATTCTAGCTCAGATTACCCAGTTCTTCACCTTTATCGTTAACGCAGTTAAAGATTTGATTGCACTTGCATAATAATTCTGCACTTTTTCAACCCTCCATTTGATTATGAGGCTCAACGGGCATCTTTCGGACATAGAGATGCCCGACCCCTCAATCAAAAGGGTTGTCAATTCAAACAATTGCATTTTTCTCCTTGTGCTCAGAGCGCAACCGTTATCCTACGGCTGCGCTCTTGGTGCAAAATCAACTATGTAAGCTTTTAAAGATTTACTTACTAAATAATGGAGGATAAAAACGAGAATGAAAAAAGCATTATCAATTATATTATGCGTAGCAATGTTGTTAACAGCAATTCCATTGACAGCTTTTGCAACACATTCAGAAGAAACAGGTTATCCATATTGTGAAATTAAATTCAAGGAAGGTTGCAATGACGAGTTAAAGGTAGGAGAAACAACAGAGATATATCTTGACTATTATACTGGTGAGTATGAAGAATATGAGATTGTTTTATGGACTCCTTCAAGGTATGTTTGTGAAATGGAATGTATTATAGATGAAAATTCAGGGGTTGTAACTGGAGCAAAAATAACGGCACTCCAAGAAGGTATGTATTATCCTATGGTAAAAATTGAAACTCCTGACGGCAATGTTATTGCCGAAGATGTTGTTACTGTTACGGTAACAGAAGTCGATGAAAGACCGTTTGTTGATAAAATTGGCGATTGGGTAAAACATTTTCCTTCAAATGCCTTTTTAAGTTTTTATGTTGCATTTATTGCAGTTGGCTCTATGGCTCTCTCAGTGTTTGATATTCCGAAAATTGTAGCAACTTGGGTTTGTGAATTATACGAAAATATTAAAGAGTTTAAAACGCTAATTTAGGAAAATGCATTGAGATTTATTTGACAATCCATAATTACAATTCGCAGCTGAAACAGTACAAGAATAAATGCATCTTCTCCTTGTACTCAGAGCGCAACCGTTACCACAACGGCTGCGCTCTTTGTGCGGTATAAGCAAAATACAGTTAACATTTACAGAAGACTATACAATTATTAAAGATTTCGTCATATTTTGAGTGTAATATATTGTAAATCAATTCCAAAGGAGCGTATTCGTATTATCTTAATTATAAAAGTTGCAATAGTTTTTTCTATTGTCGGTTATGCAATATTACATTTCATTTATTCACCGTTTTGGCGTGTTAATAGTGATGTGGTTGATGATGTGAAAAATGACGGTCTGATTCATTTCACCACTCCCGAAAATGCAGTAGCAATAATAAAAAGTGGAGAATTCATAGGCTCAACAGCAGGTCTTGTTTTCCCTGCAACAGTCATTTTAGGGAAACAGGTATGGACTTATCAGTTCAAAGGTCTTGATGACGTTGAACAGAAACATAGTTATCTTTTGAAGAAAATAAAAGTCAAAAAAGATGCAGCGAATTTCAGCGTGTGCTTAAAACTTTCGGGATTTGAAGAAAACGATTGCCAAAAAATCCGCACAAGAATACTGCATGATAAACCCATTGTTTTCAAAACCGATAATCTCAAGCCCCAAAACATAGAGGTCTTGAAAGAATGGAAAGTTGATGAATGAAAAAAGAAACCACCATACAAGCTGATTATCAAAGTCAACTTGTATGGCTTTTCTATAGTTTGTAATGATTTGATTTTTGGAAGCGTTGATATACAATGGCGTTTTTGCGGATTTTTTGAATCTGAATATCAGATGACCTTGATGACGGAAAACCGGGTTTACACATTACATAACTTTTAGATTACACATAAAGAAGTTCGGCGAAGGCGATTTCTTCGGCTTGAGTTTTGCAGATATTCATCAGACCGACCCATTTCGTTTGGACAGTTTTTGTTGTGCCTGCAGTGGTTATTATTTAATACACAAGATAAATATTTTCCATAACAAACACAGCAATTAATTCGCTGTTATAACCAACACAAATATCAAAAGGTGTATCCGAAACGGATATGCCTTATTTTTATGCAAAAAACATTGTAGTTTTGCACAAATATAAACATCTGATTTTGTTAAAAACAGAGAAACTTCAGAAAAGGTCCGATTTTTCGAAAATTTTTGCGTAACATTTTTGTTTTTTTGTCATATATATATGGATTTAAATTTTTATATTGCCAAATTTTAAAACGCAATTATGAAAATTGGAGGTAATATTGATGATTAATTTAAAAGAAGTGTTTTTTGGATTTAGCGATGCCGACAAAGAAGCAAGCAGAAACCCCAACACGTTTAAAGAAGTGTTTTTTGATCCTCACGGATATCTGCATGAACTTATAGACGGAGATCGGTTTCTTGTTATCGGAAGAAAAGGTGATGGAAAAACCGCATATGGTGCTCAAATCAAGCTGCTGTCTAATGATAGTGCTTGTAGTTTTTATGCATATCAAAGGTCATTAAATAATTTTAACAATTCAACTTTTGAAAAAATAAAAGCAAATAATGATTTGGGTGGTAATCATTATATATCATTCTGGAAATGTGTTATTTTGATTGAATGTGTAAGAATGATTAATAAATTCGAACCTACAATTCAATTAGAAGAATTTACTGATATAGTATCTGCTTTAAATGATCAAGGTTTTTTTAATTTTGATAATGATATTGCTACAACAATTATAAAGCTGATTGAATCGGATACATCATTAGATATAAAAAGTGTGTTCAAGCACTCAAGAAGACATGAATATGATAAAGAATTAAAGGGCGCGGATGAAATTTTTTCTGCAATATTGAATTCAATAAAAAATTTATATCTTCATAAGAAATTTATATTTATCATTGATGGGTTAGATGATATTCTTAATAATTCTGAGTACAAGCCAGAAATAATAACAGGATTGATAAGAGCTGTTGATTTTATTAATGAGATTATGCTTAAACAGACTCTTAATTTAAAAATTATTATTCTAATTCGCGATGACATATATAATTTGTGCCGAGATGCAAATTTGTCAAAAATAACAAGAGATTCAGGTATAAGACTATCATGGAACATTAAAGACGAGCCATATAAATCAGATTTAATAAAGCTTGTTAGTAAAAGAATAGATGTTGTTTCCGGAATGGAAAATTCATTCGAGGATGTTTGGAAAGATATTTTTCCTTCGGATGTTGATGGTAAGGATACACTAGATTATGTTCTTAACAATCTAATTTACCGACCTAGAGATATTTTGCAATTTTTTATTGAGGCACAAAAAGAGTTTGAAGAAGGTGAAAAGTTCACCTCAGAAAAAATTAAAACAATTCTTTCAAGATATTCGGACGAATATTTTGTTGATGCGATGAAAGATGAGCTTACAGGTTTTTTTCCGGACAATATAGTTACTAAATTGCCGGATGTATTATCAAGAATCGGATCAAGATATTTTTACTTGGAGGATTTTAAGGAAGAGTGTAAAAACTATTCCGATTTTGAAAATATATCAAAAATTGAAATTTTGGAGAAACTGTTTGCTGCCGGATATATCGGTCAGCATAGACCGAGAGACGATAGAGATTTAACTGTATTTTCATTTAGAAACTCTCGAGAAAAATTTGATGCATCACATGAATGTATACTTCACAGAGGTCTAATGAGAGCATTAACTATTTAATTGTAATGTTTGGGTATTCATATAAAAAACAAAAGGAGTGCAAAGTTTATGCGTAAGAGTTTAATTTTTCGTTTGTTATCATGCTTTCTCGTTGTGCTTATGTTGATGACAACATTCCCTATGAGCGGTATGGTAGTTTTTGCTGAAGAAGTTTCGTGGACTTTAAACGAAAAAAGCGATAAGCCTTCGACAATTAAGAAACCTTCGGATGAGATCACTGCAGAAGACCTCAGGGATCCTCTGCCATCTGTTGAAATAAAAAACGAAGATGTTTCAGGTGTTCTTGTTGATGTTGGCGAGTATTATAAAACATATCTGGACGAAACCGGCACATACACTTCGGTTATATCCAATATTCCCAACTACTATACAGACGACAAAGGTAACATTAACGCTTATGATAATACCCTTGTCGAAGAAAATCATCTTTTTTCTTCAGATGAGATTACAAATAAAAACAGTAATATTAATGTATCATTTTCTGAAAAATTTGATTCTGAAGGTATCAGTTTTGAGTTTGATGATGCAAAGATATCTCTTGTTCCGATCGATGGTGACTATTCAGCATACTCAGCGGTTGATAACGCAATTCGCTACAACAACGTTTATGATGGCATAGATGTTCAGTATACAGTCAGCGAGCTTGGCGTAAATGAATATATTATTCTCAATAAATTTGTTGATAAAAACAGCTTTTCATATGCAGTTGAGTCAAACGGCAATACAATTGAGCTTGTCAACAATGAACTTATTGTTAAAAAGCCAGGTTCGACCGAAATCGCATATACGATTTCTGCGCCGTTTATGTCTGATGCGGCAGGAGAAATCAGTTCTAACATTAAACTTACATTCATAGATGACATTCTGACGGTTATCGCTGATTCTGAATGGCTTTCAAATCTTAACCGTGCATATCCTGTTATTATCGATCCCGATATTTCCACCAACGGAGAATTGACAACCAGAACGGTTAAGGAAAGCGGACTTTATGCCAGCGATAAGTATGGCTATGCAGGATGGATTGACAATGATGCAACAGGAAACATGGGAGTCATAGGTTCTACAAAACTTATGATAGAAATCGGAAACTCATTTTTTAAAGAGGTCCCCGACGGAATCGTTGTGAAAAATGCAACTTTATACATACATCAGTATGGCGGAATCTATAATAACAGATATGGCAAAAGAGTCCAAAATGAATTAAACTGTTATCGAGTAGGCACTCCGTGGAGTTTTGATACCATAAAGTACGACACACAAATTGAACGTTATTTCCTGGACTCCGAGCCCAACAAGGGTTCTTCCGGTGATGCAGGTAAGAAAATTTTTGATATTTCGGAAGCTGTAACTGCCTGGTGCAACGGAGAAGCAGAACAGTACGGTTTGTGCATTGATGTCAGCGATGGCGCTACCGGAAGCGGTGCGGCGTTCTATACCGCAACATCGGGAAATACCGGTGGACAGGGCGGATTTGACCCCAGTATGATTCCTAAAATAACCGTTTCCTATGAATTACCTAACCCTGTTCCGGATGACTATTCACTTGCATCAACGACAATAAATTTAAGAACACTTACAAAATCAAGTGTTGACGGTACATTAGCTTTTCAGGGAATATTTGCTGATGGTCTTGCAACTCCTCGTTCAGCTGTTCACTATTGGATGAACGATGATTCTGTAACATATCAAAACGCTACTGTCGGTGCAATAAAGCAGATGCATTATCCCAACTCCATTTCAGAAAAAGACAAGGATATCTGGAATCAATTACCGGAAGGAACAACAAAATACAGAAGATTTGAATCCAACTGGCAGACGCTTTATCCTTTTGTAAATCCTGAATACAATAAAGTGTATCAGTTTTCTGCACAGGCTTCCAAAGAAAATATTTCCGGAAACATTGCTGAAAGTGATAAATTCCTTGTTTATAAAATCACACAGTATGATAATCTGCAGAATATAGCTAATTACTATGGTGTTCCGTTATCAAAAATTGCAAAAGACAATAATGTGCAGGATATGCTTCTTGTTGAAAACAACACTATAGTTATTATAAATCCTTCACAAAACCTTGATAAACCCTACAATCCGCCTGCTTTGAGCGACGACGACAAGCGTAAAATTGACGGTATGCTTATAGGCCGAGGAAAACATTGCGAGTTCGGGTTCGAGCCTGTAAATCTTAATACTGGTAACTTCTACATGGATCAGACGGATATTTCTATATCTGATCTGAATGGCGAGTTCGCCATTAACAGAAGTTACAATTCAAAAAGCGCCGCTGTCAACAGCGTGTTTGGCAGAGGTTGGCAGTTTGATTATGCAGAGCAGCTTACAAAACGCACAGATGGAACAATAGCATATAGAAGAGGCGACGGAAGCACTATTAATTTCTACCCGGATGGTGGCGGAAATTATATTTGTGATGCAGGTTATTATCTTGATATGACCGCTGTTGTTATCGGAACAAAAACTGCAAGTTTTGACGGTGTTTCGTCGGAAAATATCGATAATGATAACATAGAAGCAACCGAAAAATATTATACAGAAACAGTAACATACAATGTTTATGAGTATGAAATCAAAAGTTCTTCCGGTGAAGTTCGCCGTTTTAGCAGTGACGGACGTTTGATTTCAGTAACCGACAAAAAAGGATTTAAGACTACTTTCAATTACAACGATAATGGAATGTTGTCTTCAATTATTTCTGCCGGCGGAATTGAATACGGTATCAGCTGTGATTCCATGGGAAAAATAACCGCTATTTCTGTTCCCGGAGGTACAATAAGATACGCCTATAATGAGGCAGGAGATCTTGTAACATACACAGATGAAAACGGTAACTCAACAGTGTATAACTATGATTCCGAACACCGTATGACTTCATGGGTTGATGCTGACGGAAATGTTGTTACAACTAACACTTATGACGCTGAAGGAAGAGTTGTTTTACAGAAAGACGCTGAAGGAAACACAACAAAATTCGTCTACAGCGAAGGAAAAACAACCGTTACTGATGCCAATAACCACACAACCGTCTATAATTATGACGATCATTACAGAACAACAAGCATCGTTTATTCAGACGGAACCGTAGAAAAGAACGAGTATGATGATAATAACAATCTCATAAAAACAACAGACCGATCAGGTAATTATGTATCTTATGTTTATAATTCAGACGGTCTTGTTATAAAAGAAACCCGTTCCATTGACGGTGCATCACGTTTATACAAATACAACGAAAACAACGACGTTGTAAAATTTACCGACTATGACGGGAAAAGCACGGTATCTACATATGATGAAAAAGGAAATCTTGTTTCCACAACAGATAAAAATGGAAATACCGAGAAGTATGCTTATGATGAAAAGCACAGAGTAATATCAACAACAGACAAAAACGGAAATACAACAAAGTTTACATACGGTGATATCTGGGCTTCTTCTATTACAGATGCAAACGGTAATACTGCTGAATATTATTACAACGGCAGAGGTCAGGTTGTTTCCACGGTTAATGCTCTCAACGAAACCACCCGTTATATGTATGATGCTGCAGGCAGAAAAATCGGTGTTCAGTATGAAGACGGAACAACCGAAACATATTCTTATGATAAATCAGGAACATTAAAATCATTAAAATCTGCCAATGATAAGGTGTACAGATATACCTATGACGGAATCGGAAACACTTTGTCGGTAACAGATCCTGCAGGCGGTGTTACTAACTACACATATGACGGTCTTTATAACAAGATATCCTCTGAATATCCTGATGGCAGTATTGAAAAAACAACATATGATGCCTTTGGTAACAAACTCACAGTTACAGATGCTGAAAACAATACTGTTGCATATTCATATGATAAGGCAAACAACATTCTCACATCGACGGATGCTAACGGCAATGTTACAACCTATACCTATGATATGCGTTTTAATAAGCCTTTAACATCGGTAGATGCTTCCGGTGCAAAAACATCATATGAATATGACGCCGTTGGTAATCTTGTATCAATTACTTATTCAAACGGTTTCGTTCAATCTTACAAGTATGATGCTAACGGAAATGTGTTGCAGTCTGTTGCACCGAACGGTCTGGTTGTTGATTATGAGTATGATGCGCTTGGAAACAAAATCGCAGAGAAAAATAACGCCGGCATATCGGCATCATATGAGTTTGACAATGTATATAACATCACAAGTGTAACGCTCAATAAAGAAGCGAAAACCACTTATACTTACGATGAACTTGGCAGAGTGTTAACCAAAACTGACGCTTTGGGATCGGTCAAGTCATTCAAATATGATACAAAAGGAAATGTTGTTTCCGAAACAGATGCTTTGAATCAGAAAATTGCATACACCTATGACGGCATTGGCAATGTTCTCACCGAAACAGATTCAAACGGTGGCATTACCACATATGAGTATGACGCTCTCGACAGAGTAGTAAAGACGACTGATGCTCTAGGGAATTCAACTTATATCGAATATGACAGCATCGGAAATAACACTGCGGTTCTTGATGCTCTTGGAAACAAGACCGAAAATATATTCAATAAAACCGGATTGACAATCAAATCAAAGGCTCCCAACGGCAGCATAACGGAATTCAAATATGATAAGAACGGCAATCTTATTGAAACAACGGATGCCGAAGGTTATGTTTCTACGGTTGAATACGATTCGATGAACCGCATAGTAAAAACAACAGATCCTCTTGGTCTTATAACCGAATATTCATATGATAGCATGGGTAATCTTATTGCCGAAAAAAACAACAACGGTGTCAATAACTTATACGAGTTTGATGCTGTAGGCAATATGATCAGCAGCACAGATGCTCTCGGTCAGAAAAATACATACCGCTATGATTTGAACGGCAACCTTGTTGAAATGAAGTCATATGACGGAACATCAACAAAATACACATATGATCTTTATAACAACCGCACTTCCGTAACTTATCCGGACGGTTCAGAAGATAAATATACATATGACCTTGTCGGTAATGTTATAGAGATGTCTAAAAACGGCAGAGTATATTCATATGAGTTTGATAAGATTAACAGAGTTTCATCTGTGACAGACCCTCTGAATCAAATAACAACTTACGAGTATAACATCTATGATCTTGTAACCAAAACAACGAATGCGGATGGTACAGTCAAGATAAACAACTATGATAAAGTTGGTAATCTCGTTAAGAGTATCGATGAAAACGGTAACCCTGTTTCCTACGAATACGATGCTGTCTATAGATTGAAAGCTGCAACTTATGCAAACAATTCATCAAATATGTATACATATGACAATGTCGGCAATCTTCTTTCATTTATTGATAACAACGGCAACAAAACACAGTACAAGTATTCGCCTCTCGGCTATGTTATTGCAATGAGAGATGCTAACGGAGCCGTAACAGACTACGTTCGTGACGCTTCAGGTAATGTTTTGACAGAAACAGATGCGCTTGATAATTCAACAAGATATACATATTCTAAAGCAGGTCAGCTTCTCACCCAGACTCTTCCTAACGGCGCTGTATATACTACAGAATATGATGCACTCGGTAGAACAATCAAAACAACGGAGCCTGTTTCTCTCAGCAAAACATACAAATACAACGCTAAAGGCGATGTTGAGTCTGTAACCGATCAATCCGGCAGAGTAACAAGTTATATTTATGATGTTATGCATCGAGTTACAACCAGCACCGATGCAAAAGGAAACGCCACAAAATTTATTTATGATGCTAACGGTAATCTTTCGAGCCTTATTTCTGCTGCCGGAGCAGTTACTAAGTATACATATAATAAAGTTGACCAGGTTACTTCCGAACTCGATCCCACTGGCAAACTTTCTGAATACTCATATGACCCGGTAGGCAACCTTACAAGTATTACCGAAACAGGCGGAAGAGTTACATCTTACACCTATGACAAAGTCGGTAACATTCTTTCAGAAACAAATGCCAAAGGTAATAAGAAAACATATTCATATGACTCTGTATACAACCTGATATCCGAGTCTGACTACAAAGGAAACAAATCAACTTATTCATATGACAACAACGGTAATCTGATTTCTCTTGCCGATAGATTGAACTACAAAACAGTATACACATATGATTCCATGAATAACCAGACAAGTGTTACTGATGCAGAGGGAAGAACGATATCGTACGAATACGATGAGTTGAACAGACTTGTTTCTGTAACAGAGTCTGACTCTATTTCATCAGAGTATACATATGACGAAGTAGGTAATGTTATATTTGCTGCAGGTTATACATACACATATGACCTTGCAGGCAATATCACTTCGTCAAAGGATGCTCTTGGCAATGTTACTGAGTATATCTATAACACAAACGGTATGCTTGAAACCGTTAAAAATGCTAACGGTACTAAAGTTAATTACAATTACGATGAACTTGACAGATTACTTCAAAAGTCATATGATAAAGAAACAGTTGCTCTTTATACATATGATGCCGATGGCAACAGAATTTCAATGGACGACGTTGCAGGTACAACAGGCTACGAGTATGATAAGAACGGCAGAATAACAGCAGTCAAACTCTCAAACGGCACTTCAAAGATCGGTTATGAATATGATGTTTACGGTAACATCACAAAGCTTTCATATCCTGACGGAACGGCAGTTTCATACAAGTATGACGAAATCAATCAGCTTGTTGCAATAACAAACCGTGAAGGCAAAAATACTGCCTTTAAGTATGATGCTAACGGAAATGTTATCGAAGTTCACAGACCCAACGGAACATATACTTTACTTTCTTATGATAATAATGACAGAGTAACTCTTGTTCGTAACTATGGCGCACTTAATCTTTTCGGAGTTAACAGCACAACTGTATTGCTTTCCAGATACGGTTACGCTTACGATAAGAGCGGTAATATTATCAAAGAAAACAAGTTTGAGTTCTCTACCGGAAGCAACTGTGATTTCTTTGCTTATATTCTTGCAAAGGTGTTTAACAAATCCGAGACCACTACCTATTCGTATGACAGCAGAAACCAGTTGACAGAAGAAAAATCTTCCGAAAATTGGCTTTTCTTCCGCGACAAAACAGAAACCACAAAGTACGAATATGATCATCTCGGCAACCGTATTTCCAAAACAACAGACGAAGGTAAGACAAAGTATAAATACAACAAAGCCGGTCAGCTTGTAAAGGAAATCACAGAGGACGGCACTATCAAATATTCATATGACAAGAGCGGAAATCTTGTTGAAGTTGATAGTCCCGGTCTCTTCGGTAAAACAAAGACTTATACCTACAATGCCGAAAATAAGCTTACATCAGTCAAGGAAGATAAGAATCTTCTCATGGCAGCTCTTTATGACGGCGACGGCGAAAGAATTTATACAATCACATCCAACAGTTGCCTTGATTTGCCGTGCATAAATGACAAGAATGCAAAGAATCTCGGCAGAAAAGATTCAAACGAGATTGATATCAACGACGAACTCATTATCAATTCTCTGTTTATTCCCAATGGTATATCCTCTTGCGAATACTATAACTTTGATGTTACAGGTTACATCAACGATATCAACACTCAGTATACTCAGGTGTTGATGGAATACGGTGCAAACGAAAAGGTTACCGCCGCCTATGAGTACGGCGTAAACCGTGAAAGCGCTGAAATCAACGACCGTCAGTATTATTATGAGTATGACGGCAAGGGCTCGGTTACAAGTGTTACAAGTACATGGGGCACTGCAGTTACCACTTACTCCTATGATGCTTACGGTAATGCAACTCAAAAGGGTCTTAATATTCCCAATCCCTACGGCTATAATGCAGAGTATACCGATGATGCAACCGATCTTCAGTATCTCAGAGCAAGATATTATAATCCTTCAACAGGCACATTCATTACTGCCGACAGTTATCTGGGTGAGCTTACAATACCGCTCAGTATGAACCGTTACATTTACGGTCACAACAATCCCGTTAACGGCAGCGACCCAAGCGGTAACAGCTGGCTTAAAAATGCCTGGAACTCTACCAAAAATTGGGTCAACGAAAAAGTTGTCAAGCCTGTTACGAGCGCCGTAAAGTGGGTCGGCGAAAAAGTTGACCAATATGTTGTTCAGCCGGTCAAAAAGCTGTATAATAAAGTAACTAATGCAGTCAACACGGTTAAACAGGAAGTTCAGCGTTTCAAAGAAGACCCGATCGGAACTCTGAATTCTTATAAAGAAGCCGTTGAGCAAAAGGTTGAAAAAGCAAGAGAGGTTATCACCAAGAAACTTTGCGAAGGCAAGGAAAAAATTCAGAATGCCGTCGATAAAGTTAAGGATTGGGCGAAATCTGTAGATTGGGACAAAGTTGTTAAGGGCGTAGCAGTTGTTGCTGCAGGTGCATTAGTTGCAACGATTGGTGTTGCGGCTATAGCAGCAACCGGAGGTTTAGCAGGTGCTGCCTTTGCGGGATTGTTTGCAGGTGCAATAACAACATCGAACCTTTTTGTTGCCGGAACAGCTATAGCGGGCGTAACGGCGCTGGCAATGGGTTCATCTGATATAATTGAAGGTGCTCAAGACATAGGATATGGTTTGAGCAACAACGACAAAGCCTCAATAAACCCCATAAGAGACACCATATTTAACAACGAAATCTTAACACCCGATATGTACTATGGATTAGAAGTTGTCTCTACTTTTGGTGCAGGATATGGTGCACAGATTATTAATTCAAATCGCCCATATTTTGATGCAACAACAGGAAATACTTCTAATAGTACAAGTGTATCAACTGCTACTAATAGTACAACTGCTAGTGTTACAAGCGAAAGTTCATCATCAAAAGAATTACATAGACCATACATCCGAAAAGGCACAAGAATGACTGTTGAAAGTAATACCCCAAAAACAGCTGATGGCAGATTTATAGATGCCAATACTGATAAACCAATTAATGGAAAATATGATTTAGGTCATGATTATGGGCATGAGTTCTGGAGAGAAAAACAAAATGCAATGCTAAACGGATGGTCACAAAAGCAGTTCAATGATTATATGAACAATCCTAATTTTTATCGTATAGAAGATCCTAGTTCAAATAGAAGCCATATGTATGAAATGCCAAAATAAATCTAACAAGGGGTGATATGTTATGAAGTTTTTCATACCAAAAGAAGATATTAAAGAAATATACAAAACAGATGGCAATTCAGGATGTTTTGTTTCTAACAGAATTGTTGTCGATGGAAAGAAAGTTGGTTACATGTATAGAGAAAAGCCTGACTCTTGTTTTCCCGATAGTGGTTGGCGTTTTTTTGCAGGAGATGAAGATGACGAATATGTTAACACGCCAGAAAATATTAAAATCGTTGATTTAAATACCGTTTGTAACTATGACATTGATATTATTAAATATTTGAATATGCCTTATGGCGTTAATTTGTTCAAAGATGGTGATGTTTTTATTGTGGAATAATATTCGTTGTTTATAATAAGGTTAGGAGGATATATTGTGAAAAAACTGGTTTTAACTATTATTTCACTTGTTTTGTGTTTATATGTTTTCTCTGTTGCGTCTTTTGCTTCAGAAGAGACGAATTTCGAAGTTGTTTCCATTTCTCTCATAAGAGCCGAATATTACGAGGCAGTTGAAACGGAAGAGCAGATTCGCGACTCGGTTACATATGTTGAGTTTACCGCAACAATGTCAGACGGTACAGAAATCAACTACAATTCCGAAGACGGATGGAGCAACGGTGCAACTTATCAGGTTTCTGCTTATATTCAGAACGAAATAAACGAAGATTTTGGAACACAGCAGAGTCTGTACATAACAATTGACGGTCGGGATTTCTGGGCAGGCTACACCGAAGTAGAGGTTAACTGTTACAAGGCAATCCTCCGCCGTGTTGTTACTCTTGATGGCAGGAGTGAAGAAATAAAAGACAGCATTTATGGCTGGGTAGATAATTTAGCTACAGGTTTTTTGTCTTTTGTTTCTGGAGTTGGATTGTTTATCTATGAAACAATTATTTCTGTTGTTCGCTTGATAACAGGTTAATTTGTCTGATATGTAAATCAAATAATTGTTCCAAAGAGCGTGTAACTGTTAGAATACAGCTACACGCTCTTTTATATAAAAAGCACATTTTAAATTGATTTTATCAATTAAGAAACTGTGATAGAAACATTATTGACAAAGTGTTATTTGTGTTGTAAAATTAACCTGTCAATTATACTCTATACCAAACGATTATACATGAAAGGAGTTGTTTGTATATGAAAGCCGCTGCAATATATGCCCGATACAGTTCTCATAAGCAGAGAGAGGAAAGTATTGAAGAGCAGGTTGATGAATGCAGAGAATATGCTCTCCAAAATGATATGAATGTTGTTGAAGTATATTCGGACTCTGCTATCAGCGGTAAAACTGAAAACCGTGACGGTTGGCAACGGATGATGAGTGATGCCAAACTGAAAAAGTTTGAAGTGCTTCTTGTTTACACCATTGACCGAATGGGCAGAGATAGATACGCTCTTGCTGTTGCAAAGAAAGCGTTGAGAGATTGCGGTGTTTCAATCATTCCTATCAAACAACCCTTGATTGAAGGTCCCGAAAGCATCATACTTGATTCGCTTATGGAGGGTTTGGCAGAGTATTATAATGCTGACCTTGCAAGAAAAGTTGACAGAGGAATGATCGATAATGCGAGAAAATGCCTTGCCAACGGAAGTAAACCGCCGCTTGGTTACGCTGTTGACCCGGTAACAAAAACATATATTATTGATGAGCCAGGAGCAGAAATCGTAAGGTTTATTTTCCAATCGTATCTTGACGGAATGCAGATAAAAGAAATTGTTGCCGAGTGTAAAAACCGTTGCTATAAAAATTCCAACGGAAAACCGATTGACAACAATGTAATCAGCAGAATGCTCCGTAACATTAAATATACAGGTGTCTATAAGTGGAAAGATATCGAAGTTCCGGACGGAATGCCGAGAATTATCAGTGATTATACCTATCATCAGACACAGTTGAAATTAGCACAAAAAGCACACACGAATGCTCACGGCAAAGCAAAAAGAGAATACTTGCTGTCAGATAAAGTGTTCTGTGGCAATTGCGGTGAAGCTTGGGTCGGTGAATCGGGATATTCTGCAACGGGTGCATTTTATACATATTACAAATGCCGTAAGGCTAAGGTCAGAAAATGCAAATATAAAGCAATCAGTCAGGAGAAACTTGAAAATCAGGTATATGAAATGCTGATGTTTAAACTGTTCCCGAATGAAGAAGCAATAAGAGCATATGTTGATTTTTATGTTGAGAAAAAATCGAATGACAGTTATGAACAAAAACAGATTGCGCAATATGAAAAACAACTGAAATCGGTACAAAAGAAAATCGACAATATTATGATGGCTGTTATGCAGGGAATAGGAATTGAAACCGCAAAGGATTATCTTGCTCCGCTGGAAGAAGATAAAAAGCAGCTTAACAAGTTGATTGACCAAGCAAAACACAGTGTTAAGATTTTAGACAAGGAGAGACTTTTCAATATTATAAATAGTTGGCTTGATATTGCCTCGCTGATTGCAATGTCAAAACAGCTTGAACCTGATTCGGACAGTTATGATACAGATGATAAAAGAGCAAAGCTTTATTATCGGCATATGAGAGCAGTTCTCAAAAGTCCTATTTTACAAAAGGTTTATATTTATTACGGCGATGATGGAAATCCCGACCCGAAGGTTAAAATAGGAATAGATATTTCAAAAGGTTCAGAATCAAGTGAGAATGACAGCGTTTCTTCCGCTTCAAACGAAAACATTACAAATTCGTTCGTTTTGGAAAGCGATAGGGTCACCACAAAAAATCCCACTTCATTTGAAGTGGGATTTTTTGTTTCGGTGTCTGTATAATATTCAACTCAACATAAGGCGAATTTCACAAAAAAAGCATCGACAAAGTCGATTCTTTTTTGGTGGCTGGGACGGCTGGATTTGAACCAGCGAGTGCGGGAGTCAAAGTCCCGTGCCTTACCGCTTGGCGACGCCCCAATATATGTGTTTTATATTAAAATACGCAAAGCATTCAGCTTTGCGTAACATAAAACTAAATGGGGTGGCTGATGAGATTCGAACTCACGACCTCCAGGGCCACAACCTGGCACTCTAACCAACTGAGCTACAGCCACCATTTGAAAGCTGCGGCTTAAAGCCACAGCTTTGGCGCGCTTGAAGGGACTCGAACCCCTGACCCACTGCTTAGAAGGCAGTTGCTCTATCCAGCTGAGCTACAAGCGCATAAATGGAGCGGGTGATGGGAATCGAACCCACACGACCAGCTTGGAAGGCTGGGATTCTACCATTGAACTACACCCGCATATTTGGAACGAAAGCTATTTTATCATAAGAACTTTAAAATGTCAATAGAAATTTGAGTTTTATTTCCAAAATTATTTTGTCCCCGAAATATTAACCGATGCTTGACAATAAAAATAAAATGTGATATTATCAATAAAAATTGATATTTCAAACCGTTGATGCGGAGATAACGGCAATCATGCCTTCACAGAGAGCCTGCGATGCTGAAAATCAGGCAAGAAACAAGTTGTCAAATGGACCGCGGAGGGTGCAGTCAAATGCGCGGCAGCGCAGAGTATCTGCAACGCGAGGGCATGCGTTAGTTGCCGGGAATATGTCGGTATTCCGCAAAGTGTGCGGCTTTAAGCTGCAAATCAAGGTGGCACCACGGATTTTTATTCGTCCTTGACAGAACAGAGGGTTCTGTCGGGGGCTTTTTTATTTTTGAAAGAAGGAAGATATATGGTTTTGCTGACAAAGCGATGGCGAAGCGTGAAATAAACTTTAGCTTAATCGTATTAACAGAACTATTTTACGGAGGAAATTACAATGAAACTTAATAATGTTGATTTTGACACCTATTTTAACAATTATCCCGATAAGGACGGTTATTTCGGCAAATACGGCGGTGTTTATATTGATGACAAACTGAAGGCGGCAATGGCTGAAATTACCGAAGCATATTATTCAATCTGTCAGTCAAGAAAATTCATTGCGGAGCTTCGCAGAATTCGCAAAGAGTTCCAGGGCAGACCCACTCCCGTTACTCATCTTGAAAGACTTTCGGATTCGCTCGGCGGTAAAGTTCAGCTTTATGCAAAGCGCGAGGACCTTAACCATTCGGGCGCACATAAGCTTAACCATTGCATGGGTGAAGCACTTCTTGCAAAATATATGGGCAAAAAGAAGGTTATCGCAGAAACAGGTGCGGGTCAGCACGGCGTTGCTCTTGCAACCGCGGCTGCATACTTCGGTCTTGAATGCGATATATATATGGGCAGTGTTGACATTAAAAAGCAGGCTCCCAATGTTGCAAGAATGAAGATTCTCGGCGCAAATGTTGTTGAAGTTACTCACGGTCTTAAAACCCTCAAAGAGGCTGTTGATGCGGCTTTTGATGCATACAGCAAGGAATATAAAGACAGCATCTACTGTATCGGTTCGGTTCTCGGCCCTCATCCCTTCCCGATGATGGTGCGTGACTTCCAGAGCGTTGTCGGCATTGAAGCAAGAGAACAGTTCATCGAAATGACAGGTCATCTTCCTTCGTCAATCGTTGCGTGTGTAGGTGGCGGCTCAAATGCAGCAGGACTTTTTGCAGGCTTCCTCAATGATCCCGTTGATATCTACGGCATTGAGCCTCTCGGCAAAGGTCCCAAGCTTGGCGACCACGCAGCAAGCCTTAAATACGGCACAGAAGGCATTATGCACGGTTTCAACAGCATTATGCTTAAGGATGAAAACGGCGAGCCTGCTCCCGTTTATTCGGTAGCAAGCGGTCTTGATTATCCTTCATCAGGTCCCGAGCATGCTTTCCTTCAGGAAATCGGCAGAGTTAAGTATGATGTTATTGATGACGAAGAAACAATCGATGCATTCTACAAGCTCTCACGCCTTGAGGGTATTATTCCTGCAATTGAAAGCTCGCATGCGGTTGCATTCGGCATGAAGCTTGCAAAGACAATGGATCATGGCTCAATCCTTATCAATCTCTCCGGCAGAGGTGACAAGGATATGGATTATATTATTGAAAATTACGGCATAAGATAAGAAAACAAACACATGAGGTGCGGATGATTCGGAATGAAGCATCCGCACTTTTTATAAAAAACATTCTAAAATTTACAATATGTTAACCGATTCCAATGAAATATAATATAAAATATAATGTAACACAATTGCGGAGGTTTGGGCGTGCTCGGTTATGTTAAGGCTTTCAAGCCCGAAATGAAAATAAAGGATTATGAGCTTTACAGAGGAGTTTATTGCTCGCTCTGCCGCGCGCTCGGTCGGAATTATTCGCCGATTGCCCAGCTTTTCCTCAGCTATGATTTCGCATTTGCCGCAGTGCTGAGGCTTGCGGTTTCGGAGGGCTGCTGTTCGTTTAATCCGAAGAGGTGTCCTTATAATCCTGCAAAAAAATGCATGATTTGCGCGAACCGTGAGGAGCTTGATTATTGTTCCCATGCGGTTATGATAACGGTATATTATAAAGTGCTTGACAATTTGCATGATAAGGGCTTTAAATCAAGGCTTATTGCGATGCTGATTTATCCGATTGTTTGGCTGATGCATAAAAAAGCGTCAAGGCTTGCTCCCGATATTGATAAGATTATCGGAGACTCCGTGAGAATCCAATCAGAAACCGAAAAGAAAGATTCTGTCGGCATTGATGAGGCGGCGCATCCGAGTGCGGATGCGCTCGGTAAGGTTATTTCATACGGCTTTGAGGATAAAATAAAAGAAACGCTTTATTCTCTCGGCTATATGGTAGGCAGATTCGTTTATATTCTTGATGCTGCCGATGACCTTGAAAGTGATATCGCAAGCGGCAATTTTAATCCGTTTAAGGATGATTTTTCAGATATTAAGAATGCTGAAACCAGAGAGAAATTTGCTGCAAGAGCAGAAGAAATGCTTAATCTTACCCACAGCGGCGCACTCGATGCGCTTGATGAAACAGAGAAAAACAGATTTGAAGATATACTTGAAAACATTGTTTTTGACGGACTTGCAAGCAGCGAAAAAACCGTGCTGAGCAAGTATAGTGAGGTGCAGAAATGAGAAATCCGTATGAGGTTCTGGGAATACCGCAGGGAGCTTCGCCCGAGCAGGTTAATGCTGCCTACAGAGAGCTTATGCGCAGATATCAGGACAGCGGCAACAGCAGAAAGGTTGATGAGCTTAACGAAGCTTATGATGCAATTATCATGGGCGGCGCAGGTACGGGCAGCAGATACGGCTCGGCTCCCGATTATTCGGACATCAGGGCAAAAATCAACTCGGGCAGGCTTGATGATGCGCAGATTCTGCTTGACGGTATGCCTGAGGGTACGAGAGATGCGCAGTGGTATTATCTTAAAGGCACGATTCAGCAAAAGAGGGGATGGCTTGAAGAGGCGGCAAAGAATTTTGCAACCGCAAGCAATCTTGACCCTTCCAACAACACATATAAAATGGCGTATAACAAGGTGAGCAATGCCCGTTCGGGAGGCTACAGAACCGAAAGACGCAGCTCCGGAAACGGAAAATCAGGCTGCTCGGGCTGCGATTTGTGTACGGGACTTCTGTGCGCAGACTGTTGCTGCGAATGCTTCGGTGGCGATATAATTCCTTGTTGTTGAAAAAGGAGAACGAATTTGAAACAAAGCTCAAAATGTGCGCTCGGCGGCATAGTTGCCGCTTTGTCGCTTGTTATGATGATATCGGTTGCGGTTATTCCTTTTCTGACCTATGCATTGCCTGCGGCGGCGGGAATGCTGATAGTGTTTATGGTTGTTGAAACGGATAAAAAATGGGCATTCGGTGTTTACTGCACGGTTGCGATTCTCGGAATGCTGCTTGTGCCGGATAAAGAAGTTGCGGTTATGTATCTTGCATTTTTCGGATATTACCCGATAATCAAGGCGGTTTTTGAATCGAAGCTTAACAATGTTATCGGCTGGATACTTAAGGTTGCGGCGTTTGTTGCAACAATGGTTGCGTCCTATGCGTTTATGATGAAGTTTATGGGTGTTACAATTGACGAAACCGAAGAATTCGGTGCGGTAGCAATTCCCATTCTCCTCGGCACCGGCACTCTGGCGTTTATTATGTATGACATAGCTCTCACGAAGATGATTACTCTTTACATCATGCGATGGCAGAAACATTTTAAAAGATATTTCAAATAATAAGGTTGCGTTTTTTAATAATATGTTTTATAATATAACCGCTGAATTTTTCCAGCGGTTATTTTTTATTTGTATAGCGAGGTTACTATGAAGGATTTTGTTAATATCGGTATTATCGGACTGAGCGGCAGAGGCTCAGGCATGCTCGGTGAACTTCTTGACTGCGAGGGTGTAAGAGTACCTGCAGTTTGCGACAAATATGAAGACAGAGCGCAGCACGGATTTGAGATTGTTAAAGAAAAGACAGGCACCGAGCCGCAGGTTTATCTTGATTATAAAGAGCTACTCGCAAGAGATGATATTGATGCAATCTATTGCGCAACAACATGGATTACCCATTCGAGAATTGCAATCGATGCAATGAAAGCGGGCAAGCATGTTGCAATGGAAGTCGGCGGCGCAGCGAGCATCGAGGAATGCTGGCAGCTTGTACGCACAAGCGAAGAAACAGGCAAATTCTGCATGCTTCTTGAAAACTGCTGCTATGACAGAAATGAAATGGCAATTTTCAACATGGTAAAGCAGGGCATCTTCGGCGAAATCATTCATATGCAGGGCGGATATCAGCACGATCTTCGCGATGAAATTTCTCTCGGCAGAGAAAACAGACACGGCCGACTTTTCAACTTCCAGCTCAGAAACGGTGAGCTTTATCCCACTCATCAGCTCGGCCCCATCACCAAAGTTCTCGGCATCAACAGAGGCAACCGCTTTGTTTCGCTTGTTTCAATGGCGAGCAAGTCAAGGGGTCTTAACGAGTGGATTAAGAAAAATAAGGGCGAGGATTATGACCTTGCAAACTATAACTTCAACGAGGGCGATATCGTAACAACCATGCTCAAAACCGCAAACGGTGAAACCGTTGTTCTCACTCACGACTGCTCTCTTCCCAGAAATTATTCAAGAGCATACCGCGTTCAGGGTACAAAGGGTCTTTACATGGAAGACGGCGAGTCGATTTATCTTGAGGGCAGAACAAAGAATGAAACAGGCAGTTGGGCACATCCTTCAGAGCCTTTTGAACCTTATCTTGAAGAATATGAGCATCCTCTTTGGAAAAAATATCAGACCGAAGGCGTTCACGGCGGTCACGGCGGTATGGATTTCCTTGTTCTGAGTGCATTTGTTGAGAGCGTAAGACTTGATGCGGCTCCTCCCATTGATGTTTATGACACAGCCGTTATGATGGCAGTTACCTGCCTTTCGGAGCAGTCAATTGCTCTGGGCAGCGCACCTGTTGCATTCCCCGATTTCACAAACGGAATGTGGATTGACAGAGAACCCTACAGACGAGGCATTTTCTGCCTTGATGAGGTTTGCAACGACTTTTTTAACGAAGGAGAATAAGAAATGAAATATTATATCGGTGTTGACGGCGGCGGAACCAAAACCGCATTTGCGCTGTTTGACGAAAATAAAAAGATGCTTGCTTCCGTAACGGGTGCAGGCAGTAACCACGAAAATCTCGAAACCGCATTTGAAGGCGCAAGCGATATTATTATTGAAGGTCTTAATGCTCTTTGCGAAAAAGCAGGAATTGCTCTCGGCGATGTCAGCTTTACTCTTATGGGTCTTGCAGGCATTGACCATCAGTATCAGTATGAAATCATGTGCGAACTTCTCAGAAAGAAGGGTCTTGCAAACTTTGAGGTTTTCAATGACGGCTTCATAGTTGTCAAGGCAGGCGCAACAGGCAAGAGTGCAATCGGCTACAACTGCGGCACGGGCGTCTGCTGCAACGGCATTGACCTTGACGGCAAAAGACTTCAGCTTGCAGGTCTCGGCGATTTTTCGGGCGATATTTCAGGCGGTGGCAATATTGTTATCGAAGCATTCCGCCTTGTGTATAACGAGCTTTTCCTCGGTCTTGAGAAGACGCTCATCACTGACATGGTAAATAAAGAATTCGGCTTCACTTCAAGAGAAGAGTTTCTCGGTCTTATCGAGAAAATTGAAGGCGAAAACGGCGACGATTATATCCGCAAGATGGTTGCTTTCTTCTTTGAGGCAGTCAAGCAGGGCGATAAGCCTGCAACCGAATACTGCGAAAGAATGGCAACCAGAGGCGCTCAGCTTATTTCGGCACTCGCAAACCAGATGAATTTCGGTGACGGTGAGGTTGAGGTTGTTCTTTCGGGTTCAATCAATGTTAAGCTTGATAACAAGCTTTATCTTGATATGCTTCTCTCAAAGGCAGAGGCAATGAGCGGCAAAAAGCTTAAGTTCATCAAGCTTGAAGCAATGCCTGTAACAGGCTGCATCAACTGGATTCTTCAGGACTATGCTTGAGTAAAGGAGTAGATTAAAATGAAAGAAATTAATGTAGCAGTAATAGGCTCAGGCAGCACATATTGCCCCGAGCTTGTTGACGGTTTCCTTAAGGCAAAAGACAGCCTTAAGCTCAAGAAAATCTCATTTATGGATATTGACGAGAGAAAAAGAAATATCGTCGGTGACCTTTGCGTAAGAATGCTCAAAAATGTGGGAGATGACTGCGAAGTAGTGTTCACAGATGATCTCGATACTGCTCTTCAGGGTGCGGATTTCGTTGTTACCCAGATTCGTGTCGGCAAGCTTCCCTGCCGTCATCTTGACGAGAGCATTCCTAAGAAATATAATCTTATCGGACAGGAAACAACCGGTATCGGCGGATTTTTCAAGGCACAGAGAACAATCCCCGTTATCAAGAATATCTGCGACAGAATTGAAGCTATCTGCCCCGATGCATGGCTTATCAACTTCACTAACCCCTCAGGCATCATCACCGAATTTATTCTCAACCATACAAATGTTAAGAACATCGGTCTTTGCAATGTTCCCATCGATATGCTTGACGATGTTAAGGAAATTACAGGCGAGGACAGCGAGATTACATATGTTGGTCTTAACCACCTCAGCTGGATTACCTCTGTCAAAAAGAACGGCGAAGAGCTTCTACCCGGTCTTATCGAAAGCGGATTTTCGCCCAAGGTTATGGCAAATATCAAGGATGACGGCTTCTCAATTGACTGCCTTAAGACTGTTCAGGGTCTGCCCTCATCATACCTTCAGTATTATTACTGCCGTGAGGCAAAGCTTGCTCATCAGAGAGAGGATGACAAGACAAGAGCTGAAGTGTGCATGGAAATCGAAGAGCAGCTTCTTGAAATGTATCAGAATCAGGAAATCGTTACAAAGCCTGCGCTTCTTGACAAGAGAGGCGGCCACAAGTATTCGCTTGCAGCGGTTTCGCTCATTGATTCAATCGCAAACAACAAGAGAGATGTTCATGTTGTTAATATCAAGAACAACGGCACGCTTCCCTTCATGGCAGACGACGATATCGTTGAAATTGCTGCGGTTATCGGCTCTGACGGCGCAACACCCGTTCCCGTAACAGAGAAGATTAACGACCATATCGTAGGTCTTATGAGAGTAGTCAAGACATATGAAAAGTATGCTGTTAAGGCTGCAATTACAGGCGATGACGATTATGCAATCAAGGGCCTGCTTGTTCATCCGCTTGTAGGCGACTATGAAAAGACCGTTAAGTGCTTCAACGAGCTTAAAGAGGCTCACAAGGAATTCCTTCCTCAGTATTTCAATAAATAAAAATTACAGGTGTCAGTCCAAACGGATTGACACCTGTTTTTAATAGCCGCAAATAAAAACAAATATTGCTGCTTGTATAATTAAAGCTGCAATGTTTAAAGCGATATATTTTTTTTGCGAAAATGATTCGCTTATTTCATCGGTAAGACACAGCATTCCGATGAAGCATCCTGCGATGAAAACAACACTGAAAAACAACAAGAAAAAAGCAATTACAGCAGAGAATATTTTGGCAAAAAAGCCGTCTGTTTCTACACATTCTTCTGCGAATTTTCCTATAGCGAGAACAGGTGAAAGGAATACCAAGGGACCATTTATAAGAAAGGTGCTCAAATCTCTTTTGGTTTCAATGCTTTTATCCTCTTTTTTGATATATTTGTAGTATATAAACGAAATAAGAATAAATAATAATATTGAAATTATCGTAAAAATCACAATGTTCGAAATAATGAAATTAGCAATTTCATCAAGGGAAAAGCCAACAAAAGCAATGAGAATCAAGAGCAAAATAGCTATTGCAGCAAAATCTACGGTAAAGAAAAAAATCATATAATCACCTTTATGAGTTTTTAACTATTGAAATGAATTTTTCCTGAAGGCGAACCCCGATGATTTTTCCGAGTTTAAACGGCGCAACAAAAATACCGATAATTCCGGAAAGAATGCCTTTAATTAAAAAGTATAAAGCCCATCCTGCAAAACTCATCCAAAGAAAAATATTAGGGGTGATTTTTGTGAGAGATATCCACCCGAAGTAACCGCAAATAATCAGCAAAGCTAAAGTGATGATGTGTAATTCGGTGCAAAGAGCCAGAATTAAAATTCCATAAATGATAGCAGCGAGCATAATTGTAATAAAAATACCGCCTGCTTTTGATGTCAGGAAAGTATAAATGCGTTTTTTGTCCATTTTTTATCCTCCTTAGATTGATTTAAGAGAATTATGCCATAAATTCTGCCAAAAGTCAATGGCAGAATTTATGGCATTTATAATTTTCTTGAGGTGATTTTATGAAATATGAGAGAATAAGGAATCTTAGGGAAGACAAAGACTGGACTCAGCAGCAAATTGCCGATATGCTCTTTATCAATCGCAGAACTTATGCCGCGTATGAAAACGGCATAAACTCCATGACACCTGAAACGCTCGGCAAGATAGCTGATATATACGGAACAAGTATTGATTATTTGCTTGGCAGAACCGATGTTTTTGAGCCTTATCCTAAAAGGAGATAATTCAATCGATAAAAAATATTTATATTGTACTTTTCATAAATGTATGCTACAATATTAATGCAATAAAACACACAGGAGGATTGATTCCAATGGCAAGATTTACTCTCCCCAGAGATCTTTATCACGGCAAGGGCTCTCTTGAGGTGCTCAAAACAATCAAAGGCAAAAAGGCTATCGTTTGCGTAGGCGGCGGCTCAATGAAGAAGTTCGGCTTCCTTGATAAGATTGTTGCTTATCTTGAAGAAGCAGGTCTTGAGGTTAAGCTTTTTGAAGGCATCGAGCCCGATCCCTCGGTTGACACAGTTATGAAGGGCGCAGCTGTTATGGCTGAGTTTGAGCCCGACTGGATTGTTGCTGTCGGCGGCGGTTCACCCATCGACGCTGCAAAGGCTATGTGGATTAAGTATGAATATCCCGAAATCACTTTTGAAGAGATGTGCGTAGTATTCGGCATTCCCGAGCTTCGCAAGAAGGCACGCTTCATTGCTATCCCCTCAACATCGGGCACTGCAACAGAAGTTACAGCTTTCTCGGTTATCACCGACTATGAAAAGGGTATCAAATATCCTCTTGCTGACTTTGAAATTACTCCCGATATCGCTATCGTTGATTCAGAGCTTGCAGAAACAATGCCCAAGAAGCTCGTTGCTCACACAGGCATGGATGCTATGACTCACGCTGTTGAAGCTTATGTTTCAACCGCTAACTGCGATTACACAGATCCTCTCGCTCTCCATGCAATCGAAATGATTCAGGAAAACCTTGTTGATTCATACAACGGCGATAATGACTGCCGCGAAAAGATGCACAACGCACAGTGCCTTGCAGGTATGGCATTCTCAAATGCGCTTCTCGGCATCGTTCACTCAATGGCTCACAAGACAGGTGCAGCTTTTGCTGATTTCGGCAACGGTGCACACATCATCCACGGTGCAGCAAATGCAATGTATCTTCCCAAGGTTATCGAGTTCAACGCAAAGGTTGAATCCGCTGCAAAGCGTTATGCTAAGATTGCAGACAGAATGAACCTCGGCGGCGAAACCGTTGAAGAGAAGGTTCAGCTTCTTATTGCATATCTCCGTGATATGAATGACAAGCTCAACATTCCCCAGTGCATCAAGAACTACGGCGCAGACAGCTATCCCTGCGAGCAGGGCTTTGTTCCCGAAGAAGTATTCCTTGAGAGACTTCCCGAGATTGCAAAGAACGCTATCGGCGACGCTTGCACAGGCTCTAACCCCCGTCAGCCCAGCCAGGAAGAAATGGAAAAGCTCTTCAAGTGCTGCTACTATGACCTCAAGGTAGACTTCTAAAAACATTGACAATACCGACAAACAGTGATATATTATCATTGTTCAACAAAATAAAAAAGCAGAAAAACGGGAAAGTACGGTGAAAATCCGTCGCAACAGCCATTGCCGTTAAAGTCGGAATGCCGTTTTGAAGTGATGTTTGTTTATTAGCCTCGGGCAGCGGAGGAAAGTATAGCAAAATAGTTATCTTTATGCCTCTCCGTTCGGGGAGGCATTATTTTTTTTGTGAAAGGAGAAAAACGGATGAAAAGCGCATTCTGCAGAAGCCATCCTGCGGTTAACTTTATATTTTTCGGTGGTACGGTTTTATTTGCAATGCTTTTTAATCATCCGCTTTTTCTTGGAATTTCGTTGCTTGCGTCACTTGCATATGCAGTAAAGCTGAAAGGAAAAACGATGCTTAAAACCTTTTTCGTTTTTCTTTTTCCGCTGATTATCGGAGTGACTGCCATCAATGCGCTTACTGCTCATTACGGTGTCACGAAGCTTTGCGCTCTTTGGGACGGAAACAGCCTGACTCTTGAATCAATTGTTTACGGTGCGGTTACGGGTGCTCTGGTTGTTATAATGATAATGTGGTTTATGTGTTATAACGAGGTTGTGACCGAGGATAAGTTTATGCATATTTTCGGCAAAAAAATGCCGCATATTGCTTTGCTGATACTTATGGTTTTGCGTTTCGTTCCGCTTTACAGCAATCAACTCAAAGAGGTTATGAGCGCAAGAAAGAATGCAGGGCTTGAATCCGAAGGAAAATTCTCAAAAATCAAAAGCGCTTGTCATGCTGTTTCGGGCGTTGTGACATGGGCGCTTGAGCACAGCATTGAAACTGCAGATTCAATGAAATCAAGAGGTTACGGTCTTAAGGGCAGAACGAGCTATTCAAGATTTACCCTTGCCCCTTCAGATAAAATTATGATTGCGCTCATGCTTGCCGCAATGGCAGTTATAACCGCAGCGAAGCTTACGGGTGCGGTTGAAGCTTCGTATAATCCCGTTATTTTTATCAGCGAAGCATCGCCGATGACGATTGTTTCGGCGGCAATTTATGCAATTTATTGTTTTTTACCGATTATTTATGATGCGGAGGAGGATATCAGATGGAACAGATTATATGCAAAGACCTGAGCTTTTCTTACCCTCTTGCCGAGTCAGACACACTCAAAGACCTGAGTTTTTCAATAAATAAGGGAGAATTTGTTGTTCTCTGCGGCAGAAGCGGCTGCGGAAAAACAACGCTTCTTCGTCATCTTAAAAAGGAGATTATTCCTGCAGGAAAAAGAAACGGCAAGATTCTTTTTAACGGAACTTCTGTTTCGGATCTTGGTGACAGGGAGTCGGCCTCGAAAATCGGCTTTGTTATGCAGAACCCAGAAAGTCAGATTGTGACGGATAAGGTTTGGCATGAGCTTGCCTTCGGTCTTGAAAACTTGGGAATGGATGAGGCTTCAATCAGGCTTAAGACTGCTGAAATGGCAACATATTTCGGCATGCAGGATTGGTTCGATAAAAAGATATCGGAGCTTTCGGGCGGAAAAAAGCAGATGCTTAATCTTGCTTCGGTAATGGTTATGAATCCCGAAATCATCATCTTTGATGAGCCTACCTCGCAGCTTGACCCGGTTGCGGCAGGCAATTTTCTTTCTGCGGTTTCAAAAATCAACCGAGAGCTTGGCGTAACGGTTGTTATGACCGAGCACAGACTGGAAGAAGTTTTCGGTTATGCCGACAGAGTTATCGTTATGGACGGCGGCAGGATAACCGTTGACTGCACGCCTGAGCAGCTCAGCGAAAAGATGAGCGTTATGGATGAGTTTGTGCGCCTTTCAATGCCTGCAAGCGTGCGTATTCATTCTCAGATATCGTGCGGCGGAAGTCCGATAACGGTTAACGGAGGAGCGGCATGGCTTTCATCTCTTTTTGGCGAAAAAAAGCCTGCAATAACAAGGGTTGAACCGAAAAAATTTGAGATAAAATCAAATGCTCTTGAAATAAAAAACATCTTTTTCAGGTATGAAAAAGACGGAAAAAACATTCTTGAAAATCTCAGCATGAATGTGCCGAAGGGGAGTGTTTTTGCTGTTATGGGCGGCAATGCCGCAGGCAAATCTACTTTGCTTAAGGTGATTTCAGGCGCGCTTAAACCTGCATCGGGAAAAGTCAGAGTTTTTGGTGAGGACTTAAAAAAGAGCAGGACTGCGGTGGCATCAATGCCGCAGAATGTTGAAGCTTTGTTTACCCGAAAAACCGTTATGGATGAGCTTGAAGAAATGAAGGCGTCGGAAGAAAAAAAGGCGGAAATTATTGCAATTACCCGTGTTTCACATCTGCTTGACAGGCATCCCTATGATGTCAGCGGCGGAGAGATGCAGAGGATTGCGCTTGCGAAGCTGCTTATGAAAGACCCCGAAATTCTTCTTCTGGACGAGCCTACAAAGGGAATGGATGCTGAATTCAAAGCGGATTTTGCAAAAATCCTCGATGCACTTAAAGCGCATGGCAAAACAGTTGTTATGGTTTCTCACGATATTGAGTTCTGCTCTGTTTGTGCGGATTTTTGTGCGATGGTTTTTGACGGAGCAGCGGTAAGCATAAAGGATGCAAACAGCTTTTTTGCAGGCAATTTCTTTTATACAACCTCTGCTACCCGAATGTCGCGACATATTTTTGAAAACTGCGTGACGGATAAGGATGTGATTGAGCTTTGCAAGCAAAACTTAAAATAAGCGGCCAAAAAACCGCTGTGCTTTCAGGTGCGCTGATTGTTTTACTGATTGTTGCCGCCTGCATTGCAAGCAGGTTTTTAAGCGGCAAGGGATTTTATTATCCGATGGCGGTGATGATAATTGTCGCCGCCTGCGTTCCTTTTTTTGTGTCGTTTGAAAAAAGCAGACCCTCGGCAAGAGAGCTTGTGGTTCTCGCGTGCATGTCTGCACTTGCGGTTGCATCAAGAGCTGCGTTCTATGCCTTGCCGACCGTCAAGCCCCTGTGCGCAATAGTGATAATAGCGGCAGTAAGTCTCGGACCTCAGACAGGCTTTATCTGCGGAGTGCTGAGCATGTTTGCTTCGAATTTCATTTTCGGTCACGGCCCGTGGACGGTGTTTCAGATGCTCGGAATGGGTTCGGTCGGATTGATTATGGGACTGATTTTTCACGGCAGAGAAATCCGCAACAACCGCATTCTGCTTGCGCTTATCGGCGGAATAGTTTCGTTTGCTGTTTACGGAATGATTGTTGATATCAGCTCCGTTCTGATGATGTCAACGGATTTTTCGCTCAGTCAGATACTTACGATTTACGCTTCGGGACTCGGCTATAATCTTTCGCACGGTATAACAACGGCAGTTATCCTGCTCATTGCAGGGCAGGTTTTTATAGAAAAGCTTGACAGAATAAAAACAAAATTCGGAATGTTTTAGAAAAGGAGAGTTCATATGAATAAGCGTTTGTTTATTTTATTAACGGCAATCGTTCTTTCAACGGTGCTTGTTTTTGCAGGCTGCACGGAAAAGGGCGAAACACAGACACCGACTGATACCGAGGTTGTCAGTGCTGACCCGGCAGACAACGGATATGAAAAAAGCTTTGTTTTTGAGGTTGTTGACAAGGACGGAAACAAAACTCAGACAACAATTGAAACAAACGGAGAATATGTCGGCGTTGTTCTTCAGGAACTCGGTCTTATCAGCGGCGAACAGGGCGATTACGGGCTTTATATCAAAGAAGTCAGAGGGATAACCGCCGATTACGATGTTGACGGAACATACTGGGCATTTTATGTAAATGATGCCTATGCAATGGCGAGCGCCGATCTGACTCCGATTGTTGACGGCGAAGTTTATTCCTTCCGCGTAGAAAAAGGTTAAAAACGAAATGTCTCACGAAGCTTTTATCTCCGTGAGACATTCTTTTTTACAGAAACGGCTTCATCTGATCTTCGAGCTTTGCTTCAAGAGTGCTGATGCGGTTTGCAAGATTCATAACCTCGGGCGCGGCGGCAGGATACTGATTCATATACTTATGAATGGATTTAATTCCCATTCCGCATCCGTCAGTGATAAGGCTTGCTGCTTGCGCGGCGGTAGGTTTCATTACCATTTCGGCATTGGTTTTGATTTTTGACATACCCTTTGCCATGATGTTAGGCTCTTTGCCTTCGCAGTTCATCTTGTGAAGCGTGTTGTCGATATCCTTTTCAAGGTCTTTATGCTCGGTTTTGCTTTCTTTGAGCACTTGCATCATTTCTTTATCTTCAAGATAAGGCAGAACATCGTCAATGGACGAAACCGCCATTCTGATTCCTGCGCTGCATTCTTTGAGCAGATTAATTGTATCTTTGTTTTCCATTCTTAATCTCCTTTTTATTTATTCATTATTATTATTGCCCGAATGAATGCCGATTTTATTGACAATTTTTAAAAATTAAATTATCATAAAACCAAGGAGTGGTAAAAATGATATTTGCAAATCACGCTCATGTTTTTCCTAAGGAATTAAGACCCGAGGCAACGGCAGAAAAGCTTATAGAATTTATGGATGAATGCGGAATAGACAAGGCGGTTGCGTTTGCGCCTTTTGATGACCGTTTTCACGAAGGCGGTTTTGAGGGCAGCCAGAATGTTTGGCTTGCGAACGAAATAAAGGGTATGGATAGGCTTGTCGGCTTCGGCACAATAGATTTTCACAACAATCTGCGTGACGAGGTTGACAGAATTGCTGATTTGGGCTTAAAGGGCATCAAAATGCATCCCCCCTATCAAGAATTTGTTATTGACGGTCCTGAGGCTTTTCGGGTTTATGAAAGAGCGCAGGAGCTCGGACTTTTCATTTCGTTCCATTCGGGTATGCACTGGCACAGGCTGAGAGATAACAGGGTTATTCTTTTTGATGAGGTTGCGTGGAATTTTCCTGACCTTAAATTCAGTATGGAGCATATCGGCGGTTATCATTTCTTTAAAGAGGCGCTTGCTGTTATGTGCAACAACTCGCGCAGAGGCGGCAATGTTTTTGCAGGCTGGACGAGTGTCAGCAACCGCAAGGGCAAGGGCGATGAATGGGCGCTGACAGATGATGAACTTGAAATTGTTGTTGCCCAGACAGGTGAGGACCAAAGCATTTTTGGACTGGATTTTCCGTATTCAAAGCCTGAGCATATAAAATCAGATATTGCAAGAATAAAGAGACTCGACATCAGTGAAAGCTGTAAGGAAAAGATACTTGGAAAGACACTTGAGAGAGTGTTGAAATAAAAAAGACCCCGAGGGGTCTTTTTTATTTTGCCGTATTCATTGAATTTCTGTAAACAACAAACCGGCAATAAAGATATTCGGTTATGAGGTTAACAAGCATTGTGACTGCTTCAATGAGATATTCATTGATTCCGAGTGCAGTAAGCTCATGCGTCCACCATGTTGAAAGTGGTGCAAATACGCAGTAGAAAAGCGCAACCTTGACCATCGCAACGGGGATATTGGCGGCTGATTTGAAGGTGAATTTTCTGTTGAAGGTGAAATTCCAAAGTACGGAAAGGCTGAGCGAGATTATATATGCCACGGTGTTGCTCAGTTCCAGAACTTCAAAGAGCAGGGTAAAGGAGACGAGCTGAATTATTCCTGCCGATGCAGAGAAAAGCGCAAATTTGATTATCTGAATTAAGTTTTGCTTTTTGCTGAGGGTTTGTTTTTCGCTCATTTTAAATTCTCCTTTGCTTTTATAAAGAGAGCAGCAACGCGGCATGCTCTGTTGTATGCCTCGGCGACATAACGCTCAATGGGCATGTCGGAATATTTGTCGTTTTCATGTCTGCCGGGCTTGCTTAATGTATTCAATTCAAATGTCAGAGGACCTTCAAAGCCGTTTTTTGCAAGCTTTTCGGCAATATCGTACCAGTCGGCAATTCCGTCGAAGGGAAGAAGATGCAGGTCATCAATGTATGTTATTTTGCCTTCGTAATCCTTAACTCCAAGATTATCGTTGAGGTGAGTAACAAGAAGTCTGTTGCCGTACATCGCCATAAGGTCTTTGCCTCTGTTATAGCAGAGCTCATGGCCCGTATCCCAGCAGAAGCCGACGGATTTTTCATTCTTGAATGCATCCATGAGGGCAAAAAGATATTCCTCGCCCTCGGTGTTTTCAAGTGCAAGCTTAATTCCGAGTTCGTCTGCTCTATTTATAAGCATTCCGTATCGCTCAATTCCGGTTGCGGTGGGAATGTTGTCGCTGTCAAAGCCGATGAAGGTGTGCGCAACGAGGGTTGGGATTTCGTGTTTTGCGCATATTTCAAGATACTCAAGTAGCTCGTTTACGGCGAGATTGCCGATTTCGCCTTCCATCCACATATCGTCGGATTTGTTGAACGGTGCATGGATATATTCAACAAACATATTTTCTTCTTTGCTGAGTTTTACGAGTGGCTCGGGATCAATATTTCTGCCACTCATGTCGATTGCGAAGCCCTCAAAACCTGTTTTTTTGAAGAGCTTGACCTGTTCTTCGGGTGAAATCCCAAATTGCCCGTTGAGGGCAAGACAAAGTTTTTGTTTATACATTTTAATCACCGATTTAATGTTAAAACAAATTGTTTCTCTTGTCAAGGTCGGGTATTATGTGATAAAATAAATTTATAATGAATTTAAGGGTGATATTATGGGAATTATTATGGGAATAGGCGGCGGAAGATACTGCGATAATGAGGTTTTGCCGATTTTTGAGCATCTTGTTTCGCTTGTCGGAAAGAAAAATCCTTCGGTGCTGTTTGTGCCGACAGCCGGTTTTGACGATATTAACGGCGATGAGCATATTTTTAGGCTGTTTATCGGTCTGGGATGCAGCGTTTCGGCGCTTTTGCTGACCGACAAATCGCTCACATATACCGAAATTGAAGAAAAGATTCTTTCTGCAGATATAGTTTACGCAGGCGGCGGAAATCTGAAATTTCTTATGGACACATGGCATGAAACAGGTGCAGACAAATCCTTTAAAAAAGCCTATGAAAAGGGTGTTATTCTTTCAGGTTACAGTTCAGGTTCAATGTGCTGGTTTGCGGAAGGTTACGACGACTGCGGCGAAGATCATTCGTTTATGTTTGTTGACTGTCTTGGGCTTCTTCCTTTTTCAAACTGTCCTCATTTTGAGGGCGGAAACTGGCCGAGCTATGCCGATGCAATCAAGGGAAGAGGATATTCCGGAATTGCCCTTGAAAACGGCGCAGCTATGGTTTATGATAACGGAAGATTCTACACTCTTCAGGGAAATGACGGCGGAGAGGTTTATTTTCTTGATGCCGGAAACGGGCATGAAAAGAGCAGATTTGACAGCAGAAAAGACTATATATAATGTATATTAATATATTATTTATTACATTATATATTTATAATTTAATAATAAAATGCATACCCGAAGCAGTCACAAACAGAGTGCTTCGGGTATGCATTTTATTCTGAGCTTGTTCATATAATTTTCGGAGTGGTAAATTTTGAATTAACAAATGCCGAAGTGTCAATAATCTGAACGGTGCGAGTTTGCAGAAAAACAACAGAATGTCATTAAATAATTACAATAAAGAATAATAAGGCGATTTTTCGGGCGTTTGTAACCGTTTGTAACTTTTTCTGTTTTTCACAAAGAAATTGACTTTTTTTGACAAAAAATTACGAGTAACCAAAAAGTTGCAAGTTACAAATCGGCAAAAAACTTAAACCGGTTTGTGCAAACTGAACAAAATTTGCTTGCAAAAAAATTTGACAAATTAAACTTTTACCAATATAATGTGACGCGTTGCAAAAGGAAATCGAGGTTTGACCCAAAAAACGGCAATTCCAAAATCTACTAATGCGCGAAATAAGGAGTGTTTTATGATTACAAATTCTGTATCCGTAAACGCAAGAACAAGCAAGGCAGGCTTCAAAATCCTGACAGCCGCAATCACTGTTCTTTTCGTTTGCTCGGTAACAGTGACCACCTTTGCGGCAACAGGCGGTTACGAGGTTACCGTTATTGACGGAGAAAAATCGGTAAGCATATCAGCCAAATCAAACAGCCCCCGTGAACTTGTCAAACAGGCAGGATTCACACTCGGTGCAAACGACAGCCTTGACCTTTCGGATTTTACCATTGGCAAGGGCGGCGAAATTGTTATCGACAGGGCTAACATCAGCAGAGTTGAGGATAACGGCATCGTATCCTACTTCGTCGGCTACGGCGAATCTCTTGACGACATCCTTGATAAGGAAGCTCGTGCTTCTGAAGAGGGCGGCGTTGCAGGTGCCGATTCGTCAAAAGATCCTTTTGACGGAATGAGAGTTTTCATTAAGAGAGCTTTCGGAATCAGCATCACAGCAGACGGCAAATCCAAGAAGCTTTTTATGGCTAAGGGTACCGTTAAGGATGCTGTTGAAAAGTCGGGCATAAAGGTTGGAGAGAATGACATTGTTGTTCCTTCGCTTGATACACCTCTCAACGGCCTGACAAAGATCAGAATTTTCAGAGTTAAATACGACACAAAGATTGAAAAACAGACCATTTCACACGGCACCGAATATGTCTACAGCGACGATATGTTCATAGACGAAAAGGAAGTTGTGAAAAAGGGCGTGGACGGCCAAAAGACCGTTTTTTACACAGCAAAATATGTTGACGGACAGCTTGAAGAGAAAATCTTTGAAAAAGAAACTGTTCTCCGAAAGCCCGTTGACGAAGTTGTTAAGGTTGGCACAAAGAAGAGAGCGACTCTTGCATCTCACAAAAATAATAAGGCGCCGATTTCCGATCTTGCCGTGCCTGCAGACCTTAAGCTTGATAAAAACGGAATCCCCGTTGACTATGCATACTGCGTAGAGGGCAAAGCAACAGCCTATACGGGAGACCCTGCAACCGCATCCGGCAGAAAGCCTATGCCCGGTCATATCGCGGTTGACCCCAAAGAATTCCCCTACGGAACAGAGCTCTATGTTGTTTCCGCAGACGGCAGCTATGTTTACGGCTACTGCATTGCGGCTGATACAGGCGGCTTTGTTAAAATGGGTAACACAGACATCGACCTTTATATGGATAATGAGAGTATGTGTTACGACTGGGGCAACAGACCTGTTAAAATCTATGTTCTTAACTAAATAGAATTTTTAAAAGCAGCGTACGCAACAACGCTGCTTTTTTGTTAAAAATGATAGAGATAGAGCTTTTTGTAAAATAAACAATATCACTTTTGTACATTGACTTTTTATGCACTTCCAATTAAACTATTAATATCAGTTTCGGACAGCTTCTTTCTGTTAATGTGCAACAAAAAATTTTTTTGTCTATAGTCAAATTTAACAAAACAGTTTTTTCTTAAAGCCCGCACTTTGGCTGACAAGCCGAATTATTTTAAAGGGCTGTTAAAAATGTTGACGAAGCAAAGAATTGTGATATAATATACTGTACCGAAAAGAAAATTTCAGTGTGGGAGATATAGATTATGTTTGTTAAAGATGTAACCGTTCAGAATCAGGTTGGCCTTCATGCCCGTCCTGCAACTTTCTTCATCCAGAAGGCAAATGAATTCAAGTCATCAATCTGGGTAGAAAAAGAAGAACGCAGAGTTAACGCAAAGAGCCTTCTCGGTGTTCTTTCACTCGGCATCATGGGCGGAACAGGTATCCGCATCATCGCCGGCGGTCCCGACGAGGAGCAGGCTGTTCTTGAGCTTGTTAAGCTTGTTGAATCGGGATTTGCAGAGTAATTTTTAACTTACAAAAAACAAACTGACCGAAAAGCAATTGCTCTTCGGTCGGTTTTCGTTTATTCGTTTGTTATTATCAAACTGCATTTTTGGCGGATGGAAAAAGCATCGAAATATCGGTTTTCAAAGGGTATCCATTTCTCTTTGAAAACTTTCAGAGCTTCTGCTCCGTTGCGTTTTTCAATGCGTTGGAGCTGGGTTTCGGGGCTGATTTCCAAAAAGATCTTCAAATCATAAATATCCGGAATTTCAGGGTGAGTTGAGTATGCGCCCTCTATAATTACAGGCTTGGAAACGCATATCTTTTTTATGCCGGTATAATCTCCTGCGGAGCAGTTGAAAATTCTGTATTCGGAATCTGTGCCGTTTTTAATTGAGTTTATTACTTCCTCGTTAAAACGCTCATAATGAATGTTGCCGCCGGGCTGCGAGAGCCTTTCGGCAGTTCTCATTTCGCACGGCAGAAAGAAATCGTCCATGTGTATTATCTGCATTCTGAATTCAGCGGAAAGAGATTCGGCAAGCGTTGTTTTTCCCGAGCCGCACATTCCGTCAATTGCGATAAACGCATTTGCTTTTTTGCTGATTATCTCTCTGATTTGTTTTTTTAAGCTATCCATACTGCACCTGAATTTTAAAGCCCCCGACAGTTGTCGAGGGCTTGATTTTTTTATTCTGCGCTGATGGTTCCGCCTGTCTGCTCGTTAAATTCTTTAACTTCATCAGCAATAGCTTTTCTTCTTTCACGGAGTTCCATATACATTCTGTTTCTCTTTTCGCCCTGAAGGTCGTAGAAGAGCTGAGGAATGATACTGAGGATGCCTGTAACAACGGGAAGAAGAGTACACATAAAGAAGAGCGCATAGCGTGCTTCGGGAGTCTGAGCACCCTGGTTTTTGTTGGGGTCATAGCCGAAGGCTTTGAAGAGAAGGGGCTGAATAATACCCTTAACGGTATTAACCATTTTGGTGATGAGACCCTTTGCAACGCCTGTCATACCTTCGGAACGGAAGCCGTTCTTCCACTCGCCGTAGTCAATAGCTTCGTTTCTCATTTCTTCAGGAATAACCTTTCTGATGCCCCAGAAGAACATCCAGATGGTTTCACGAAGCATGAATGCAGGAATCATAACTGCAAGGCTTTCGTAGCCCTTCTTGCCGCCGATATTGATGAACTTACCGGCTGCAAAAACACCTAGCATGAGTACGCTGTCAACATGGGAGCCTGCGATCCACAGAGCCTTTGTTGAGAATTTGGAGCGTGCCCAGGGAACATATGAATAAGAAATGGGTGAAACAACCGCACCGGGAATACCAACGATTGTTGACATTGATGCAAGGTTGAGAACTTCGATGTAGTAAAGGTTTGTGCCTGAGTTGAGGCTGAATGCACCGAGGAACTCGGAAAGAGTGATAAGAAGCAGCGGTTTGTTGGTGATAACCGACTTGATGCCGCTGAAGATGCTGGGACGGTCAACCGTCTGCATAACTCTTTCTTTTGCAACGAATGCATAGAAGAGAGCGAAAAGACCGGAAACAACTGCGGTAATAACGCCGCCAAGAACGAACATTCTGTTGTAGCCCGCCTGATACATATCGGGATTTGTGAGTTCAAGTGCCTGCTTTGCGGGGCTGTTGATGTAAATGTCAATCAGAACACCCATAAGGATTTCGGGAGCCTTTTCAACAAAGCCCGAAAGAAGGTTTGCCGAGGTGATAAGTCTTGTTCGGTCGATGATGTTGGGCGTTATCGTAGATGTCATGCCCTGACGGACAATTGCAATCAGTGAGCCTGCAAGATTGGAAAAAATCTGCAATACCAGATAAACTGCAAATCGGGGAATGTTTGAACCGATACCTTCCGTACCCATAAATATGGGGAGTGCCCAGTAAACTACGGTAAGGAAAACGCCGGGGATAGCATAAATTACGAGCCAGGGCTTGAATTTACCCCATCTGGTACGGGTTTTGTCAACGATGGCTGCAAGGAAAATGTCGTTGATGATATCCCATACGCTGATGATACCGTTGGTAACCGACTGAAGAACAAGGTCGATTTTGAGGATGTTCATTTTAAAAACATCGTCGTATTTACCGATATTGAAGCTTTGGGCAATGTCATCAAGTATGTATGCGAAGGTTTCTTTTGAGCCGACATAGCGTCTGTCTTTGGGAACGGCGCTTGGTGCCTTCTCTTCAACAACCTTGGCTGTTGATTCAGCTGCCATATAATCTCTCCTGTCTTAAAATATATAGATTTATATTAACATACTATTAATACATTTACAATACTGCAAAATTTTTTTATGAAATCCGTACAAGAAAACGGATGATTTTTTGGTTATAAAGACGATAGAAAAATAGGACAGGTATTTCTACCTGCCCTGTAATGACATTAACGGGAATTAAACTTTGAAATTAACTGCTGTATCGCCCTTTTTGTCAGCGCCGAATTCGTAATCCTTGCCGGGAAGGATTGCGTTGAGTATGATACCGACAAGAGCACCTACTGCAAGACCCGAAAGGCTGATTGTAACAGAGCCGATGGGAATCTGAATTGCGCCTGCGTAGTTAACGCCGATTGAAAGAACAAGAATAATAGCAGCAATAATAACATTTCTTGTGTTTTCAAAGTTAACCTTATTTTCAACAACATTGCGGACACCGACTGCGGAAATCATGCCGTAAAGAACGAGCGATGCACCGCCGATTGTTGCTGTGGGCATAAGGCTTACGAGAGCAGCAAACTTGGGTGAGAATGAAACAACAACAGCGAGATAAGCTGCGATTCTGACAACCTTGGGGTCAAAAACCTTGGAGAGTGAAAGAACGCCTGTGTTTTCGCCGTAGGTTGTGTTTGCGGGAGCGCCGAAGAGAGAAGCGATTGTTGTTGCAAGACCGTCGCCGAGAAGAGTTCTGTGGAGACCGGGGTCTGCGATATAGTTTCTCTTGCAAGTCGAGGAGATAGCCGAGATATCGCCGATATGCTCAACCATTGTTGCAAGCGAGATGGGCATAATTGTTATAACTGCGGAAACAAGAAGGTTTTTATCGAAATCGCCGCTGAGAAGACCGAAAACAGTGTCTTTCATATGGAAGGGGAGACCAATCCAGTCTGCATTCTTGAAGGCTTCAAGCTTTGCAGGGTCAAATACTTCCATTGCACCTGTGACATGAAGAATAACTGCAACAAGGGATGAACCGAGAACGCCGAGCATAATGGGGATGATTTTTATCATGCCTTTGCCCCAGATGTTGCAGCCGATGATGATTGCGATTGCAATAACGGCGATGAGCCAGTTTGCCTGACAGTTCTGGATTGCGCTTGAAGATAGGGTGAGACCGATTGCGATGATGATTGGGCCTGTTACAATGGGCGGGAAGAATCTCATAACCTTCTTTGCGCCGAAGGCTTTTATGAGAGCTGCAAGCACAACATAGAGCAGACCTGCGCATGCAACGCCGAAGCATGCATAGGGAAGAAGGCTGTAGTCGTTGATTGTGTTACCTGCTTCATCTGTTCCGATAGCTGTGATAGCGGCATAACCGCCGATGAACGCAAACGATGAACCAAGGAATGCGGGAACCTTGCCCTTTGCGAGCAGATGGAAAAGAAGAGTGCCGAGACCTGCGAAGAGAAGCGTTGATGAAACGCTCAGACCAGTAAGGGCAGGAACAAGCACCGTTGCGCCGAACATTGCAAACATATGCTGAACGCCGAGCACTGCCATTTTGGGATATCCGAGCGGTTTGGCATCAAAAATGCCTTCGCCGATATCGAATTTTTTCTTTGACATAATTTCAACCTCCTGATTTTTTGGTCAAATTAACTCTATCATATTATGAACAAATTGTAAAGATTAAATTGCACTGTAAAGTATTAATTCCGAAGAAAGCGAGGAGGGAATTTTTATTTTCAGACCGTTTGTCATAAGCTCATATCCGCTGACGGTGAATTCCGCGCCGCTGTTATCGAGGGTGATCTTATAATTCATGCCTGCGTTGATTCCCTTGGGGATAACATCAAAATCTGTTCTTCCGCTGCAGGAAAGGGCGAAAACTCCGATTGCACCCTTTTTGCAGTCGGGCGATGCGATTTCAAGAACGCAGCCGTCAGCGGCATCATGCACGGCTTCGGGGGTGTGATGATAAATTTTTGCTTCGGGAAGAAATTTTCTGATGAAGTTTTTATAAATATCAACGCTGTGACGGACAAATTCCGCCTGCGTTTCATTCAGCTTCGCACCGACAGGCGCGATAACATTGAGCGTCATATGAGTGAGCATGGTGTTTCTCATCTGAACATCGAGCGAGCAGAATTCATGGCATCCCATGCCTGCAAAAAGGCGGTCAACTCTTTCGGGAGGGAGAGCAAGGGTCATTCCGTTTGTTATCATAACGGAGTGCGGCGCTCTCTGGCAGTCGGAAACCCATGTGTGGTTGAAATTTTTCATCATTCCGAGGTCGGTTCTTGCTCCTCCGCCTGCGCAGTTTTCAAATATGACATCGGGAAAACGCTTTTTAAGATTTTCATACATTTTATAAACTGCATTTATATGTTTGATTGATACGCATTCGGGAATTCCTGTTTCCGTGTCACGGATTGCAAAATAATCGCGGTAAGAAACATTGTGGTCAACGCGCAACAGGTCGAGCTTATATTCGCTTATAATTCTTGCAAGCTCATCCTCAGCCCATTTTGCAACCTCGGGATTGCTCATATCGATATAGTTTCCGCTTTGATTTCCAAATATGTCGGAGCCTCTCCAGTCGGAATGTTCGGCAATTTTATCCGAAAGTCTTCCGAAGTTTTCAATATCAACCCAAAGACCGAATTTCATACCGAGAGAATGACAATAATTCGAAAGCATTCCGATGCCGTCGGGATATCTTTCGGGGTTGGGGATATTCATGCCGTTGAAGTCACTCCACTCCGTCTGTCTGTCGGGAGGACATTCCCAGCCGGCATCAACGATGAAAACCTCTGCGCCGAGAGATGCAAACTGACGCATGAAATCTTTGGAGGTTTCAACGCTCATGTCGTGCTCGGCACCCATTCCTGCGCCTACAAGGCAGGCAGCAGGATTAGCTTCGGGCATATTGAGAACGGTTTTTCTTATATGCGAGTGCATGTCGTTGACTGCATCGTCAAGACCGCCGCAGATGATTCCGAAATGCACTTCGGGAGTAATGAAGGTTTCACCTGCAGGGATAACGGTTAGCGGCTTATGCGAGGTGATTTCCGCTTTGAAGGCAAGAGTTGAAAAGCCTCTTTCTTCGGTTGCGTTGTAGTCGACAGTGAATCTGCAGCCGCCGCTCCAACCCGTCTGGCAGGAATAGATTGTGCCTGTAATGTTATTGCGGAGAAAAATCAGCGGATGACGGAATCTGTCACGCCCGAAACGGGTGTCAACAGAAAGCGCATCAGGCTGAAGCTTTCGCCATGCAAATTCACCTTCTCTTGCCCATTGGTCATTGGTGAAATATCCGACGGAATAGAGCTCATCAATGTTGTTATTATCGGTGAGCATTCTGCGCTCAAACGCTTCAATTCCGCCGCTGAGGATTGAAAGACGGCTCAAACAAATACTTTTATCGGAATTGTTTATGATTTCAATAAATCGGGTAAAGGTCTGTGTGCCGTCAAGAATCGTGTGTATTTTCAAAGTAACAGGTTTTATTCCGCTTCTGAGAGTAAGTATGCTTTGAATGGAATTTTCACTTTCGGCAGTTTCAAAGTCAACAAATTCAAGTCGATAGTCTACGCTTTGCCCGTCGATTTCAATGTTGAATGCCGAGGGCTCTGCGAAATCCCTTGTGCTGAGCCTTGACGGGAATCCCGAGAGAACATTCAGCGGATATCCTGCTGCATTATGTCCCGATGAAACAAGAACTCCGCTGAGCAAAGTTTCTTCGCGAACGGCAAGGCCGCTTCTGTAGCAGAAAACAGGGTTTTCGCCGGGTTGATAATAAATGTTACAAAAATTCCTGTTGTTATTCATATGGTTGCTCCTTAAAAAAAGGTTATGGTTTTATTTTACTTTCAAAGGATAAATAAGTCAACGGAATAAAGAAAAAACCCCTTCCGAAAACGGAAGAGGTCTGAGTTTTACCACTCGAACATCTGCTCGGGATTCTGGAAGATATCCTCGAGTCTTTTGATAAAGGGAACAACATCGCCGAAGTCAACTGCTCTGTGGTCAAAGCAAAGGTCGATGGGAAGCTCGTTGCCGACAACGATGATATCATTGCCGTTTTCATCCTGAGCAACAACAGGCTTTTTCATAACCGAACCGAAGCAGCAAACAAATACTTGAGGAGGAATAATTGAGAGAAGAGCAACTCTGCCGTTGATGCCTCTGATGATGGGGCCGACATTTGAAATGGTAACAGTGCCCTGCTTGATATCCTTGGGAGTGAGTCTGTCTGTTTCGGGAATTGCATAGTAATCTTTTTTAGCCTGACCCGAAAGGGTTTTAATTTTATGCTTGCCCGTCTTTGCACCCACAAGGCGGTAGATAGCCTTCATAATCTTGCCTTTTTTGAGCTTTTCGATTGTATCGTTGAAAGAAACCTCAAACATAACCTCGGTGAAATCTGTGTTGTTGATTCTTCTGGAAGTGTCTGCAACATGCTCTGTAAGTTCAACAAGGCTCTTGTTGCCGATATCGTGAAGATTGATTGTCATCATTTCGCCGTTGGGGAGAATCCATGTCATGCCTGCATGAACCTCGTCCCACTGAGTAACCTTGCCTCTGACAAGCTTGCGGTTGAATTCGATGTGTGCGTTGAGCTGGGGTGCAGCCTTGAAAGCCTCGGCAAAAGCCTTGAGCATGATTGTATTGATTGTTATTTTATGGGGGAATTTGCCCGATTCGTTGAGCTGCTTGAGAACATCAAGGAACTTTGAAACCTCGGGTTCGTAGATGAATGAGCTGTGGGGAATTGTTTCCCAGCTTTCGGTTGTCATGTTTGCAACAATTTTTCTGGCTATACCGAAATGTGTTTCTTTTATTGCTTTCATAGGGGGTAACCTCCTGTCTGAATTCATATTCATAGAAATTTTACCATACAGACATCAAATGTTTTTTCTGAATGCGAAAAATAAAGAATTTTAACAAATAAAATGTTTTGTTTTGCTATTCACAAAGCGAATATGTTATGTTAAAATAATATAATATAGTTTTTCGGAAGGATATGCAGATGAAAAAATTACTTGTTTATTTAAAGGGCAGCAGGACTCAGTGTGTGCTTGCGCCGCTGTTCAAAATGTTTGAGGCGATACTTGAGCTTTTTGTGCCGCTTGTTGTGGCAGGTATAATTGATACGGGTATTGCTGCCGGCGACAAAAATTATATAGTTAAAATGTGTTTGATTCTTGTTATTCTCGGCGCGGTCGGGCTTGCATTTTCAATAACGGCTCAGTATTTTGCCGCGAAAGCATCGGTAAGCTTCGTTAAAAGATTGAAGCATGCCGTTTTTGAACATATCGGAAAATTTTCGTATACTCAGCTTGATTCGCAGGGCACTTCAACACTCATAACACGCATGACGGGCGATATGGACAGCGTTCAGAACGGACTGAATCTGACTCTCCGTCTGCTTCTGCGCTCACCGTTTGTTGTTATCGGTGCAATGATAATGGCATTTACCGTTGACAGCGAGGCGGCAGTTACCTTTGCGGTTGTTATTCCGGCGCTTTCGGTTGTTGTTTTCGGAATAATGTTTTTCTGCATTCCTCTTTATAAGAAGATCCGCTTTGCGCTTGATAAAGTTCTTTGTACCGCAAGGGAGAGTCTGACGGGTGCAAGGGTTATCAGGGCATTCTGCAAGGAAGATGAACAGGTTGAAGAATTCAAAGAGAGAAATGATGCGCTGACTGTTATTCAAGAATACACAGGCAGAATATCGGCTCTTATGAATCCCGTGACCTGCGTTATCGTCAATATCGGAATTGCCGTGCTTATTTATGCAGGCGCAATAAGAGTTGATGCGGGACTTATTACCCAGGGTGCGGTTGTTGCACTTTATAATTACATGTCTCAGATTCTTGTTGAGCTCGTGAAGTTTGCAAATCTTATTATCAGCATCACAAAGTCCGTTGCGTGTGCAGGCAGAATCAGCGCTGTGCTTGACACTCCCGTTGAAGAGGTAAAAGGTACGAAAAAATTTGTTGAGGACAGTGAAAATATTGTTGAATTCCGAAATGTTTCGTTTGCGTATGAAGGAGCAGGCGACAATTCCTTGGATGATATCAGCTTTACCGTTAAAAAGGGTGAGACCGTGGGCATAATCGGCTCAACGGGCTCGGGCAAAACAACGCTTGTCAATCTTATTCCTGCTTTCTATAAGGCAACAAAGGGACAGGTTTTGGTCGGCGGTGCGGATGTTAATGATATTTCGCTTGAGGATTTGCGCGCGGCAGTATCGGTTGTACCGCAGAAGGCAGTGCTTTTTAAGGGCACGGTGAGAACAAATATGCTCTGGGGTAATCCCGAAGCAGCCGACGGCGATATAATGAAGGCTCTTGAAATTGCTCAGGCTGCAGACTTCGTTATGCAGAAGGACGGCGGAATTGATGCCGCCGTTGAGCAGGGCGGACGCAATTTTTCGGGCGGTCAGCGCCAAAGGCTGACGGTTGCAAGGGCGGTTATCAAGAAAGCGGATATTCTTATTCTTGACGACAGCTCAAGCGCGCTTGACTACGCAACAGACGCCGCAATGAGAAAGGCGATTGCTGCAAATCAAGGCGATACCGCGGTTTTTATTGTTTCGCAGAGAACATCCTCGATTATGCATGCCGATAAAATAATCGTGCTTGATGACGGCAGAGCATCGGTCGGCACTCACGAGGAACTCCTTGTAAATAACGCTGTTTACAGAGAAATTCATCTCTCACAGTTTGACGAGGAGGAGAGCGCATGAAAAAGAAACTGAACAAAGGTACGCTTAAAAAGATTCTTTTCTATGTCGGAAAATATAAAATCCATCTCTTTTTCTCAATAATTCTTGCCGCTGTCAGCGTGGCAATGACTCTTTATATGCCCGTGCTTGCAGGCAAGGCGATTGACCTTGCGATCGGCAAGGACAGGGTTGATTTTGAGGGCATGATGCCGAATCTCATCGGGATAGGCATTCTTGCACTTCTGACGGCCGGCGCCCAATGGATAATGAATACGCTCAACAACAGAATAACATTCAGAGTTGTGCGCGATATACGCAACGCGGCGATTGAAAAAATTCAGATTCTGCCGCTGAGCTATATTGATTCAAAGCCCTCGGGCGATACCGTGAGCAGAATTATTTCCGATGCAGACCAGTTTGCCGACGGACTTCTCATGGGCTTTACCCAGCTTTTTACGGGAGTTGTTACGATTCTCGGCACGCTCGGGTTTATGATTTCTATCAATTTCAAAATTTCGCTTGTTGTTGTTATTCTCACTCCGCTTTCGCTTTTTGTTGCAAGATTCATCGCAAAAAGAACTCATTCGATGTTTACCATGCAGGCAAAAACGAGGGGTGAGCAGACTGCATTTGTTGAAGAAACGGTCGGCAACAAGAAAATTGTTGATGCATTCTCAAGAGAAGAAAAAACTCTCGAGGAATTCGATGAAATCAACGAAAGATATCAGAAATATTCGCTTAAGGCAATATTCTTTTCGTCGCTCACAAATCCGTCAACAAGATTTGTCAACAGCATGGTTTATGCCGCTGTCGGACTGACGGGTGCGGTTGCGGCGGTAGGCGGCACGATAACCGTAGGCGGTCTTTCGTGCTTCTTAAGCTATGCAAATCAGTATACGAAGCCGTTCAATGAAATTTCGGGTGTTATTGCAGAGCTTCAGAATGCTCTTGCATGCGCCGAAAGACTGTTTGAGCTGATTGAGCAGCAGCCACAGACTCCCGATGCCGAAGATGCGAAGGTGTTTGAAAATGTTGACGGCAGAGTTGAAATGGAAAATGTTGCTTTTTCATATTCAAAGGATAAGGAGCTTATTACAAATCTCAATCTTTCGGTTGAAAGCGGCAACAGGGTTGCGATAGTTGGTCCGACGGGCTGCGGAAAAACAACGCTTGTCAATCTTTTGATGCGTTTTTATGATGTTGACGATGGAAAAATCAGCGTTGACGGCGTTGATATCAACAACGCAACCCGTGAAAGCCTTCGCAAGAGCTACGGCATGGTTCTGCAGGATACATGGCTTAAAGAGGGCACCGTTAAAGAAAACATTGCAATGGGCAAGCCCGATGCAACGGATGAAGAAATTATCGCCGCCGCAAAGGCAGCCCATGCTCACAGTTTTATAAAGCGTCTGCCTAAGGGCTATGATACCGTTGTTTCCGATGAAGCGTCGGGTCTTTCACAGGGGCAGAAGCAGCTGCTTTGCATAACAAGAGTTATGCTCTGTCTGCCGCCGATGCTTATTCTTGACGAGGCAACCTCTTCGATTGATACGAGAACGGAAATCAGAATTCAGAAGGCGTTTTCAACCATGATGCAGGGCAGAACGAGCTTTATTGTTGCACACCGTCTTTCAACAATCAAAAATGCGGATGTTATTCTTGTTATGAAGGACGGAAATATTATTGAACAGGGCAGCCATGACGAACTGATGAAAAAAGAAGGCTTTTATTGTGAGCTTTATAACAGCCGCATGGATGCGAGCGTGTGAAATTAATTATTGACAAAACCGCTTTACTATGGTAATGTAATAGCATAATAAAAAGTCATTAAATGGCTTAAAAGGAGAAAAAACATATGAAAAAGATTATTGCTTTAATTCTTGCAATGCTTATGATGTTCTCATTTGCAGCTTGTGGAGGCAACACCACTCCCGGCACAACAGACCCTGCAACAGGAACAGACGCAGCAACAGACACCGCAGCAAAAGAAACAGTTGTTGTCGGCTACACAATCTATGAACCCATGAACTACCTTGACGAAAACGGCAAGCTTATCGGCTTTGATACAGAGCTTGCGGAAGCAGTTTTCGGTAACCTCGGTTATGAAGTTATCTTTCAGGAAATCGAGTGGAGCAGCAAGTATACAGACCTTGATTCAGGCACAATCGACTGCGTATGGAACGGCTTCACGGCAAACACCGCTGATGATGACGGCGTTCTTCGTTCAGAAAAGGTTGACTTTTCATACAACTACATGGAAAACCGTCAGGTAGTTGTTGTTAAGGCTGATTCAGGCATCGCTTCGGCAGCAGATCTGAACGGCAAGTTCGGCGTTGCAGAAAGCGGCTCCGCAGGTGAAGCATATGCAACAGGTTTTGAAGGCGTAAACTTCAAGGGCTTCATCAAGCAGACAGAATGCCTTACCGAAATCAGCGCAGGCACAGCAGATTTCGCAGTTGTTGACGCACAGCTTGCAAAGAGCTATGTAGGCAAGGGCGACTATGCAGATCTTATGGTTGTTGATGCACTTTCAAGTGATGTTGAATTCTATGCAATCGGCTTTAAGAAGGGCAGCCTTCTTACCGCTAATGTCAATGCACAGCTCGAAGCACTTGCAGCAGACGGCACAATTGCTGCTCTTGCAGAAAAATACGGCGTTGCAAATACTGCTATTACAGATTTCTCAGACCAGAAATAATTAAAGATACATAATTGGAGTTTTAACATGTCCTTTTTAGAAGTCACGGCTTTTTTGTTCGACGGCTTTAAAATATCTTTGCTTATCTTTGCGGTGACGCTGCTTTGCGGCGCACCGCTTGGTTTGCCTATAGCCTTTTGTTCAATGAGTCGGTTTAAAATAGTCAAATCAATTTCAAAGGTGGTTGTCTGGATTGTAAGAGGCATTCCCCTCATGCTTCAGATTTTTATTATCTACTATGTTCCGGGCTTGCTTTTTGATTATCAGATTTTCGGAAAAATTGACCGTTTTATGTTTATTGAATACGGCATTTCCGATGCGGGCAGAATAACCGCCGTTCTCATTGCCTTCACCCTTAATTATGCCTGCTATTTCTCTGAAATTTACAGAGGCGGCATTGAAAGCATTTCTAAGGGACAGTATGAGGCAGGCTATGTGCTCGGTCTTACGAAATCCCAGATATTCAGAAAAATCATTCTCAAGCAGGTTGTTCAGCGCATCGTTCCGCCGATGTCAAACGAAATCATCACACTCATTAAGGACACTGCTCTTGCCAACTGCATCATGGTTTGCGAGATTATCAAAAATGCAAAGGAGCTTGCCGCAACAAAGGCTATGATATGGCCTCTGTTTTTTACGGGTGTATTCTATCTTGTGTTTGTAGGTGTTCTTACGATTGTTCTCAACAAGGCGGAAAAGAAGCTGAGCTATTTCAGGAGTTAAATTATGTCGATATTAAAAGTCAGTAATATTAAAAAGAGCTTTGGCAAAATCGAGGTTCTCAAGGATATAAGCTTTACTCTCGAAAAGGGTGATGTTCTTTCTATCATCGGTTCATCGGGAAGCGGAAAAACAACCTTGCTCAGATGTCTTAATTTCCTTGAAATTGCCGATTGTGGCAAGATTGTTGTTGATGACGAGGTTTTGTTTGATGCAGAAGACAAAGCACGCATGACCGATGAGAAAATCAGAGAAAACAGACTGAATTTCGGTCTTGTGTTCCAGAATTTCAACCTTTTTCCGCAGTATACCGTTCTTGAAAATCTTACCCTTGCACCCACACTTTTAAAAAAGGGTGACGAAGCTTCAATAAAGCAGAAGGCTCTTGAGCTTATCAAAAAGGTCGGACTTGAAGAAAAGGTGGATTTTTATCCGTGTCAGCTTTCGGGAGGACAGCAGCAGAGAGTTGCCATCGCCCGTGCACTCGCACTTAATCCCAAAATTCTTTTCTTCGATGAACCCACATCTGCTCTTGACCCTGAGCTTACAATGGAAGTTCTCAATGTTATCAAAGGACTCAAGGATTCGGGCTGCACAATGGTTATCGTTACCCATGAAATGGCTTTTGCCAGAGATGTTTCCGATAAGGTTATTTTCATGGATGGCGGTGTTATTGTTGAGCAGGGCAGACCTGAGGATGTTATCAACAATCCTCAGAACGAAAGAACAAAGCATTTCCTCAACAGATTCAAAGAAAACAGCTGATAATATAACCCGAAAGGCATTGCTTTTCGGGTTTTGTTGTATTATAATCATCGATGGGAGATGATGAAATGAAATATATGATTGCATCCGATATTCACGGTTCGGAGTTTTATTGCAATAAACTGATTGAGGTTTATAAAAATGAAAAAGCAGACAGGCTTATTCTTCTCGGTGATATTCTTTATCACGGACCGAGAAACGACCTGCCCGAAGGATATGCACCCAAAAAGGTTATTGGAATTCTCAATGCACTGAAGAATGAAATCTTTTGTGTTAGAGGAAATTGTGACACCGAGGTTGACCAGATGGTGCTTGATTTTCCGATTCTTGCGGATTATGCGATAATCACCGCAGGCGAAAGACTTGTTTATCTTACCCACGGTCACAACTTCAACGAAAACAATCTGCCTCCGCTTCAGAACGGCGATATTCTTCTTCACGGGCATACCCATGTTCCCAAGTGCACGGAGCATGAAAGCTATGTTTATCTCAATCCGGGATCGGTTTCGATTCCGAAAGAAAATTCATGGCACGGATATATGATTCTTGAAAACGGCAGGTTTACATGGAAAGATTTTGACGGAAAGGAAATGATGGTTTATGACGCTTAACAGGGATAATCTTGATTTTCTCAATGCAAGACGCCTTACGCCCGCACTTAAAACATTGCTTGTGCTTTTGACCGCGATAATGACGGGTTTCATGTGGCGCGTCAGAGGAACTCACGGCTGGGGCTCGATGTGGGGAATGTTTGCCGTCGGCGTTATGCTCACTCTTGTTATTTTTGCTTTCTTCGGCAATCGCAGAAAAATGACGCTTGAAGCCTTGCCGATAGCGGTTATCCTTCTCGGAATAACAAACGGCGGCTGGGGTACGCTCAATTCTCAGATGGGCGGATACCTTGGCAGCACCGTTCCGTTTACGGGGCAGGAGGCGGTTTCTGTTATCGAAATCAGCCATTGGTCGGGCATGACGGCAATGCTTCTCTTAGGATTCGGTTGGATGCCGCTTTATTCAATGTTTATCGGTTCGCTTTTCTCAAAAAAGCAATATAAAATCCGGCATTACATAGCCCTTATCGCTGTGTTCTATATTGTTGTTTATGCTTTTGAATTCACCGTTGCGCATTATATTGCACCGTTTATAAATTCCACTGCGGTTGAGGCTTTCAAAGACGGTCTTGCCGACAGAGGCTTTGATTATTCGCCGATGATGGCATTCATCAAGAATTTCGGATCGGAGGCGTGGTTCAAGAAAATTCCCTTCGGCAGAAATTATTATGCAACAATAAGAATTATTTCTTATTCAGCAGGCGCGCTTGTGCTTTCGCTTGCTGCGCTTATTGCAAAAAAAGACAAGGTTACTGCTTTTATCTCGTTTGCCATTAATGTTATTTGTGCCGTTTCCATTACCCTTGCGGATGTGGTTATGGTTGTTGATTCCGACAGAGGGTTTTTCAGGAATATCAATGCACCCGAATTCCTCAAGGGCGGCAACTGGTCGCTATGGGAATATCTTACGGGATTTTTCCTTGGATTCGGCATCATGCTTCTGCTCGTCTGCCTGCCCAAGAAAATCACAGGCGGAGAAGGATATTTTGAATACAGAATGCCTTTTAAAAATGCAAAGCTTTACGCCGCCTACAGTGCAGTTATGACCTTGCTTGCAACCTTTGTTGTTACAATCGCAAGACCTGCAGGCATGAGAATTGCGGAATGGGTTGTTTATAAGGGTTGGTTTGGCGACGAAGATATTCTGACCTATATTTTTATCGGTGTTTTCTGCATTATCGGTTTGATTTTTACCTCTGTAATTGCGAACAAGAATATAATTAAAAAAGAAATTCCCAATCTTTTCGCAGTCAGAACAGAGGATTTCTGCCTGAAGGCTGCACCTGTTTATTTTGCAGTCAGTGCATTCGTTTATTTCTGCACGGGCGACAATAACATCCTTTCTCTGCCTTACGCACAAATGAAAAATCCCTCATCAATTCTTGCATTGATAAGGGATGGCAGCATTCTTATTCCAGTGATAATGCTTGTAAGCCTTGTTCTGTTTTATATGCTTTACGGTTTGGTTTCAAAAAAAGCAGTCAAGAAAAAATAATATTTCTGATATCATCAGCATTATGAGCAATGTGGGTTGCGCCTGCATTGCTCAGTTCTTTTTCATCGCCGTATCCAAAGGTTACACCTATGCTTTCAACGCCTGCGCCGTTTGCGCCGTTGATATCAAAATGTCGGTCGCCAACCATGATTGCTTCTGACTTTTCAATTTCAAAATGCTCAACGCATCTGCTGACAAGGATAACCTTGCTTTCGTTTGCCTTGTCGCTGAGGGGACAGGAGATGAAGTCAATCAAATCGCCAAAGTTAAGATAATCTATAATTCTAAGGATGAAATTATAGGGCTTTGAGCTTGCGATTGCAGTCTGGATTCCGTTTACCTTTAATTCTCTTAAAAGATTTTCAATTCCGTCATAGAGAGTAAAACGGAATATCCCCTCGCGGCTGTATTCCTCGCGGTATTTCATAACGGCAAATGCACTCTGCTCTTCATCCATGCCGAGTTCCCGTTTGAATGAATCAAAAACGGGAGGACCTATAAATGTGCGGAGACTTTCTTCGCTCAAAGGAGAAAACCCTGATTCCTTTATTGCGTATTTAACGGAATGAAAAATACCGTCACCCGTGTCGGCAACGGTGCCGTCAAAGTCAAAAAATACTGCTTTATATTTTGAATTCATGTTATCACCTGCAAAGATTATATCATATATGAAAATATCATTCAATATTTTGTATTTACATTTTTTATAACTTGTGTTATACTTTACTATTATTAAATTTAAAAGAGCATTTATCCCGAAAGGACTGAAAATATAATGGAATATAAGTTTGCGAAAGGCGTTGCGTCTCTCAAGCCCTCAATTATCAGAGAGATTCTCAAAAGCTCGGGTAACACAATTCCTCTTGCTGCAGGAAATCCTGCTCCCGATGCTTTCCCTGTTGATGACATAAAGAAGCTTGTCGGCGAGGTGTTTGAAGAAGATCCCGTTCTTGCGCTGCAGTACGGAATCAGCGAAGGCTACGGTCCTCTTGTTGAGGAGCTTATAAAGCTTTCAAAGAGCAGATACGGTGTTGGTACTGATGATGACGGACTTATCGTTGTCAGCGGCGCTCAGCAGGTAATGAGCCTTATGAGCCAGTGCTTTATCAATTACGGTGATACAGTTCTCTGCGAAGAGCCCTCATTTATCGGTGCTCTCAACTGCTTCAGAAGCTACGGCGCAAATCTTGTGGGTGTTCCCATAGACAGTGACGGAATTAACATTGCGGCTCTTGAGGAAAAGCTTAAAACAGAAGAAAATGTTAAGTTTATCTATACTATTCCCAACTTCCAGAACCCTGCAGGCACAACGATGTCGCTTGAAAAGAGAAAGGCTGTTTATGAGCTTGCAAAGAAATACGGAGTTCTTGTGCTTGAGGATAATCCCTACGGTGACCTTCGTGTTTCGGGCGAGGATGTGCCTGCAATCAAAAGCTTTGATGAGGACGGAATTGTTGTCTACTCGGGTTCATTCTCAAAAATCGTTGCTCCCGGCATAAGAGTAGGCTATGTGCTTGCACCGAAGGCTGTTATTGCAAAGCTGACTGTTGCAAAGCAGACACAGGATGTTCACACTCCGCTGGTTTCTCAGCTTGTTGTTTATAAGTGGCTTACCGAATGCGACTTTGAGGGTCATATCAACAAAATCCGTGAAATTTATAAGCGCAAGCTTAATCTTCTCTGCGACTGTGTTGATAAGGAACTCGGCGATTTTCTTACATATCACAGACCCGAGGGCGGTCTTTTTGTCTGGGCAAAGCTTAATGACGGAATTGATATGCTCGATTTTGTTAAAAAGGCAAGTGCTGCAGGCGTATCCGTTGTTCCCGGCAACGCAATGATGGTTGACGGCGACAAAGAGTGCAGCTATATCCGCATGAACTTCTCAACTCCCTCCGACGAAGGAATCGTTAAGGGCGTTAAGATTCTCGGTGAGGTTGCCCGTTCACTTTAATTCAGATGAGGTAATAACTATGGAAAATACAGCTCCCGAAAAAAAGCCGATAGTTCTCAGCATGATTCAGCCCACATCGGTTCCCACTCTGGGCAACTATCTCGGCGCGTTAAAAAACTGGAAGGCTATGAGCGATGATTATAACTGCCTTTATGCGGTTGCAGATCTTCATGCGCTGACCATTCATCCCGAGCCTGCGAAGCTCCGTCAGCAGATTCTTGAAATGTATGCAATTCTTCTTTCAATCGGTCTTGACCCCGAAAAGAGCATTGTTTTTATTCAGAGTCAGGTTGCGGCGCATGCAGAGCTTGCATGGATTCTTGATTGCTATACTCAGTTCGGCGAGGCGTCAAGAATGACTCAGTTCAAAGAAAAATCGCAGAAGCACGCAGACAATGTCAATGTCGGACTTTTTGCATATCCCGTTCTTATGGCTGCGGATATTCTGCTTTATCAGGCGAATTTTGTTCCCATCGGTGCAGACCAGAAGCAGCATCTTGAGCTTGCAAGAGATGTTGCAACAAGATTCAATTCACTAAGAGGAAATACTTTTGTTTTGCCCGAGCCCTTTATAGGCAAGGTCGGTGCAAGAGTTATGAGCCTTCAGGATCCCACTCAGAAGATGTCAAAGAGCGACCCCAATCCTAAGGCTTCTGTTTCGTTGCTTGATACTCCCGAAGCTATCCTCAAAAAGTTCAAGTCTGCCGTTACCGACAGCGAGGCCTGCGTTCGATATGCAGACGGAAAAGACGGCATCAACAACCTTATGGCTATTTATTCATGCTGCACGGGTCTTGATTTCGATGCAATCGAAAAAGAATTCGAAGGCAAGGGCTACGGCGACTTCAAGGTTAAGGTTGCAGAAGCTGTTATCGAAGAGCTTCGCCCCGTACAGGAAGAATACAAGCGTCTTATGGCAGATAAGCAGTATCTTATTGACACGGCAAACGCAGGAGCAGAGAAAGCAGCACGCATTGCAGGCAGAACTCTTACCAAAGCAAAGAAAAAAGTCGGACTTTTGCTCGGTTAACAGGCTTTTTTCGGTAAAATTTTGTTAAATACGACAAAATTGCATAAATATTCAAAATATGCTTGATTTTTTGAATATTCGATGTATAATTAATGCATAAAAATAAAACGAACGGAGAAATTACCATGAAAGAAATCAAAAAAGTTGTTCTCGCTTATTCAGGCGGTCTTGATACATCAATCATCATTCCCTGGCTTAAGGAAAACTACAATAACTGCGAAGTTATCGCTGTTTCGGGCGATGTCGGTCAGGGCACAGAGCTTGACGGTCTTGAAGAAAAGGCTATCAAAACAGGCGCATCAAAGCTTTACATTGAAAACCTTCAGGATGAATTTGTAAGCGATTATATTTTCCCCACTCTCAAGGCAGGCGCAGTTTATGAGAAGGAATATCTTCTCGGCACTTCCTTTGCACGCCCCATCATTGCAAAGAGAATTGTTGAAATTGCAAAGGCGGAGGGCGCAGATGCTATCTGCCACGGCTGCACAGGTAAGGGTAACGACCAGGTAAGATTTGAGCTTACAATCAAAGCTTTTGCTCCCGAAATGGAAATCATCGCTCCCTGGAGAATCTGGGATATCAAGTCTCGCGAAGAAGAAATCGAATACGCAGAGGCACACAACATTCCTCTTAAGATAAACAGAGAAACAAACTATTCAAAGGATAAGAACCTCTGGCATCTTTCACATGAAGGTCTTGACCTTGAAGACCCTGCAAATGAGCCTCAGTATAACAAGCCCGGCTTCCTTGAGATGGGTGTTTCACCCGAAATGGCTCCCGATGAACCCACATACATCACAATCCACTTTGAAAAGGGCGTTCCCACCGCAGTTAACGGCAAGGAAATGGGCGGCGTTGAGCTTATCACATATCTCAACGAAGTTGGCGGAAAGAACGGCATCGGTCTCAACGATATCGTTGAAAACCGTCTTGTAGGCATGAAGTCAAGAGGCGTATACGAGAATCCTGCAGGCTCAATCCTTTTCAAGGCTCACGATATTCTTGAAACCCTCTGCCTTGACAGAGATACAATGCATTATAAAGAAATCATTGCTCACAAGTATGCAGAGCTTGTTTATTTCGGTCAGTGGTTCACTCCTCTCCGTGAATCCCTTGCAGCTTTCGTTGACAAGACTCAGGAAACAGTTACAGGCGATGTTAAGCTCAAGCTTTATAAGGGCAACATCATCAATGCAGGCGTAACATCACCCTATACTCTTTACAGCGAAGATTTTGCAACCTTTGATGCAGACGAAGTTTATGATCAGAAGGATTCAGCAGGATTCATCAATCTCTTCGGTCTTCCCATCAAGGTTAAGGCTATTCTTGAAGCTGAACGCAACAAATAATCTTCGTATAATTGCGAAATACTGCGTTGCAGCGATTTGAAATATCCCAATATTTCTTCATCGCTGCGCATTGCCTTTCACAATTCTACTTGATTATTAAAACAAATAAATAAGAGCCGCCATTATTGACGGCTCTTTTTCCCGTATAAGGAGGAACATATATGAAACTCTGGGCAGGACGCTTCTCAAAGGAAGCTGATAAAAAAACCAATGATTTCAATTCTTCAATCGCAACCGATTCCAGAATGTATTACTTTGATATCGAGGGCAGCATCGCCCACGCAACAATGCTTGCCGCAAAGGGTATCATTTCGCAGGAGGACGGTGCGCTGATTTGCTCCGAGCTCGCAAAAATCAGACATGAAATTTCAAACGGTGAGCTTCTTATCGACCCCAACGCAGAGGATATTCATACCTTTATTGAGCAGACCCTCACCGAAAGAATCGGCAGTGCAGGCAAGCGTTTGCATACCGGCAGAAGCCGTAATGACCAGGTTGCTCTTGATGTAAGGCTTTATCTTCGTGACCAGTGCGAAGAAACTCTCGTTCTTGTCAAGAATCTTATTAAAGCTCTTGAAGACAAGGGCAATGAATATGCAGATGCAATCATGCCCGGATACACTCATCTCCAGAGAGCGCAGCCGATAACCTTTAAGGCTCATTTGACAGCATACACCGAAATGCTTACCCGTGACCTCGGCAGAATTGAGGATGCAAAAAAGAGGATGAATTCATCACCTCTGGGCAGCGGCGCTCTTGCAGGTACAACCTATCCCATTGACAGAGCAATGACTGCCGAGTTTCTCGGCTTTGATTCATATACAAAGAGTACTCTCGACGGCGTAGCCGACAGAGATTTTTGCATTGAGCTTGCAAGCGCGCTTTCAATTTGCATGGTGCATCTTTCAAGGCTTTGCGAGGAAATTATTCTCTGGTGTTCATGGGAATTCAAGTTTGTTGAGCTTGACGATGCTTTCTCAACAGGTTCAAGCATCATGCCGCAGAAGAAGAATCCCGATATTGCTGAGCTTGTAAGAGGAAAAAGCGGCAGAGTTTTCGGCGACCTTATGACGCTTCTCACCGTTATGAAAGGTCTGCCCCTTGCTTATAACAAGGATATGCAGGAGGATAAGGATGCGATTTTTGATGCGTTCGATACCGTCAAAATCTGCCTTATTACCCTTGAACCGATGATTCAGACAATGAAGGCTATCCCCGAAAACATGAGAAAGGCTGCTGCAGGCGGCTTCATCAACGCAACAGACTGTGCCGACTACCTTGTTTCAAAGGGTCTGCCCTTCAGAGATGCATATAAGGCAACGGGTGAGCTTGTTGCTCTTTGCATAAAAGATAACAAAACTCTTGAAACGCTTTCTCTTGAAGAATATCAGGGGATTTGCGAGCTGTTTGATGATGGAGTTTATGAGGCAATCAAGCTTGAAAACTGCGTAAGACGCAGGGGAATGTAAGTATACAAAAAACGCATTGAGGCTTGAATCTCAATGCGTTTCTTTTTTGAAAAGCGAAATTATAAACACCGTTGAAATAATCATTATAAATCCGATTATGTCCGTAAACGAGAAATCAGTGCCGAGCCATATGGCGGAGATAACCGTTGCCGCAACAGGCTCAATGCTTGAAATTATGCTTGCTTTGGTTGCACCGATAAGGCGTATTCCTTCAAGATAGAAGGAGTAGGCAAGCACCGTGCCGAGAATAACGATTCCCGAAACAGCACCGACAAGAGGCAGGCTTATTACGGGCATTATTTCCCAAGGTCTGAATGTGAACATAATAACAATGCCGCCTGCAAGCATTCCCCAGCCGAGAACGGTCGGTGTGTCTGATATTTGCAGAAGTTTTCCCGGTATCAGCGAATAGCAGACAAGGAATATAGCGGCAAGAAGGCCCCAGACAAGTGCTGTGGGAGTTATTGAAAAGCTGCTCAGGTTTCCGCCTGTTGCAATCAGAAATGTTCCTCCTATGGCAAGGGTTATTGCGATAACCTCTGCCGCAGTGGGGAGCTTTTTCTTTTTTAGACACATAAACACAAGTATCATGGCGGGGGAGAGATACTGCAAAACCGTTGCAGTGCCTGCATTTGAGTGTTCAATTGCCGTGAAATACGCATACTGACACATTATCAGCCCGAAAACCGTGAATGCCGACATGCGAAGAGCATTGTTTTTGTCCTTCCATACATCAAATATTTTATTTTTGTTTTTTGCCGCACACACCGAAAGCAGAATGATTCCCGTTGCAATCATTCTTACGGGAACGAGCCATTTTGAGCTGACATCATGGTATGTGAACAGATATTGACCGCATGAGCCCGAAAAGCCCCAGAAAATTCCGCCGATAAGCGAAAGCGCAATTCCCAATGCGGTGTTTGACTTTTTCATTGTAATCACCTTGCGAATAATAACATAAATCAAATTTAAATGCAACACAAATCGGCATAAGAAATATTGTTCAGGTCTATACTTTTTATAATGAATGGCGGACTGTTTGCAAGCCGACGCAGATTATACGAAGTTTTAAACGGATAGATATACATTAAGAATATGAAAAATCGAGAAAATCAAAGAAAATCAAAGATAATTAAAGATAAACTTGATTTTTAGAACCTAACCCAACAAATTTGACCTTTTCTGACTTTTGACCTTTTGACCTTCTCTGACTATAATAAAGCTAAAGTCAAAGAAAGTCAAAGTCAAACTCAAACTCACGGAAGAGAAAGGACAGATTATATGAGCCTGAGCAATGATATAGCAAGAATACTTCTTGAAATGCTTGAGCATGACGGCACAACCGAAATTCAGCGCAACGAGCTTGCGCAGAGCTTAGGCTGTGTGCCGAGCCAGATAAATTATGTTATATCTTCGCGTTTTACTCCTGAGCAGGGATATATTGTTGAAAGCAGAAGAGGCGGCGGAGGATATATCAAAATTACGCGCATGAAGCTTGACCGACCGTCGCTTATTATGCATACGGTGAATTGCATAGGAGAAGTGATTGATTATGCAACCTGTCGTGCAAATGTGCTCAATCTTCTCCACAACGGAGCGATAAGTACTCAGTGTGCAAAACTACTGCTTGCCGCAACGGGCGAAAATTCGCTCAGGGCATTGCCGCCTGCGGTTAAGGACAGAATAAGAGCAAATATTTTTAAACAAATGTTAATCACAATAGATTCGGGAAAGGATGATTGATTATGTTATGTCAGAATTGCGGAAAAAACGAAGCAACAACCCACATCAAGCAGATTATCAACGGCGATATGGCGGAAAGCCATCTTTGCTCCGACTGTGCCGCACATCTTGGCTATTCGGATGTGTTCTCGGGCTTCGGACTGAATCTCTCCGAGCTTTTTGGCGGATTCCTCGGCGATATGATGCCCTCTCTTTCCTCGGGTAAAGCTCCGAGATGCCCCAAATGCGGCTCCTCGTTTGACGAAATCGCCCGTGACGGCAGGGTAGGCTGTGCCGATTGCTACAGAACATTTTATGATAAGCTGCTCCCGTCAATCCAGAGGATTCACGGAAAAATCAAGCACAGCGGCAAAACCGTTTCAGCTGCACCCGAGCAGCCCAAGGCAGAAACCGCCGAAGAAAAAATTGCAAAGCTCAAAGCTGCAATGAATGAAGCAGTTGCAAAGCAGGATTTTGAGAACGCGGCAAAAATCAGAGATGAAATCAAGGCTCTTGAAGGAGGCGAAAACAAATGAGTAAATGGTATATAGATAAAGGTGATCAGGGTGATATAGTTCTCAGCACACGCATCCGTCTTGCACGAAACCTTGATGAATTTCCCTTCCCTGCAAAGCTTGATGTTGCAGGCAAAAACAAAGTCAACGAGCTTGTGAAGAGTGTGCTTTTTGAGAATGACAGAAAAGATTTCAGCTACATTGAAATGAAAGATCTTTCAAGAATTCAGGCCGTTTCGCTTGCTGAAAGACACCTTATCAGCCCTGAGTTTGCAGCTAAAAAGGACGGCAGCGCGCTTGTGCTTTCTGCTGATGAAAGCGTGGGCATCATGCTCTGTGAAGAAGATCACATAAGACTTCAGGTTATGAAAGCAGGTCTTGCTCTTGAAGAAGCATATGACATTGCCGATAAGCTTGACAGTATGCTTGATTCGAAGCTGAAATATGCTTTTGACGAAAGAATCGGCTATCTTACTCAATGCCCGACCAATCTCGGCACGGCGATGCGCGCCTCGGTTATGCTTCACTTACCGGCGCTTACAAGATGCGGTCAGATGAACAGACTTGCAAATACAGTTTCAAAGCTCGGTCTTACAATTAGAGGAGCATACGGGGAAGGCTCACAGCCCAAGGGTGACATTTACCAGATAAGCAACCAGATTACTCTCGGAATAACGGAAGAAACGGCTATTGCAAACCTTAAATCAATAGTTCTTCAGCTTGTTTCTCAGGAGAGAGCTGCGGCGGCTGAAATCATAAAGAAGCCTGTTGAGGAGGATAAAATTTTCCGTGCGCTCGGTGTTCTCAGAAATGCACGCCTTCTCAGCACGGATGAATTCATGGAACTGATTTCGGTTGTAAGACTCGGTGCGGCAAGAGGGCTTGTTGATATTCCGATTGAGAAAACAAATGAGCTTATAGTCAGCATGCAGCCTGCAACAATCAGTGCGGCAAATACTGATGCGACGAATGCTTCGGCAAGAGATGTTATCAGAGCTAAAACGGTACGAGAATCACTGATATAATCGGGTACGGGCAGAGCCAGTCCATAACTCGCGAAAGCGAATATCATTTCTGCAAAAGTGGGAATTTCACATTGCGAAGCAATATTTCACACGGTGTTAACCGTATATCACCGTTCACAAGGTGAACTTATAGGGGGATGATGATATGTACAGATTTACGGGCTTTACTCAGAAAGCCAATGATGCGCTCAACAGCGCAATAACAGCTGCGGAAAATCTTGGCCATACTTATGTTGGCAGCGAGCATATTTTGCTCGGTTTGCTTGCGGAAAGCGGAGGTATGGCGCATACCGCGCTGACAGCAAAAAAAGTGACTTATAATGAGGTTGAATCAATAATCAAAAGCAGCATCGGAATCGGCTCGCCGACGGTGCTCTCGCCCAATGATTTTACTCCGAGGTCAAAGAATATTATTGACACTGCAATTCTTCAGGGCAGAAGCATGGGGCATTCATATATCGGAACCGAGCATATTCTTATGGGAATTATCCGTGAAGGCAGCGGAGCCGCAACGGAAATTCTCAGCCGTCTCGGCGTTCAGCCGCAGGATTTGCTCAGTGATCTGACAAATGCACTCGGCAGCACTTCGCAGACGGCTGCATCCAAGAAGGATACAAAAGAAAAATCGGATACTCCCACTCTCAGTCAGTTCGGAAGGGATTTAACCGTGCTTGCAATGCAAGGAAGAATCGACCCCGTTATCGGCAGACAGAATGAGATTGAAAGAGTAATCCAGATTCTCAGCAGAAGAACCAAAAACAATCCCTGCCTTATCGGCGAACCCGGTGTCGGCAAAACCGCGATTGCGGAAGGGCTTGCTCTTAAAATTGCAACGGGCGAGGTACCCGAGCTGCTCAGAAGCAAGAGGATAATCACACTTGACCTTACGGGTATGGTTGCCGGCACAAAATACAGAGGCGATTTTGAAGAGAGGATCAGAAACGCGATTGAAGAAGTCAAAAAAGCGGGAGATATAATTCTCTTTATTGACGAGGTGCATACACTTATCGGCGCAGGCTCTGCGGAGGGTGCTGTTGATGCGGCAAATATTCTTAAGCCTTCGCTTGCGAGGGGAGAGCTTCAGGTTATCGGCGCAACAACGCTTGAAGAATACCGTAAGCACATCGAAAAGGATGCCGCGCTTGAAAGAAGATTTCAGCCCGTTACCGTTGGAGAGCCTACCGAGGAGGAAGCTGTTGAAATCCTTAAAGGCATCCGTGATAAATACGAAGCACATCACAAGGTTAAAATAACAGACAGCGCAATTCTTGCCGCCGTTAAAATGTCGTCAAGATATATCGGCGACAGGTATCTGCCCGATAAGGCGATAGACCTTGTTGACGAAGCGGCATCAAGAGTGAGGCTAAAGGCGTTCACTGCTCCGCCCGACCTCAAGGCGCTCGAAAATAAGCTCAAGTCGCTCAATGAAGAGATGGAATCCGCCGTTAATTCGCAGGATTTTGAGAGAGCTGCGGAAATCCGTGACGAGAAAAATAAGGTTGCATCGGAGCTTGACAGTGAGCGTCAGCTCTGGAAGGAAAAGAGCAGCCGTTCAACGGGCGAAGTCGGCGAGCAGGAGATAGCGTCGATTGTTTCACAGTGGACGGGAATTCCCGTTGTTCAGCTCACTCAGGAGGAGAGTCAGCGTCTGCTTCACATGGAAGAGGAGCTTCACGGCAGAATAGTTGGGCAGGATGAGGCGGTAAGTGCCGTTGCGAGAGCCATCCGCAGAGGCAGAGCAGGTCTTAAAGACCCGAAAAGACCTACGGGCTCGTTCATTTTTCTTGGTCCTACAGGCGTTGGAAAAACCGAGCTTTGCAAAACGCTTGCATCGTCAATGTTCGGCGATGAAAATGCGATGATAAGGCTCGATATGTCCGAATATATGGAAAAGCATACCGTATCAAGGCTTGTCGGCTCTCCGCCGGGTTATGTAGGCTATGAAGAGGGCGGTCAGCTCACCGAAAAGGTGCGCCGCAGACCCTATTCCGTTGTTCTTTTTGACGAAATCGAAAAGGCGCATCCCGATGTTTTTAATATGCTTCTGCAGATTCTCGAGGACGGAATTCTTACCGATTCGCAGGGCAGAAGAGTTGATTTCAAAAACTGCATCATAATTATGACATCGAATGTCGGTGCAAAAATGATTGCGCAGAGTGGTGTGGGAACTCTCGGATTTGCTCCGCAGAGCAGCGAAACCATGAGTGAAAAGAAAATCCGTGAAGCGGTTATGGGCGAGCTGAAAAATGTTTTCAGACCAGAATTCCTCAACAGAGTTGATGATATTATTGTTTTCCATCAGCTTGGAAAAGATGATATTAACGAAATTGCAAAAAGAATGCTTGCCGTTCTTTCAAAGAGAGTCAAGGAGCTTGAAATCGGGCTTGAATTTTCAGCCGAAGCGGTTGAAGCAATAGGAAAAGCAGGCTTTGATCCCGTTTATGGCGCCCGTCCTCTCAGAAGAGCCATTCAGCAGCAGATTGAGGATAAGCTTTCCGAAGAAATGCTTGAAGGCAGGCTGACTGCAGGCAAAAATTATGTCTGCAGATATACAGATAATGAATTCACCTTTGAAGAAGAATAAATTTTTACAAGGTCAGTCTTGCTTTTTGCGGGGCTGACCTTTATTGAATAATATGTAAATTATTATTATTTTTAAAATATTCTATTGTTTTTTCAACAAAAATCTGTCATAATGCAATAGTAAATTTATTTCACGGAGGAAAAAACATGAAAAAAGCCATAATAGCTATAGTTGCAGTTATCGTTGCTGCTGCAGTTGCAGTCGGCGGTTACTTTATTTTCGGAGGCAAGGGGGAGCCTGAGCAGGCTGCTCTCACTGTTGTTAAGGATGATTTTACTCTTAATGACAATCTTCTTATTTCGCTCATCAAAAATCCCGACAGATATCAGGCAAAGCTTGCAAATGAATACGCAATGGGCGAAAAAACCGCAGCCGAATTTTATGAAGCTCCCGAAAACTGGCTTGCATATGAGCAGATTATCGAAATCACAAACGACAGCGAGGAAGTCATAACCGTTTACGGATTTGAGGTTAAAAACAACGGGCAGAACGGCGTTTATGTTAACACAAATCTCGGCGGCGACCTCGGCATTTCTCCCGGCGGCACAGGCCCTGCCTCTTTCAGCGTTCTTTTCTCTGACGGCGATCTTTCGACCGAAGAAGCACAGGCACTTGTTGACGCAATGGAAATCAGCGTTGTTTATTCAAAAACACCTGCTGAATACGATGACGGAAGCGTAAGCGTAGAAGAAACCAAAACCGCAATTATCGAAAATTCAGAGGTAATTTAAGAGGATTATTTTAACATGGGTTTTTTAAAGCGTAAAACATCCCCCTCGGGACCGCCCGAATATCTTATAGTCGGTCTTGGGAATCCCGGCAGACAGTATGAGCTGACGCGCCATAACGCAGGCTTTCTGTTTGCGGATTTGCTGGCTGACAAATGCAGTGAAAATATAAACAAAATTCAATTTAAAGCAGTGACCGCCTCTATTGAGCTGGGCGGTCACAAATGCCTGCTTATGAAGCCCCAGACCTTTATGAATAACAGCGGTGAGGCTGTGAAGCAGGCGGCGGCATTCTATAAAATTCCGCCCGAAAAAATAATTGTTGTTTTTGATGATATTTCTCTGCCCTGCGGCAAGCTGCGCATAAGACGAAAGGGCAGCGCAGGCGGACATAACGGAATCAAAAGCATTATTTATCTTATGAATTCCGATAATTTTCCCAGAGTCAAGCTCGGCGTAGGCGAAAAGCCGCATCCCGATTATGAGCTTGCTGACTGGGTTCTTTCAAATTTCAAAAAAGACGAGATTCCGGCTCTTCGCGAAGCGGCTGAAAAAGCCTGCGATGCTGTTGAGCTTATGGTGCAGGGCGAAACAGATAAGGCTATGAGCAGCTTCAACAGCTGATTAAAGTTGTTATTTGGTCATGCTGTTGATGGCATTTTCAACACTCTTCATGCATTTGATTGCGTTTTTTCTGCAGGCTTTTTTGCTGCTTTTTGTCATCATTTTTGAGCCGACAACGGCAGCGGCGGTGCCGACGGCAAGACCGATACCCATGCCCTTCATAACCGACATGCTTTTTGAAGATGAAAGCATCATTCATTTTCCCTCCAATCAGATAAATTCACGATTATTTTAACCTGATAAAAGGGGATAAAAACATTTTTAAGGAAGTTATATAATGTCAGTTCTTAACATTGTTCTGGTTGAGCCGCAGATTCCTCAGAATACAGGCAATATCGCCAGAACCTGCGCTGCAACCGGAGCGAGGCTTCATCTTGTTGAGCCGATGGGATTTAAGGTTGACAACGCAAAGCTGAAAAGAGCAGGTCTTGATTACTGGCATCTGCTCGACATAACATATTACAGCGACCTCAACGATTTTTTTGAGAAAAACAGCGATGGAGAATTTTTTTATTTTTCAACCAAGGCAACCAAAATATACTCTCAGGTTGAATATCCCGATAACTGTTATCTTGTTTTCGGAAAAGAAACAGCGGGACTGCCCGAGGAGCTTCTTTTTGAAAATAAAGAGCACTGTGTGCGCCTGCCGATGATTAACGATAGCTCGGCAAGAAGCCTTAATCTTTCAAATTCGGTTGCAGTCGGAGCCTATGAAGTTCTCAGACAGTGGGATTTCCCCGAGCTTCTCACCAAAGGAAAGCTGACCCGATTTGATTGGTCGGAATAATATCCGACGGCAAGGAGGAATAAAAATGAAACCCGTTAATGTACTTTACAAAGCTATTGATGCAGTTTTTACCGAGCAGTCAAAGCATGTCACCAAAAAGAAAGAAGCGGTGCCGATTAAAGACGCGGAATTCATCTGCACTCCGAGAGCAAAGGGAACAACTTTTTCGCTTGGTTATTCAAAAGAAAAAATTCTTCCCGATGACATTGATAAAAAGAAATATTATATAGCAGGATACGGCGAAAATAAGCCTGCAAAAGGCGTTCTTGATGCGCCGCAGACCCATGCCGTGTGGCTCGATGATTTATCGGGTAAGGGTGGAATTGTTCTTGTTTCGATTGACGATGTGGGAATGCTTATCAGCGATGTTAATAAGCTTCGCGCAAGGCTCAAGGAATTTGCAATGCTCAGCGGCTGCAGAAGCATCAACATAGTCAGCACTCATTCCCATGCGGGCATCGACACCATGGGAATATGGGGCCCTCTGCCTTTAAGCGGCAAAGACCCTAAATATATGGAGCTTGTTTTTTCACAGACCGTGAAGGCTGTTAAGGATGCATATGCAAACCGCAAAAACGGCAGACTTTACCTCGGAAAGGTTGAAGTTCCCGATATGCAGGAGGACATAAGAACTCCGATTGTTTATTCAAAAACTCTCACCAGACTGAGATTTGTTCCCGATGACGGCTCAAGGCAGACCTATATTATCAATTTTGCTTCGCATTCCGAATCGCTTCAGGGCTGTAACGAGCTTGTCAGTGCAGACTTTCCCTGTTATCTGCGAGAAAGAATTCTTGAGCAGACGGGCGCAGAAACTCTCTATTGCGTAGGTGCTATCGGCGGCATGATAAGCATGGATATTCCCGATGAACAGGAAATCCGCAAAAACGGCAATGACTTTTCAGAATCAACAAAGAGAATAGGAAGGCAGCTTGCCGATTATGCTCTTTCGATAAAAGAAGAGGACGAAACTCTTCTTAATGCAAAAATCGGCAGCATAACTCAGGAAGTTTATTTCAAGGCTGAAAACACCATTCTTCTTGTTGCCGCAAAAGCAGGAATTCTTAAGGCAAAGGAATACAGAATGCCTGATAAATCCGGATTTGCGATGAAATCCGAAATCAGCTATTTTGAGATAGATACTCTTAAAATTCTTATGCTTCCGTGTGAAATCTTCCCCGAGCTTGTTTACGGCGGATATCTTTCTGCCGAGGAATCGGCAACGGGTAAGGGCGGCGAAATTAATCCCGTGCCGCTTCAGGAGATTGTCGGCGGCGATGTTATGATAATCGGTCTTGCAAATGACGAGCTCGGCTATGTTCTTCCGCCGAATGATTATCTTCTTCATCCCGAGGCACCTTATTTCGAAAACGGACGCGACTGCCATGACCGCAGACATTACGAAGAAACCAATTCTCTCGGACCCGAAACGGCGGCGAAAATCGCAGATACCGTAACAAAAATCATTTCTACGGTTGAAAAAACAAAAAATATATGATATTATATATCAGATAACACACAGAAAGGATTTGACCTTTATGAAATCAGCACTTTGTTTATTCCTTGTTCTTGTAACAGTTACCCTTTGCTTCTTCGGATGCTCAAACATCCCCGATGAGCCTGCAACAACCGATACAATGACTGCAACTTATATCAATCCTCTCGGCGCAACCGCAGCTCCTCCCGTGAATGTTGACCCCACCGAAGGCGGAACAACAACACCCGTTCAGTATGTTGAAACAACAAATAATGTTGAGTTTGTTCTCAGCAGCTACTATGTTTACAAGAATTCAGTTGCAAAAATCAACTCTGTTTATGTTGAGGATGACGGATTTTCACTCAATGCAGACGGCTATGCAGAGGTTGAAATGATTGCCATTGGTTCAAAGAAGGACAACATGAGAATTGCTTATACCGCATATGATGCAAACGGTAAGGTTGTCCGAGAAAGCTATATTCTTGCAACTCTTGACGGAGTCAAGGAAGGCGATGTTTGCAAAGACCGCCGTTTTGAAGTTCCCAGGGATGCTGTTAAGATTGTTTTCAGCAACTATATTGAAAAGAGCAAATAATTCAGAAATGATTAAGGCTGCCTCACGGATGTGAGGCAGCCGTTTTGCTTATGCGACGGTGGTTTGTTCTGCAGATTCTGTGATTTCAGCTGTTGATTCTTCAACTGCAACGGTTTCTTCAGCTGTTGTTTCTATCTCGATTTCGCCGTATTTTGCGATTATTTCCGCTTCCATTTGTTCAATGTCAACCCAGTCGGTTGTGCGTGGAGTGTATTCGCCGCTTGCAACAGCGTCTTCATAATCCGATTCATAGACAAAAGGATA
>JAZQGF010000031.1:0-94664 GCA_045539875.1 Acutalibacteraceae bacterium
TCTGAACTTCTTCGCAATGCTTTGTGATAAGGTCGTTCTGATATTCAGCAATACGCTTGTCCGTAAAGTTGCGGATATATCTTCTCGTGAAAACAACCGCCAGAACTATTGCAAGCAAAACACCTGCAACCGCTGCAGCAACAATCCAATAATTCATTTTATTTTACCTCTGTAAAAATTGATGAAAGCCATATTTACATCATTATACATTCGCCTTGATACGGGAATGTCTTTGCCGTTGTCAAAGACAACATCTGTTTTCGTAATTCTTGAAATATGCTGAAGATTTGCTATGTATGAACGGTGGCATTGAGCGAAACTCTCATCAAGCATTTTGGCAATATCCGAAATCGGGAGCTTAACATTGTATTCGCCGTTTTCGCAAACAACATTGCTCGAATGCCCGAAAGCTTCAACATAAATTATATCTTTAAGATTGATTCTGAGGCTTTCGTTGTCAACAGAAAGCAGAACGAATTTTTCTTCTTTCTTCAGGTTGTCACAAGCCTTTGAAAGAACTTCAAAAAGCTTTTCTTTCTCAACGGGTTTAATCAGATAATGAAGTGCCGAAACATCGTATCCTCGTGAAATATAATCTGGAAAACCGGTTATGAAAACGATCTGAATACTGCTGTTCGTTTCACGGATTTTCTCGGCAAGCTCAATGCCGTCCATCGCTTTCATCTGAATGTCAAGCAGAAGAATATCGAAGTTTTTATCTTCCTCATACTTGAAAAGAAATGCTTCCGCACTCGCAAAACCCGAAATGTTTACGGCGGTTTTGGTTGCTTTTGCCCACTCCTGCGTAAGCGATGTCAGATATTCAATTTCAATCAGTTCATCATCGCACACAGCAATATTGAGCATAGCAGTTGTTCCTTTCGCTTCGGATAATATAATTTTAGTTGCAAACGGAATAAATGTCAATGGGGATGTGTCTAAGAAGAATCACTTTGTAAAAGTGCGCAATTATACACCGTTGCGGTGCCATTGCGATTTTTTAAAAATTCTCGGAACATAGTTCCGCTGATTTCATCAGACAAGGCGAACCTTGCGTTACACTATCTTATTTGCAGAATTTATGTGGATGCATCAAAAATTGACAAAAGAATTACATTTGTTATAATTATAAAAAATGATTTTTATGAGGTGAAAATATGAACGAGGTTATGGTATATATGGCGGAAACATCTCCGAAGTTGTTGGATTATATGCCGCATATAATTGCGGGATTAAGTGTTATAACAACATTAATAATTACTGTTCTACAATTTATAAATAACGCAAGAACATACAAAAAGAACAGTGCGTATGATGTGAAAAAAGAGGCAATTTATGAGGCTCTAAATTTTTTGGATACCTATATATCTTGGTTAGATATAAATAGTTGTTCATCTATCACTCGACAAGAAACTGATAATATCGAATTAACTGTTTCTGCTCGAAACATTCACAATAAACTCTGTTTAACTTGCAATAATGAAAAATTGATTGATTTATATATGGATTTAATTTGCCCACCCTCAAATGACGAAGGCGGATTTCCTGTTTTTGAGTATTATGATAAATTCAGAAACGAGTGTCGAAAAGAATTGGGTTTCGGGATAATCAAATTTTCAAAAGATAAGAGTTTTATTTTTACAATAAACACAAGGGCTTTAGCTAAAACAAATAATAAGGAGAAAAAACAGTGAATGTTCTATTGATTGGAAATGGTTTTGATATCTATTATAAGTTACCCACAAAATACAGTAATTTTTTACACACAGTCGAATTCTTGATAAAACATAACACCAACAATATAAAAACAATTGGTGATGTGTTTTCGGATTCTTTTTTTCGGAATTGTGATAGCTTTATTTATGAGTGTTACGAAAAGCACAAACATATTTATAACAATACTGAATTAGATAAAGAAAAAATTGGAAAAATAATTTCTTTAACCAAAGATAATGTCTGGTTTAATTACCTTCTTAGCTCTTTTGACAAAGATATAGGATGGATTGATTTTGAAAAAGAAATTGCAAATGTTGTTAAAGCTTTTTACGAGTTTTTTCAGCAAAAAAATAATATACAATTCAGAATTTATAAGCTTTTTCCAAATGATATTCTTTACATTTTAAATTATTTTGGCTTCTTTTTTGAAAGAACTGATACTGAAGTTCTTGGTGGTTCTACACATAAAGTGAAACCAGAATATATTATTAATTATCCATCGGGTTCCAGTAATCAAATGGTTAATAAATCGAAAATTATTAAGGAATTGTCTGAAAAACTAAATTCTCTTACAAATGCTTTAAAGATATATCTCGATTGTTTTATTGAAAATACAATTGCGTCCATATCAAGTGAAGACGATTTTGAACCATACAAGGCTTTTGATTATATCAACCGTACGATAACTTTCAATTATACAAAGACTTTTGAGAAATTGTATTCCAATACTGAATGTTTTCATATTCATGGAGAAATAAATAACGATATCGTCTTAGGAATAAATCCGGATAAATATGATGAGTTGGAAACTGTTGATACATCCTTTATTAGCTTTAAAAAATATTTTCAGCGTTCAAAATATGAAACAGATTTAGAATATTTAAAATGGACAAGAGAGCTTAAAAAAGATGTTGATTATTATGCTTTGATTGTTATGGGGCATTCTCTTGATAAAACAGACAAAGATATTATACAGGAAATGTTTTCTCACGCAAATCCAATTTATGTTTTTTATCATAGCCAAGAGGCTAAAGAATCTTATATTTCAAATTTGATTGATATTTTTGGATTGGACAAATATGGTTATCTTAGAAAAGAAAAGCAGTTAACCTTTTTGCCATTGAATGGTGATTTTTCCGGTTTGATTGAGAATACAGACGACAGAACTATTGCAAAATTTTATGACAGGTTTTGTTAATTGGTTTTTAATGTTAAGCCCAACGGGCGCAGCTCGGAGAGAAGATTTTTAAATTTTCTCTCCGATTTTTGTTAGGGGTTTGGGGAAGAAATTCACCAACAAGCGGTAAAAAACCGACAAGAAAAATTATGAACGAATTGTAAATCGTCATAATTTGAAAATGAGGTTTTTGCAAAAGTGGATAGCCACTTGCCCTGCTTGCAAAGATAGTGAACGGTGAAAACGGGAACGGTTTTGCAAGCGGGATTTGCGAGAGTGTATACACACTTGCCCTGCTTGCAAAGATAGTGAGCGGTGAAACAGGAACGATTTGCAAGCTGATTTTGGCAAGGTTGTATCCACATTTGCCTTGCTTGCCAATTTACAAATAGGGCAAATCGGCAAGCAAAAATGCGAATCCTGCGTAGGTTTGCACTGCTTGCTAAAAAGTGCAAAACCTTATCTTTCAAGCAAACAAGTAGCAATAAAACAGTAATCACCGCTGCGGTATATTTTACTGCAACGGTGATTTTTGTGATTTCAATTCAGTTTATGTTTTTGAATAATCATTCTGCTCTGCAAAATATTTTTCGCAGGCATTCAGATATTCCTTTTCAAATTTTGCTATCGCTTCTTTGCTGACTTTTCTAAACGGTGTGAGCATATCGAATGCGTGAAAACAGTTCTGATAAACATCAACCTTTGCTTCAATTCCTGCACTTTTCAGGTTGTCAATATAGGTAAGTGTTTCGCAATAAAACGGTTCAATATCACCGACAAACGTATAAGCAGGCGGAAGATTTGAATAGTCGGTTTGACGGGCGGCAGCTGCATACGGCGGAACGTCTTTTCCGTATAAATCGCCGAGATATTTCTTCCAACCGAAATGATTGAGTTTTGTGTTCCATACGGGTGCATGATTATCCCTTGACGATTCGGTATCGAGATTATCAATCATCGGATAAAGCGGCATCTGAAATGCAATGTTTACTTCACCTTTGTCACGGGCATACATACAAAGTGCTGCGGCAAGTCCGCCGCCTGCACTTTCACCACCGACCATAATCTGACTGCTGTTAACTCCGAGTTCATCACAATGTTCTTTGAGATATTTCAAAGCGGCATAGCAATCTTCCAATGCGGCGGGATATGGTGCTTCGTTTGAAAGTCTGTATTCGGGAGTTACAACAACCGCACCGTACTTTTTGACAAGGTCAATGGCTCGTGACATATAAATCATTCTTGCCATACCCGTTATGTACCCGCCGCCGTGAATCCATAAAATTGCAGGCGTCTTATTTTGAGATTTGGCATTCAGAGTCGGCTGAAAAATCAGCAGTTCGATTTTCTTTCCCGTTGATTCAATTTTTATCCTTTTGAATTTGTAATATTTGCTCATTGAATCACCTTGTTTACCTTTTTATTGTCTTAAATTATATATCAGATTTACCGTCAATTCAAGTGTTGCAAAAATTGCAAACGGGCATTATAATTAAATTTAGAAATACAGATTTTAAAAGGAGTGACAGAGATGAAACATTGCGGAACGCAAAGGTTAGAAACAGACAGATTGATTTTAAGACGATATGAGATTAAAGATGCTGCCGCAATGTTTAAGAATTGGGCGTCAGATCCGGAAGTCACAAAGTTTTTGATGTGGAAAACTCATTCAAATCAGGAAGAAAGCCAAAGAATAATGGATGATTGGGTAAAACAATATTCAGACGAAAAATATTATCATTGGGGTATTGTATTGAAAGAAAACGGTGATAAACCGATTGGAGATATTGCAGTAGTTCATATGAACGAAGATGTTTCGATGATGCATATCGGATACTGTATCGGAAGAAACTGGTGGCATCAAGGAATAATGTCAGAGGCACTTAAGGCGGTTATGGATTTCTTGTTTGATGTAGTAGATGTAAACCGCATTGAAGCAAGACACGATCCGAGAAATCCGTATTCAGGTAAGGTAATGCAAAAATGCGGAATGAAATATGAGGGAACTCTGCGTAGTTCCGATTGGAATAATCAGGGCATCTGCGATGCTTGTTATTACGCATTGTTGAAATCTGAACGCTGATTAACCTTAAACGTAGGAGAACAAAAAATGATTTTTATTGCACCTCAAAGCCGTAAAGAATTAGTTTTAAATAAGAAATCCCTTGTTACAACAGACGGTAAAGAAAGCTATCCTATAATCAAAAATGTTCCGATTTTGCTCCCTGAAAAAACAAATCCTGATTGGGCTCGTGAGCTCCTTGAGATAATTTTTTGGGAACATCCCGATGAAATCGATAAGATTTTCAGCGAAATGGAAGCAGGTATTATTGAAGATTGGAACGAGATTTATGTTGAACATATAAAAAGGATATACGGCACAAAAGAAAACATTTTAAAAGCTTTTGACTCATACAAGCAAAAGGAAACAAGTGAGTGGATTGTTGGCGATAAAAGCGGAAACATCAGCAAAAAACAGCTTAAAAATTTCAAAAAACTCAGTAAAAAGCGTATAGGCAAAAAAAGAACAATAACAAAAGTCAAAGGTACAGGAGTATTCTGGGACAGATACCGTTATTTTGCTGAAGTTGTATGCAAAGAAAAAACAGATAAAATATTAGAACTCGCAACGGGTGCGGGCGGCGGTACGGCTTCGGTCGCATTATATATGCCGAAAGAATGTGAGCTTTATACTGTCGATATTGGTTTTGATTGTCTCGGAAATGCTTTGGGTATAGCTAAATATCAGAAAAAGAAAATCATTCCTGTTTGTGCGAATTTCTGGTATCTGCCTTTCAAAGATAAAACATTTGATACTGTTTGTACTTATTGCGGATTGGATGAATCCAGAGAAATTGTTGAAACGTTGAAAGAAGTTTCAAGAGTTCTGACAGATAACGGCAGATTTATTGTCAATTCAAGAAACAATGCGTTTATGCGTCAGCACAGAGTTTTAAAACCTTTCGGATTTACGGAAAAAGAAACACTTGAAATCCTTAAAGACTGCAGAATGTACAGCGATTTGAATAATCTTGATGAAATCTGCGAAAGTTTAGGAATGAAACTCAAGTCACGAAAAGAGTACAGAGATAATGAAAACATTGCATTTTCTGTATCCGAATACAGTAAATAAACAAATTTTGAAGGAGGTTTTCATATGACATATTCCGAATTACTCAATTATTGTCTTTCAAAAAACGGAGCATATGTTGACCATCCTTTCGGTCCTGACAGCGATATAATTAAGGTTGAAGGAAAAATCTTTGCACAACTTTTTATCCTCAAAGGCAAAGAAACAGCAACTCTGAATTGTGAGCGAATGCAGGGTTATTTTTACAGACATCTGTTTCCTGATATTGTTGAAAGAGGTTATCATTGTCCGCCGGTTCAACAACCGTATTTCAACACATTCCCTCTTGACAGCGTTCCCGACGAAATGATTTTGGAAATGGCAGACCACAGTTACATAACGGTTGTAGGCAAACTTCCGAAATACAAACAGAAGAAGTTATTAGGTGAAGAAACAGATTAAATAATACTATAAATTTTAAGGTTAGCATAGGAGAAAAAATAATGAATATCAAAACCTTGATTAAATGTCTTCCGTTGCAGATTAATCCCAAAAAATACGAACGGTTTGTAAAAAAACTTGATTATAAAAAACTGCTTGCAGAAGACCCTGTAGAGATTAGAGATAAATACTATCTCGACAATGAGGATTTAGTCGAAACTGATTTAGCACATACCGCTGCCTTTTTTGAGCTTCATAAAAAAATTAATGAAAAATATAAACTTTCTGAAGTTGCCACCGCCGACACTGATTTTGAAAAAGTTATTCAGATATTGAATTGGCTAACGCAAAATACTTTTTATAACGGCGCATCACTTAACTATATGACAGATAACACAATAGATATTTTAAAAAATTCATTCGAAAAATCTTTTAGAAAAGCAATTAATTGCAGGTTAAAAGCGATTTGTTTTGCAGATTGTCTGGTCGCTGTCGGAATAAAAGCATATCCTGTTTCTATGTGTTCTTCTGTATTAAAAAACTGTCATTTTACCTGTCAAGCATATATAGGCGAACTTGATAAGTGGTGTGTTTTTGACCCCTCGTTTGGTTGTTGGTTTGCTGATAAAAGCGGAAATCCTATTGACATTTTTGAAATGAGAGAAATGTTTTTGAAAGGTGAAGAGCCTATTATTAACGGATATAATTTTAATGGGACAAAAGAATGCTTTGATGTTTATGTTAACGGTTTTCTGAAAATGTGCATTTCAAATCTTTCAACTTGGCAAGATAATTCTATGGACAGAAGAAACAAAAAGAATTGGTCTGACAGAAAAAGATTTAATGGTAAAATTCCTTGTTAATATAGCCGATTCGCAAACTGAGAAAGCTGTTGGGTGAAATTAAATATTTGTAAGAGAGTGGTAATATGCAATATAATACTGAATTTTGGAGCGCATTAGACGAATTGGTGAGTGATTCAGAGATTGTGATTGACAGACCAAAAGGAACTGCACATCCCAAGTATCCTGATTTCATTTATCGGGTTGATTACGGATATTTGAAGGATACAACCTCTATGGACGGTACAGGAATAGATGTTTGGGTAGGAAGCGACGAGAAAAAGGTTGATGCAATAATGTGCATTGTTGACTTAATGAAAAAAGACTCTGAAATTAAAATATTGATTGGTTGCACGGACGAAGAAAAACAGATAGTATATGAAACTCACAATGAAACAGCGTTTATGAAAGGTGTTTTAATTCATCGTTAAAAATGGTGGTGATCGAATTTGAATAAAAGTTTTATTGTCAGAAAAGCTGTAATCTCCGATGCGGAAGATATTTACTATATCAACAAAACAAGCCTTGGTTATGAATACGATTTTGAAAAACAAAAACGTAAAATCGAGGCTGTATTGAATGATGAAACACAAGTTATCTTTGTGGCTGAAACAGAAAATAAAGTTGTCGGCTACATTCATCTTGTAAATTATGATGTTATTTATGCTGATAATTTCAAGAACTGTTTGGGGTTGGCTGTTGATAACGATTACAAACGAAACGGCATCGGTTCGGCTTTACTGAAACAAGCTGAAATCTGGGCAAAGGAAAACGGTGCAGTCGGAATCAGGCTTTGCTCAGGTGCAGAGCGTGTTAACGCTCATAAGTTTTATGAATCACAAGGCTATGAAGTAACAAAATTACAAAAGAATTTGAAAAAGATTTTTAAATCCTTCGGCGGATAATCCGTCGGCGGATAATTTTTTTGAATAAAACCTTTTTGATGCTTATGCAAAATTGTAGTTGACAACTATATTTATTTGTGCTACAATGATTACACAATAAAATATGGGAGGTGAAACGATGGAAATCATCAGCAAAAGACTGAAAGCGCTCCGTGAAAGTGTGGGTCTTTCTCAGAACAAACTTGCTCAGATTTCGGGAATGAAGCAGTCGAGCATCAACCGATATGAAAACGGTTCGGCAACACCTTCGCCTGAAAATATGGTTAAGCTTGCAGATTACTACGATGTTTCTTTGGACTACATCTACGGCAGAACGGATAATCCGCAGGGCAGACTGTATGAGCACAAAACAAAGTACAGCCCCGAAATGGAAAAGTTTGTTGAAATGTGCTTTGACCCCAACTCTAGAGCAAACCATCAACTCAAGGCAACTCTTCTGAAACTTCTGAGTTCTGAGGGGGTGACAGATGATTGAAAGCAGTTATCTACGCACGATACTCTTCAGACAGTCAGCGTGAAGAATCAATTGACGGTCAGATTCGTGAATGTACTCAGTATTGCGAAAAGAACGGTATAACAATCGTGAATCATTATATTGACCGTGCGTTTTCTGCAAAGACCGATAACCGACCCGAATTTTTACAAATGATAAAGGATAGTGCCAAGGGAAACTTTGAAGCGATTATCGTTTGGAAGCTTGACAGATTTTCAAGAAACAGATACGACAGCGCTCACTACAAAGCTCTTTTGAGAAAGAACGGAGTTAAGGTTGTGTCTGCAACGGAAAACATAGCAGACGGACCCGAAGGAATTATTCTTGAATCATTGCTTGAAGGAATGGCGGAATATTATTCAGCGGAACTATCGGTGAAAGTTACCCGAGGACATACGGAGAATGCTCTTAAATGCAAGTATAACGGTGGAACACTTACATTCGGTTACAGAATTGACGAGGATAAGCATTATCAGCTCAATCCCGAAACCGCACCAGTTGTTCTTGAAATTTTTGAGATGTATGATTCGGGAATAACAATGCAGAAAATCTGCGATTATCTCAATGAGAAAGGTGTAAAAAGCGTCAGGGGCAAAAATATTGACCTGAATTTTATCAGAGGTATTCTTCATAATCCGAGATATAAAGGTGATTATGTATATCGGGATATAGTTATTCCGGATGGTATACCGCAGATAGTCAGTCGGGAATTGTATGACAGCGTACAGAACATTCTTGAAGCAAGCAAAAAAGCACCTGCACGCAAAACCGATGAAAATGCTTATATTTTTACAACAAAACTGTTTTGCGGAACCTGCAAATCATATATGGTCGGTGAAAGCGGAACAAGTTGTACGGGGAACAAATATCATTATTACAGATGTGTAAACACAAAGAAAAAGAAACTTTGCGATGCAAAGCACAAATCAATCCGTAAGGACAGGCTGGAAGATGTTGTTATCGGACACATAAAGAAAATGCTTATGGATGATGAATTTGTAAACTATCTTGCTACCAAAGCATTTGAACTTCAGGAAAAGGAAAGCAGTGAGCTTCCGTTGCTCAGAAAGCAACTCGAGGAAACAGAAAAAGGAATAGAGAATATGCTGAATGCAATTCAGGCAGGATTGCTGAACGACTCAACGAAAAAACGACTTGATGAGTTGGAAGGGTTGAAATCCGAGCTTGAAGCAAGTATAATAAAAGAAGAAATCAGGAAACCTACGTACACATTCGAACAGATTCATTTTTACATAATGAGTTTCAGGGATGTTGATACGGATACTTTAAAGGGTCGTAAAACCTTGGTTGACCACTTTGTTAACAGTATCGTGGTTTATGACGATAAAATTTTGATTAACCTTAATTACAAAAAAGGTTCAAAACAAATTTCATTTAAAGAGATAGAAAATTCAGGGTTAAGTTCGGGTTCAATGTCTTGTCTCGGACCATCTTAAAGAAGGCTGAAATCGTTGATATACAACGATTTCTCCTTTTTCATTTTCGTTATTTTTACCCCTTGGACATTATTTGGACATTATCGGCTGAAAAACAGGCTTTTTCGCCTTGTTTCAAGCGGTTTTGCGAACAAAAACAGGACATTACTCAGAGCAGTTTTCACTGCCGGGTAATGTCCTTGTTTAATTTTAAATATTTATGTGATTAGGAATGCTTGTGCTCGACAAATTGGAATTTGTTTATTTCTTTGTTTTTACCAATTCACCAATCATAGCTCCGCCGATAATGCAAACGGCACCAATCACCTGAACAAGTGTCATTTTTTCACCAAGCAAAACGGTGGCAAAAACAACAGCCGAAAGCGGTTCAAGATAACCACACACCGCTACTGTTTGAACAGGTAATTTTGAAAGTGGCGAAAAATACAGATAACAACCGATACCCGTATTTACAATACCAAGAATAAAAATCCATATCCAATCGTTTGCGGCAACATCAATAGCAAAACCTTGTTTAATTCCGATAAAAGCCGCAACCGTCAGAAAACTGATAACAAGCTGAATTACAGAATTTTCCGTTCCGCTGATATTCTTTGACTTCTTATTGAATGTAACCATAAAGAAATACATTATTGCAGACATTCCGCCGCAGAGTAATCCCCAAAGATTATTGTTGTTTTCTGTTACATTTCCGTTTACAAAAAGTATTCCGACAAGCACAATTAAAAAACCTGCAACTTTAGGAAATGTCAGTTTCTCACGGAAGATAATTGGTGAAAGAATCATTACAATTACAGGACCGCAATAATATAACAGAGAAGCAAAGCTTACACCGATTTGCTGATATGCTTCGTACAGAAACATCCAGCTTGCACCCATTGCCACACCTGATAATGCGATGAAAACAGTATCTTTTTTATTTTCTTTGATATGAAATTTACCTTTACCTGACAGAAACAACACAATCAAAAGAATGCTTCCGATGAGCGTTCTCATAAACACGATTTCATAACTGTTCAGAGCAATATTGCTTGCGACAATGCCGTTCAGACCGAATATCAACAATGCGGATATATATTTCAGAAATGCTTTCTTATCCATATTATAACCCCTTGCTTTAACATTGAAAATATTGTATCATAATCGCATCTGAAACAAAAGCGAATGTTTATAATGTTTAAAATCACAAATTGTAATGGATGTGTTGATATGGATATGAACTTACAAAAATATTTGTCATTTGTAAAAACGGCGGAATACGGCAGCTTCACAAAAGCGGCAGAAATACTAAACTACACTCAGTCGGGTATCAGCAGAATGATAGCTGACCTTGAAAAAGAATGGGGAGTCACGCTGCTTGAACGAAGCAAAAACGGAGTAAAACCAACAAGCGACGGGTTAAAGCTTTTACCGTATGCCCGAAATCTTTGTGCTGAATTTGACAAGCTCAAAATGCAGGTTGACGAGCTAAACGGACTTCAATCTGGGTTAATACGAATCGGCACATTCTCAAGTGTTGCAACGCATTGGCTTCCGAATATCATCAAAGAATTTCAGAAGGATTACCCAAACATCGACTATGAGCTCCTGCTTGGTGATTACACGGAGATTGAAGAATGGATACACACAGGCAGAGTGGATTGCGGATTTTTAAGATTACCGACTCATTCCGAATTTGAAACAATATTTTTAGAAAAAGACAGACTTATGGCGATTATCCCTGAAAACCACCATCTTAAAGATTGTGACAAATTTCCTGTTTCTGCTCTCTGTGATGAACCGTTTATACTTCTTGAAAAAGGGACAAAAGCGGAGATTTCGGAAATTTTCGAGAAAAACAACCTTACTCCCAATTTGAAATTTACCACTTGGGATGATTATGCTGTAATGTCAATGGTTGAAAGCGGACTCGGCATTTCCATTCTTCCTGAACTCATTTTAAAGCGTGTTCCGTACAGAATCATAGCGAAAGAGCTTGATGTTCCTGCATACAGAAACATCGGACTTGCATTAAAAAATACAAAAACCGCTTCACTTGCTGTGAAACGGTTTATCGAATATATACAGTACAGATAATTTGTTTGATGTGAAAACTGGAAATTCTTATTTGTCTGATGCACTTAACCTGTGCAGTAATTACAACATTGCACCGTTTTCCGTGAGCTTTTTTTGCAATGCTTTTGTATCAACTGTATGCACATTTTTATTTGTGTTATGCGCTATGGCAACTGCCGTGCCTGCAGCTTCACCCAAGCAACAGCAAATCGGCATTATTCTGACCGATGCCTGAGCCTCGTGTGTTGCAGAAATGCAACGACCGGCAACAAGAAGATTATCATATTCTTTCGGCAAAAGCGAGCGGTAAGGAATAGTATAATATTCTCCGTCACCGAAATATCTGTGGCTTGTGCCTGTTCCCGTAGGACTGTGAATATCTATATCGTAATTTCCGAGTGCAATTGAATCCTCGAAGCGTGTGCAGTTTATGAGTTCATCGCCTGAGAGGATGTGAACGCCTTTAAGCTTTCTGCTCTCTCTGACACCGATGTTGACTGCAACGGAAATCAAAGCACTTTCATTGAATGCGGCTGAATTTTCTTTCAAAAATCCGATAAGCTCGTGAATTTGTTTTCTTGCAATAACTTCCGCCTTGCTTACATCGAACGGATTTGTCGGGTCAAGCATTACAACACGGGTTGAGTTGAAATGCAGAACATCTTCACCCACACCGAAGAAAACAAGAATGTTCTCTCTTGGATTTGTTATTTCGCCCTTTGCCTGTTTTTCTTTGTAAAGCTCTTGCAGACGGGGTCTTTCTTCGGTAAAAAGGTCAAGGTCAACTCCGCTCATTCTGAAACAGGTTGTCATCGGCTGACAAAGGCTGTCGCTTTCGCGGCCCAACTGATAATCACAACCTGCAAGATAAAACAAATCTCCGTCACCGGTTGCATCAATAAAGAAATCTGCTTCAACCGTTATTTTTTGTGCTTTCGCAGTGATTTCAACAGATGATATTTTTCTGTTATTGGTTTTTACATCATATACAACAGCGTGAAAAAGAACGTCAACACCCGCTTCGGCTGTCATATCATCAAGAACTATTTTTAAATATTCAGAATTGAATTCGTGATCTTTGCAATCATCAACATATCTGTCGTGACGCACTTTCATTTCCTTGAAAATTCCTTGAGAGAGATATTTTTTGCAGATATCGCTACCGTCTTTTTGCTTCGTCCAATAAGGCATAAAGGGGTAAACAAGGTTGTTGGAGATTGCGCCTCCGAGACAGCCTGATTTTTCAACAAGTAAAACAGTCAAACCTTCACGTGCGGCGCTGACTGCCGCCGCAACGCCGCTGAGTCCTCCGCCTGCAACAACAAGATTATATTTCATAACAATACCTCTGAATTTTAAAGTTTTTATTTATCTGAATTAAATTTATCATAACACGGGCGGATTTTACTGTCAACTTCATTCCATTCATCCAAATGAGTTTTCGCTTGTTTTATGCGGTTTTGACGCTTGAAAAGAGGGCATTGCACGAGCTTGTGCAATGCCCATTCTCATTATTCCTCTGTTGTTTTGGTTACGGAAGGAATTGAAATGCAGCTTGAAACTGTTTCTACGCTTGCTGCGTTTGCCTCTTCAAATTCTTCGGCATAGATATTAAGAGTTGTTGTAACATCCTTATGACCCGCCGCTGCCGAAACCGAAACGATGTCGACATGATTTTTTATCATCAGCGAGATGTTGAAATGTCTGCAACAGTGAGTGCAAAGATATCTTATATTGTTCTTCTTGCAGAACTCTCTGTACCAATTAAGCGGAGTGCTTGTGCCCATCGGAGCACCGTTCCATTGAGTGAAAAGTCGGTCATTGTCAATCCACGCATCGCCGAGCATTTTCTTATATTCATCCTGCTCGGCTTTGTATCTTTTCAGCAAATCAATAACATCGTCCGAAACGATGACAGTTCTTCTTGAACCAACCGTCTTGGGTGTGGATGTATATGTACCGATATCGTTCGAATAAAGAGAAGCTCTTCTGATTCTTATTTTTCTTTCTTCGAATGAAATATCCTTCCATTCAAGCCCTAACAGTTCTCCGCGACGAAAACCACAGAAAAGAGCAAGTATATGAAACACAAAATATTTCAAAGGTTTATCTGCCATCAGATCGAGGATTGTCTGAACTTCTTCTACCGTGTATTTCTGTCTGGGTTTGGTCTCCTTTTTGACAATTTTAATATCTTTGCAGGGATTTTCAAAGACATATTCATTGTCAATGGCATACTTATGATTGAGCATCTATGTTGCCGTAGTAGAATTCTTCAATAAATGACATCTTGTTCTCCGTGTCTGTTCAAAAAGATTTCTTCGCCTTCGGTATCGTCATCGTTTTCGTAGTGAATATAGCTCTTGACCCTGTAAAGAGAATTGACAATAGATTTCCTCATAAATGCGGGTGTGTTTATTTCCGCATAGTCTTTGTTGGGGAAGGTTATAATCACATGACCGTCACAGGCAACCTCCAGATAATATCCGAAAACAATACAGCCGAAAATTTTGACGACAATCAGCTCGTCTATATCGGCGACATCGCATTCTTCAAGAAGCAGCATATCATTCTTTTCAATGCCGAGAGGTTCAAGGCTTGTGTCACAAACGATGAACGGGGTTTCGTCAAGATTGTCAAAAACCTCTGCTATTCTTTTTTTGCGAAGCGGAAGAAAATCATCAACATCAGCTTCACGGCACATACATTCGGGTGATTCACCAAAGTGCGATGAAATCCTGCGGGCAATTTCGTACGGTGATTTCTTGCCATCGTCAGACAAAAAATTTCTGATGATTTCAGGCGGCAGACCTGTTGAAGAAGCAAAGGCTTCTGCTCTGTCAAGATAGTTTTCTCTTATCAGTTTAAGCATTGAGTCACTCCAAATAATTATTACAGAAGTTATTTCTTCTGCAGAATTAATTATACCAAGACTCAACAGTTTATGTCACGTTCTATAGCGCATGAAGTTTAACGCGAATCGGAAATTATGGCCGGTGATTGCGCACAAATTATATTGCACGAAAAAGCCGTTAATGCGGCACAGTAAAATTAAAACCGACGCACCGTCTGCTTCGGATTTTTTGAAACAATGTGGAAAATTTTTCAAAAGTATATTGCATCTTTATAGGATATGTGCTATAATCGGTGAGAAGATTATAAAAGAAATAAGTTCTTTCGGAAAGAGAAATTAAGGAGGCTGACATAAATGATACGTGTAGACAGAGCGGAATTAACCAGAAATGAAATTATTCGGGTTGCGGCAAACCGCTTTCTGAATGACGGTTTCACAAAAACCACAGTCGCTTCTATGGCGAAGTCGCTGAATATGAGCACAGGCAATATGACCTTTCATTTTCCGACAAAAGACCATATGTTGGCAGAGCTGGTGGATATACTTGCCAGATATCAGCAAAAGCTGATGGAGGAGGAAGCAATGGACGGCTACAGCTCGGTTATGGCGATATGTCTGGAACTTCTTACCATTGCTTCTGCCTGTGAGCAGGACGAGGTTGCAAAGGATTTCTTCCTTTCCTCCTACCGCAGTCAGATATGTATGGATTTGATTCGTAAGAACGATAAGGAACGGGCAAAAGTTGTTTTCAAGGAATATTGCCCCGACTGGACGGACGAGCGATTTGAAGAAGCGGAAACGCTTGTTTCGGGAATTGAATACGCATCGCTTATGACAACAAGCAATTCGGCATCCCTTGAACTTCGCATAAGCGGAGCGCTGAACACGATACTCAGTATTTATAACGTGCCTGAGGATGTGCGAAAACAAAAGATTGAAAAGGTTCTTGCGATGGACTATAAAACACTCGGGCTTAATGTGCTTCAGAAATTTCGTGATTATGTTGACCGTGAAACCGAGCAAGCACTTCATAACCTGCTTGCAAGAAAATAAATTTAAAATAAACGCAGAGTTCTGAACGATGAACGCAGAACCAAAACAACTCTGTGTTCTGCACTCTGAATTCTGCACTCAATAACCAAGGAGGTTTTTATATGAAAAAGACATTAACAAAAGTATTAGCAATCGTTCTCGCACTTATGATGCTTGCAACAGCTGTGCCTATGGCTTCTGCGGCAACAGAGGTTGCAAACGGCACGGTGGGCGAAGGCGTAGCTTGGGTTCTTGACAGCGACGGCACGCTCACAATCAGCGGCAGCGGACCGATTGTTGTCGGCTGGTATAATCCGCCCTGGGAAGCATATAACGATCAGATTCTCAACATCGTTATCGAAGAAGGCATAACCAAGATTCCGGACACGGCTTTCTGCGATGCCGAAAAATGCGTTTCAATTTCAATCCCCGCAAGCGTTGAAACAATTGAAACATCCACAACTCCTTTTTGGGGCACACAGTCTCTTGAGAAATTTGTTGTTGATGAAAACAACTCAGCTTTCAAAAGCGTTGACGGAATTCTTTTTTCAAAGAATGGTGAAACCCTTGTGTTTTTTCCGCAGAACCACGGGGCAACCGAATATACAATTCCCGATACAGTCAAAAACATAGCCAAATATGCTTTTTTCGTAAATAACTGTCTGGAAAAAGTAACCGTGCCCGATACCGTTACTTCTATCGGCCCAAATGCCTTTGATGGTTCTGAAATCAAGGAAATTTCACTCGGCAGCGGAATTTCCGAAATTTCTTCTCATTGCTTCAGCGACACGGATATAAAATCATTTGTTATTCCTGACAGCGTAACTTCATTGGATTATGGTGTATTTTATAACTGCTATGAGCTTGAAAACCTTGTTATCGGCTCGGGAGTAGAAACAATAGACGGTGGAGTTCTTAGATATACGGAGAAGCTTTCTGCAGTTCATTACAACGGAACGAAGGAAAACTGGGATAATATAACAATCAATTCTGATAACGCATATCTTATGGCGAAAGAGCTTCATTTTGTTTCCGAAAAAGAGGGTGTTGCTCCTACTTGTAAAGACGGAAACGCAACAGGACTTTATTGCTCTGAATGCGACGAATATTTTACAGGCGAAGTAATCCCCGCCATTAAAGACCATAATTTCAACGGCGATAATGTATGCGATTCCTGTAACTTCGTTTGTAACCACGAAACAGCAGAATATGTTCAGACCGCCGAAACGCATCAGTTCAAATGCGATGTATGCGGCAAAACCGAGGAACCCGAAAGCCATTATATTTATTATTTCAAAAAAACAGATGAGAATAACTGTGCACCTTATTGTGGTGTTTGCGGTTTGCTTGAAGGTTTTATACAGCCTCACGCAATGACATACTACGATACATATGACTCGGAAAACTGTATTATTTATTGCCAAAACTGCGGATATGAAAATGAAGAAACCGGTCTTGTTCCCCACTCGATGACAGCATATGATGTGTATGATGATGAATATTGCCTCAATTTTTGCGAAAACTGCGGATACGGAGATGAAGAAACAGGCCTTGTTCCCCACTCGATGACAGCATATGCTGTGTATGATGATGAACACTGCATTAAGGTCTGCGAAAACTGCGGATACGGAGATGAAGAAACAGGCCTTGTTGAACATTCATTTGACGACGGAACCTTTGTTCCCGCAACAGAAACAGAGGCTGAGTATACCAGGTATACCTGCGTAAACTGTGAGTATTTCTATAAGGAATACAATACCGAAAACGCACTTGTTCTGAAGCTTTACAGCGGATACGAAACACAATGGGAAGAAGCTGCAATTCTTCTTTATGTCAACGGAGAGCCCGTTACTCTTATCAGAAATATGACGGGAACGGAATGGGATACCTTCGCAATGCCATACGACAAAAACTCAAGCTATGTTTTCAAGTGGATTAACGGAGAATACGGCGAAGAATTTGGAGTTAAAATTTATCTGCCCGATTCGGAAGAAGCAGCATTCAGCAAGATTGATATGAGCGGTTACGAAATGCTTCAAACAATCTATACCGTTAATGCTGCGGATTACAGCGATGTTGATGCTGCACTTGCTCAGATTCCCGATTATCTTGAATTTTATTCGGCAAACAGCATTGCGGCTCTCGTAACGGCAGTCAAGGGCGTTGAGAGAATGCTTCCCGCAGGCAAGCAGGCAGAGGTTGACGCTATGGCGGCGGCAATCGAAAATGCGGTTAAAGGTCTTGTTGAGCTCGGTGACCCCGTTCCCAACGGCGTTATCAATATGAGCTCAGGAAACTATGTATATATCAATGACTCTTATTATTCCGAAGAACCCGGCTATGCTTATTATAACGAAGAAACGGGCGACGAATTATTCTATGAGTATGAAGGCAAATATGTAATCCTTGAAACCGAGCCCAAGGATGAAGGCAACGAGGATTATGTTCACTACGGCATTGCAACATACACGGGCGAAGTTGAATTTGACCTTGTAAATACATTTGTTACATCATACGGCGGCACTTTCGGTGTTTATGACGATTCAAGCGTTACCCTTAATCTTTTCGGTGCAAACGCTTTTGCTCCCTATTACCCGGAAGACGATGACAAAGCGGGCATTGAGATTGAAGAAGATGCAAAGCTTCACATCAAAGACAGCAACGGAAGCCTTATTGCCATAGGTCAGAATGACCAGGCAGGTATCGGCAGCGAAGAGTATGAAGACAACGGCGAAATCGTCATTGACGGCGGCACGATTTTTGCACTCAGCCTTGGTGACGGTGCAGGCATCGGCGGCGGCTATAAAGGCGGTGCAGGCAAAATCACAATTAACGGCGGCACAATCCGGGCAGAATGCATGAGCGATGACGGTGCAGGCATCGGCGTTGGTGATGGCGGCGAAGGCGGCGATATTATTATTAAAGGCGGCGATATTACAGCCTTCAGCCTTGATGATGACGGCGCAGGCATCGGCGGTGCAGACGACGGCTACGTTGATTCAATCACAATCAACGGTGGCAACATCGTTGCCGGCTCAGAAGACGGTGCAGCTATAGGCGGCGGTCAGGATTCCAACAGCTTCGGCGGAAAAATTACAATCAACGGCGGCAACATTTCCGCAAACGAATGGCATGATGCTGACGAAAACCTCATCGGTAACGGCAACAGCGATTCAAAGGGCGAAGGAACCGACAATTTTGTTCAGATAAACGGCGGCAGCATAAACGCTTCAAATTCAAACGGCATTTATCCCATTCCCAAAGATAAAAACGGTAATGTGCTTGTGGAAAAACAGATAACTGTTCACGATTCACTTATAGGTAAAGAAATCACCGTTGAACTTTCAGACGGTTCAAAGATTACCGTAACAGCTGAGGATAACGAAGTTTCCGTCTATGGCCCGAAGGATGCATCGGTTACAAACGAAGCAGATTTGGCAACAGGTTACTGTGACCATATATGCCATCAGGGCGGAATTATGGGCTTCTTCTGGAAGATAGTCAATTTCTTCTCAAAGCTTTTCGGTCTGAATCCCGTTTGTGAATGCGGAGCAGCTCATTATTAAATGCAGAGTGATGAACGCAGAGTGCAGAGTTAAAACTTAATGAATATAAGGCTCAGTGCGACAAGCTTATTGAGATTATCAACACACCCGTTGAATATTTCTCACTCCGCTTCTTCTATCTCATCTGGGATTGCCTCACTTGGAAATACAACGGCATTCTTTGGCTCTTCTCAAAAATTTTCGGTTGCTGAATTTAACAAAGTAACAACCTAATAACAAGAAAGCCGACGGATTAAAACCCCGTCGGCTTTCTTGTTATGTAATCAACCACAAGTCTTTCCTTCATCTCAAAGCAAAGTTTCTCCGCAGTCAACACACACTGTATATTCCATACCGTCAACTGTACATAAAGCAGGAACAGAAACTGTCTGAGGAACATGAATATGGTCAGGCTCATTTTGCAGCTTCAATAATTATGTACGAAATACCTTCACAATATCCGAAGCTTTATGCGACAGCAGTATGCAATACTCGTGTCACTTTGAACTCAGCAAGGATTTTACTTATTCAATAATTTGACAACTAATTAATTGATATGTATAATTAAAAATACATATAAAGATTAACAGAAATTAAAGTGAGATTTGATTATGATAAAATTTAAAACTGTTTTTGGCGCAAATACGGGAGGACCTTCCGAGTTTTACAGAATACCGTCTATGATAACCACAAAGACGGGAGTAGTTGTCGCTTGTGCTGATGCAAGATACTGCACAGGAGCGGATAATCCCAACAGAATCGATAAGGTAGTACGCAGAAGTTTTGATTCAGGTGAAACATGGGAGAAATACATTGTTGCAGTTCAAGAACAAGGAACTGAAAAAATGCATTCATCTGCTGCTATTGACCCTATACTGACTTATGTTAAAACCACAGGAAGAATTTACCTTCATTATTGCCATACACCGGCAGGAATAGGCATCAGAAACAGCAAATGTTGTGTTGGCGAAGATTCAGAAGGGTACAGAATAATAGAAAGCAAATTCAGAAAATATATTCTGAAAGACGGTTTCTTATATACTCAAAACGGTAAGAAAACAAAATATGAGGTTTCTGACAACGGAGATGTTTTAAAAAACGATAAAAAAGTCGGCAACATATACACCGGTCATTCTTTCAAAGAAACAGGAACTTCAACATTAATGATGTGTTATAGTGATGATGACGGCTTAACATGGTCAAAGCCTCAATCGCTTAATTCGCAGATAAAAAGAGAATATATGAGCTTTATCGGTCCGGGTCCCGGTAACGGAATAGTAATCGAACACGGGGAATATAAAGGCAGGATAGTTGTTCCGATTTATTACGGCACCAAAAAATTCCCTCTGTGTCTTTCCTGTTGTGTTATATACAGTGATGATAACGGAGAAACATGGAATCTTGGTGAAACACCGAACAACACAAGATTAATCAATGGTAAAAAAGTAAATCATTTCAAAATAAAAAACGAAGAAATGCTTACTGAATCGCAGGTTATAGAACAAAGCGACGGCACCTTGAAATACTTTATGAGAAACCATGATCCCAAGCGCAGCGTTGCTGTTGCTTACAGCAAAAACGGTGGCGAAAGTTGGTTCGATTTCTCGTTAGACGACAGCCTTCCGCAGCCGATATGCCAATCATCTGTTATAAAAATCGAAAATTCGGACAAACCGTATGTTGTCTTTTTAAATGCAGCAGACAGAACTGCAAGAAAACACGGAACTGTCAGACTTTCCGAAGATGACGGCGAAACATTTACTTACAGCCGGGTGCTGAAAGAAGACGATTTCTGTTATTGTTCTCTCGCATTAATGCCTGACGGTAAAGTCGGTACACTGTTTGAACCAAATCAAGAGTGCAAAAGTATTATGTTTACGAAATTTTCCTTAGACTGGATCAAGGGAATTGAAGAATGATTGTTCGAAGGGAGCAGATTATTTTGTTAAATAAAGCCAAAACTTTTCTTTCAAATCTTCGTCTGTATTGGAAAACACCAATGCCCGGAAGATATATGACATTTAAAGAAATCGCCGCTTATGCAGGCGGAGGAATTGGTGCGTATTTTCTTATTTATATGGGAAAACAGCTTATTGTAACAACAAGTAACATGATTGTAGGCGGTGCAATCGGCGTTTCTCCCACACATATGTATATCCTTTATGTGATTTCAACTATCGCTAATGTTCCGCTGACTGCAATCAGAGCCAATATGATTGATAACACAAGAAACAAAGCCGGCAAATACAGACCGTATCTTTTAACGATGGGTATCCCCACAGCTCTTATTGCTATGGGATATGTGTATTTTCCATACGATTCTTTATATAATTTATTTCCGATGCAGATGTTCGGATACGAAGGCGGTTATGTTGTAAAATGTGCGGTTGTTCTCATTTTTAATTTTTTACTGCTGTTCTTTTATAATTTCTTTCACGATGCTTATAACAATCTTGTTTATGTTCTTTCGCCAAACACACAAGAAAGAACGGATGTGCTTGCAGTTAAGAGTCTTGTGTATTCACTGGCACCTTCTATAGCCAATATTATCCTTCCTCTCGTTGCTCAAATAGCAACAAACAATAATATGTATGACCTGCGTGTTTATAGAATTACTTATCCCATATTCTCGATTATTGGTATAGGGCTTACAATTATCGTTCTTGGATATACCAAAGAAAAAATTGTTCAGCCTAAAACTCGTGTTGTTCAAGTCAAATTTACAGATTCGCTTAAAGCGGTTGCGAAAAATAAATATTTTTGGATAATTGCATTGGCGGGTTGGCTCGGTTTTCTTGAAAGTTCATACAGCAATATTCTTTCATTTACATATAATTACGGTCATGCCTGTGAGGGCAGCACAATGAGCATTATTAACACAATCATTGGTAATGCTTCTATGTGGGGTATGATGCTTGCGCCTTTCTGTGTACGTGCTTTAGGTAAAAAGAAGGTACTTATCGGAATCAATATTATGAATATAGTTTGTATTCTCGCAATGGGACTTAATACAACCAATATCATCTGGCTTGCAATTTGTGTCTACCTTAATCACTTTTTCGGTTCGTTCCAGCAAATTACATCTCCTGCCATTGAAGCGGATATACGAGATTATCATCATTATAAAACAGGAGAACGCATTGACGGAATGTTTGCCACTGTAACCACCATAGGAAACATTGTTACTCTCGCTACCTCTTCCATTGTTCCTTTTGTTTACGAAAGTTACGGAATTTATGAAGGCAACGGCTATGCTTCGCCTTATGAAATTCTTGATGTAACAACAGGTCAGCCCGGTCTGTTAGACAAAGTGGTATTATCACTGATAATTATGGCTGCAATAGGTGCAACCCTTAATGTTATTCCTTATTTCTTCTATGACCTTAAAGAAGTGCAGCAAAAAAGCATTGTTCGTATTTTAAAAATAAGAGCGATGTTTGAAGATTACGGAAACGGTGTAATCAATGAAAAAGAACTTATCGAAACAATTGATATTATCCGCAAGGCAAGAGAATATAATGGTTTGGCAAGAAAAGCAGTAACTAAAACCGACAAAAAGAAACGCAAGGAAGATCTTGCGTATAATGAAGAAATTGAAATTTCTGAAATGGTTATTGCTGAACTCAATAAATTCTCAACACCTCTTTTCGCAGCAAAAATTGATGCATACAAAAGTGTCTATTGTTCAGGATTAAGAGGCTTATTTGAGGCTGATATGCAAGATATTCTGAATGAACTGGTTGCAGCAAGAAAAATGCCAAAAAACTCAAAAGAAGAAAAAGAACTCCGCAGCTTTGCTGTTGATGTTGCACAGAGCAAATTATCTTCACGCAAAGCAATTGATAAGTATTATAAAACCTTAGATGATTTTTGCGAGCCGGATTATTCTGCTATTGATAAGATTTATGATGAGGAAGAACTGTGTGATATAAAGCTTAAAGAACTCTATATCGCACAATCCAAAGCAAAAAAATCAAAAGACTATGTTCTTTTGAAAGAAATATCCGATGAAATCAAATCTTTTGAAAAGAGAAAAAAAGAACTTTCAGCGGCATTGAAAGCGGAAACCGATAAACACATTCAATTTTCTCGTGCTGCCAAACCCTATATCGAAGCAAAAAAACTTATAGCAGCAAGAGAGAATTACAAGCATCTTGAAGAACTTGAGGAAAGATATGAGGAAGCTAAAGCAAGGAATTAAGATGTTGTTGCAGTAAAAACCGCAATAATAAAGCAGATGCAAAAAGAAAGATTTTACTAAAAAGCAGAATAATATAACAGACAGATTAATTAATCGTTAAACATTCAAACAAAAATCGGGGCTGCAGAACAGCCCCGATTTTTTATAACTAATCTTACTGATGAGTTACATTTTTGAACACGATCTTACCAATATTTGTTATGGATTAATATGTATTAATCCATGAAACATCATCAATTGAGATTAACAGCGGAACAAGTTTGCTTCTTGGTCAAAAGCCGATAACGGCAAGCGAAGAACAAAAAGAAAAAGTTTTTACATATATTTCAAGCATCAGTTATACCGAAGCTGTTGATTATTAAAAAGGATTTGGGGGTAATTATAGTGTAAAGTTAAACTATTTTGTGGTGGTTGAAGGTCTTGAATTATAAATTAAAAAAGAATGTTTTACATCACATAACGCAAGCAACTACTATAAAGGACAGTAACAAAAAACTGTTTGATGTTGTTCTCGTATGGAAACTTGACAGATTTGCAAGAAACAGATACGATAGTGCAAGATACAAAGCATTGCTGAAAAAGAACGGAGTTAAGGTCGTTTCTGCAACGGAGATAATCTCTGAAGGTGCAGAGGGTATCATACTTGAATCGGTGCTTGAGGGATATGCGGAATACTATTCGGCAGACCTTTCCGAAAAAGTAATCCGAGGTATGACAGATAATGCACTGAAATGCAAATACAACGGTGGTACATTACCGGTAGGATATTTTATCAATTTGGAACAACAGTTTGAAATTGACCCACCAAAAGCAGCACTTGTACTTGAAGCATACAAGACACCGCACATTTGCAAGAAGATATTCAGAGATAACAGAGTGTTGTCAACAGCATACAAAAGACCGCAGACAATGAAAGGCGGACACGAATGGTGGAAGTATGTGTATGATGAATACAACGATTGGGTGATATGTCCCGAGTACCATGAGTTAAGATATGTGACAACCAACCGAGAAGGTTACAGAGAATACAAAAGTAATCCACGCATATGTGAAAAATGTCCGACAAGAGAACTATGCACAAAATCCAAAGACTGTGTTAAGACCGTAACCCGTCATATCTGGAAAGATTACGAAGAACTTGCGGATGATGCGAGGTACACGGAGAAATATCAGAAGTTGTACAAACAGCGAAAAGAGAAGATAGAGCGTGTGTTTGCAGATGCAAAAGAGAAACACGGCATGAGATACACGCATTACATGGGGCTTGCTCAGGTTACCAACTGGGTCAGGCTTAAATTTGCTGCCATGAATCTGAAAAAATTGGCGGTTTGGAAGTGGAAAAGGACACACCACAAACACAATTATTCTGTTGTTTTCACAATATCACCGATTTTCTTCCCCAAATATCAAAAACCGTGCATAGCCTAATCGCTGTACACGGTTTTTCAACAGTCTGAAAAGCTGAAATCGTTGATATACAACGATTTCAGCTTTTTTCATTTTCGTTATTTTTACCCCTTGGACATTATTTGGACATTATCGGCTGAAAAACGGCGATTTTTGAATAAAAAGGACATTGCTCAGAACAGTTTTTACTGTCGAGCAATGTCCTTCTTTGATTTAAAATATTTGCGTAAAAAAAGTGTTCGACAAATTGGGATTTGTCAGTTTACCCTGCCTATCTTATCAAGAGGGATTTCTTTAAAATCAGGAGCATCTTTTCTGATTTCATCAATGTCTTTGATATTATAATCTCCGTTATCGGGATCGACAAAGATTTCATCGCATTTGCCTACATTATATATTGCATTTTCGCTTATATCGCTGAACTTCCAAACGGAGCTGTAAACTTCGCCGTAGCCCATATTTTTATTAATAATAATATTATCCTTGAAAGTGCTTGCAGGGTTGGGAATATAATCGGGCGAATCTGATTTTGAAATATCGTCTGTGCAGTTCTTGTATTCGGGGAACGCATTTTGCCAGGTTTCACTCTGCCAAGGTGAATTATACAGTGCTTCCCACATATCGCCGCTGCCGATGTGAGCGTGAGTAAACCAACCGTTTTCAAGAGCGCCTTCTCTTGCCCTGTCATCGAATCTCAGGGCATTGTTGCCGGGATTCACGATGATATTATTGGTTATGACATTGTCTCTGCCGCCGCCGACATGAATTGAATTGCTGGGAATATTGATAAGAAGATTGCCGTAAATCTGATGACCTGAAACCGCATCATCAAGATAAATACCGTCGGGTCTGTGATTTTCCGAACCGACATTATAAATACAGTTGTATCTTACAACATTGCCGTACCACACCCAGCTTCTTCCCGAATAAATTGCACCTGCATCATCCGAAAGAAGGCACACATCGTGGATAAGATTATATTCAATAATGTGATTGTTGCCTTTGTAAGTAATTGCTTCGTGAGGAGAGTTTGCCATTTCGTTGTGAGAACAGATATTTCCGACACCTTCAAGAGTAACGGCGGGCTGATAGGTCTGGTAAATTTCCGACCAATCATGGATGTAATTGTTGTCAGCCTTGCTGTTGCCGGGAGTAAGAGTTTCTGTATCACCGCCGGAAATAATAATTCCGCCTTTGCCCGTGCGGGTGATTTCGTTGTTATATGCAAGATTGTTGCTTCCGTTCATAACAAGAGCATTGCCTGCAACATTTTTGATAAGACAGTTCTGAACGGTATTGTTATTGCCTGTTATAACTACGCCGTCACTTCGTGTTCCTTTTACGGTTAATCCGTCAAAGGTGATGTAATCAGCCTCAGATTTAATTACGGGATTGAGTGAGAGAGAAAGAATAATTTCTGCATTATCCTTGTTTTCAGGTTCCCACATACAAAGCAATCCGTTTTCTCTGTCGAGATACCATTCACCCTCTGCAGTAAGCTCTTCAAGAACATTGAAAAAATAGTACGGTGCATCGGTTTTTGTTCCGTAAAGACTAACGAATCTGGGAGAAAGTTCACGGGTATCTTTATCAAAGCTTCCTATGGGAGTTGAGGCATCCGCCCAATCATATTTCCAATAGCCGAACATCCACACATCCTCAAGATTTTTCCAGTCTGAAATTCTCTTTGCAAGATCAGGATTAACTTTGTAAATATCCGGTTCGGGATTACGGATTTCATACCAATCTTTAACCTCTGTAAGTGCTCCGTCGGATTCCTTGCCCAAGCCTGTTTTTACAACCTCTTCGGTATAAAGATATTCATCATTATCGGGATATCTTGCAACGGTTTGTCTTATGTCATCCACGAAAAGCTCGCAATAAAGAGGGCCTGTATAATCGCCGTCATAGTTATCTGCCGTATGGTAAGAGCCGATTGCATAAATCTTACCCCAATCGTCGCTTGTGAGAGAATACGGCTCTTTTGTCAGGTCAACAACCGTAACATTTTCCTGAGCATCAGCAGAAAGTCTTTTCGCAATTTCGGGATAGCTTTTTACATTTTTAAAATCAGCGGTATCAAGTGTTATACCGCCGTTGAAAATAACCTCACCGTTATAAGAACAGTAAGTTACGGGACATTCCTCTGTGCCTGAATCCTCTTTGGTAAAATTAAGAGAAGACACACGGTATTCACCCGCTTCGATGCAGACGGTTATTCCGTTTTTGCCTGCTTTATCTGTATTTCTTACAGCTTCAATAGCTTTTTCAATTGTCAGAAACGGCGAATCTTTTGTTCCGCTGTTTTCATCATTGCCGTTTGTGCTTACATAAAAATCACCGATAATCATTTTATCATCATTCTTTTCTTTTGATACTGTTGATATAGCAGGCGCAGGAGCATTGTAATCTTCGTAAAGCAAAACATAAATATGCGATTTAATATATGAATGACTTCCGAAGAGAAAACCGATAACAATAAATATGGAGAGAACCGCTTTTAAAACCTTGTTGTCAAATATTCTGAACACACAAAGCAAAGACATAACAGATGTGATAATGAATGTGAGATACACGGGGATAACCATTGCCGCCAGCTCAAGCTCACCGCTGCCGATTACGGCGTTTATCAAAAACATAAGTCCGATAAGGACAAGGGCAAAGACCAAAGCCGTCAAAATTGCATTCAATACCGTTTTCTTTTTATCTGTTTTTTTGCCCAGCGGTATTGAAAGCAATGCTCCGCCAAGGCAAACAACAAATCCGAGAATAAATTGAAGCGGTGTATATTCAAAGCAGAGATATTGCATATGGTAGTAATACAAACCGACAATTGCAAAAGCTATTCCCAAAATAAGACAAATTGTTCCGGATATTTTTGTCTTTAAGGTTTTCTTCATAAAAAATAAATCCTCCTGAATTCTGATTCGTTGAAAATTTATTATAGCACAATATAACTCTTCTTTTCAATCAGAAGTGACAAAATACTTCCTGTGTTTCTGTGTTATGCGGTTATATTTATTGCGCGATAAATTCTTGTTTATCTGACTGTCCGACAAATTGGATTTTTGCAAATTGTTGCTGTTAATTCAAAGCTGAGAATTGATTTTAGCCCAGACATAGACACTGTCTGATTCTGCAATTTCTCTGTGTTGTAAAAATCCACTGTTGACAAAAACATTGTCTGTGTAAGTTATATTTGAACAATATTCTCCAAAGCGAAGTTTGCCTTGTCTTGCTGTACCGTCAAAGAAATCACCTGCATCAATTGTGTTTTCAGTAAAAACAAGCCCGTTAATATTGTCTGTTCTTATAAGCATTGACGGTATATCCTTAAAACAATTTGAACTGATTTCTATATTTGTGAAAACGGCTGTTTCGGCAGACCTGCCTGCAATATTAGTGCCGATTTCAATTACAGAACCCCAGTCGCTGTAGTTACACTTCTCAAAGGTGTTGTTACGGATAATAAGGTTATCAACGCCCGTACCTTCTTGCCAGAGTGTGGGTTCAATATCCATGACAACCTTTATAGCCTGAGCCATTGTTTTATAGAATCGGTTGTTCTCGCAAAGTCCGTTTGAGGACTGAAGAAGCAGGCCTCTTGCTCTGTTTTCGTGGAAACAGTTATTTCTGATAACATAATTACCGCTGTTGCATTCCTTGTTATATGCAGTCCAGCCTGCAGTTACACTTTCGGGTAAGGCTTCAACAACAACCTCTTTTGTTATTCTTTCAAGGGCTTTGACGGAAACAATTTTTGCAGTAACATCTGTATTTTCAAATTTATCATTTTTGAACGCAAGAGTGTCGCCTGCTTCAAGCCTCATTGCAGAAGCAATCAATGTCAGAGTGTTGCCGTTTACAGCCGAAACATAGCCGAGACTGTCGTGAACATTAATGGCGTCGTCGCCCATTCCGCTTATGTCACAACCGGAAATATTGAAGCAGCCGTTGGTGTTTACGATGTGAATAGCATCAGCACCCAAGGACACGCTTCGCTTGTCTTTGTGTTCGGGATTAACACCGATGAAGCAGTTGATAATCTGAAAATGCGAGCAGTTGCCTTCGCAGATATATGCCATGCCGGGACTGCCATAGATACTGATATTGTCAAAGGTTACATTCTTGCTGTAATCTCTTATGCTGAAAATCGTTCCGTCATAAACATAGTGTCTGAGAATATATGTTTCGCCGTTCTCAAAGTCGTCCATACAGCCGTTATGGGTAACACGGAGAGTATTGTCTGAAATTTTCTGAACGGACTTTATGTTTGTTTCATCCTGATAAAGATAAACCTCTTTTGAAGAGTATTTTGCACCGAAAGTATATGTTTCGGGGTCGCATTGTGTAATTGCCATAAGTCTGTTGCTTTCGCTACAATATTCTGCATTTTTGAAAACAAAGTCAATCGTATCAGCATCGGGATTACTGTTCTGAACGGTAACAACCGAAGCAAGCGGAATTTCATCCCAGTTCCAATCAAAATTGAGGTTGCGGATTTCAACGCAGTCGCTGTTTTTGATGAAAAATTTATAACCTGTTGAGGAGAAGATGAACATTGCACCGTTTCCTTCAATCAGCAAATCCGTACAGTTGTTAGCATCAAGACCGTTTGTACTCCTGAAATAATATGTACCCTTATCAATAACAAGCCTCGTCTGCGGATGCTGTGAGCAATAATTGAGTGCACTCTGAAAAGCGGCAAAATTATCTTCGTTTTCTTCAGAAAGTCCGAAATCTGACGCATTTACAACATTCATCTTTTCTGCTTTGGGACGCTGAATATAGAATTTTGTTCCGTTTGCACCGTTAATCTCATCTGCAGTTCTGTTTTCACTTAAGTTATTAAGCACTTCAGCAAGCACATCGGATTTGTCGGGTGTTGTTGCAGACGAAGTAAACAGCAACACTATTGAAGCTATAAATGAAACTATTTTCAGAAGCATCGAATCTTCCTTTCAAATTGGAATTTGTCTGGCTTTTAATTTTTGGATAAGTTCAAAAATATTTCTATCTTTTCCGCATCTTTATATCCGAGCTGATACAATTTGTTTAATCCGATTTTATTTCTTGTAGCCGTTTTAATCCCAAAACAATCTTCAGGATAAAGTATCAGTACTTTACCTTGTTTTTCAAATTCAAGAATTTCATTTATTCTATTATGATATAATGTGTGTGACATTGTTATAGCTTTTGCAATTCGAGGATACTTAAAAAGCAAAGGATTGACAAGCCATTTGGGAAAGGCTGATTTCTTATAGCTGATAGGAAGCGTCAAACAAATAATCAGTTTATCGCAACCATCATCAAATGCTTTTTTATACGGAATCGGATCAGAAATTCCGCCATCAAAATATCTTCCGTTTTTAAACAAAACAGGTTGACGGGTTGCTATAGGTAATGCACAGCTTGCCTTTAACAAAGTAAAATCATCATATTCTAAATCACTTTTATAAAAATATTTCTGTTCAGCAGTCTGTGCATCCGTTACTGCGGCAACAAACTTTTTAGGTGATTTCATTATGGATTTAAAGTCCAGTGGATTCTTACCGTAACTGTTTGTTATATCGGAATAAATATAATCAAGATTTATATACATTCCTTTGTTGCAATAGTTGCCTACACTCATATATTGTTTTTCAAAAGAATAGTCCTCATAAAAGCTTTTTAATCTTCCCCGCTGACCTGCTATGTAAGTAATAAGGTTTGCACTTCCTGCAGAAATGCCCAAACAATATTCAATATCAATAGAATTATCAAGAAGATAATCGATAATACCGCTTACATAATTTCCTCTTAATCCGCCGCCGACATCCATTATTCCTACCATGATGTACCTCATTAAATTCTTATTTGTCGAGATGATTATAACACATTACTTTTGTTTATTCCACAGAAATTTTGTTAAGGATGGTTTGATTATTTTTTTATTCCGTGTTATTCTTAATGCAGGATTTTTTGAAAGGATGTGATGCAGATGAAATTTGAAAACGCAGAAGTTTCTGTTATAAAAAGCAAACGGAAAACAATTTCAATTCAGGTGAAGCCGAATGAAATTATCATCCGTGCGCCGATGAAAATGAAAGAAAAAGAAATTAAAAAAATTGCGGAATCGAAAAGAAACTGGATTGAAAAACATCTGCAATCGCTTTCGGAAAAGCAAAAACTTTTTAAAAATATTGAGCCTTATTCCGAAGAAGAAATCAAAAGTTTTATCAAAAAAGCAAAGGCAGAAATTCCGAAATATGTTGAATTTTATGCCGAGAAAATCGGTGTAACCTATGTGCAGGATATTGCAACAACGGATATGCCCATCAGCGAGAGTGTAATCAAGAATATCCATTCGCTTGTTCTCATCAACAAACCTGAAGATAAGGGCACATACCGTAGAATTCCCGTTCGCATCATGGGAGCTTATACAGAGCCTCTGCAACCCTATATGGTTCAGCCTGCAATGGAAGGACTACTTATCGAAAACAACAAGCGAACCGAAACAACAAATATCATCGAGCGTATTGCCCTTTTCCACCTTGAATTTGAGGGTATACACCCCTTTATCGACGGTAACGGCAGAACGGGCAGACTCATTATGAATCTCGACCTCATCCGCAACGGCTATCCGCCGATAAATGTCAAATTCACAGACCGCAAGCGTTATTATGATGTATTCGATGCCTATTACCGTGATAACGACGCATCAAAAATGACCGCCCTCATCGCAGAATATGTCAACGAAAGACTGGATGAGTATCTGACGGCGTTGGAGGGGGCTTGTCGTAATTAAGTGAGTTTTATTGGACTCTCAATATAGTATAATTTGCTTGTAAATTAATCTATAAAGGAGTTTTACAATGATTTTTGATTTTGAAAAGGCATCATTACCGCCTGTTTATACCCGTAATGGTAAAGAATGTTATCTTGACCCAATAAGAAAAATGCTGATTTATGTTACTCCAGAAGAAACAGTAAGACAAAAAGTGATTTCATTTCTGATTAATTCACTTGGAGTTCCTATTGAAATGATAGCGGTAGAAGAACATCTTTCTCATTACGGAATTGAATCTAAACGACGTGCAGATATCGTTATCCATCAGATTGATGAATCCAAAGATTTAATCATACCCTTAGCTGTTATTGAATGCAAGGCTCCGAATGTTTTTCTGAGCGAAAGAACCGCCAATCAAATGCTTGACTATGCAGATTCCCTTGGTTGCGAGTATGCGGTGATGATTAATGGGTTTGATTGTTTTTCATTCAGGTACAACGAACATACAGATGAATATGTTGAAATAGAAAGATTGCCAACATATTCTGAAATGTCAAATGGTATTTTTGAAGAAATCGAAAGAGAAGAGCTTCCTCCTCGTATTGCATTTGAAAATATTGAAAGTCTTTTAAAAGAGAGTTTACAGTGCAAAAGCGATTTCAACCCGTGGGAATATGATATCAGTCCTCAAACACCTTTTGAACTTGCTCATGCAGCCTTCAATTTATCCGAATGCCTGCTCGATACAAGAATAAAAATCCCTGTAGGAAAATATGAAAAATTTAATTTGATCGAAGATTATGGTGTGCGAATGCTCACTTATGGCAACTCATCAGGCGGAACTTTTTACGGACCCTATCGCTCATTTTTGGTTGAATATAATGGTAGCACAGAGTTTGTTTCATTCAATATAACGACATATTGGAAAGGTACTTCTCCGGATAAAGTGAAAACCTGTTTATGTGTTGCAATAGATAATGAAAAAACCACACATCATGCTTTACAACTTGTAATTGATGATAATGTCTCCGTTGATGGTGATACAGTTAAATTTTATCATCACGGTAAAATTGCAGTTGGTAATAGAGGCAGTGGAAAAATTGACGAACTCAGAATGTTTGTTAATGATTTGTGCCCTCAGATTATCAACGGAAAACAATTTTATCTTGGCAGTTTAAAGAACAATAAACTCTGGACACTTGAAGATGAAGATGTAATCAAACTTATTGAAAATCTGACTACATATTCTCTTGCCAGAGATGAATACAGAAAACATATTAAATCGAATACAAAAAGGTGAAAACATGAACTTTTTAGACCTCGCAACCGACAGATATTCGGTTCGGAAATTTACGGACAAGCCTCTTGAGAAAGAGGTTATTGACAAGATACTTGAAGCGGGACATATTGCACCTACGGGCTGCAATTATCAGCCGCAGAGGGTTCTTGTTATAAACAATGAAGAAACACTTGCAAAGCTGAAAGATTGCACTCGCTGCCATTTTGACGCTCCCTGCGCAATTCTTATCTGCTACAACAAAGACGAATGCTGGACAAGACCTTATGACGGTGCGCAATGCGGCATTGTTGACGCAAGTATCGTTACAACTCATATGATGCTTCAGGCGTGGGAGCTTGGTGTCGGCTCAACTTGGGTTATGCACTTCAATCCGTTCAAGATGCGTGAAGCATTTGAAATCCCTGAAAATGTTGAACCCGTTGCACTTCTTGTTATGGGTTATCCCGCACCCGATGCAGAACCCAACGAAAGACACACACTTTACAGACCGATGATAGAAACAGTTTTTTATAATAATTTCTGATTTCTGTAATAATCGCTTCAAAGGAGAAAAACAAGATGGCAAAAACAAGAAAAAGAATTATACCAATTCTGATTACTATTGCCTGTGATTGGCGAGGTTTGAACGCTTTTCAATTAACATATCAGAAAGAGCCGATGGGAACTTGCCCATCGGCTTTTGTGCGCTACAGAGGCCATATTGCTTAATTCGCGTTAAAGATTGTGCGCTTTAGAGCGTGATGTGGGCGGTGAAATTCGATATAATATTCTACAGAAGAAACATTAATTATCGGAACGGAGATCGTATGGGAATAATTGAAGATTTATATTATGGAAATATTGATGCTCAGGCGTACAATCCTGAATTCGGTGCGGAGTTGAAAAAGAAACTCAACGATCTGACCGAACTCGAAAAGCAAATCTCCGACAAATTGACAGGTGAAGAAAAAGCGTTGTTTATGAAATACACGGATAAATATATCGAATTTACATCAAGAAGCCTTTTGGACAGTTTTACAACCGGGTTCAAGCTCGCAATGAAATGAGCATTTGACATATCACGATACGAAAAGTTAGAATATGTATAGCCGGAGAACAACTTGTGTTATGATTATCCGTACCAAAGGACGAAAATCCGAACTATCTCTTTAAAACAGGAAATGTGTTCGGGTTTTTTCTTTTATATTCAGTAATTCAAAAAACAGCCTCAGATTACTCGGTGACTGCTAAATGAATCAAGCGATATTCTTATCTGTTTTATCTCTTTCGGCTTTCAATTTTTCAAAGATTGCATTGCTTCGCTTTCATAGAATCTTCTTATGTCAGGCAGCGATGCTCTTGCAAATGCTTAATTGACATCTTTGGAGATTTCGGAATCGCAAGTCTTTTTGTTGTTAATCTACAACGAGCTATGGAATTATTGTTAAACGGTAATACAAAAAGCACTTGCAAAACGCTGCAGATTCCACTCCATTATCAGAAATGAGATAACACACTAAAAGCTCTCCTGTTTTGTGCGGGAGAGCTTTATCTGAATTCTTTGGTATTTAGTTGAATGACGGCGGAGTTACTTTTGTTTCAGAAAACGGATTGTTGTTCGGTGAGGGTTCGGACATACTGAAATACATTTTAGCGGCTTTTGTTGTTCCGAAGTCTTGATTAGAGCCGCTGTTTTGAACCTTGTTAAATGCCTCACGGAACATGGCGTTATGAGCTTCTTCTCTGTTGAGCAGAAAATCTATGGTTTCTCTTACCTTTTTGTCGTCAATCTGTCGGTAGAGATATTCATAAACAACTTTCGCTCGCTGTTCGGATGCAATATTTGAAAGAAGATCTGCACACAAATCACCCGTAACCGAAACATAATCACCAGTCCACGAATAACCCGAGGCATTAATCAGTCCGGGATTAAGTCCTGTAAGCACATGAGTCTGAATTTCACCTGCGGGAACAGATTCTGCACACACATCGTGACCATTCAAAAGATTGATTGTCTGAGCGACCATTTCCATGTGTCCGAGTTCTTCTGCAGCTATATCAAGGAATAAATCTTTGATTTCGGGATCTTTGATGCGGAAACTTTGCGACATATACTGCATTGCGGCTTTGAGTTCACCGTTTGCACCTCCGAGCTGTTCCTGCAGAAGTGCCGCATATTGAGGATTGGGTTTCTCAACAGCAACGGGATGAAAAAGCATTTTTTCGTGTTTGAACATAGATTATCCTCCTTTTAATTCCCGCCGGGCCCGTCTTTGCGTTCACGCTTGTCGGGAATCTCAATTTTACCCTCAATATCTTTTGGCTTGATATTATTTTTGTCTTTTTTGTTTGTATCTTTTTCTTTGTTCATACATAACCGTCCTTTCTTGATTTTAGTATGCACAGAATTGCAAAAAAATTGCCATACAAGCTGATTATAGTTCAACTTGTATGGCTTGTTTTTTTATTTTGGGCTGTATGAAGATAAAATTTCGATAATGTCTTGCTTATAAATATTGCTATGGAGAATGTCGCCGTTTGCGCTGAAACAGATTGCACGGATATCCGTCGGGTCTTCATCATAGGGATTTTTGATTTCATTGCTCAAGTCAAAATATTCGCTCAAGTGTTTCAGTGCATTTCCGCTTGGGAATATCACATTTCCTTCGCTTGTATCAATTCCCATGCGATTGAATTCACCGAGAATCTCTTTTGTTCTGTTGTTATAAAGATTATCGGCATCAGGGCTTACAAGCCATGCGGGATGAACCTGTAGTTTAACATTTGGAACATTAACAGCGTTTGCAAATGCCTTCACATATTCAAGCGGAATGGTTTCCTGATGAAAAGCATCAACGGAAAGCAGAATTTCATTAACTCCGCTTTCGACTATCTCTTTTGCAACAAGTTTTATATTATCAAAGTTTTTACTGAAATAGCCATTGGTTATAAGCTGTCTTTGAAGAATATTCATCTCTTTTGCGGATTTGTGAATTTCACAAACGGTTTCATAACAGAGCAGAGGCTCGCCGCCGAAGGTCATAACGGATTTGATGTTGTATTCTTCGGTAATTTTGCGCACGGCATTTGCCGTTAAAGTTTTATCAATGTTTTCCGAGCTTTTATGTTCACCTTGGGAGCAATGTTTGCACCTACCCGTACATGCCATTGTGATAACAAACTCAATACGGTTCAGATTTTCAAGATATTTATTCATTGCCATTCACCTGTACTTCTTCATAAACTCATCAACATGCCGTTTAGTTTTCAAAACAACGGTTTTATCTTTATATTTCTCTGCAATTTCAGCATAAGTCTGCCGTCTTTCTTTGTTCCTTCAGCCGAATAATGTGAACTTCACAAACCACCAATTCAAATCGTTTTTACATCCATCTTGTCTTCGGGATTTTGTTCTTTTTTCTGAACTGTGTAACCAATGTATAAAGCTGATACAATAGCAGTTCAAATTATCAGAAACAATATCGGGCACAGAAAAACCTACAGATCAACATCTGCACTCAAAATAACATTTTTCATAAAACTATCCCTTATTTGTAAATGCTTATTTAACTCTTCCGTAAAGACATCTCGTCGGCTCTTTTTCAATTACCAATCCGCAGTAATTGCACATAATGCATTTTGCTTCGGGCTGACCGTTTTTGAGCTTTAGTGCAAGGTCGGGCTCGCAGATAAACGGTCTGCACATTGAAATGAAATCCGCTTTTCCGTCAGAAAGAATTTTCTCCATATCACTGACTTTATGGATTCCGCCGACTGAGATTACCGGAACAGAAACATTCTTTTTGATTATCGCCGCATTGTCAACATTGAAATTCTCAAGCGGCTTCGGCTGCTTGATTAACGGGTTAATTAAATTCGCAGCAGGCAGCGCAATTTTGCTAAGAATCTTCGGAAAAGATGCACAGGGCTCTCTGTATTTGAAAACGGCATCCATAGGCAGAAGTTCGCTTCGCATCGTGTTCATTCCGTCCTGAACGGTGCCGCAGGAAACCTCAATTGCATCGCATCCTGCCGCTTCAAGTCTTTTGCAAATTTCAACGGATGACTTAATATTCATTCCGCCTTTGCGGTTATCCTCTGCACTCAGTTTAATCCACACCGGAAGGTTAGTTTTCGCTTTTATGCCTTTGATTATCAGTTCAACAATTCTGCAGCGGTTTTCCAAAGAACCTCCCCAACCGTCTTTTCTTCTGTTGCCGTAAGGCGAAAGAAAATCGTGGAGCAGATAACCGTGACCGCCGTGAAGCTGAACGGCATCAAAACCTGCTGTTTCGGCTCTGACGGAAGCCGAAACAAACTCCTCGATTATGCCGTATATTTCATCATCGGTAAGTTCCTTTGCTTTATCGGGATAAAATGCGTGAAGAACATTTGACGGTGCAACCTTCTGCATTCCGATTGCTTTTGATGAAGTCTGTCTGCCGCAATGAGCAATCTGCAAAACAACAGGAGTTCCGTGGCGGTGAACGGCATCTGTCAGCTCTTTATATTTTTCAATCACGCTGTCATCATAAATTTTCATCATTCTCGGATAAGGCGACACACCGTTTCTGCCCACGGCGGCATAACCTGTTATGATACAGCCGATTTCACCTTTTGCAAGGTGTTCGTATTTTGCAATCAGTTTGTCACTCGGCGCACCGTTTTCGTCTGCAAGACCGTCATGGGTAGCACTGCGGATTATTCTGTTTTTCACGCTGATGCCCGAAAGACTTGTTTCTTTAAAAAGCATAGTTTTCTCCTGTTATGTAAGTGTTAAAATTATCTGTCATCGAATAAAGCGGTATTAAAAAATCCGTTTTTGTTTTACGGTATATTTTTATCCTATCACAACTGCATCAATATTTCAACGGCTTTTGCTTTTAACAATTCGCCTAAAACTTTTATGGTCTTGCAAAAGAGATATTATTGACCGCTAATATGATACTTTAAAAATGTGAAATCGGGATAGTTGCAATAATTGTTGCCATACAGACATTCCGCTTGATTTATAATCAAACAAGATATATAATATCAATAAAAAATATAGATTTCTTTGAGCAATTAAAGTAATGTAATGCAAAATAGCGGTTACTTAAGGAGAAAATCACTATGAAAATGCACAAAATTCTTGTTTTGATTGTTTGCATATCAATTATTTTCAGTTTATCTGCAACGGCTGTAACAGATTCCGAAAAACAGCAACCTGAAATTCTTCCTTCAACATGGGCGGCTGTTGACGGTCTCGGACGGACTCTGTCATTAAACGATGAGGTCGGCAATAAAAAGGAAGAAAAATATGTTGCGATGTTTTACTGGACATGGCACTACCCGTTTATAAACGACTTTGAGCCGATAACAACAGGCAGTGTACTCAATGAATATCCGGAAGCCGTTAACGACTGGGATCATCCTGCATGGGGCGGTACATCTGACGGCAGACCTTATTTCTGGGACGAGCCGCTTTACGGCTTTTACACAAACACTGACGAATATGTTCTTCGCAAACATGCAGAGCTCCTCGCCGATGCCAATATTGATGCAGTATTTTTTGATACAACTAACGGCACACAGGTTTTTACCGAGGGATATGAGGCTCTTTTGAAGGTCTGGAGTGAGGCAAAGGAAAACGGAGTTGATGCGCCGTGCATTTCGTTCATACTCAACTTCGGCGGTGCAGAAGATACACGCACTCAGCTTTATGATATTTACGATAATCTTTACAGCCAGGGCAGATACAAAGATCTTTGGTTTATGTGGGACGGAAAGCCAATGCTCATGGCGGATATAAGTTCGCTCGACCTTTCCGTTGAAAAAGACAGAGAAATTTTTAACTTCTTTACTTTCAGGGACAATGAAGCGACCTACTTTGCTTCTGATACAAAATATTATGAAGATACCTGGGGCTGGTGTTCGGACTATAAACAAACCAAATTCGGAAAAAGGCTTTTCGGCGGCGTTGAAGAAATGTGTGTTTCAGTTGCTCAGAACGCAAATGAAAACGGACTTATTGCAATGAACAGTCCCGAAGGCACCGTTCAGGGAAGAAGCTTCACAGACGGCGATTTTTCATACAGCTACACATATGCCGGCAAAGAAATCGTAGTTGATAAAAACATAGAAAACTCCATTTTTTATGGGCTTAACTTCCAGCAGCAATGGGACTATGCAATTTCTCAGGATCCCGAAATAATATTCGTAACCGGCTTCAATGAGTGGATTGCAGGCAGATGGAAAAGCTGGAACGGAACGGAAAATGCATTCCCCGACCAGTATAATCCTGAATACAGCCGAGATATTGAGCCATCGGCCGGTGTTCTTAAAGACCACTATTATTATCAGCTTGTTGAAAATGTGCGCCGCTTTAAAGGCGCCGACACCCTGCCGAAAGCTGACGCAGAAAAAGCCATTGATATAAACGGTTCTCTTTCGCAATGGGACTCCGTTTTCCCTGAATATAATCATTATCAGGGCGGTGAAACCCGCAACAGCGCAGGCTGGAAGGAATATTACTACACCAACGACACCCTGCGCAATGACATAATTCAGTCAAAGATTGCTTATGACAGCAACAACATCTATTTCTATGTTAAAACAGCCGACAACCTCACCCCGTCATCCGACAGAGATTGGATGCGGCTGCTGATTGATACTGACCCGAGTGGAGTTGCGGCAAACTGGGAAGGCTTTGAATTTCTGATTAACAGGGAATCTCCTCAAAATGGCAAGGCGACTCTTGAAAAGTCGTTGGGCGGCATTGATTTTGAGGAGGTTTGCAAGGTTGATTACACCGTCAACGGCAATGTTCTTCAGATCGCGGTGCCAAGAAGCGGTTTGGGACTTACAGATGAAGAAGTAAAATTCAACTTCAAATGGTCGGATAATCTTCTCGGCGCAGATGCAACCGCATTCTATATTAACGGTGATGCCGCGCCCGGCGGTCGTTTCGCGTTTGTTTTTGACAGCACCGCAACAGGCGAACCCGAGGCTGAATTTGATCAAAGCTCAGACATTTTTGGTTTTATAAAAGCGTTTGCGCAGAAGCTCGAAACAGCTTATGCAGATTTAAGAAAGCTTTATAATAATCTGTTCAGATAAACTTTCGTATAATTGTAAAATATAAACCACCGATATCACCTGCACTTTCGCAGAATATCGGTGGTTTTTAATTATATTGGCTTTACAGCATTCAGCTGTTTGAAATTATCATCTTATTCAATTCTTCAAGCTGAGCTTTGTATTCGGCAATTTTTCTGTTATAACCGCTTGCGTCTTCTTTTCTTTTCAGAATTTCCTCTTCCTTTTCATGGAGAAAATCAAGACGGGAATTGAACACTTCTTCAATAAAATCAGACTTCTGTTCATCAAAAGACAGGCGAATTTCTTTTGCTGTTTCTTCAATGGACTTTCTGATTTCTCTGCGTTCATTCAAAGCCTTTTGTGCCTCTTTATTCTCGGCAACGGTTTCGTAAATATCAATACCCAGTTCAATAACATCCATAGCCGGTCCGAAGAACTCAGCAAATTTGCCGATATTTTTAGCAAGCTTTGTAGCCTCCCAAGGCTTGAATTTATGGCCGATTTTTTTGCCGACTTTTTTCACCGTACTTTTTATTGATTCTTCAGTAAACGCTCCTACCTGTTTTTTCACAACATCCTTTGTTGAACCGAAAACAGTCTTAAATAATCCCGAACCTTTTTTATTTTTTTCACTGTTGACATCCAGTGTTATTGTTTTTTCAAGCTCGCTGATATAATACTGCGCCTGTTTACTGTTTTCGATTTCACTTATTTCTTCATCAAGCTTTTCCTGCATGGCTTCGGAATGCTCATTAAGCTCATCGAATATTTTACTGCAGGTATCATTAACCATCTGTTCATATGCCGTTTCGGCATTTACAACCTCACCCTGCATGACACTGTCAATCAGATTGAATGCTTCTCCCGAAAATTCCAAAGTGTTTCTTATAAGGATTCTGTCCCACTCATTGTTTGCTTGCAGGCGAAGATTTTTTATTGTTCTTTCAAGCCTCGAAAGCGTTTTTCTCTCTGCTTCATCAAAAAGAGTTTCCGCTTCGTCAACAAAAACCTCACCGAGTACACTTTCAGCTGTGAGAATAGGAGTAAGAAGCTTGCACATAAGACCTTTTTGATTAAGGAAATCATTAAGCAGAACGATAAAATTTTCAAATCTGCTGTTTTTGATTTTAACAGGTCGGTTTCTTTCAACGCCCTTGATAAAATCAAGAACATCAACAAAACAATGGTTTATTTCATCCAGACTGTTGGGAGCAAGTGATTCATTAAGCGTTTTAACATAGTTTGAGATCAGCTCATCGGTATCGTCAGCAGCTTCCATGCTGAGCTTATTAATAACCAGAATCATTTTTGAGATATAATTTTTTTCATACGCAAGATTCTTAAAATCATTAAGAGTATTGGGCGTGAAAAGCTCAGATGTTATGCAATAAACAATCAAATCAGCTGTTTTTATCGCCTCGGCAGCACGCTCATCATGAGTGTCGTTGTTATGAAGTCCGGGAGTATCGACAAGCAGAAAATTTCCCCATTCATAGCTACAACTTTCCTGGGTTGTTACATCCGAGCCTATTTTTATGTGTTTGTTGCCTGTCAGCGCCGAAATAATGCTTGATTTGCCTGAAGAAAACTGACCGACAAATGCCACTCGGATTTTTTTCTCATTTTCAATTTGATTCTTATAGTCTTTCAGTGATTTTGCCTGCTCGGCTTTACCGTTATTATCAAGAACCTCGCATATTTCATTGATAATATCTTCGGTTTTTCGGGTATATTCCCCCGCTTTGAATGATACGCTCATTTTCAAACCATCCTCACTATTTTAATTTGTTCGTTTAAAAGCCCTTTAACTTTTGATGTGTCTGCATTATGACTTCCCGAAACAAAAATTTTCATGTTACTGCCGAATTCTCTTTCAACAGCTTCAATCCAATATTTATCCTCTGAGCTGATATAGCTCATTATTCTTTTTGCGAAAATCATATTAAGCTCGTTTATATCCGAATCAATATCATGCAAAAGACCGTTTCCTTTGTCTGCAACATAACCTACACCGGATATCAGGCTATCATACTTTTCAATGATTTTTTCGACAGCCTGCTTCGTATTCTTTTCAAGCTCTTTTTTAATTTCTTCAACCTTTTCTTGCTTTTGCTCATTCACCGCGGTATTAATTTTCTGATAAAGGCTGTCCTTTTTCTTTTTATCCCTGTTTGCTTTTTTGGAGAAAAATCCGGAAACTATGCTGAACAGAGTTCCGACTGCAATAATAATTGCTCCGGCTATCGCGCCTACCACACCAAAAGCCAAAAGAATACCTCCGACCAAACTTATCAGAGTGCCTGTAAATCGGGTTAATTCCCTCAACGGTATTTTAAAGTTGTTTTTCAGGTCTCCGCTTATGCTGCTGTCACTGGAAAAATCAAAATTAATATCATCGAATATGTCATCAATTACTTTCTGAACATTGTTCTGAAAAGTGTTGATATAGACCTGAATCTCAGAATTAATATTCTCTTCAAACTTCTTTCTTTTGCAGAACTTTGTGAATTCCGAATCGAGATTTTTCTTTAAATTGTAGTTTTCATCCGCGAATTCCCTTGCGTAAGTTGTTGCAAGAGTCCTGTACGCGTTTTCAACTGCTTTAACTGAGTTTGAAATAAACTGATTTCGTTCCTTTTCGAGCTTTTTTTTCAGATTATCACGCTCAGTCAGCAAAGAAGCATGAATTACTTTAACACTGTTTACAGGCTCCGAAATTCTGTTTCTCCAGCCGTAGCATATGCTTATCATATCGTCAACAATAGTTTTTGAGCGAAGAAAGCTTCCCTGTTCAAAAACAATTATTTTCAGCCCGGCAAGAAATTCATCAACACCCGAATTATCTTTGAGCAGCTTTGCATACTCCTGATACTTTTCGTCTTCACTCAGAAGCGCCGCAAGAAGAAAAACAGGCTGATAAGTAATGAGTGATTCCACTCCGCATTCCTGAGTTTCTCTTCGTATTCTTTCGGCATAACCCATTGCACTGTTGGGATCGGTTTCATCATTCCATTCACCCGGATATTCAATAAATTCTTCAAGAATTTCGGGATTTTTAAGATTTTGTTTATAATTGATAAGAACTATAACCGGTTTGTTTCTTTTTGCAATATCAACTATGAAGCTTCGGACTTCCTTATCAACACCGTCGGAGGAGCAAACATTGCAGATAACATCCGCTTCGCCGATCGCCTTTTCGGCAATGCTTCTGTCTTCTCTGTTCAGATCGTTGCCTGCGGCAATTCCGGGCGTATCTATAATTCTGAGATGATTCCATTCGTAGATATCGTTAACTCTCGTTGTCCTCTGACTGCCGACGCCTATATTTTCAGCACCTTCGCCGGTAAGAACCGCACGAAGAGTTGATTTTCCCGATTTGGTCCTTCCGAGAAAAGCAATTGTAAAATCTTCAATTGCAGATTCCTTTCTGTCGAGCTCTGCACTGTAATACTCGGAATTCTCAACAACACGGCCTATTTCCTCAGCGAGCATTGAAAGGCATTTCTGACTGTCCTCTTTAAAAACTTTTCCTGATTTCAGCTCTTTATTGATTGCTTCTGAAAACAGACCGCCCTTTTGAATAATATTGTCACACACCGGCTTTATTGCCTTAAAATCTTCCTTTGCAACCTTTCTGCATTTGTTGAGAGCAGAAATATATTCTTTCTGCGAAATGCGGAAAAGATTATCTTCGCCGTTTTGACTTTTTCGGCTTTTTCTGCCGGTTCTGTTTTTGGCGTTTTCTTTTTTCAGTCTTTTCCTTTCTGTTTCAGCCTTTTTAGCCGCGATGCTTTCTACAGCTTCTGCATTTTCAAGCAATGAACATGATTTCAGCTTTTTAAAGAACTCTTTTTCTGTTTTATCCGAAAAACCGTCAATAGCCGATATAACAGAAAGATAAAAATAAATTTCCGTTCTGACAGACGGCAATTCTGCTTTAAAAGCACTCAACGCCCTCTCAAAAGTAACGGCATCCAATGCTTTTGCAATAACCTTTCTCACGGTCTCATAATCAAGTTCTTTTTTCTCAAAATATTCTTTAATTGCGGTTTGTTGAAATGAATGAATCTGATTATTGCATACAATCAGATGTCCGAACAGCGCCGCCGTATCTTTGTTTTTAACCGCTTCTTTTGTATCGTATTTTGATCTTGTCAATTTATCACATCCTGAATTCAACCTGATTTTTCAATAATACCACTTTCCATTCGCATTTACAACAAAAATCGTATACAAACTTGAAATATTTTATTCAATATGATATATTAGTCTAAAATTCATCCGGAGGATCAAAGATGGAATACTGGGATGTAAACAGGCTGAAAGAACATAATGATACCATAAATCAGATTGTTGCGGAAATGTCTGCAATTGCCGCCACCGGCTGCGGCAGCGATTCACATGACCTTGTCACTGTTGAAAGCTATACAGGCGGTAAAGAATACAGATGCCGAAAATGCGGAATAACTCCCGCGGTATCAACTTTATACCATCGTGCAGCCTGTGATTTTCATGCAATTTTTTCGGGAAGTTATGTTGACGGAAATTCATTCAAATGGCATCCTGAAGAAATGGATGTTACAAAAATCGTTAAACTTGAGGTTTCTTACGGCGACCGACCCATACAGCGATTCACCGTTGAGAATGATAAAATCACTTTCAGAAGCTGTATTGACGGCAGCCGCGACGGAGGAATTTACGGAGGTAAAAACTATCATAAGGATTACCTTAAACCTTGCACAAAAAGACTCAGACCTGAGCACATAACAGCATTGGTTCAATGCCTTTCAGAAACCAGCTTTTCCGTTTGGAGCACAAGAAAAGATGTTTTTGAAAGAACGGGTGCCTGCGGAAGCAGCATATTAAACACTTTTCACTGTGAATTTGCAAACGGCAGAAGCTTCACCTGCTATGAAGCACTGACCTGCCACAACTTCAGAGCCATCACACAATTATTGGCGAATATATGCAGTTCTTTTCCCGATGAAGATGACGATCCCGAATTTAAAGAAGAGACTACGGTTCCCGAAAAAGAAAAATCAAAATTCAATTTTTCAATATTTAAAAAGCTGTTTCGCTGAAAAGCGAAACAGCTTTTAATTATTTTGCAACGGGAACAATGATTTCAAGGTCTGTTAACGGAAATGAGCAGCAAGGATGAAAGCCGCCGAATTTATAATCGGCAAGTCTGCGGTATTCCAGATGCTCAGGCACATAGATTTTGCCGGAAAGCAATCTTGAATGGCAGAAGCCGCATTCGCCGCTTCTGCATCTTGCAGGCACGGGAATTTCGCTCTTTTCGAGTATCTGCATAACCGAATCCTCGGATTTACCGAAGATGATATAGGTCTTATCCTGCACGGTAACGGTGATTTTTACCTTTTCTGGAATGCCTGAGGGATAATCCGACTGAGTTGAAGGATTATGGAATTCACCGAACATTTCATGGCGTATATATTTCTTTGCAATTCCGAGCTTCTCAAGCTCCTTATCAACAAAAGCATACATCTGCTGTGGTCCGCAAAGGAAAACCGAATAGGGTTCATCTGCAGGAGCATATTTTTTGATAAGCTCGGCTGTGATAAAGCCCTTTTCAACACCCTTGAGTCCCCTCTTGACCTTTTCGCTCAGAACATGAACAACCTTGATTTTATCGCATTTCTTTGTGAGCTCTTCAAGCTCTTCACGGAAAAGAATGCTGTCATAATCACGGCTGCCATAGAGAAGAGTCATTTCAAAATCCTCGTCGCCGTCAGCGATTGCATTTGCCATTGAAACAAAAGGTGTTATACCGCTGCCGCCTGCAAGGCAGATAACCTTTTTTGCATCACGCAGAGGCTGATATTCAAAGTTGCCCGAAGGGGCAGAAACCTCAACCTCTCTGCCGACAGTCCATGTATCAAAAATATAACGTGAAACAAGGCCGCCCTCAACAAGCTTGATTGTTAAAACATACTTTCCTTCAAGAGAATCCTTGGGTGATGATGAAATTGAATATGCTCTTGTTACGGGCATACCGTTGATTGTTTCAAAGACGGTAAGATATTTGCCTGCGCCGAAATACGCAAGGGATTCGGTTCCCTTTTCGGGATTGGGAACAAGAGTGAAGCTCTTGCAGTCCGGAGCCATGTCCTTGACTTCGGCAATTTTAAGATACTGACGCTTGGGATGAAGAGCCTTTGCAATAACCGATGCCTGATCCGAAAATTCGGGAAGCTTTGCTGCTGCCGCATCAAATCTTGACTGTCTGTCAGACAGCATGGATAAAAACTTTTTTGGTGTAAGTGATTTAAGATTTGCCATATTATTTGCCTCCCTTCATTTTCTTGACAACAATTCCGCCTGCTTTTTCGCCCGTGTAATAAGCGCAGCCGTAGCCATCGCCTCTCTCTTGAGAAGCACCGCAGAAAAAGAAATTATCAAACGGCTGGTCACCCATATACTGAATTGTTCTGGGAAGCATGCTGTCCCACTTTTCAAGCATATAGCCATAGGGAGTGCCGAGAGGAGTGTTAAGATATCTTGAAAAGGTGGGAGGAAGAGCGATTTCAATTTCCTCGATATAAGGTGTGATTGAAATGTTTAGTGCTTTTTCGCAGGTTTCAATCATATCCTTTGCAACCTTTGTTTTGAACTTTTTATAATCCTTGGGTTCAATATCCTTCATAACATCGCCGAAGGTCATTGTTGTTAAGAAAAGCTGGCAGGTGCCTTCGGGAGTACAGTCAGGGATAATTTCATTCAGGCAATTGATAATGCAGAATCCGTTAAAGAAATTCTGAGCTGCTTCATACTGCTTATCCGAATCCGAATCGGGAGCGATAAACACGGAATAATCCCTGATTCCAAGCTGATCTTTAGTAACATTCATGCCGAGATAAACGGTTGTAAGCGAGCAGGCTGTTTTTCTTGCATTAAGCATTTTAAGCTGCTTTTCGGGAATATCTTTCTTATCGAAAAGATCTTTAAAAACAGCATAGGGATATGAATTGCATATAAAATATTTTCCGTAAACCTCTTTTTCGCCGTTGATAACAACGCCTGCAGGCTTTCCGTCCTTAACGATAACCTTTGTAACCTCGGAGTTGTACCAGATTTCTCCATCATTTTCACGGATAACCTTATCGAGCGACATGCTCATTTCATGGCTTCTCATGTGGGGAATACCCGTGCCGTTTTTAACATAGCCGTGAAGAACACACATATAGTAAAGGAAATCGAACTGCGATGCGGGAGAGCCCATGTAGCACCAGTAGGTATTGAAGATATCCTGAGCCTTTTTGGGCATTCCGAGAGCGTCAAGACTCTCTTTCATCGTATGGGAAACCATTCTCATAATATCGGGAATATCCTTGAGCGATCCGGGAAGCTTTTTGGGATCATCAAGGCATTCGAAAGCCTTGAACATTCTTGTTGAAAGGTCAAACGCAGCCATACAGCTGTCATATGAACCGGGAACAAGCTCATCAAGCTTTCTTGCAAAATTCTGAAATCCTACGGGCATTCTTGCGTCAACTGTGACCATAACGCCGTCTTCATTCAGAAACGCATCTTTATCGCCCTCTTTTGCGGGAACAACAAGGCGGAATGTTGAATCGTGTCTGTGCCACTGAACATCGCCGCCCATGCGGATAAACATATCTTCAATTGAGCCGACCTCTTCGGGTGAACCTACGCCTGCAAGCTCATGCAGAGAAGGTTCAAACTCAAATCTGCCTCTTACAAATGAAGAAGCCGAGCCGCCGGGAATGTTGTGTTTTTCAAGCAAAAGCGTTGAAAGACCTGCTCTTGCACAGGTTGCAGCTGCTGCAAGACCGCCGTTACCCGCACCGATGATGATTACATCATATTTTTTCATTATCCGACCTCCGTGTTTTAATATTACATTTTAAAGTATATAACAAACCGACGGATAAAGTCAACAGAATAATCAGAAAAGGCAATACATCATTTTTTTAAAAATACTTTTCAAAGTACGATTATTATGTTAATATATCTGCGAGGTGATAAAATTGTTTGCCAAAATTTATAATACCGAAATAAAAATTGACTACAACAATATTGATGCTCTCAACAAATACCCTCAAGATTTAAAAACTGAATATATACAATCCATGGAAGAGGGTCTTGACATTGAGAAATATAAGAGCCTTTTTGAGGCTGTTGACGCACTTGAACCCGGTGAATATAAAACTCGTATGAGCAATGTTATTTATGAAATGGTCATCAACGCAGATATGCAGCCCGGTTATAAATACAATGAGCCGTCGTCTCTTAAAGAGATTAAGGCGCTGAGAAAACCTCACGACTTTGAAAAGAAAGTGCCCGATAATGAAACACTCCGCAAAAAGCTGCTCGGTGCATGGACAGGCAGAGCATGCGGCTGTCTTCTCGGAAAACCCGTTGAATGCATCAGAAGCGATGAGCTTATTCCGCTGCTTAAAGAAACGGGCAACTATCCGATGCATCGGTATATTCTCAGCACAGATATCACCGATGAGGTATGTTCACATTATAAATTCTTTCTAAAAAATAAGGCGTATGCAGATACAGTTGACGGAATGCCCGTTGACGATGACACAAATTATGTTGCACTCGCACAGAAAATCGTTGAAGAATCCGGCAGAAATTTTGACTCTGAGGATGTTGCGCTTGCATGGATGAAATATCAGTCGATTTTCTCTTATTTTACCGCAGAAAGAAATGCTTTTGTAAACTTTGTAAATTGCATTCAGCCGCCTGCTTCGGCAATGTATAAAAATGTTTGCCGTGAATGGATAGGCGCACAGATAAGAGGCGATTATTTCGGATATATCAACCCCGGAAAGCCTGAAAAGGCAGCCAAAATGGCATTTACGGATGCAAGAATTTCTCATGTTAAAAACGGAATCTACGGAGAAATGTTTGCATCGGCAATGATTGCCTGCGCTGCGGTTACGGATAATATCGAAGACATCATTCTCGGCGGCCTTGCGGAAATCCCGTCAACATCAAGGCTTTACGAAGCAATAATGAAAATTTTTGACGGCTATAAAAACGGAGTTACCGTTGACGAATGTTTTGATATTATTCATGCTGCTTATGATGAGCATACAGACCACGGCTGGTGCCATACAATTTCAAACGCAATGATAGTTGCCGCTGCTCTTCTTTACGGCGAGGGTGATTTCGGAAAATCAATCTGCATTGCCGTCGGCATGGCGTTTGATACCGATTGCAACGGCGCGACGGTAGGCTCGGTTCTCGGAATGAGAAATTCAATCGACGGCATTGACGAATACTGGAAAAACCCCATTAACGGCAAAATCCACACTTCCATATTCGGAACAGGCACGGTTGACATCGAAAAAGCGGTTGATAAAACAATGGAACACATAGCATAAACTATTGACGAACAAGGAAAAAATTGATATAATTTTTGCGAATAATTTGTAAGGAGTGATTCCGATGGCAAAGAGCATTCAGGATATCCTGAACATAATCAAAGAAAATGACATAAAAATGGTTGACTTCAAGATGGTTGACATCAACGGTCAGTACCGCCATGTTACAATTCCTGCAGAAAACTTTTCTGAGGACACAATGAAAAGCGGCATCGGCTTTGACGCTTCAAACTACGGCTACGCCGTTGTTGAAAAGAGCGACATGGTCTTTATTCCCGACCCCGACACTGCGGTTATCGACCCATTCTGCGACATTGCTACTCTCTCAATGACAGGTAATGCAATGATTATCGACTCGCCCGAAAACCGTCCTCTTGCTCAGTATCCCAGAAACATCATCAAGGCAGCTGTTGAATATATGAAAAACAGTGGTGTTGCCGATGAGATGAAGATTTTGCCTGAGTTTGAGTTTTATCTTTTTGACGATGTTAACTGGAATGTTGAAGGAAGACATATCGGCGCTACGGTAGATGCCAAGCAGTCCTATTGGAATTCCAATAATGAGGGTCACGGAGTTGTTGTTGCAAAGCAGAAAAACTACCACATTGCAAAACCTTTTGACACATCATATGAATGCCGCAGTGAAATGTGCTTGCACATGAAGGATGCCGGTATCGAAATTAATTATCATCATCCCGAAGTAGCAGCTTCCGGTCAGTATGAAATTGAACCCCAGCTTGGCGAAGTTGTTCATATGGCAGACGCATCAATGATGATTAAATATATTATCCACAATACTGCTCTCAAATACGGAAAGTCCGCAACTTTCATGCCCAAGCCCATCTACGGTGAGGCAGGCAGCGGAATGCATGTTCATATGCTCCTTTTCAAGGACGGCGAGCCTGTTTTCTCTGATGATAACGGATATGCACATCTCAGCGAAACAGCTCATTACTTCATGGGTGGTCTTCTTAAGCATATCGGCGCTCTCTGTGCTATCACCAACCCCAGCACCAACTCCTTCAAGAGACTTGTTCCCGGCTACGAAGCACCCGTAACCGTCGGCTATGCAACATCAAACAGAAGCGCGGTTATCCGTATTCCCGCTTATGCAAAGAGTCCCGACAAGAGAAGATTTGAGCTTCGCAACCCCGACGCAACCTGCAACCCCTATTTCTGCTATGCAGCAATTCTTATGGCAGGTCTTGACGGCGTTAAGAACAAGATTGATCCTCACGCAAACGGCTGGGGTCCCTATGATGTTAACCTCTATCATCTTCCCGAAGAAGAAAAGGCAAAGCTTCAGCAGCTTCCCACATCTCTTGAAGCTTCTCTTGATGCTCTTGAGGCAGACCACGACTTCCTCACAGCAGGCGGAGTATTCCCCGAAGAGCTTATCGCAAACTTCATCAAAACAAAGCGTGCGGAATGCAGCCAGCTTTCGGCTATCCCCCACCCTGCAGAGTTTGATAAGTATTATAATCTTTAATAAATTCAGCGCACCTTCCTCACGGAGGGTGCGTTATTAAATCCGGAGTAATATTTATGAATAAAAATGTTTGTATGATAGCCCATAGAGGCTACAGCTCGGCATATCCAGACAATACCGAAATCGCATTCATCAAGGCCGCCGAAAACGGCTCGGGCGGCGCAGAAACAGATGTAAGAGTTACCAAAGACGGCGTGCTCGTCACAAACCATAATGATGAGGTTGTTTTTGCCGACGGAAGCGAGCTTCTTGTTGCTGAAGCAACCTATGCAGAGCTTACCGCAAAGCCTATGCGCAACACAAAATCCGAAGATACGGTTTATCTTTGCACCTTCCGTCGCTATCTTGAAATAATGAAAGAAAACAATATGATTTGCTTCGTTGAGCTTAAAGGCAAATTCAGCGACGAAAAAGTGAAAGAGGTTTTCGACACCGTTTCAGAGGTTTATGACCTTTCAAAATGCATTATGCAATCGTTTGAATTTGCAAATCTTATTAAAGCCCGCGAAATGTTTCCCGACCTGCCGCTGATGCTCACCTACGGCTCAGACGAAATTGATTACAGACGCTGCTTTGACTATGGCTTTTCGCTCGATGCTTATTATAAATCCGTAACCGAAGAAATGATAAAGGAATTCCATAACAGAAATCTTGAGGTTGCTCTCTGGACGGTTAACGAAAAGGATGCACTTGATTACTGCCTTTCACTCGGCGTTGACTACATAGAATCCGATGTTTTTGGCGGAATTTCTGCATAATTATTCATTTTAATTCATAAAAGCTATTGCAATTTAAAAATCATTGATGTAGAATATATAGCAAATTTTATCGTAAAGAAGTGTTTTACCCATGAGTATGATTTTTGAAAGAAAGCTTCCCATTCCGCAGGAGGTAAAGGCGCAGTATCCGCTTTCCGATGACCTTGCAAAGATTGTTGACGAAAGAGCAAAGGAAATCAAGGATATTTTTACAGGCAAAAGCGATAAGCTTGTGCTTGTTATCGGACCTTGCTCCGCAGATAATGAAGACAGCGTTATTGATTATATTTCACGCCTTCGCACCGTTCAGGACAAGGTGAGTGATAAAATATTCATCATTCCCAGAATTTATACCAACAAACCCAGAACAACGGGCGACGGCTACAAGGGAATGCTTCATCAGCCCAATCCCAACGAAAAACCCGATATGTATAAGGGCATCGTTGCTATCCGCGAGCTTCACATGAGAGCGCTCAAAGAAACGGGCTTCTCCTGCGCGGATGAAATGCTCTATCCCGAAAATTTCAGATATCTCAGCGATATTCTTGCCTATGTTGCAATCGGCGCACGCTCGGTTGAAAATCAGCAGCACAGACTTGTTTCAAGCGGTCTGGGTATCCCTGTCGGCATGAAGAACCCCACCAGCGGCGATATTTCGGTTATGATGAATTCAATAACCGCTGCTCAGCATAAGCACACCTTCATTTACAGAGGCTGGGAGGTTCATTCCGAGGGCAATCCCTGCGCCCATGCAATTCTCAGAGGATATGTCAATAAACACGGTCAGTCCTTGCCTAACTATCACTACGAAGACCTCGTTCATCTTGCTGAGACCTATGCAAACAGCGGCCTTGAAAATCCGGGTGTTATCGTTGACACCAACCATGCTAACTCAGGCAAGAAATACCTTGAGCAAATCAGAATCGCCAAGGAAGTTCTTCACAGCTGCCGACATGATGCGGAAGTCAAAAAGCTCGTCAAGGGCTTTATGATTGAAAGCTACATTGAAGACGGTGCTCAGAAAATCGGCGAATGCATCTACGGAAAATCAATCACCGACCCCTGTCTCGGCTGGAAAAAAACCGAAAAGCTTATATACGACATTGCAGATTTGCTTTAAAATCCATCCCTTTCGCTTATGCGGAGGGGATTTGTTCTTGTTTCGTTCCAATTAACAATTGATTTTACATTTCAAAATTGGTATAATAAACATATCACATTTTAAGGAAGTTGCGCCATGCAGTTTGAAAAAGCAAAGCAGAGAGCAGAGGAGCTTCGCAGCCTGCTTAATTATCACAGCCATAAATATTATGTTGAAGACGATCCCGAAATCGGCGACTACGAATATGACATGCTCCAGCGTGAGCTTGCGGAAATTGAAAAAAAATATCCCGAACTCATAACTCCCGATTCGCCCACTCAGCGTGTCGGCGGAAGTGCAGAGGGGATGTTTGAGCCCGTTGTTCATGCTGTTCCGCTTGAAAGCCTTCAGGATGCGTTCAGCATTGAAGAAGTGCGTGCGTTTGACACAAGAATCAGAGATATATTTGCAGATGCAGAGTTTGTTGTTGAGCCGAAAATAGACGGACTTTCGGTTGCGCTTGAATACGAAAACGGTGTTTTTGTAAGAGGCTCAACAAGGGGCGACGGAATCACGGGCGAGGATGTTACCGCAAACCTGAGAACAATCAATTCAATTCCTCTGCGCCTCAAAAAGGATGTCACCATTGAGGTCAGGGGCGAGGTTTATATGCCGAAAAAAGTTTTCGCTGCACTTGTTGAAGAGCAGGAACAAAACGGCGAAAAGACCTTTAAAAATCCCCGAAATGCCGCTGCAGGCTCACTCAGACAGAAGAATCCTCAGATTACGGCAACAAGAAAGCTTGACATTTTTATTTTTAACATTCAGCAATACGGCGGAACTGAAATCACAGGACACAAGCAGTCAATTGATTTTCTTAAGGAGCTTGGATTTAAAACCGTTCCGTTCTGCAATAAATTCGGCAGTGTTGACGGCGTTATCAGCGAGCTTGAAAGAATCGGTGAAATGCGCTCATCACTCCCCTTTGATATCGACGGCGCAGTTATAAAAACTGATTCGTTTGCACAGCGCACCGAAATCGGAAGCACTTCAAAATTCCCCAGATGGGCACTTGCATTCAAATATCCTCCCGAAGAAAAAGAAACAACGCTCATTGATATTGAGGTTGCGGTCGGAAGAACGGGTGTACTCACTCCGACAGCCGTTTTTGAGCCTGTTCTTGTTGCAGGATCAACCGTTTCGAGAGCAACGCTGCATAATCAGGATTTCATTGACGAAAAGGATATAAGACTCGGCGACAGAGTTGTTATCCGCAAAGCAGGCGACATCATTCCCGAAGTAATCCGTGTTGTTTCACATGCAGAAAACAGCGAAAAATATATACTTCCGACCGTTTGTCCTTCATGCGGCGCAGGAATTATCCGTGAAGAGGATGAAGCGGCGGTAAGATGTGTCAATCCCGAATGTCCCGCGCAGCTTTTGCGAAATCTCATTCATTTCTGTTCAAGAGATGCTATGGATATTGAAGGCATGGGCGATGCAGTGCTTGAAAAGCTCGTTTCAAACGGATTTCTGAGCAAGGCAAGCGAGATTTATACACTCAAAAAAGAGGATTTTATGACTCTTGAAGGCTTCAAGGATAAATCATCTCAGAATCTTGTTGACGCAGTTGAAAAATCAAAGTCAAACGATCTTTCAAAGCTTGTTTTTGCGCTCGGAATACGCCATGTAGGTCAGAAAGCAGGTAAAATTCTTGCAGACCACTTTGAAACCATGGAAAACATCATGAACGCAACCCTTGAGGAATTGACGGCAATTGAAGGGTTCGGCGGGATAATGGCAAAAAGCGTTGCAGACTTCTTTGCGCTTGAGCAGTCAAAAAGAGAAATTGAAGCCCTTTCCGCATACGGCGTCAACATGGTCTCTCAGAAAGAAAAAATCGATAACCGTTTTGAGGGCAAAACCTTTGTTTTAACAGGCACTCTTCCGACCTATTCACGCAATGAAGCAAGCGAAATCATTGAGAAATTCGGCGGAAAAACGGCTTCATCCGTTTCAAAGAAGACAAGCTATGTTCTTGCAGGTGAAGAGGCTGGCAGCAAGCTTGTCAAGGCGCAGTCACTCGGGGTTACAATTATCAGCGAAGAAGAATTCAATGAGATGATAAAATGAGATATTCAAAAAATCATTGTCGGATCGAAAAAACAGAAAACGGTGTTTTAATCGGAATTACGGAATATGCACTTTCAAAAATATGCAAAAGCTTCGAAATTTTTCTTTGCGATGAGGATGATTATATTCACGCAGGCGAAAGCATTGGTGAAATTGTTTCTTGCGAATTTTTTGACATCATATCCCCCGTTAACGGAAAGGTTATCGGAGTTAACGAAGATGTTCTGGATAATCCGCAGCTGCTTGTTTCCGATAATCCTTGGCTGATTGAAATGACCGATGTTGCCTTCACTCAGCCTTTGATGAACGAAAGCGAATATATCAATTATATAAATAATTTAAATTTTCTCTTGCAAAAATAATATTGTTATGTTAAACTATGTAAGATATGCAAACGCAGAGATCGGGAGAGTAAGCAAATCCAAACACTCAGAGAATGTCCGTCGGCGGCTGGAAGCGGACTGTGAAGAGGTTTTGACGAAGTTCACCCGTTAGCGGCGAATCTGAAATATCAGTAGGGTTTGACGGCTGTCCCCGTTACGGACATTAAAGCGCACGGCGTTTTGCCGTGAACGCAGGGTGGTACCGCGGATTTTATTCGTCCCTCGTCATTTGACGGGGGATTTTTATTTTGTATATTATGAAAGGATTGATATAACATGTTTGAAAAGCCCGCAGAATTAAAAAAGCTGTTTGAAGAAAAGATTGCAGGCGTTGCCGCAACCGCTGATATTGAGCAGCTCCGAATTGAATTTCTCGGCAAAAAAGGCTCTGTTGCAGCACTTATGCAGGAGCTTCGCAATGTTCCCAATGATCAGAAAAAGGAAGCAGGTCAGGCGATAAACGAAACCAAGCAGTTTATCGAAGGTGCGATTGCCGCAAAGCTCGAGGAGCTGAAAGCTCTTGAAGAGCAGAAGATGATTGATGCCGCAGAAAGCTATGACGAATCCATGCCCACCGATGCTGACCTCGGCTCATACCACCCCATCACTCTTGTAAGCCGTGATGTTGAAAACATCTTCCTGAGCATGGGATTCGCAGTTGAGGATTACTCTGAAATCACCGATGACTACAACTGCTTTGAAGCTCTCAACATTCCCAAGCACCACCCTGCAAGAGATATGCAGGACACCTATTATCTCAGCACGGGTCAGCTTCTCAAAACCCACACCTCAGCTGCTCAGAACACAATTCTCAGAAAGTATGCCGCAAATCTTGAGAACGGCAATCCCATCCGTGCAATTTTCCCCGGCAGATGCTTCAGAAACGAAAAAATTGACGCCTGCCACGAAAACACCTTCTTCCAGATGGAAGGTATTATGGTTGATAAGGATATTTCAATTTCAAACCTTATTTACTTTATGAAAACTATGCTTTCAGAAGTTTTCCAGAAGGATATCACCGTCAGACTCCGCCCCGGCTTCTTCCCCTTCGTTGAACCCGGCTTTGAGCTTGACATTCAGTGCACAATCTGTAAGGGCAAAGGCTGCCCCTCATGCAAGGATTCGGGCTGGCTTGAGCTTTGCCCATGCGGCATGATTCATCCCAATGTTCTTACCGCAGCAGGCATTGACCCCGAAAAATATACAGGCTTTGCATTCGGTCTCGGCATGACAAGACTTGCAATGATGACATACGGCGTTAAGGATATCCGCGTTTTCAACAGCGGAAGCCTTAAATCACTTTCACAGTTTGATGAAAAACCTTTCACCAGACCCGAGAAATAATCAAGGAGGACATAAGAAATGTTTGTATCAATAAATTGGATTAAAGACTATGTTGACCTTGAAGGTCTGGACATAAAAAAGCTTATTGAAAGCTTCACCCTTGCAACCGCAGAGGTTGAAGATATCATTGAAAAAGGTGCCGATGTGCAGAATGTTGTTGTCGGTGAAATTCTTTCAATCGAAAACCACCCCAACTCAAAGAAGCTCCACCTTCTCAAAGTTGACGCCGGTGAAAAAATCTGCAACATCGTTTGCGGCGCACCCAATGTTGCAGTCGGACAGAAAGTTGCTCTTGCTCTTGCAGGCGGCAGAGTATGCGGCGGAGAAATCAACATTGCAACCGTTGCAGGCTATGAATCCGAAGGCATGTGCTGCTCCGAAAAAGAGCTTGGTTTGAGCGACGATAACTCAGGCATCATGGAGCTTGACCCTTCGCTTAAAAACGGCACAAACATCAAAGATATCTTCCCCGTTGACGATATTATTTTTGAAGTTGACAACAAATCGCTCACCAACAGACCCGACCTTTGGGGACACTACGGCATCGCAAGAGAATTTGCGGCTCTTGCAGGCAGAGAACTCAAGCCTCTTGAAATGGGCGACCTTTCATATGACGGCGATGAAAAAGTTGATGTCAAAATCGGCAGAGAGGATCTTGTTTACAGATATTCCTGCATAAAAATGGACAATATAACAAAGAACAAAAGCCCCCTCGATATGAGAATCCGTCTTTATTACTGCGGAATGAGAGGCATCAACCTTCTTGCCGATGTTACCAACTACATCATGCTTGAAATCGGTCAGCCTACTCATGCATTCGCAGGCGGCGCAATTGATAACATCGTTGTCACAACTCCCAAGGAGAAGATTAAGTTCACTACTCTTGACGGCGTTGAAAGAGACATCGACGAAGAAACCCTTATGATTTGCAACGGCGATACTCCCGTGGGCATTGCAGGCATCATGGGCGGTCTTGAATCCGAAATTGAAGACGATACAGGCTCTGTTGTGCTTGAATCGGCTAACTTTGACGGCGTAAGCATCAGAAAGTCATCGTCAAGACTTGGCCACAGAACAGATGCCAGCGCAAGATATGAAAAAATGCTTGACCCCGAGCTTACAATGGACGCAGTCGGCAGATTCGTAAAGCTCGTTAAGGATATCGACAGCGGTGCAAGGGTTGCATCAAAGGTTACTGACGAATATGTGAGAAAATATCCCGAAATCACTCTTTCGTTTGATAAGAAATATGTTGACCGCTACACAGGCATCGACATCAGTGAAGAACAGATTGAAAAAACTCTCACTGCTCTCGGCTTTGCAGTTGACTATGCCGACGGCGGATATACAGTTAAGGTTCCCTCATGGCGTGCAACAAAGGATGTTACCATCAAGGCTGACATCATTGAAGAAATCACAAGAATTTACGGCTACGATAATTTTGAAATCACAACCACCAACAGTCCCCTGAAGCCCGTTCCCAACGATTATGCAAGAATGGAAGACAACGAAATCAAGGATATGCTCGTCAAGAAATACGGCTTCCATGAGGTTCACTCCTATGTGTGGTGTGACGGCAGAAAGTTCAAGAAGCTGGGCATTGAAGTTGAGGATAATGTTAAGGTTCTCAACATTGAAAATTCCGATAACGGCGTTTTGAGAAACTCAATGCTGCCCACCCTGCTCTCAATGGCACAGGAAAACAAGGATTTTGCCGATAAATACGGCATCTTTGAAATCGGCAGAGTTGTTGATGGCATCAAGGCTGACGGCACAAGCAACGAAAGAAAGCATCTCGGCGTTGTTCTTTACGATAAGAGCGGCAACGAAAAAGCTCTCTATCTCAAAGCCGTTGAAATCATCAACTGCCTTATCGGCACAATCAAGCAAAAGAAGGCAGGCTACAACAAAATTGCTCCCGAGCATAACTGGCAGCATCCCAAGAACACCGCTGAAATCCTTATTGACGGCAAGAAGGTCGGCGTTCTTTGCGCAATGCATCCCGCAAACAGAGCAAAACTTGACAAGACCGCCTGTGCAGTTTGCTTTGAAATTGACATGAATGATTTCAGCGCAATCGATGCAAATGCAATTAAATTCCGTGAACCCAGCACTCAGCAGTCAACATGGTATGACCTTTCTCTCGTTATTGCCGACAACACAAAGTATTCCAACATTGCGGCATGCTGGGAAGCTCTCAATCTTAACGAGCTTGACAGCGTTAAGGTTATTGACACATATGAAAAGGAAGGCGTTAAGAGCATCACAATCCGCCTTGTTTTTGCGGCTATGGACCGAACACTTGAAATGGAAGAAGTTCAAGGCTGGATTGATTCAATCCTCGCAAATCTCGGCAAAATAGGAGTTACTCTCAGAGCATAATTTTTTCCGATTTGTAAACAATAATCATTAATTTTTGAAAAAACCTTGTATTATTTCAAAAACTGTTATATAATGATTGGTAACGGAGGTGAACGAAATGACTGATAAAACGATAAAATTTTCAATCAAAGACGAAAATGAGGTTGAGATGAAGAAAAATCTTCTCGCCGTTTATGAGGCTTTGAACGAAAAGGGTTACAACTCAATCAGCCAGATCGTCGGCTATATCCTCTCCGAGGACCCGACCTATATAACAACACACAATAATGCACGCAGCCTCGTCAGAAGGCTTGACAGAGACGAACTTCTTCAGGCAATGGTAAAGTGCTATCTCGGAATTAAGTAAGGAGTAACATCATGGCTAAGAAAAAGTTTCTTATGTACAAAGGCAAGCCTCTTGTCAGAAGCGGCAAGACCATATATTACGGCTACATGAGCGATCCCTATGTTGTTATCATGCAGATAACAAGCACACGCGAGGTTAAAGGCGTTGAGGTTGCAGACAGAGTTGTTGTTCAGCTTGTCAACACCGACCCCGAGGTCAGAATGAAAGACAAAATCGTTAAGAAAGCCGAGCGCAGAGGCCTTTACAGCGCAATGGATATCGGCTGCATCTGGCTTGAAAGAGAGCTTAAGGAAACTGCATAATAAAATTGCGGCATCTTCCCTCGGGAGGATGCCGTTTTTGTTTATTTAAAAAATATATCAAAAAATCATTTACATTCACTTATATTTTATAGTATGATATATAATGTATAGTTATGTGAGGTGACGAAAAATGGAGCATTCGCAGTTTCTGCGCTCGGAAATGATACTCGGAGCTGATTCAACCGAAAAACTGAAGAGCAAAAGCGTTATCCTTTTCGGGCTCGGCGGAGTAGGCTCATACACAGCCGAAGCTCTTGCAAGAGCAGGCATTGGCAAGCTGACAATCGTTGACAGCGACTGCGTTTCCATAACAAATATCAACCGCCAGCTCTGCGCGCTTCATTCAACTGTCGGAAAGTCAAAAGTTGAGGTTGTTAAAGAAAGAATTCTCGATATCAACCCCGAATGCGAAGTAACGGCACTTAAAAAATTTTACCTTCCCGAAAATTCGGCTGAATTCAGCCTTGAAAAATACAACTATATTGCTGATGCAATTGATACGGTGAGCGCAAAAATTGACCTTGCCGTCAAATCGCAGGAACTTTCAATTCCGATAATATCGTGCATGGGCACGGGCAACAAGCTTGACCCCACCCGTTTTACCGTTTCTGATATTTTTAAAACAAGCGGCTGCCCTCTGTGCAGAGTTATGCGTTCGGAGCTTCGAAAAAGAAATATTAAAAAGCTCTGCGTTGTATGGTCGCCCGAAGAGCCTGTCAAACCTGCCGAAACAAATGAAGCTTCGGGGAAAAGACAAACACCCGGTAGTCTTCCGTTTGTACCCGGAGTTGCGGGACTCATTATGGCAGGAAAAATAATAACTGATTTAGGATGATTTCAATGAAAAAAGCAGCGGCGCTGATTCTTATATTAGCTCTTATATTTACCGTTTTCTGCAGTTGTGACGGGCAGGATGAGCCTGCAGCAGACCCTGCTGTTGTTTCAAACCTTGACAACACAAAGGAAGGTATTCTCAAGCTTGCCTATTCAAAGGCGGATATGCTTGACCCGTTTACGGCAACAATGAACGCCAACATCCAGATTCTCGGTTTGGTATATGACGGACTTTTCAAGCTCAACAAAAACTATGAGCCCGTTCCCGTTATTGCCAAAAGCGGAATAGTCGGCGGCACATCAGTCAATGTCAATCTTGATACGGCTGTTTTCTCAGACGGAAGCGCTGTTACGGCTCAGGATGTTGTTTATTCGTTTGACAAAGCAAAATTCTCACCAACCTACAGTGAAAGGCTCAAAAACTTCAGCGGCGCGAATGCGGCGGCTTCAAACATGGTTGTTTTCACGCTTAAATCTCCCGACCCGTATGCCGTATCATGCCTCTCCTTCCCCATCGTTAAACAAGGTTCAAGCGGAAATCTTCCCGTGGGCTCAGGCAGATACATTCCTGAAATCTCGGGTGAAACAACATATCTTGTTGTTAATAAAAATAAAACAGGATTTAATCCTGCGATAAAAACGATTATGCTTGTTCCCGTGCGTGACAGCAGTTCGCTTGAAAGCAGCCTTGAAATCGGCAACACAGGATTCCATTATAATGACCTCAGCAGCGGCGTATATTCCAGAATTAACGCAAAGACGATTGATATGGGCATCAACAATCTTGTTTATCTTGCCTTCAACTCTGCAAGCGAGGTTTTCTCAAATCCCCTGCTGCGTCAGGCTGTCGGATTTTCAATTAATCGCAAAGAAATAACCGCAACCGCATTTCAGGGGCACGCAAGAGAAACCTATTCTCCTTTCAACCCCGACTGGTATGCACTCGCTTCAAAAGATCTCATCCTTTCAACCGATATTCAGAAATCGCTTGCTCTGATCGAAAAATCCGGCGTTGACATAACCGAAAAAGAAATTTCGATTCTCGTTAATAAAGAAAACCAATTCAAGCTTGAAACCGCAAGATTCATCAGTGATTACCTCGTTTCTCTCGGATTCACGGTAAATCTCAAAGAATATGAGCTTCAGTATTATACCGAAGCACTCGAGCTTGGTTCATACGACATGTATATCGGCGAGGTGCGTCTTTCAAATAACATGGATTTGGGTGCACTTCTTTCAGGTGGCAGTCTCAGCTTCGGCATCGACCCGGAAAATGCTGCCTGCACAAGATATAAACAGCTTCTCTCGGGTGGCTGTGAACTGATGGATTTCATAAACACCTTCAACGAAGAGCTTGTGTTTATTCCTCTTTGCTACCGTAATGCTGCCGTTTCATATTCAAATGAATTGCAGAATGAAGCAAACTGCTGCGACGGCGATGTGTTTTACGATATTGAAACATGGAGTTTTAAATAATTACGGTTTATTGACTGCAAAAATTGCCATAATATATTCATACTGAAATAAGGATGGATATATTATGATAAACGGCGAAATTCTTAAAAAATCAATTCTTTCCGCTTCGGAATGTATAAGCAAACATTCCGAGGAAGTTAATACCATTAATGTTTTCCCTGTGCCCGACGGAGATACGGGAACAAATCTTGCACTTACCCTTTCGGGCTGTGCAAAAGCTATGGAAAATTGCCCCGAAGGCGGTGTCGGTGCTGTTGCCGATTACATCGCCGGAGAGCTTCTCAGATGTGCAAGAGGCAATTCAGGTGTTATCTTTTCATTGATTTTCAAAGGCTTTGCAGAAAGCGTAGACGGTCTTGACTACATTGATGCAGTTTCGCTTGCAAAAGCTCTTGAAGCCGGCTGCAACGAGGCTTATGCCGCAATTGAAAAGCCGACGGAGGGAACGATGCTGACGGTTATCCGCCTTGCTGCATCAAAGGCCACTTCAGCTGCCAAAAGAGGGAAAAGCGCAAAAGAAACCTTTGCTGCTGCCGTTTCAGGTGCAAGAGCTTCTCTTAAATCAACACCGAATCTTTTGCCCGTACTTAAAAAACACGGAGTTGTTGATGCAGGAGGCAGAGGTCTGGTTTACATTATGGAAGGCATGCTGAATTTCGATGATACCAACGAAAATCCGTCGCTTTCAAAGCCTAAAATCCTACTCAGCGATGAAAGTACCATCGAATTCACCTACTGCACCGAATTTCTTATAAACAGCACCAAAAATATTGATATAAAAGAATTCCGAAGCTTTCTTTCCGAAATCGGCGACTGCCCTGCGGCAGCCGAGCATTCGGGAATAATCAAGGTTCATGTTCACACAAACAGACCCGACAAAGCTCTTGAAATGGCTCTCGGAATCGGTGAACTGAGCGACATAAAAATTGACAACATGCGTTATCAGTCGGCAGGCAGAAACCGCTGACAAATCAAGCATGACTATACGGAGAAAAACATGAATCTTAATGCAAACATCAAATACCTCAAGGGTGTGGGTGAAAAGCGCGCGGCAATGCTTGCTAAGCTCGGAATTTTCACTCTTTGGGATTTGCTGACCTTTTTTCCCCGTGTTTATGAAGACTGGAGCAAAATAACCTCCATAAAATATGCTCCCGTGGGCGAAACCGTCTGCATTAGGGCAATTGCAGGCATGCCTTGCCGTGAACACAGAATACGCAAGGGCATGACACTCTATAAAACAGAAGTTACCGACGGCGAAAGCCTTCTTGACATAACTTTTTTTAACAATAAATATGCCGCTGCAAAAATCGAACAGGGCAAGGAATATCTTTTCTTCGGAAAAATCACAGGTAAGGGATATTACCGCCAGATGACATCGCCTGAATTTGAAGAAGTCAGCGATAACGGCAGAATGCGTCCGATTTATCCGCAGACGGCAGGAATGAATTCAAGAGCAATTGAAAAGCTTATAAAAACAGCCTTTGATTCCTGTGATAAAATTGAAGACCCTATTCCCAAGGATATCCGCAACGCATACTGTCTGCTTAATCTTGAGGGCGCACTGAAAAACATTCATTTTCCCGAAAGCGAGGATATGCTCTCCGAGGCACGCAGAAGGCTGATATTTGAGGAGCTTTTTCTGCTTGAGCTCGGAATGATGCGCCTCAAAACCAAAAATCGCCGTTCAACCGCGTTCAGAATGCAGAATGATTACACCGAAGAATATTTTACTCTTCTTCCGTTTGAACTGACAGGAGCTCAGAAGCGTGCAATTGCCGAAGCGGCATCGGATATGATGCAGGATGTTCCCATGAACCGTCTGCTTCAGGGAGATGTAGGCTCGGGCAAAACCGCCGTCAGCGCAGCACTTATCTATAACTGCACAAAAAACGGCTGTCAGAGTGCACTTATGACACCTACAGAAGTGCTTGCCATGCAGCATTACAAAACACTTGCAAAAATGTTTGAAAATACCGATATAGAAATTTCTCTGCTCACGGGTTCAACACCTGCCGCTGAAAAAAGAAAAATAAAAGCCGCCCTCAAGGATGGCAGCATTGACCTTATAGTCGGCACTCACGCACTGATTCAAAAGGATGTTGAGTTCAAAAATCTTGCACTTGCCGTTACCGATGAGCAGCATCGTTTCGGCGTTAACCAACGCAGCTCCCTCACCTCAAAGGGTAATAATCCGCACACACTCGTTATGTCGGCAACGCCGATTCCGAGAACACTTGCGCTGATTATTTACGGTGATCTTGACCTGAGCATTCTTGACGAAATGCCCAAGGGCAGGCAAAAAATAGAAACCTTCCTTGTGAATTCCGAAATCCGAGAAAGAGCATACGGCTACATAAAAAAGCATCTTTGCGAAGGAATGCAGGGCTATATTGTTTGCCCTATGGTTGAGGAAAGCGAGGAAATGGAGCTGACTGCCGCAACCAAGCTTTTCAGCGACCTTTCGGAAGGCTTTTTCAAAGGCTTCAAGCTCGGTCTGCTTCACGGAAAAATGAAACCTGCAGAAAAAAAAGAAGTCATGGAGTCATTTGCAAACGGCGAAACTCAGCTGCTTGTTTCAACAACGGTTATTGAAGTTGGAATTGATGTTCCCAATGCAGTTATTATGGTTATTGAAAACGCCGAAAGATTCGGTCTTTCGCAGCTTCATCAGCTCAGGGGCAGAATCGGCAGAGGCAGTCATAAATCATCATGCATAATGATTTCCGACGCTCAGAACGAAGAAACTGTTCACCGCCTAAAAACCCTTGCATCAACCACAGACGGCTTTAAAATAGCCGATGAGGATTTGAAGCTTCGCGGTCCCGGTGACTTCTTCGGTTCACGCCAGCACGGTCTGCCCGAAATGAAGATTGCCGACATGATGACCGACGGCGAGGCTATAAGAGAAACACACGCCGCAGCGGCAGATTTACTCAAAAAAAACCCCGCCCTTGAGGGCGAGGAATATGATTTACTCAGAAAAGCCGTTAACCGTCTTTTCAGCCGCGGAATTTCAATGAACTGAGCCGACAATTGATTTTTTCGCATACTCAATTTCGGTTTTATCAACGGGAATGATTTTATACTCGTTTGATTCATTGTCAACCATTGTTATGGGCAGGTCTGGCACAATTTCGTGAATTCTCGCAATAAATCCGCTGCTCCCTTCTGCAGGAAAGCCTGTTACGAGAGTTGAAGCATTCTGCTTTTTTGACGCAACCGCAACAACCAAAGCAGGGCTGTCATTGAAAAATATGTTCATGCTTGCATTGAATTTTTTGGCACATTCAAAAAGATTTTCAAGAACTCCGTTTTCGTTTGCATTAAGTCCGCTGCTCTGTCTGAAAACACTTATAACCTCAAGCGGAAGACCTTCTTCTTTAGCAATTCTTGCACCTGCTTCAATAAGTCTTGCGCAGGATTCCTGCGGTGTTACACATACCATTATGCACGGGTGTTTTTGTTGCATTAAATTCATTCCTTTCCTTAATCAAATTAATCTATTCAAATATCTCATGTTGTATTATCGATAACTCAATACTACCATCCATATGTTGACAGGATACGAAAAATAAATGTCCAATCTGTAAATTCGGAGGTTGCTATGGGAAACACAAAATACTTTCTCGGCATTGACGGCGGCGGCAGCAAAACAACCGCTGTTGTTTTCAACGATAAAGGCGAATTTATCTGCAAGGCTTGCGGAGAAAGCATCAATTATTATTCCGTTGGCATTGAAAACGCAAGAAATGCCATGGCAGATATAATTAAAAATCTTTCGCATAAGAACTTTGACTGTGCCGTTATCGGCATGTCTGCGCTCAACGAAAGAGCAACCGAAGATGAAACCGACCGATTCTGCCGCGGTATAATAGACAGCAAAAAAATAATAATGGATTCCGATTTATATGTTGCTCTTGAAGCAATGGATGAAAGCGGAGAATGCTCCGTTGTTATAAGCGGAACGGGCTCAATGGTGCTTCGCCGAAATGCGGAAGGCAAAATTACTCACGCAGGCGGATGGGGATATATTCTCGGCGATGACGGCAGCGGATATTCAATCGGTCTGTCAGGAATACGGACTGCAATCCGTGCAGCCGAAGGCTATAATGAAAAAACAGCACTTACCGAGGAATGCCTTAAATATTTTTCAATCGATAATATCTATGATTTAATAGATTTGTACTATGACAAAACAGTCAGCAGAAAAACTACGGCGGCTTTTGCAAAAAATGTTATTGCACTCGCCGAAAAAGGTGACAGAGCCGCAGATAAAATTGTAAGGTGCGAAGCAAAAATGCTGGCAAAAACTGTTTCGGCACTTCTTTCTGATGCTAAAAAAGATATTCCCATCGGTCTTTGGGGCGGAATTTTTCAGCATAACAAATATTTCCGCGATATTTTCGAAGATTATCTTAAATCGAACAGCTTCGATAATGTAAAGCTAATCAACTTCACACCGGAAGTTGGTGCTATCTTCGCATGTTTCAGAGCCGAAGGTTTTGAAATCGTTGATATTATTAAAGAAAGCTTATCTTCTACATATAAAAACTAATTGCGTAAAGCTACACAGCTTTACATTTCAGGTGCGTAAATGAAACACAAAAACCTTGTTTTAACCGCCATCATGGCAGCGGTGATCTGCATTGTATCGCCTTTTTCGTTGCCGTTCGGTGCAATTCCCCTCTCCTTCTCAACTTTTGCGGTGATCCTTATATCATGCATTTCACCGCCGAAGCACAGCGTTGCTGCCGTTATCATTTATATTCTCATAGGAGCTGCAGGTCTGCCTGTTTTTTCGGGATTCATCGGCGGATTTCAGCAAATAGCAGGTCTTACCGGCGGCTACATAATCGGCTACATCCCATGTGCATTTTCAGTTTCGTTTTTAACCGCAAGGTTTGAAAGGTCGAAACTTGTTTATCCTCTTTCAATGGCAATGGGAATTGCCGCCTGTTACCTTTGCGGTACAGCGTGGTATTCATTCCAGACCGATACTAAATTTTCGGCATCGCTTGCAGTCTGCGTTCTTCCTTTTATTGTTGGCGATATCATAAAAATCGCCGCTGCATCAGCAATCGGAGTTATACTCAAAACCAGATTGAAAAAATACATTTAGTTCAGGAGTGATATTATGGAAATCATCAGAAAAGAATATTCTGTTCCTTCCAAATCGGGCGTTGCAGATGTTTTTGCAAGAATGTGGATGCCCGACGAAGGCGTAAAAGCAATTTTTCAAATTGCACACGGCATGGCTGAACACGGCGAGCGCTACGAAGAATTTGCCGCTTTTCTCTGCGAAAAGGGCTTTGCTGTTCTTGTTGATGACCATGTCGGTCACGGAAAATCCGTTAAATCTGACGATGACCTCGGATATTTCGGTGAAAACGGCGGCTGGGATGCCTTCGTTGAAGACGAAAGAAGTCTTACCGAACTTATTAAAACCGAAATGCCCGACCTTCCCATTGTATTCTTCGGACACAGCATGGGTTCATTCATCGCAAGAGAATATATCCGCCGTTACGGTAATGACGATAGAATAAAGGCCGCGATTTTCTGCGGCACAAGCGGAAAAAATCCTGCATCGGCAATTGCTGTTAAGCTTGCCGGAGCAATCGCAAAGGCAAAGGGCAGCCGCCACAGAAGCAAATTTATTGATAAAATTGCATTCGGCACTTATAACAGCAAAATTTCCGATGCAAAAACTTCTTTTGACTGGCTGAGCACAGACAGCGCAATTGTTGACAAATATATAGCTGATAAATACTGCGGATATCTTTTCACAGCAGTAGGCTACAGAGATCTTTTCACCATTCTTGACCGCGTTTCGGGCAAGGACTGGTTCAATGCAATTGACAAAAACATTCCCATACTTATCACCTCCGGCGAGGAAGACCCTGTTGGTCTTTACGGAAAAGGAATAAAGCAGGTTTATAACGACCTTAAGCTTGCCGACAAAAAGGATGTTACTCTCAAGCTCTATCCCGGCATGCGCCATGAAATCCTCAATGAAGTTAACCGTGCACAGGTTTATGAGGACATTGCCGCATGGGCATTGTCAAAAATCAAATAATTTTTCTGCAATTTCCTTAAATACGGGGGCACAGCTGATTGCGCCTTCGCCTCCGTCCTCTTTAAGAATCGCAACGGCATATTTTGGATTATCGGCAGGGAAATACCCTGCAAACCATGCGTTATAGATTTCTTCTCCGTTTTCTGACTTACCTGTCTGGGCAGTCGCTGTTTTGCCTGCAACGGCTACAACATCGCTCTTCGTTCTGCTGCCGCTGCCGTATTCAACAACCTTTTCCAGAAAGCCCTGCAGCTTTTCGGCTGTGGGGCTGTTTATTATCCGACGCTTTTTGCCGTAGCGGTAAATCCGTGTAAAATCCCCGTTTATATCCGTTTCTCCCTCAATAAGATACGGCTCAATAAATTCTCCGCCTCTTGCAATTGCCGACATCATTGAGCAAATCTGTATGGGTGTTGCAAGCAAAGAGCCCTGGCCGAACGAAATATTTGCAACCGCCGCCTTTGAATCAAGCTCATCAGCCGACGGAAGATTACCGCCTGCAGACTCAACTCCTTCTGCAAGTATTATTTTTTTACCGAAACCGAAGTCGGATGCAGTGTCAATTATATTTTCGGCTCCCGTTTCGTGCGCAAGAGCAATAAAATAGGTATTGCAGGAATAAGCAACTGCTCCTTCCATATCAAGAACGCCGTGCCCCTCCTCCTTATGACAGTGAAAAGTTACACCGTTGAAAGTAACGCTGCCGGTGCAGTTATAGCTGAATTTTTCACTTATTCCGCTTTCAAGCGCAGCGGCGGCAACAACAGGTTTGAACACAGAACCCACACTAAACGGCAGCAGTGCTCTGTTAATAAGCGGAGACCGTGGGTCATCAAGACTTTCGGATATATTGTTTTGGTTGTATAAAGGACGCGAAACGCAAGCTCTTATTGCTCCGCTTTCGATCTCCAAGACAACTGCCGACGCACACTCCGCACCTGATGCATCGAGCACCGCTTCGGTTATCTGCTGAATTTCTTTATCAATAGTGAGCACAACACCGTTTTTCGGTGCAGTGTTACCGTAAACACTTATTTCCTCGCCAAGCATAACCTCACCGAGTGCATTTGCCGAAAAGCGAAAGAATACTTCTGAATTGTTGCACGAGAGGATTTCATTATACGCCTTTTCAATTCCGCTTATCCCCTGCCCTTCGGAATCAACACTGCCGATAATATGACACGCAGTGGATGCTGCGGAATAGCGTTTCGGAATTTTTGCCGAAATAATATTTTCACTCTCCTCAACAGGAGAAGCAACTTTAACCGCAACGGGATTTCCTCTTGACATTTTCTGCATAACGGATTCAAGGACCTCGGGCATAACCTTACCCTTAAGCGCCGCAAGAGCTTCATTTGACGGCTTTGCAGCGGCATAAATATCATGTTCGGAATTGGTAAGAGGGCGCATCCTGCAGTCATAAACCATGCCTCTGAGGGTTGCAACCGAAACGGTTTTTGATGATGATGCACTTGCAGCACGGCGGACATCGGACGACAATCCGTAAAGTCTTAAACCCGTTGCAGAAAACATAAACAATATAACTGAAAATAAAATCATTGCCCGTTTTTTCAAAAAATCAGCTCCCTGTGATATAATTCCACAGAGAGCAAATATTAAACCTTTTCCGTTTCCTTTTTTGATGCTATAACAACACCGGAAATTATCATTGCCGCACCGACTACACCCATAACGGTGATCGGTTCTTTAAGAAAAATTCCACCTGTTATAAGAGTTACAAACGGATTTATATATATATAATTGTTGGTTGTAACAACTCCGAGAACGGAAATTGCCTTGTTCCACAAAACATAGCATATTCCGCTGCCGATAACACCGAGAAATAATATGCAAAAAAGCATTTCGGGATTTTTGAAAGCATCAAAAGGCATTTTTACGCCTTGAATAGCTGCAATCGGCAAAGCGGTAACAAATCCGTAAAACATAAGCTTTCTGGTCAGCATAACACTGTTGAATCTTTCAACGCATGTTCGCAAAATTACGGAATAAACCGCCCACGAAATTGCCGCACCAAGTGAAAGTGCATCGCCTGCCGGATTCAACTTCAGCACAAACTGTCCGTTAAAAACAACCATTACAACGCCAGCAAAGGCTACGGCAAATCCAAGACCGATATTTTTATTGAGCTTTTCACCTTTAATAAAAAAGTGTGCAAGAATGGCGGTGATTATAGGCGCACTCGCAACAATAATGCTGACATTTGAAGCAAGAGTATATTTCAAAGCCGTGTTTTCTGTTATGAAATACAAGCTGCATCCGAAAACACCCATTGCCAAAAACAACAATTCATCTTTCACGCAGGTTTTATCAATCTTTGGGCGTAACAACCACAAAACAACATAGGCTATTGCGAATCTGCAAAGCATAATCTGGACAGGAGTAAACTCACTGAGCAGCATTTTTGTTGTTATAAATGTGCTGCCCCAGACTGTTATGGTTATCAGCGCAAGAATATGACCCGTCAGCTTTTTATCCTTAAGAATCTTATTAAACATTGAATCGGAAAAGGACGACATCGCCGTCTTTCATAACATATTCCTTACCCTCACTGCGAACAAGACCCTTTTCTTTTGCAGCTGCAATTGAGCCAAGCTCAATAAGGTCTTCATAAGCGATAACCTCAGCTCTGATAAAGCCTCTTTCAAAGTCACTGTGAATCTTGCCTGCAGCCTGAGGAGCTTTTGTGCCTTTGGTAATCGTCCATGCTCTTACTTCGGGCTGGCCTGCGGTGAGATAAGAAATAAGACCGAGAAGAGCATAGCTCTTTTTAACAAGAAGGTCGAGACCTCCCGACTCAACGCCAAGCTCTTCAAGGAACATCTCTTTTTCATCGGGTTCAAGAGATGCTATCTGAGCTTCAAGCTCTGCGCAGATGGGAAGAACCTCACTGCCCTCGCCCTCTGCAATGGCACAAACCTTCTTATAATGCTGATTGTTGTCAAGGCCGCCTGCGAAATCACTCTCACTCATATTGCATGCATAGATAACGGGCTTTGCGGTGAGAAGAGCAATTTCGGAAAGCCATGCTTTTTCGTTTTCATCACATTCAAGATTTCTTGCAGGAATATTATCCTCAAGCGACTGCTGAAGCTTTTTGAGAAATTCCAGCTCAGAAGCGAGTGTTTTATCGCCCTTCATAGCTTTTGTTACTCTGTCGATACGGCGCTCAACCATTTCGATATCCGAAAGAATAAGCTCGAGATTTATGGTTTCGATATCTCTTTCAGGGTCGATTGTTGCGTCAACATGAACAATGTCGTCATCTTCAAAACAGCGGACAACATGGATAACTGCATCAACCTCACGAATATGTGAGAGAAATTTGTTGCCGAGACCTTCGCCCTTTGACGCACCTCTTACAAGACCTGCAATATCAACAAATTCGATGAATGCCGGAGTGATTTTAACGGGATTATAAAGCTCTGCGAGCTTATCGAGTCTTTCATCGGGAACGGAAACAACGCCGACATTAGGCTCGATGGTGCAGAAAGCGTAGTTTGCAGACTGTGCCCCCGCGTTTGTTATTGCATTAAAAAGAGTACTCTTGCCGACATTGGGCAGTCCGACTATACCAAGTTTCATATATATGTATCTCCTTTGATTTTTCCTTGTTTTTCGTCGCTAATAAGTATATCATGCTTTGTTCGGTTTTTCAACATTAAAATTAAAGCCGGAATACCACCGGGCTGCTCTGCACTGTAAGGAAAACGCGGAGTGCTGTTGCACTCCGCGTTTTTAGCTTAATGGAAAGTTTTCACTGCAAAACAAAATTATATTTAAAAATATTAATTGCTTGTGATGCAGTATTTGTCAGTTGAAACGAAAGTTTATAGAATATTAGGGAAACAGTATCTCTTGCAACAATGTTTCCGTTTGCATCAACAACCTCAACGGTAATATTCGCTTTTTTTGCACCAAAAAGCCCCTTACAAGTTACTTTTCCGTTTTCATCAACAAATACCTTTGAGTTATCCGATGACCAGCGAAGCGTGCAGCCGTCTGCGTTTTTTACATTGCAGTCAAGCTGAACTGATGCTTTTGAGTAAAACGCAAAAAGTCCGAGCTTTTTATTAACACGATCAACAGATTTTCCGTTTTCAGTTATATCGGCGAAGCATTTTTCTGCCGAAACGGTTATTTCAAATTCTGCTGTTTTGGTAATGTTTCCGTAAGTATAATAAACCGTAACCTTTTGAGCTCCGACGGTATTAAGCGTAACCATTCCAACATTGTAATCGGTAATTTCCCTGCTTGCTCCGTCGCTGTAATGAGCAACAACCTTTAAGCCTGTTATATCAAGCTGCTCACCGATTCCGTATTCGGTTTTTGCAGGCAAACATGATATTTCTATGCTGCCAACAACGGTTTCAACCTCTATAACCGCAAATTCACTGAAATGATCAGTTTCAAAAACGATGTAGTTTCCGTCAATAGCGCTTGCGAAACGCACAAGAGGATTAACGATATCCTCCGTAACATGATATACCTTGCACTTTTGGGGGTCAACGCCGTCGGCAAGCTTGATTTTAACTGTTACAGTGCCGTCAGGCTGAACAACCGCAGCTTCATATACTAAGTTTATATCATAGAAATGCAGACTCCTTATTGAGCCGCCAACAGCAAAATTGGTACCCTCGTAATTTGAAGAATCCACTTCTTCAACTGTCAGAACAGTATCTGGCTTTATCTCTTTTGTTGTTGCCGATACGATAACACCGCATGGCTCGTGACGAAGCACAATCGACGCATAATCAAGGGCTTTTATTGCATTTGCAATTGCTTGAGCACACCCGTTAACCTTATCCTGCTCGGTTATGTTGAGACGGTAATCAACAGCGTTTATTGCCGCATCAAGAGCGATAAGCGATAATTCGGAATAATAGCGTTTATCAAGGGCATTGGCTTTTTTGATTTCCGCTTCAACGGCAGAATAATCCGCAGGGAGATACTCCAGATTTGACATTGCCGTTTCAATGGCATCTGCCCATTCGGCAATCTGCGCTTGCTTGTCTATTGTCAAATCATAATCAACCACTGCAATAGCCTTATCGAGTTTTTCAAGACTTTCGGGTGTGTAGAGAGTGCGGTCTATTACTTCGGCTTTGGCTTTAACATCATCAATAACAGAATAATCTGCCGGCTTATATTTAAGATTTGAAACAGCCGATTCAATTGCAGCGGCGTAAGCGGAAATCACTTCACTGTCATTTGAGGTTCTGTCAACAGCTGCTATCGCATTGTCAAGCACTTCAAGTGATTCATCGGTATATAAACTGCGGTCAATTGCTTCTGCCTGTTTAATTAATGAATCAACTTCGGAATAATCGGCTGATTTTATCTCAAGTGTGTTAAGTGCTTCTTCAAGTTCAACACACCAGCCATCAATCTGATACTGCGTAAGTCCTTCGGCTTCGAGATCGATTTTATTTAACACGGCATCAAGCTCTGCAAGGCTTTCATCTGTGTAGTTTGGTCTGTAAATTCCTTCAGCTTTGGTAAGAAGTTTTTCTATTTCAACTGTATAATGTTCATCATCAAAGAGCACATAATTAACCCCGTATTCTTCTGCGTGTTTTTGTGCGGTTGAATTGGTGTAGCAATGGAAAACGGTCTTGCTGTTGGTTGTTGCCTTTCCTTCAAAAACAACATCTTCCGAAAGAAAATATACTTTTTCCGCATTTTTACATTGCAAACCGCCGTTTTCAATATATTCTATATTTGTCGGTATAACAATTTCTTTTAAAGCCCATGAATCCAAAAACATATTTTTGCATATAGCAGATAAACTGCTGCCAAAATCTATACTGCTGACAGACCTGCTGTATCGAAAAAGATAGGCACCTGTTCCCTGAAGCTCATCATTAAAATTAACCTTTTCAAGACAGCTATAAGCAAATGCCTCATCATAAATATAAAGCACACCTGACGGCACGGTATATTCTGTCATGTTTATCTTAGCCGGTACATTATATAAAACAGTTTTATCCTTGCTGAAAATCACACCGTTTGAATCCGAATAATAATTAAGGTTGTTGGGAGACACTTCAAAAAACTCAACTTTTGAGCTTTGAGAGAAAGCTCCTTCGAGCATCATAACACTTTCAGGAATATATACATATGTTAAGCCTGTAACTGTAAATGCTCCGCAGCCTATTTCAACAACAGTTTCAGGTATTTCAAATTTTTTTATTTCAAAGCATCCGTAGAAAGCTCTCTCATGGATTGTTTTCAAAGAACTAACACTGCAAATTATTGCTTTTGACAAACTCAGGCAATTGCAAAATGCCTGTATTCCTATCTCCTCAACAGTTGCGGGTACGGTTACACTTCTGATAACTTTATTATCATTAAATGCATAATCAGCAATTCCCAGTGTTCCTTCTTTTATAACACAGTCAGCCTCTGCGGAGGTCATTGTTCCTTTGTATGAAAGCAGAACACTTCCGGCATAAACCAAGCCGTCGGGCTGAGAATTATACCACCCTGTATTATAAAAAGCGCCGAAACCTATAGATATTAAGGAATACGGAAAAACAACATCAACTATATTCGTTTGATTGTAAAAAGCTCTTTCTCTTATAGCGACTGTTCCATCAGCAATTCTGATCGTTGTGTTCTCAGGAACATCACCTTTAAAGCCTTGAAGCAGTGTACCAAAGTAAATCAATGAACCATCCGGAATTTTTTTGTACCATATACTTTTGTCGGCAAACGATGTATTCACACAGCGTATATCTCCGCCGTCGGCAAATGTTATTGTTTCAAGCGACATCATTCCGGCGGTTGTGTTGATTTCCTTAATGGTTGAAGGCAGACTAAGGCTGACAGCCTTGGTCAGCTTGTTAAAAGTTCCTTCAAACAGATGAGTTATACCTTCGGAAACAACAATGCTTGTTATGTAATCGGCATACTTGTCCCACGGCGCACTGCCAACCTTATATTCATAGGTTTTTCCCGTGCCGTTGAGAATCAATTCACCCGATACGGTATCAACCATCCATGTTATGTTGTCACCGCATTTATTCTCCGTTTCCGCCGCTTCGGATTTAATAGTCAGTGCAGGGAAAACAAAAGCAAATTGGGCAATAATTGAAAATATAATAAAAACAGAAACAAATTTTTTCAAATAAACACCTCATTATTTTGGTTTACCGTTAAATTATACTGCAGCAGCAGATGTTTTTCAATAAGATATTTATATAAAGGGTACGGCAGAAGTAAAACTCCTGCCGTACATGTTTTATCTGAAAACTCCTCTGAAAAACTGCGGAATCGTTTTTGTAAGACCAAATATCTTTTTAAAGAAAGCTATTATTTTATCAAAGAATCCCGCTTTTGAGGTCATAACCTGAGTATCCTCAGCAATAATCTTTCCGTCTTCGGAAATAACCTTAACCGTGAATGTTGTGTCGCCACTTGATTTGGGGGTAATCTCGCAAGCCAAGCAGTCTGGCGAAATCCCGACAATCTCAAAATTATCGCTATTTTTTGACCAAATGATTTTGGTTCTCTCCGGAAGTGTTCCTGCTATGTCAGCATGGAGAATAAATGAATCACCATAGCTGATGGTTGCAGTTGATGGTTCAATAATTGATATTTCACTTTTTTCGATAACAGTAAACTCCACTGCCTGCGATGCTTCGTTACCTTCCGTTGCCAATTTCAGTATTCCGACTGTGTTTTTATCTGTATCGCCGAAACTATATTCTTTGTCCAAATATCTAAAGCTGGCATTGTCCTTCAAAGGCTTAATTGTTATTTCGTTGACATTATCAGAAACTTCAAAAACAACCCATTCGCCTGCTTCTGCACCGCAATTCATGGGGTAAACCGAAACACCTTCTATTTTTATCGCATCATTGTAAGCATAGAGCGCACATGATGCTTTAAATTTTTTGACATTACTGAAATATTTTGAAATATCACAAAGCGCAACACAGTCAATCGCTCCGGAGAAGGTTTGTTTGGGTGCCTGAAGGATTTCATCTTTTGAGTTTTTATAAAGATATGTTTCGGTCGTCGGATAATTATTATCATATATATAAATTCTTTCTTGACCATCCACAACAGCATACCTTAAAAAATTAACTGCATGACCGCCTTCAAATTTTTTCCTGAAACAAATCTGCAAATCGCCTCTATTATCATACTGATGATTTTTTACATAATTAATAACCTCATTCCAGTCTGCCTCAGGATCTGCAATTCCCCTCATAAAATTTATATATCGGTAATTTCTTCCCCCCGCAACAATGGAATTCATAAAACAGCTTCCTTGTTTGTTTTGATAATAACATATCGGTTTCTTAACTTTTTCAGTTGCACCCATACTATACAAATCTGTTTTACTGTTTCCTCCGATAACACCGATATCAAGGATTCCTGTATGATAACCTGCGCTGGTAACAGACATACCAAAACAATGTCCCTTGGAGTCAGAATCAATAAAGTTTTGGAAACTGTATGTTTCTTCACCAAGATTGTAAATATCTTCAAAAAGAGTTTCATCGGAAGTTATATAGTTGTTATGCTGAATTCTCCAGACTACATCTGTAGGGTCTTTCGATTTGTTGTTTGAAGCATATCCGTTATAAAAATACGCTGCTGATTCTGCAACCATATAAATATAATCATTGTATTCAAATGCACCCTCAAGCATAGGTATTCCCTGAAAGCTTTCAACAACAGACTCATTAACCGTATAGACCCAATTCGGATCAGAACCGGTAAAATGATCGTAAAAAATTTTAAATGAATAAACCTCAGAAACAGCTCCTCTTCCGTAAGAGCACATCAAAACAGCTTCGTGCGGAAAATCCATTGAAATAGCAACGCCCTGAATTTTTGAAATTGAATTTGGGATTTCAAATATATAGTTTGGATTTTTAGCCTTGAAAACGCCTTCCGATATTTCATTTTTGGCAACAGGCAGTTCTGTCAGTGTATCATCCGGCCAGAAGCTGCAATTCGTTATTTTATACCCCAAAACAAGGCTGTTATGAGTTTTGCTTGCCGGAGTATCAAATTCAGAAGTTGTATGATAAAAATTACCGAACCAAAGAATATCATCCGAGTAGCTCAGATATGAAACATCGGCACCGTTAAGATATGAGCTGACATCATATGAACCTTCAATAATAATTGATTTCGATGTTCCTTCTTTAACATCAAGCTTATCAAGAGATATATAACTTATTCTGCTGTTTGAATCTGAAATATAAAGGCAGCCTTCAGAAGCAGCTATTCCTCCAACATGTCCTTTATGAGGTGTTTTATCACGATTATAAATTATAAATTCCGCTACATATTCACCTGTGTTAAAATCCAAAGCATAAATTACACTTGCACGGTCTTTGATTACGCTTCCTTTTGACAAATAAGCAGATATAAGAAGCCAGGTTCTTCCTTTGAGATCTTTATAATATGCAACGCCCTGCGGAACCATATCATCATCTTTTGAAAGCCCCGGTATGCACATATCGGGTGTTCCGTTTGAGCCGTCAAGAGGAACAGCCATACCGTTAAAATAATTATTTTTATAGCTTGCATTAGTGTTAAGATAATTATTTACTGTATGAATCTGAGAATATTTAAAAGAGTTAAGTTTAACATCATCTTTATGAGTATAATTATAATTGAATATTGAATTCGTGAGGTGTTCATTATTTTCACCAATGTTTATTTTGTCCCACTCTTTTTTTGAGCCTGCATAATAAACATCATCAAGAATCCGGCAGCTTTCAAATGAACTATCTTCAATATCAGTTAAATTAGCAGGCAATGAAACAGCAGAAAGATAATCACAGCCTGAAAACGCACTTTCGCCGATAGTTGTTACACCCTCAGGAATTATTATGCTTGTCAGACTTTCACAATTCTCAAAAGCACTTGCTCCGATGCTGATTACACTTTCAGGAATTACAACATCTTCCAAAGAATAACAACATTCAAAAGTTCCGTTTCTGATGCTCGTTATACCTTCAGGAATTGTAATATTTTTTAGTTTTTCACAAAATCCGAATGCAGCTTCTCCGATTATACAAACACTGTCAGGAATAACAATTTCAACAAGTGAGCTACAGTTATAAAAAGTAGTGCTTGCAATATCCGTTAAAAAGGGAGGAAGTGTTATGTTTGTAAGAGCCTCACATCCGAAGAAAACACTTTGTCCCATAGTAGTCAATGAATCGGGCATATTTTCAATTTTTTCCAAGCGAACACACTCTGAAAACGCTCCCAAAGAAATATAATCAAGTTGACTGTTGATTCCGAAATCAACTGAAGTAAGATTTGTGCACGCTTCAAACGCATCAGTTCCGATTCTTTCAACGCTGTCAGGTACAGTGTAATGTTTCTGTTCCTTTCCTGCAGGATATTTTATAAGTTCAGTCTTGTTTTTGTTGAATAGGATGCCCAACTCATCACTTGAATAGATATTATTGTTTTCTGCTACAACTATTCTGTTTAGCGAACTGCATCCTAAAAAAACAAAATTATCGATAATTGCAGTAGAAGGAATAAAAATTTCTTTAAGATTTGAGCATGATTTAAACGCAAAATCACCGATGCTTTTTACACCCTCGTTAATGACAGCTTTTGTAATAATGTCATCATACTCTGACCAAGTCGGTCCGGAAATCGATGACCAATCATACATATAACCCGTTCCGCTGATTACAAGCTCACCTGTGCCGGCATCAAGCTCCCATGTAAGATTCTCTCCACAGGTGCCGCTATAAGTTGCGGCTGACGCTTTCAACGCAAAGTCCTCAAAAAAACCGGACACAGAATGGGCGATTTTCTTAAAGCCGCTGAATTCGGGCAAATCAAGCTCTGCAAATCCATTCATTGGTAATGCACTGAAAACAATAACCGCTGAAAGCAGAACCGAAAGCAAATTTTTAAATATCTTTTTCATTAATAAACACACCTCGCTTTATCAGAATAAACCTTTATATATTTGAGGAATTGTTTTTGTAATACCGAAGAGCTTTTTGAAAAATGCTATTATCTTATAGAAACAGCATGATTTTGAAGTCATTTCCTGCGTATCTGTATCAATAACATTTCCGTTTGCATCAACAAGAGAAACCACGAAAGCAGTTGTTCCGCTTGATTTCGGTGTAATTCTGCAGCATCTGCCATCCTTAGAAACCTCTGCAATCTCAAAATTATTGTTGCTCGGTGTCCATATAATTTTCACACCCGAGGGAAGTCGGCATGCTGTGTCAACATAAAGAATTATGCTGTCACCGTATTTTATTGTGGTGGTTGTCGGAATTCGGATTGAAACCGTAAGCTCACCTTCATAATTCTCCGAAGAACCTATTGTTGATTCCTCATAGGGCTTCGTTGTGCTTTCTTCATTCGGTGTTGTTACGGAATGATCGGGCACGGAAGGATTGGTTGAAGGTTCGTATGGCTCGGTGGAAGGCGATGTTGAAGGTCTTGTTATATCGGGATAAGTTGTTGTTTCGGGCTTGACAAGTCCGTGACCGTCGCAAAGCCTGAATTCATATCCATATTCGTCGGCATATTCCTTTGCAAAACACGCATCCGTGTCTGAGCAAATATATGCTCCTTCAGTTTCGTCGAGAATATCTCTTCCTATCGCCGTTACATCTTCGGTAAGGTGCACATATTCAAGATTGGTGCAGCCTCTGAACGCAAAGTAATCAACTCTTACTACGCCGTATGGAACAATAAACTTTTCAAGACTTCTGCAACCGTCAAAAGCATATTCACCGATAACTCTCAATTTGTCGGGGAGAGTTATGTTTTTCAAATTGGTACAGCCGCTGAAGGTACAATAATCAATTTTTTTAATCCCGGCTGAAAGCTCAATACTTTCAAGGTTTTCCGCATCGGAAAAAGCACAAATCTCAATTTCTTTAACGCTTTCGGGAACCGTATAGCTTGTTTTTTTCGCAGCTGAAGGATAACAAATAAGTTTTGTTTTGTCCTTGTTAAAAAGCACGCCGTATTCATCATTTGAAAAATAATCGTTTTCGCTCTCAACCGCTATGCTTTTGATTGAATAGGTGAACAAAGCATCGGTTGCGATTTCCGCAACACTTGCGGGAATAAACAATTCATCAAGTGCAGCGCCTGAAAATGCACAATCAGAAATTGTTTCAACACCTTCGGGAACGGAATAATCGGTTTTATCCTTACCGGAAGGATATTTAATAAGCTCAGTCTTATCCTTATTAAAGAGAACTCCATATTCATCATTAGAGAAGACAGGATTATCTTCATCAACAATTATCTCTTTAAGATTGCCGCACTCATAAAAAGCGTTGTAGCCTATGCTTGTAACACTTTCGGGAATAAAAATGCTTTCAAATAAAAGCTCGGAATCATAGTCAATCTCACACCCGAACGCATACGCACCAATTGTTGTTACAGTAGGCGGAATGCTCAATTTGCTGATCTTGATGCAGTAATAGAATGAGTGGTCACCTAAAGCGGTTACCGGATATCCCTCGATTTCCCACGGAATTACCACTTCGCCTTCTGCTTCATCTTCATCACAGGATATAATTGTTACCTCGTCGTTTAGAATTTCATATGTAAACAAACCGTATGTGCTGTATTCTTTTTCTGATTCCGTTGGTATTTCGGATTCCATTTGCAGACTTAAACTGTTTTCAGCTGAATCCGCATTCTGAACTCCATTTACCGACACTTTTGCAATCTGTGCAACACTGAATGCCATAATAAAAGTGAGCACCAACACAAACGATTTTTTAATTTTTTTCTTCATAAAAATACCTCCATTTTAAACTAAAAAAATAATAATACAAATGTGTTGTATTGTCAACATATGTGTTCATGCCAACAATAATTAACCTTTACAATAAATAAAGGAGATGATTGATAATGTTGGATTCAAAAGTCGTTGGAAAAGTAATTCAACGAGTCCGCGAAGAAAAAGGGCTTTCACAAGAAGTTGTAAGTGGCTTAGCGGATATCGGAAGAACTCATCTGAGTGCAATCGAGCGAGGCACCAGACGACCAACAATGGAGACGTTTTTCAAAATAGCCAATGCCATGGATATCGATGCAAGCAGTCTTCTTAAACAAATTGAAAGTGAGTGTAAGAAAACTGATTCAGCACTTTAAAAAACGCCTCATTTATAAAGACAACGCTTTCCCCGAAAAAGTTCACCTTTTCTGAAAAATTTTCAAGAATAATTTTTCTTTGCATTGTTGATAGATTTTACAGTTTATGTTATATTTTCAAGGATAAAATATAACGGAGGCTGCAATGAAAGAAACAGTTGACTTTTCAAAACTGATAAACGATACAATTAACGGCGAAAACGCTGCATTTGAGGAGATTTATCAGCTTACACATAAAACTGCATATCACACCGCAAGCCTTCTTTTGAAAAATCACGATGATGTTGAAGATGTTTTGCAGAATTCATATATCAAGGCATATCAAAAGCTCCCGGAATTGAAAAATCCCGAGAGTTTTGAGAGCTGGATAAAATCCATTGTCGAAAATGAATGTAAAAATTACATAAAAAAAGAAAAACGAATATCTGCACCCATAATATTCTACAAAAACAAGTTTGAAGAGCATTCTAAAGAATGGAATCAGCCTGTTCCTCAGGAATATATGGAACGCGAAGAACTGAGAAAAAGTATTTCTGATATTCTTGACAGGCTTTCTCCCGAAGTGCGTGCCTGCATAGTTTTATTTCATTACGAAGATAAAAGTCTGAATGAAATTTCGGAAATATTGGATATTCCGCTTGGTACCGTTAAAAGCAGACTTCACAACGGCAGAAAACAGATTGAAAAGGAATTTAACAAACTTCGAAAAAAAGACCCTACTCTTTTCGGCATCGGTGCAATTCCGGTTATACTTTCTCTGCTATCTTATCAGGCAGAAAGTATTTCTGTTCCTGCTGCAATTTCAGAAGCTGTTTTATCTTCGGCAATCGGTACAACATCAGCAACAGGTGCGGCCACATCTGTCGGAACAGCCGTTGCAACAACTGCTTCAACCGCAGCAACAGGCGGTGTTGCAACAACGGCGGCGACTTCAATTGCCGTCAAGGTAGCTGCAGTAGCGGTTGCCGGTTCAGTTGCGGTAGGCGGTTCGGTTGCAATCAAAAACCATGTTGAAAATAAAACCCCAAACGAAAACTCAACTGCATACTCTTCAACACATAAAAGCGAAGAAACCTGCACGGTGGAGAAAATTCTGACCGAAACCCTGACATCAACAGAATTGACAACTTTGATTTCAACCACTGTTTTACCCGAAAATATAACCACAGTATCAACAACCATGCAAATTTCAGAAAATAATTCTGCAACACAAGCATCAAAATCAACAACCCGAAAGTATACAACCACAAAGCTCGCCTCAACTACAGCAACAACAAAAATCACCACTACAACCACACAGCCTACAACTACTGCGAAATCGACAACAACTACAAAACCGACAACTACTGCTGCCACAAAGCCGACAACCACAAAAGAAATCACAACAAAAAAGATTACAACAACAAAACAGACCGCAATCGTTCTGACAACAAGCCCACAAAACAGCTATGGAGCATCAGGCGGAGTAATTACAGAATATACCGGCAGCGAATCAAATGTTTCAATCCCCTCAAGCATCGGGTCGGATACTGTAACGGCAATCGGGTTGGGAGCTTTTGCAGGTAACACGGATATTAAATCTGTTTCATTGCCGTCAACAGTAACGCAAATAGGGCAGGAAGCCTTTGCCGACTGCACCTCACTCACTTCAGTTTCATTGCCATCATCGCTTGAGCTTATCGGAATAGGTGCATTCTATGGCTGCTCAAGCCTTACTTCCGTATCTGTTCCCGACGGAACAAAAACAATCGGCGACGAAGCATTTGCACAATGCACATCGCTAAATACAATTACAATTCCGTCGAGTGTAACATCAATAGCCGATGATGCCTTTGATGGCTGCAATTCCATAACAATCAGATGTGAAGAAAATTCCGCAGCACATGATTTTGCAATTGATAACGGAATAAGTTTCAGCTTAATTCAATTACCGTAAAAAAGCTCGGAGTGCAATTGCATTCCGAGCTTTTTATGAGAAATCATTGACATTTTTCATTATTTGATTTTTTAAGTAAAGCATGTGAAATCATTTCAGAAAAAGGTATTGATGATGTTGATTAAACAAACGGATTATGTTACAATTACATTATCAACCAAGCATATTTCAGTATAATTCTATAGTTTTGGGCGGTGGAAATTTATGAAGAGAATAAAAAACAAAACTGCGCTTGAAAGCATTGTTACCACTGTGCTTGTGGGACTGCTTGTTTATGCAGCATATTCACTCTGGTACATATTTTACGGAACCGAAAGCGCTCCTGATGTTCATCTTTATACAGGGCTTTCAGGCATAGCGTTGGGTTGGTTCCTGATGCTTTTTACTCAAACAGTATTTAAAAATGCAGGTTGGCTAAAAAAGCTCGTTGCATTTTTAGCGGGCAACGCACTGTTCCACGGTCTGATTTGGGGTATTAATGCAAAAATAAACCCTGACTGCATTGATAACGATGATGTTGTTATAAAAACATTCACCGTTGCTTTCGGCTTATCGGCAGCCGTTCTTCTTGTGACATTCATTTTAAGAGCAAGAAACAAATACAAAGCATTGAACATTATCCTTGCAATTATATATTTTGCTGTTTCCTGCGGCGGATTATATAACTTCAACGCAGAAAACATAAGAGGACTTCAATACAAAAAGAACCTTCAGTTTGACAGCATCAGTGCCGAAGAAATGAACCTTACCGATTCCGAAAAAAAGCTTTGCATGGAATGGTATGAAGATAATTTCAACTCTGAAAACGGCGATTATCCTTTTAGTTTTAAGGTTGACGGTGAAGAATTCAATCCCTATGAGTGGGAGAAAAGCTTTGCCGAAACTCCGGATGTTGAAGCCGGTAATGTGTATAAAGGCGGAAAAACGGAACATTTAATTCTAAAGAACAAAGAAAAAGGTCTTGAAGTAACGGTTGAAATAACATATTTTGCTGAAAATGCAACCTGCCAATGGACTGTTTATATCAAAAACACGGGCACGGGCAATTCGGGCGTTATCAGCGATTTTTATGCGCTTGATTCATCTTTTTCAACGGGAAATGCAGACCTCTATTATTCAATGGGCAGCGATACTGCCGCAAGCGATTTTTCGCTCATTAAGAAGAATTTGTCTTTTGTAGAAAATAAGTTTTCGGGGTCCGACGGAAAACCTACCGAAACATTCTTACCGTATTTTAATATCAGCGGCGAAAACTGCGGAATGATTCTCGGCATCGGCTGGACCGGTCAATGGGCAGCAACCCTTTCGGAAGCCAAGGGAGAAACAGACATTACCGTAAAGCAGGAGTATTTTGAAGCATATCTGCTCCCCGAAGAGTCAGTGCGTTCGCCTCTTGTTTCGTTGAGCTTTTATGAAAACGAAAATCCGCTTAAAGGCTTCAATATTTTCAGAAAATGGGTTATGGACAGCGTATACCCCGAAAGCGTTACTCAGAATTCTTATACCGTAATGGAGGTTGCGGGTCCGATGTCAACAAGAACCTCCGATGAAATTATTGAAATTCTTAACGGTATAGATGACTCTGTTTATGCTGAAACCGATGCTTTCTGGATGGACGCAGGATGGTACAGCTACAATGAAGGCTGGCATGACGGAGTAGGCAACTGGACGGTTGATACATCAAGATATGATAACGGTATATCAGAATTATCAAACTACGCCGCACAAAAAGGTCTCGGTCATGTGCTCTGGTATGAGCCTGAAAGAGTTTATCCCGGCACACAGTTTCATAATACAGGTTCTCAGCATGATGAATGGCTGATATCAGTCGGCAACGAAGACAATATCATGTGGAACCTTGCAAACGAAGATGCGTTTGATTATTATTGCGGATATCTGCTGAACTCGCTCAAAGAAAACGGTGTTACGGTTTACCGTCAGGACTTCAATTTTGCTCCCTTGGAATACTGGCAGAAGGCAGATGAGGAATACTACGGCGGAAGAACGGGTATTTGCGAAAACCATTATGTGACTAATCTTTACAGATATATTGATTATCTTTGTGAAAACATTGACGGGCTTATAATCGACAACTGCGCTTCAGGCGGTAAGCGCCTTGACCTTGAAATGACTTACCGCAGCATTCCTTTCTGGCGAAGCGATTATAACTGTTCATATCATTCTGACCTTTTTGAGGCAACACAGTCACACACTTACGGTATATCCTTCTGGCTGCCGATAACCGGCTCCGCTCTTTATATGAAAGATGAATACTCAGCAAGGTCCGATATTATGCCGTTGATGCTTATGGACTTCTTCTCAAATACTCACCCCGATTTCAGCTTTCATAAAGAGCAAAGAGAATTGATGGCAGGCAACTATTATCCCCTTGATTTCGGCAGTTTTGATAAGGATAAGATGCTTGCAATGCAATATTCAACAGAAGATGCTCTTTCGGGAACAGCACTTGTTTATAAGCGAGCAGATGTGAAGGATACGGAATACAATGTTAAACTCAACGGTCTTATATCCTCACAGACCTATAATGTTTATGATACAGACTATCCTGAAACAGTTTACAGCCTGACAGGCGAAGAGCTTATGAATGAGGGAATAACTCTCAATCTTCCCGACGGCGAAAAAGCAATAATCTTAATGTATAACGCTCAATAATTAAACAACAAACACTTCTTACCGCCGCAAGGCTGTGAGAAGTGTTTGTTTTATTATTTAAAGCAAAAACCATTCACTGTAAAAGCTGTTTAATATCAAGCAATTATTCCACCATAACATCGGGCACGGAGCCGACTATCACTGTCTGCGCAACGCAAAATGAGGTTTTAACCGTTTGAGTAATGCGCCTTCCCGCCAAAGAAAGCATAACGGTTGTTTCAACATTCAGCATAACGCTGTGCTGGGTCTGATTTATGCCTGCACTTTCAAAAACATTTTCAAAATCCGTCTTTGTTGACGAGGCAAAGCCGACATCAATATTAATTTCCGGTCCGAATCCCGAAAACAGGACTATTCCGCTTGCAGTGCCGAGAGAAACAGGAATTTCTGCAGACGGTTTTTTTTCAAATTCTCCGTCGATGGCATTGGTAACACGGGATTTGAAGAGATTCATTTTTACTATATCTGTGGTAATGCCCGTAATTGCACCTTCGGAATTACAGTTGATGCCCACAAGTTCGGAATAAGCAGGTGCAGACCGGGAAAGAAGCTTTTCAACGGCAGAATTGACTCTTTCTGACGATAATGCATATGCCTCAACCGCCGCAAGGTCATAAACCGCAGGACGCAGCCTTGCATCGAGCAGCAAGACGGATATCAGTGCAATAATAACAGTGCAGGTAACAACAAACGCCGCAGGAATCCTGCGGCGGTGATAATATCTGTATCTCACATAAACCACCCCATAATAATATATGCAAGCGGTTTTATTTAGTTTAATCCTCAATTGCGGCCTTGCGCGAATTGATTTTTCTGAAAATTTCGGTATCGAATTTGGGTGTGCGGTCGTAATAATAAAGTCCGTTCTGCTCCTGCTCAATGTCATAAAGCTGAGTGTAGCAGAAGCCAAACATTCTGTAATTATCAAGAAGAGCATTGGTAAGACCTGCGTATCTCTCAACAAGCTCATCTTCTGTTTTGGGTGCATTGCCGTAGCCCCACGCATCGCCTCTGTCGCCTCTTGACCACTGAAGTCCGCCGTATTCGCTGACCCATGCACAACCCTTGCCACTGTACATCTGTCTGTCGGGGAATCTTTCATAGAGAGTTCCCTCTGTCATAAGCTTATCATAATTTTCCTTAAAAACATGATAATCCTGCTCATAATCGTGAACATCGTAAATATCTGTTATTGTGTGGAAGTTACCGCTGGTATCAATGCAGGGACGGGTTTCATCCATATGCTTTGTAACCTTATAAATAGTTGAGATAACCTCATCATACTGCTTTCTGCCGTTGATATCCCATGTTTCGTTGAAGGGACACCAGCCGATGATTGAAGGATGGTTAAAATCTCTCTCAACGCATTCGCACCATTCGGGGAGCATAGCCGCGAGAGCACCCTTCTGCGACCAATCAAGGCCCCAGTTGCCGTATTCACCCCAGACGATATAGCCGAGCCTGTCGCAATGATAAAGGAATCTCGGTTCAAACACCTTCTGATGAAGTCTTGCGCCGTTGAAGCCGACTGCAACGGAAATTCTTATGTCATTTTCAAGTGCTTCGTCACTCGGAGCAGTATAAATTCCGTCGGGATAGAAGCCCTGGTCAAGAACAAGTCTCTGGAAAACGGACTTGCCGTTGATAAGGAATTTATAATCGTCAAGCTTCATGTTGCGAAGTCCGAAATATGTTTTAACCTCATCATCTCCGAATGTAAGAGTAAGGTCATAAAGTCTGCCGCAGCCAACCTCCCACAGATGGATTTCGGAAAGGTCGATTTCTCCGCTGACGGTTGCGGATGCTGTCTTTTCAAAACTGCCCATAGGCTTGCCGTTAAAGGATGCTTCCGCTGTGAATTCGCCTTCACCTTCAACAACTGCAGTGATTGCGACCGTGCCGTTAACATAGTCGGGAAAAAGCTTGAAGCTCTTTATATATGCCTTGGGAACGAATTCCAGCCAAACAGTCTGCCAGATACCTGTTGTTCTTGTGTAATCGCAGCCGTGGGATTTAAGCTCCTCGCTCTGCTTGCCTCTGGGAACAAGAGGATTTCTGACATCGTCAACCGCATTTACTATAACGGTATTTTCGCCTTCAGCAAGGATTTCCGTGATATCAAATTTAAACGAAGCATAGCCGCCTGTGTGAGTGCCTGCAAGCTTGCCGTTGATATAGATTTTTGAATCGTAATCAACAGCGCCGAAATGCATTATAACTCTGCCTTCAAGCTGAGCAGCTGTGATATCAAAAGTTCTTCTGTACCAAACAGCAGGAATAAAATCGGTATATTCAATGCCTGAAAGCTTGCTTTCGGGGCAGAAGGGAACAATAATCTTTTTCTCCCAGTCTTTCTTATCAAGAATGCCTGCATCATATTTGCTGTTGCCGAAATCAAACTCAAAATCCCATTCGCCGTTGAGGTTGAGCCAGTTTGCTCTCTCAAACTGCGGATCGGGATGCTCAGGTCTGGGTATATTAATCATAATCATTTCTCCTTTTAATTATGTTATTTTGCAAAAAATCTATCCTCAATCATCGCCGCAAGGCAATGATAAACAGGTAAAGTAAGCTCCTGAACTTTGAAGGTTTCGGTTTCGGGAAGATTGATGCACACATCGGAAAACCTTGAAAGCGTGCTTTCTTTTTCTCCCGTTACGGATATAACCTTCATGTCAGCTGCTATTGCCGTTTCTGCGGCATAAACGATATTTTCGGAATTGCCCGAGGTGCTGAAACACAAAAGCACATCTCCGCTTTCGGCGTATGCATAAACCTGCTGGGCAAACACAAGCGACGGCACGGCATCGTTTGAGAACGCCGTCATCAGCGCCGAATGGGCACAAAGAGAAATCACCGGCAGACCCTTCTGGAGATTATCCGCAATAAAACCGTCACCGAATTTTGCCTTTTCTGCATCGGGAAGCGGTCTTTTTTTGAGAAATCCCTTTAAAAGCTCGCCTGCAAAATGGTCGCAGTCGGCAGCAGAGCCACCATTACCGCAACAAAGAATCTTTCCGCCGTTTTCAAGGCATTCCGCCATAATTTCAAAAGATTTGTATATATCTTCTCCGCACATCTCCAAAGAAGGATATCTTTTGAGAAGCTCGTCAAAAAATCTTTTTTCGCTCATACATCCGCCTCCGAATAATCCTTTGCAACTCCGATTGCCGCAAAATCTCCGATATCATCGCCGAGCATTGCAGGAACGATTTCGCAACGCTGCGCAGAAACCGCAAGCGCTTCTTTTTTTATCATCTCATTCATCGAATCAGCAAGCAGAAAACCCGAACGCTGAAAAATGCTGCCGATAACGATTTTTTCGGGATTCAGAATATCAATAAGAATTGAAATTCCGAGACCGAGCTTTTCACCGCAGCGACGGTAAATCGCATTTGCAAGCTTATCGCCGTTGACTGCAGCCTCAGCAATTGTTTTGGCAGTCACATTGTCTCTCGGAATAATTGTTTTTCCGTTATAAATCGAGAGCATCTGCTTTGCCATTGCGGCAATGCCTGCTCCGCTGCAGAAGCCTTCAAAAGAGCCTGCTTTTCCGTAAGCAACGGGTCCGTCGGAATCAAGTCTGATATGACCAACCTCGCCTGCCGTGCCGCATGAGCCCGAATACGGTCTGCCATTGAGAATAAGACCTGCTCCCATACCCGTGCCGAAGGTTAAAAAAACCATGTTTTGCGTGCCTCTGCCTGCGCCGAATTTCCATTCCGCAATTGCGCACGCATCCGCATCATTGCGTACCTTGCAAGGAACGCCGATAGCATCGGTTATCATATCCGCAAGCGGAACATTATCCCAGTCGGGAAGATTGGGAGGACACATGATTATTCCGCTGTCGCTGTCAAGAGGGCCGCCGCAGCTCACTCCGCATGCAATAACATCCTGTGCATCAATGCTGTTTCTTGTTAAAATTTCACGGGCACAGGAAATAAGCTCTGCGATAATTTCGGCATATCCCCTCTCAGCCTTTGTATCAAAACGAATTTTATCCTTGATGCATGAAGCATCCTTTTCGCTGAGAACAACGGCGCATTTTGTGCCGCCGATATCCATTCCGAGATAATATTTCATAAAACACCGTCCAGGATAAAAATATAAATCAAATGTTTGCCCGTATTATAATACAAATAAGATTTTTAGTCAATAATTACCGATTAATGTTGCATAATAAATCCGAAAGGATGATTTGATGGCAGTGACGCTTATAAGGGCAACCGTGCTTTACTTAACAATAATATTTCTCATGCGCCTCATGGGCAAACGGCAAATCGGAGAGCTGCAACCGTCGGAGCTTGTTGTTACAATTCTTCTGTCGGAAATAGCATCAATTCCCATGCAGGATAACCGAGTCCCCATTCTGCATTCGATTGTTGCGCTTTTTGCACTTGTTGCCTACGAAATATTTTCGTCGGTTATAGGGCTGAAAAGCAACAAAATCCGCGCCGTAATTCAAGGGCATCCCGTTATTGTTATCCGTGACGGAAAAATCGACTTGAAAGCCCTGCGGAAGCTGAGAATGTCAGTCAATGACCTTATGTCGCTGCTGAGGCAAAAGGATGTTTTTGATGTTTCTGTTGTTTCCTATGCAATTTTTGAGACGAACGGAAAAATCAGCGTGCTTCTTAAGCCTGAAAGCAGAAATTCAACTGTCAAAGACATAGGTCTTTCGCCTGCGGATGACGGAATGCCGTTTGCGGTTGTGTGCGACGGAAAGATAGTTGACGAAACGGTTGAGCAATCACAGATAGAACCTGATAAAATAAAGAAAATGATTCTTTCAACCAAAATTCCGCTTGAAGAAATAATGATAATGACCGTCAGCAACAACGGAATTATTTTTTTAGCCAGAAAGGACAACACAACTTGAAAAGAACAGCCGTCGCCGTTTTTCTTCTTGCCACTGCAATTTTTCTGTCAGTATGGTCGGGTCATGTTTTTAAAAGAGAGATGAACGGTCTTTTATATTCTATTGAAGAAATCATCGATTCAGCCGAAACGGATCCGGATGAAATTTTGAACAAAAAAACCGAAGATTTGCTCCGCCAATGGGAGAAATCCTCGGTAATTCTTCATTCACTTGTCATGCACGAGGGTATGGACGAGCTTGAAGAGAATATTACCGCACTGCCGATGATACTTGAGCACACCGACCGCGACGAATTCAAAAACAAGTGCATTGAGGCAATAAACCGGATAATGAACCTGCTGAATGCAGAGAAAATAAACATTGAAAATGTGCTATAAAAAATCCCCCGCCGCAGCGGAGGATTTTTGTAATTATTCAACTGTAACTGTGCCGTCTTCTGTAACTGTAATCTTCATTCCGTCCTTAACATAGTCAAGGAATTCCTGACCGAGGCAGTCAATTGTTATCATCGGTTCGTCAGTCCAGACTGCAGCGAGAACTGCGCCTGCACATGCGAGTGAGTCGATGTGCTCCGAGAAAAGCATACACTTGGGATTTCTCTTCATAACATTTGCGCAGTAGAGAACCATACCGCCTGTTGTTGAGCCGATGGTCTGGGGAAGGCAAAGAGCTGTTCCTACCATAGGCTTATTATAAAGGTCGGAGTTATTCTGATCGCCGCACTTTGCTTCCTTATCGCCGAACTGAAGTGCGTTCTGGAAAGAGGCGAGAGTGTTGAAACCGCCATGTGAAACAAGAGCTGAAGCTGTGCACTTACCTGCAACAACGGGGCGTCCTTTGAACTGTTTCATCTTACTTTGCCTCCTTTGTGATGATATCAAGAATCTCTTCGCTTCTGTAATAGCGAGAGGTTGTGTATGTTCTGAGCTTGTTGGAGTTTGTGATAACGGGCATCTTCTTGCAAAGAGGATTGTTCATATACATAAGCGGGCAGATGTAGCTGAGAACAACACCTGTTGCGGCAAGCTCTTTTGCCTTGGGAGTTTTGTTGAATTCCTCAACAACTGCAGGAGCAGCTGTGAAAACAGTGGGAACGGAAACCTTTTTGAGGCCGTTTTTCTTAAGTCCTGCAACAACATTGTCCGTCCACTCGATAAGCTGTGCGTGTGAAAGGTGGGGACAGCCGACAAAGCAAAGCTTCGGCTTAGCATCCTTATTCTTCCACATAACAGGGTAGTTTGCCTGAACTCTTGCAAGCTCAGCATCGTCAACAACATAAACCTGTGCACCCTCTGCAATGAGGCTTTCGCCCTGCTCAACAGCTTCGGGAGTAAGATTTTCAATGTGGTAAAGACCGACGGCTCCGTTGGAAGCTGTAGCGGCACCGAAATCCTTGAGGTATGCCTTTGTGTCGCCGTCAAGCTCTGTTCCGATCCACTTGTCAAGACCCTTGATGTAGGGGACATCTTCCATAACCTTCATACCGATTGCAGAACCGAGAATCTGAGCTTCGGGCTTCTTGCTTGTCTTGACTTCAACAATCCATGTTGCCTTTCTGCCCTCATCTGTAACAAGACCGAAATAGGGAACCTTGCCGACTATTGAACCGAAAAGCTCGATGATACCGGAGTTACGGTTACATCTTGCACCTATTACGGAGTTAGCGTAAACAACTGCTGATGACTCTGCCCAGGAGAGAACTTCGCCCTTCTTGGGAAGGTTGCCGACCTCATCCATGTAGCAAGTACATGTGTAGGATTTATCGTCGATAAGACCGAGCTTTGCAAGCTGCTTATCGTACTCATCCTGCTTGGAGTACATGAACTTGTTGAAAATAAGTTTCTGAAGGAAGTTTGCAGGAACCTTGGGATCGAGGGGCTTGGGGTCAACAGAGAATTTCTGCTGTGAAAGTGCGCCGCCTGCGATAAGCTGATCCATAAGGTCATAAACCGGGCTCATAACCTTAAGACCAAAGCTGGTAACAAGGTGACCCATTTTGCTTTCGACAGGTACCATTTTTGTTGCGCCGAAAGCATCGCCGTACATGACAAGAGTTTTCATAACCTTTGCCATTGTTTCGCCCTTTGAGCCGTTGAGAATTTCTATCTCTTCGGGTGTGAGCTGCATTTTGTAGTTCATTTTATTCGTATCCCCTTTCATAAGGATAAATATTAGCTATATAGTAAATCTGCACCGGGCAGAACAATAAACTTTATAAGAGCCACACCGGCAAAAACCGGTATGGCCCGATTTGCCCAAACCAATTACGGAAGCATATCAAAGAATTTCTGTGCAATGTCGCCGAAACTGAAAAGGAAATTCTGAACCTTTTCAAGAATGTCGAAAAGACCTGCAATAATATCAGCGAGTGACATTTGTTTTCCCTCCTTCTTTCTGAATTTTTGTTTCTTTCTCTGCAGAATATATATCTGCTTTTAAATTTTAACATATATAAAAAATTTTTTCAATATCAAATGAGTAAAAAAGAAAAGAGGTTTGCAACGGCTTTTTGTTACAAACCTCTTGTTATTATGTTTTAAAAACGGATTACAGCTTCATTGCTACATCCCAAGCCTGCCAGATAACTGTACGAAGGTTACCGACCTTGGAGGCATCGCCGACGATGTGAACATGCTTTGCCTTTTCTGCGATGGGTGCGGGCTTGTAGCCAACAGAAAGAATTACGCTGTCTGCAGGTACATCAACTGTTTTGCCGTCTTTACCGGCAATTGTAACACCGTCCTTGCGGATTTCTGTTGTTCTGGACTCAAGATAAACAGGAACTTTGTTTGCTTTGAAGAAATCGCGAAGGAAGCTTGTGTTTGCAAGCGCAACACCGGGTGTTGTGATAAGGTCATCCTGCATTTCAACAATGACAGGCTTCTTACCCTGAAGGTAAAGGTCATAAGCGATTTCGCAGCCTGTAAGACCGCCGCCGACAACAACAACATTCTCGCCGACCTCTTTCTCCTTGAGAAGATATTCAACAGCCTCAATACCGTATTCTGCAGCGCCCTTTACGGGAATCTTGTTAGCAACAGAACCTGTTGCAACGATAACCTCGTCTGCACCGAGAGAGTTAATATCCTTAACCTCTGTGTTCATCTTGACAGTGATTGAGGGGTATTTCATAATTTCACGGTTGTACCATGCAATAAGATCGCGGTCCTTCTCCTTGAAAGAGGGAGCGGCAGCGGCGATAAATACACCGCCGAGAACGCCGGACTTTTCATAGAGAGTTACCGTGTGGCCGCGCTGTGCAGCAACAATTGCTGCTTCCATACCGCCTATACCGCCGCCGATGACAGCAATCTTCTTGCTCTTCTTGGCAGGTACAATCTTGTACTTCTTGGACTGCATTGTCTTGGGGTTAAGTGCGCAGCGTGCAAGACCCATTGTGTCGAGAAGGTCCTGTGTGTTTGCGTGACCCTTTGAGGATGAGAAGTTGAAGCAACCGCTGTGGCAGCATATACAAGGCTTGATTTCCTCAATTCTGTCTTCAATAATCTTTGTAATCCATTCGGGGTCTGTAAGGAACTGACGCGCAACACCGACACCGTCAATTTTACCCTCTGCAACAGCCTGAGCACCGACATCGGGCTCCATACGGCCGGCACAGACAACGGGAATATCAACAAACTCTTTGATGTGAGCAACATCATCAAGGTTGCAGTTCTGGGGCATGTACATAGGCGGATGTGCCCAGTACCATGAGTC
>JAZQGF010000032.1:0-300293 GCA_045539875.1 Acutalibacteraceae bacterium
AGGTTGATAGGTTGCATGTGTAAGCGTGGTGACACGTTCAGCTTGGCAATACTAATAGGTCGAGGGCTTGACCAATGTTTTTCTAGTTTTTCCTTTACTTCGTTTCTTCTATCTTTGTTCAGTTTTCAGGGTGTATTGAAAACAGTTAATTCAACCGTCTCATCAGAGGCGGTTTTTTTTTTGATTGATAAAGATAGATATTCTGAATTTGTTCTTGTATTAGTAGGGAGATCTTATATGGCTTATATTACTTTCAGTTACCTCAACAAACCCGATTTTTCTATAGTTGCAAATGATATATTCAACATCCTTGCCGATAACATGGAAATAATAGCTCCTACGGGTAACACAAGAGAAGAAGATTATAAGTGTTGGTATGAGGGTGTAATCAACGGCTTAAAGCGTGATGAACGGCAGATAGTTCTCATAGAGAACGCTGATAAAATTATCGGTTTCTTTCAGTATTACACAAACGCAGACACATTTATGATGGAAGAAATTCAGCTTAAATCTGATTATCACGGCAGAAACATTTTCAGAGAGTTGTACGGGTTTTTGATTCTGAATATAAATAAGGATATAAAATTTGTTGAAGCCTATGCCAATATTACAAATCATAAATCCATAGGAATACTTGAACAATTAGGACTTTCAAAAATCGGAATGAACAAAAACGGACGCTGTTTTCATTTCAGGGGAAACTACAGTGATTTATTGAAATGGTATAAAAAATGAGCTGTCTCACTTTTCTGAGTGAGACAGCTCATTTAGCTTTTTATGCGTTTTCAGCTTCGCCTCTTGCTTTTCTGACATAGGAATAAACCGGTTCAAGATTTTTCTTGTTAAGAGGATAACCGAACTTGAAAAGTATGAAAACAAGCGTATATACGATTGCAGGGATTATTGTACAAACAAAGAGAATACCGTCGCCGACTTCGGGAATGTAGCCCTTGTCGCCCATGGTTGCGCCGTCATAGCCTGCAACAGCACTCAAAAGCTTCATGCCGCCAACATCGGCAAGAGTTTGTCCGAGGTTGCGGCAGAAGGTATAAACCGCGTATACCGCACTTTCGCTTCGGATGCCCGTTTTATATTCCTGATAGTCAATAACATCGGTGATAATTGCCCAGTTAGTTATGCTGACAAAAGAGTAGCCGAATCCGATAATAAAGGTGAACAGCATAAATACAACGGGTGCGGTTGAGAGTCTGTCGCAACGGGGAACGATAAAGAACATAAGAACTGCAGCGATTGCCGAGAACAATGTTCCTATGCCGCAAAGCTCTTGCTTGCCGAATTTCTTAACAAGCTTGGGCATAAAGAAAATCATAACCGCCATGGGCAGATAGTTAGCAATTGTGCCTATGATTGAAAGGTCGGTGTTTTCAAAATAGTTTTTATAGAGATACTGGTTGAGCGAACCGAACTGAAGCTGGCCACTGATAAGAATACCCGAAAGGGCGGCGGTGATGAAGGGTCTGCTCTTGAGCATGCCGAGATATGTTTTCTTGGTGTCAACCGTAGGTTCTTCTTCTGATGCCACTCTTTCTTTGGTGCTCTTAACGCAAAGGAAATAGAAGATGATTGAGAAAACACCCATCATAATGCCGAACTTAAGCATTCCGCCTGCATCGGCAGCCTTAACGGCTTCGCCCTGACTGTTTGTGCCTGTTACGCTGTAAATAATCATGGGACCGATGAGAAGAGGAATTGCTCCGCCGAGACCTGCACCGATTGAACGGAAGGTTGAAAGAAGAGTTCTACCGTCAGGGTCATCGGTTATGACTGAAGCGAGAGAACCGTAGGGGATGTTGATTGTTGTATACATCATGCCGAAACCGATATATGTAACATACATAAGAGCGAGAACCAGTGTTTCGCTGGTTGTGAAACTTCTGAAATTAACAAAGCAGAGCATTGCCATGATTCCTGCGGGAATTGCGAACCATTTTATGAAAGGAAGAAATTTGCCGTCTCTATTAGGTCTTTTCTTTGCAACAATATTACCCCAGAGAGGGTCATTTATTGCGTCCCAGAGTCTTGCAATAAGAAGAAGAGTTGTTATCTTGTTTTCTGAAATCTTAAGTATATCTGTGTAGAAAACCTTAAGATATGAAGAAACATATGTAAGAATAAAAAGGTTTGCAGCATCGCCGAAAGCATAGCCCAGACAGTCTTTTATACCGATTTTGTTGGGATGCTGAAATTCGGCAGCTTCAAGTGAGCGCTCTTTTGCCATTGTTTTTTCCTCCAATCAGAATGCGAAATATTTTTTGCGCTGTTTTTGAATTCTTCCGCTGATGAATTCAAGCGTTTCTTTTGCGCCTTCAACTCCGCAAACATAATCCTTCATTGCTCTGCCTTCTTCGTAGCAAAGGTCATCATGCAACGGAAAATACTCCTGAAGAAGGAAGGTTGCGTAGCGTGCGAGTCTGAAATCGCCGACCAGTCTGAATTCTTTGCTGATGCCGTCAATTGCGATTGAATAATAGTTTTTAATTGAATCAATAATGGCAACTCTTTCGTTTTCGGGAGAGAATACCATTGTTGATGCAACATAAGCATTTTCGTTGTTAATTGAACTGTGGCTGTCGGTGCTGCCGACGATGGGGAAATTATAGCCTTGAGCCTTGATTTCATAATATTTGTGGGTCTGAAAGCCGTTATGTTCATAGTAATTTTCGCCGCCGAGAACCTCAAATGCATCAAACGGGTGGGTTTTGAGCATATAATCAGTAAGGTTTTCGGGAACCTGATGAACATTTGAAAGCCAGTAGGGATGGCAGAAAATTCCGAGACCCTCGGCTTTTTTGATGTGATTGAATACCCATACGCAGCTTGCATAGGTGAAGGGCTCAATGTCTTCGGGAATATCAAGCGTTGCGGCAAGAGCATTAACCTCTGATCTGTAACCGTCTTCGTCAAGCTGTTCGGGAGCAGGGAAACCATCAATGCGGCGCTTGTCGATATCGCTACCGAATTCATCTGTGTGCTCGTCTTTAAGAATTGCGTTTACCGAATATTTTCCACCGAAATTAACAATATGAACATCATTGATGTGGTCGGGCGGAAGGTCGGGAAGATGCACTTCCTCGCCGGGGATGATATTGAATTCAATGGGAACATCCTTATAAGCTTCAATTGCCTCAAGTGAAGGATAATAACGGTGATGGTCGGTGATTGCGAAGAAATCATAGCCGTGCTTTCTGTAGTTTGCACTGACGATTGCGGGAGCCTGCTTGCCGTCGGAACGGCAGGTATGCATATGCAGGTCGCCGATAAGAGGATATCTGCCGCAAAGGTCCTCATCAAGAGCGTAAACGCTCAGTTGAAGCAGACGCTTGTCTGTTTCTTTATCAAAAATACGGATATAATACTGCTGCTCGGCAGGGAATGCGTAAGTGAATTTTATGCAGCCGTCAAATTCAAAATCAACTTCTCTGCCGTTTTTTCTGTAAGGATAGTCTCTGGGATTTCCGTCATCAAGACCGAAAATCTTAAGAACAATACCGTCGGGATTTTTGAATTCCGCATGTGCGCCGAGCGGTTTTATTGTTACCGTAACTTCTTTTCCTGCAGGAAAAACCTTTGGGAATATATCGTAATAATGAAGTTCTGTTTTCATAATGTTACTCCTTTATGTCAACGGTTGTGCCGTTTTTATATGATATGTAGGCATTTTCGAGCAGAACAGCAAGCTCGATTGCATCGTTTATGCCGAGACCCTCAGGCGAACACGTGCCGTTAATGCAAGCATCAATAAAGCGCGGAATGGGCTTTTCGTCTTCTTTGGGAAGATTGTCGGGCGAAATAAAGCCCTTGTTGAGCTTTGCGGTTTCGGTTGTTTTATATTTGATTTCGCCGCCCTGCCAAAGAAGAATTCCTTCTGTACCGTGAATTTCAATGGTGTAGGGTGAAGAATATGCAAGGAACGATGTTTCGGAAACGCCTATTATTCCGTTTTCAAATTCAATTATCGAAATTGCGTTTTCATCAACCGGAGTTCCGAAAACTGAATTTGCAATGCCTGTTATCTTTTTGGGCTTTCCGCAAAGATAAGCGAGAAGATACATCGGATGGCAGCCGAGATCCATCATTGCGCCGCCCGCGCAGTCATCCTTAACAAACCAGTAATCGGGCAGCCATTTTCCGCTTACGCCGTTATGCGCATTGCGTATTCTGACATTTGTAACCCTGCCGAAATCGCCGTCTTCGATGTGCTGCTTTGCGAATTTAACAATCGGCCATGCCTTGTGAGGGAATGATATAACAAAGGTAACATTATTTTCTTCAATGGCTTTTGCAATTTCACGGCATTCTTTAACCGTGCATGCAAGAGTTTTTTCTGTGAATATATGCTTTCCTGCCTTTGCGGCACGGATAAGAACATCGGTATGCATGGTTGTGGGAGTGCAGCAGCATACTGCGTCAATATCATCTCTTGCCAGAATGGCATCAAGGCTTGCTTCAAAATCACAGCCGAGTTCTTTTGCCCATTCAGCGCCTCTGTCGGGCTTTTCGTCCCAGACAGCATTTATTTCTGCTTTTCCGCTTGCAAGAAATTCTCTTGCATATCCTTCAGCGTGTACATGCCATTTTGACAGCATTGCAACTTTAAGCATAATTATTGCCTCCTGTAATACGGCTTTTGCCGTACAATTATCATAATAATAACATATACAAATTAAAAAGTCGAGAAAAAAGTTAATTTTTCCCGACTTTTTCGTCCTGTTGAAATTATGACCGCAATATGTTATAATCTATCAGCTGTCTTTTCTTTTGAAGAAATATTCTGTTCCCACAGAGCCGATGCAAACTGTCAGCGAAAGAGGTCTTACGCTTGCAAGCAGCTTTTCGCTGATATCGGTTGCCGAATAGTAATCAAATAGCCTTCCTGCACCGAGGTAAAGCACCGTTGAGGCAAGAAGCATTATGACAACCGTGACGGTGCCGATTATAAGAAACCTTTTTGAATTGCGGTGGATTTTGATGTGATTTTTCATGTGAATCCTCCTATATGAAAATTATACATTATCCCTGTCCTGTTTTCAAATCAAAAATAATGCTATATAAGGAATATTTATCATGTCATACGGAGTATCAACATCATGCCTTTATCCCATGAATACAGAGCATTCGCTTGCCGAGCTTGGAAAAATCGGAGTGAAAACATGCGAGGTTTTTCTTAATTCAGTCAGCGAAACAACGCTTGAATTTGCCCGATTGTTAAATGAAATCAAAAATGATTATGGAATGAAAATAACTGCAGTTCATCCTTTTTCGTCGTTTTCCGAAACCTTTATGCTTTTCGGAGAATACGAAAGACGCTATCTCGATGTTCTTGATTTCTATAAAAGATGTTTTGAAGTGACAGCAATGCTCGGCGCGGATATTTCGATAATTCACGGAATGCGGCACACGGGCAAGCTTCCGCATGAGTGTTATTTTGAAAGATTCGGCACTCTTGTTGGTGAAGGAAAAAAATTCGGAGTAAGGGTTGCTCAGGAGAATGTTAACGGACATTTCAGTGAAAGTCCTGATTTTCTTTGCAGAATGAAGTCAGCGCTCGGCGAAGATTTTAAGCTGGTATTTGATGTGAAACAGGCTGTGCGATCGGGAAATGAGCCATATTCATTTGCGGAAAAGTTCAAGAATGATATAATCCGCGTTCATATAAGCGATAACAATTCCGAAAGTGATTGCCTTCCTCCCGGAAAAGGTGAGTTTGATTTCAAAAAGCTTTTTTTGATTATGGATTCGGTAAATTACGGCGGAGATTATATAATAGAGCTTTACAGAGCAGGCTTCGGAGAGATTGAAGAGCTTAAAGAATCATTCGTTTATCTGCAAAGTTTATAAAAGATACTTGAAAAAAAGCAAAATTATGTTATACTGAAAACAATAAACACATTATATAGTGTATTAAAAGGAGATTAAGCCTATGAAATGCCCGTTTTGCGGTTGCGAAGAAAGCAAGGTTATTGATTCAAGACCTACCGATGAGGGCGAGCGTATACGCCGCCGCCGTGAATGCGTAAGCTGCCAGAAGCGTTTTACTACATACGAAATAATTGAAAGTGTTCCCGTTATAGTTGTTAAGAAGGATAAGTCAAGAGAGGTTTTTGACCGCAACAAGCTTTTCAACGGTATGCTCAGGGCCTGTGAAAAAAGACCTGTTTCTCTTGAAAAGATTGAAACTGCCGTTAATGAAATTGAGTCCACTCTCCAGAACTCTTTTGACAGAGAAGTAACTTCGGTTTATATCGGTGAGCTTGCAATGGATAAGCTTAAGGATCTTGATGAGGTTGCGTATGTGCGTTTTGCATCCGTATACCGTCAGTTCAAGGATATAAATACTTTTATGGATGAGCTTGCAAAGCTTCTCAGCGAAAAATAAGATGAAAAAAGTTTTTGCACTTTTAACAGCTGTTGTTTTGATTTTCTGCTCATGCTCGGGAAATAATGAGCCTCCGAAAATGAAAACGGCGGATATGCTTGATATAACCAACACGGATTTGGATTTTCAGGGATGCAGAAGCCGTTTCGAAGCGGTTATTTCAGCAATGAAATCTAAGGTTACAGTTCTTGAAAATGCTCATAACAGCACTGTCAAAGCAAACAGCGAAAGGGAATATTTTCTTGAAAAAGATTATGTTCTGACCTCTTTTCAACCGTTTATGCTTTCCGATTTTGACATAACCCGTGAATTCAGTTCCGAGTTTACATCCGAGGCGGCAAAGAGTCTTTTTGAGCTTGAGGCAAACGGTATGGAGATTGTTTACGATACCAACGGAAAAAGCAGCTTCGTGCTCAGTATGATTTCTGAAATTGCCGTTAAAGAATACAGCGTTGAATATAACGAAAAAACCGACGGTTTCAGATATGTTTACGGTATCGAAGAGCATGACGGTGTTATAACGCAGGAATTCCTTGAATTTATGAAGGATAAAAACGGAGCATATATAATTCAAAGCAATAAAAGCCGTTGTGTTATCGAATTCAATGAAGATGATAAAATAACATATTTCTGCTGTGCGGAGCTTCGTAACGGTGAATTTGATGTTGAAGAAAGCGTTTTCGGCGCCGAAAATGAGGGTGTTCCGCAGAACTGGGTTCTTGCAAGAGGAAAGTCGCAGTATTCAAATATTCATACCTATGATAACGGTGTTCTTACCCATGAGGATTGCAGCAGCGGCCCGTGGAAATCCGTTAAAATCAGTGAGGCGGATTATGCGTCTGCGTTTTATGCTCAGCAATAAAATCACCATTGACAACAGTTATAAAATGATATATAATATTTGAAGTAATATTTGACAAGGAGATTTAAATATGAAAAAGATAATTTCAATTTTGCTTGTTTTTGCAGCACTTGCTTCACTTATGTCAGTTTGCGGTTTTGCAACTGATGCAGAAACAGCCGAAACAATCAACGGTGTGCTTGGTGGAATCACCTCAGCTTTTGCTGATTTTGTTACACCTTTGTTGGAAGATTACAACTGCGGTTCAGAAGACCTTATTTTTGACACAGGCTTCAATGATTTTCTCGGCAGAATTGACGCTTTTATGGAAAGCGTTTGCGTTGCGATTATTGATCTTGTAGCAACAGTTGAAAATCTTTTCAAATAATTCAAAGTCAAGAACTCATGCTGCATCGGATAACGGTGCAGCTTTTTTATATCAGGGAGCAGTTGTTTTATGCAGGATAAAATTAAAGCTGTTTGCGCTTATCTTGAAAGCGCATCGGTAGAATATGAGATTTTTCATCACGATGCGGCATTTACCATTGCGGAATGCGAAAAAATTGAACAATTGATAGACGGAAAAATATGCAAAAATCTTTTGCTGACAACAACAACCGGCAGCATTTATTATTTGCTTATGCTTTCCGGAGATAAAAAGTTTATAACAAAGGATGTTTCAAAAAAGCTTGGCACATCGCGCCTTTCTTTTGCTTCGCCCGAAAAAATGCGTGAGCTTCTCAATACCGAGCCGGGTTCCCTAAGCATCACGAGCCTTATGTTTGATGCTGATAAAAAAGTTTTGCTAGCAATTGACAGGGATGTTTTGCGGGAGAAATATCTCTGTTGTCATCCGAGTGATAATACCGCAACCTTAAAAATAAAAACACAGGACCTGACCGAAAAGCTTTTGCCTTCTTTCGGTTCAGATCCTGTGATAATTGATATTTAGTTATTGACTTTACTTCGGATTTCCTCAATGCTCATTTCGGTGAGAGTTCCTTTTTGGGCATGAAAACATCTTTTTCCGAGTTCGAAAATATGTATGTCATTTTTAAGAGAGTCCGAATAAACATTAACAAATTCTGCTTTCGGCAAAGCCTCTGCAATTCGCAGGGGCTTTTGTTTATCCTTGCAGTTGAAGCCTTCAATGCGTCCGGTTTTCGGGCTCATCCTTGTTGCAATAAGAACATCGACCTTGTATTTCTCGCAAATGGGTTTGAGAAAAAATTCGGGCGATGCCGAGCAAACAACAACAGGTCTTTCCCTGTTTTCGGGGTTAAATATGGGAAAGATGTTTTTTTGCTGATTTTTCCAGAATTTTTCAGCCATCTTTTCTCCGTCGATAAAACGGAGAAAAGAAAAGCATCTGCCTTTGAATTGGTCTCCGAAGCCGAGAAAAAACAGAATGAGATTCAGCAAAAGCCACGGAGTTATAAAAATCAGATAAGGTCTGTGAAGGATGCAGTAAAACAGAAAAACCGTTTCGCTGTCCTGAGGATATACTGTTTTGTCGAAATCATAAAGGTCGTATTTCATATCAGGCATTTACAGTTACCTTCTTGCCGTTAAGCTCAATTTCTTTTTCGCTGCCGTCAATGATAAGAGTGTATTTTCCGTTTCCTTCAAGACTGCAGCTGAGGAGCTTGCCGTCTTTCCACTCAATGTCAACAACAACGCCGCCCTTTGCCCAAAGACCGCTGATCTTGCCGTTTTTCCATTTTGAAGGAAAAGCAGGAAGAATATAAATTCTGTTGTCACGGCTCTGCATGAGCATTTCGGTTATGCCGCTTACAAAGCCAAAATTGCCGTCAATCTGGAACGGGGGATGAGCATCAAAAAGATTTTCATATGTTCCGCCGCCTTTTGTATAGTTGATGCCGACGCTCTTAACGGGGCGAAGCTGCATTTCGATAAGCTTGAGTGCGTGGTCGCCGTCGAAAAGTCTTGCCCAGAAATTGATTTTCCAGCCGAGACTCCAGCCTGTGCCGTTGTCACCTCTGCGCTCAAGTGTTCTGCGGCATGCCTTTGCAAGCTCGGGTGTGCCGTCAACCGTGATGATATGAGCAGGGTGAAGTGCATAGAGATGCGAGCAATGTCTGTGGTGGATTTCGGTTTCGGGATAATCGTCGTCAAACTCCAGAAGCTGACCGTCACTGCCGAGCTTGAAATCTGCCATTCTTGAAAGAGTATCTTCAAGCTTTGAGGCAAAATCCTTGTCATCGTCAAGAATGCTGCAACACTTTATGCAATTTTCAAAGAGCTCTCTTGCAATTGACATCGACATAGTGCTGTATTTTGCAACGCTGCATTTCTCGTTTTCATACCAGAATGAGTTTTCGGGAGATGTGCCGGGAGCAAGAACAAGCTTTCCTTCGTGTTCAACCATGATATCAAGATAGAATTCAGCCGCCTTTTTCATAATGGGATAGGCTGTATTCTTAAGATAGTCAATATCGTTTGTATATTCATAGTGGTCAAAAAGATGCTCGCAGAACCAGCCCGATGAGCCGTGCCAGAATGCCCACTGTGCGTTGCCGCTGACAGGAGTTGAGAGTCTCCAGAGGTCAACATTATGGTGAGATGTCCATCCCTTTGCACCGTACTGACCCTTTGCTGCTTTTTCGCCGCTTATACTGAGCTCTTCAACCATTTTGATAAGAGGAAGATTGACTTCGGGCATACGGCACATCAGAACGGGCCAATAGTTCATTTCGGTGTTGATATTAACGGTGTAGTTTGAATGCCAGGGCGGAATTAATCTGTCGTTCCAGATTCCCTGAAGAGTTGAGGGCTGTGAGCCTTCTCTTGAAGAAGAGATTGCAAGATATCGTCCGAAGTTATAAACAAGTGTAACGAGCGAAATATCGTCTTTCTTTCTCTTGAATGCATTAAGACGCTTGTCAGTGGGAATGTCTTCTCTGCCTTCTCCGAGATAGAGATTTACTCTGTCATAAATGTTTTTATAGTCATCGATGTGAGCTTTTTTAAGCGAAGCATAATCAGTTAGAGCATTGATGCGGTCCATGCAGGGCTCAATGTATTCCTTGCCTTCAAGATACGGCTGTTTATCAAAGCCGTTGAAGCTTGTTTCGGCTGTGAAGAAAATAATTGCTTCTGTAGCGTCCGTAATATTAAGACGGTTTTCGGTGAGCTTTTTTACGCCATCTGTTATAACCTTTGCAACAGCTCTGAAATGAATGCCTTTCTTTTCGGGTTCTTCAAAATATACCTGATTGCAGGAGTCGTTTTTAAAGTTGTTTTCTCCGGGGCATTCGCCGTCAAGAATAACGCAGTCACCGTCAACGCGGCTGCTGCTGCGAAGCTTTGAGGTAAGACCGAATGAAAAGCTCATCTTTCCGCCCTCAGCGGTGAATTTTGCCGCAATAGCCTTGCCGGGATATGATGCAAAATATTCTCTTTTATAACTGATTCCGGAGCAAGTGAATTCAACTGTTGAAAGAGCATTTTCAAGGTCGAGGGTGCGCTTGTAATCTTTTATTCTGCCTTTGAGAGCAAAATTGATTTCAAGATTGCCCAGAGGCATGTATGCCTGGCTCCATACGCTCTGGAAATTTTCCTCAACCTCTTTCTGAGCTTCGTTAAGTCTGCCGCTGAGTGCAAGGTCACGGGCTTTTTTGAAGGACTCGGGAGCGCCGTCTCTTACGGTGTTTTTCGGCATACCCGTCCAGAGCTCATCATGGTTAAGGCAGAGAAGCTCATTTGAAGTGCCGCCGTATATCATGGCGCCGAGAGTGCCGTTGCCGATGGGCAGACTTTGGGTCCATGCCTTGGCAGGTGAATTATACCATAAAACTGTTGATGATGACATAATGATGTCTCCTTTATATAGGAACTTTTCAATAATTATACACTAAACAACATAAACAGTCAATGAATAAAAATGAAAGAAATCTTGCAGGATTTTAAATTGCACTTGCATTTTTTCTTCTGTTGGTGTAAAATACATTCTGTATGAAATGAGGTATATTTATGTCAGAAAGTTTCACCCGAAAAGTCGATGAAATCTACAGCAGCCTTTCAAAAGGACACAAAAAGATTGCCGACTACATAAAGAATAATTATGAAAAAGCATCGTTTATGACTGCCGCAAGCCTCGGAAAGGCGGTTGGCGTCAGTGAATCAACGGTAGTCCGATTTGCTTCAAATATCGGATTTGACGGTTATCCCGAGCTTCAGAAATATCTTCAGGAAATGGTTAAAAGCCATTTGACAAGTGTTCAGCGAATGGATGTTGCCGCAAGTCGTTTTGAAGGCGATGATATGCTTGATAAGGCTTTTGCTGCCGATATCGAGATGATAAAAACAACCAGAGAAGGCATTTCACGCGAAGCCTTTGAAAAGAGCGCGGATGCAATTAACAACGCAAAAAAGATTTATATTCTCGGAATACGAAGCTCTGCAGCGATCGCAAGCTTTGCGGCTTTTTATTTCAGATTCCTTTATGAAAATGTTGTTCTTATTGATACTTCGGCATCAAGTGAGATTTTTGAGCAGATGTTTCATATAAATTCCGATGATGTATGTATCGCTATAAGTTTTCCCAGATATTCAACCCAGACGGTCAAGGCTCTTAATTTTGCTAAAGACAGGGGCGCAACCATCATATCCATAACCGACGGAGAGATGTCGCCCATTGCGCAGCTTGCAACTCATCTTCTTATTGCAAAAAGCAGCATGGTTTCTTTTGTTGATTCGCTTGTTGCTCCGCTCAGCCTTATCAACGCTCTTGTTGCAGCTGCAGCGAGAAAGAAGCAGGATGATGTTTATAAAGATTTCCGCGAGCTTGAAAAGATATGGGATGAATATCATGTTTACCGCACGGGAGGAGAAAACAACTGATGAAAACCTCTCTTCTTGTAGTCGGTGCAGGTGCCGCGGGACTTATGGCGGCAGGCACGGCAGCGCATGAAGGCGTTGAAACAATCGTCCTTGAAAGAAATGAGCGCCCGGCAAGAAAGCTTATGATAACCGGCAAGGGCAGATGCAATGTTACCAATAACTGCGCATCTCTGCAGGAGCTTATTTCCAATGTTCCCCGTAACGGAAGGTTTTTATACGGCGCATTTTCAAGATACATGCCTTCGGATGTTATTGATTTTTTTGAAAATAACGGTGTTGAACTCAAAACTGAAAGGGGAAACAGGGTTTTTCCCGTTTCCGATAATGCCGTTGATATAGTTGATTCTCTTGTTGCCTATGCGAAAAGAAGGGCAAGATTCATGCACGGAAGAGCAGTTGAACTTATGCATGACGGTGAGAAGGTTGTCGGAGTAAAAACCGATGGCGGTGAAGAAATTTTTGCCGAGAAAATCATCATTGCAACCGGCGGACTTTCTTATCCCGGCACAGGCTCAACCGGTGACGGCTATGAGCTTGCAAAGCAGACCGGACATAAGATAACCGACCTTGTGCCTTCGCTTGTTCCTCTTGAAATCCATGAGGGATTTTGCAGCGAGCTTATGGGTCTTTCTCTTCGCAATACTGCAATAAAGGTTGTTGACACCGAAAACGGAAAGACTGTTTATACCGATTTCGGAGAAATGCTTTTCACGCATTTCGGAGTGTCTGGTCCGATGATTCTCAGCGCATCGGCTCATATGCGAAATATGAAAAGCGGAAAATATAAAATATATATAGATTTGAAGCCTGCGTTAACTCCTGAACAGCTTGATGTAAGAATTCTGCGCGATTTTTCTGAGAATACAAACAAGAATTTCATTAACGCATTGAATTCTCTGCTGCCCAAAAAGCTTGTTCCGGTGATTGTTAAACTCAGCAGAATTCCTTTGTCAACCAAAGTTAACCAGATAACCAAAGAGCAGAGGCTTGCACTTGTGCAGCTTCTTAAAGGTTTGTGCGTTACCGTTACGGGCTTCCGACCCGTTGCTGAGGCAATCATAACCTCTGGCGGAGTTGACATTTCGCAGATAAACCCCAAAACCATGGAGTCAAAGCTGATAAGCGGATTGTATTTTGCAGGTGAGGTTATTGATACCGATGCGTATACGGGCGGCTTCAATCTTCAGATAGCGTTTTCAACGGGCAGACTTGCAGGTCTCAGTGCTGCAGAAGAAATAAAAAACGGGCGTGGTGTTATTTATGAGTAATAATGTTATAAATGTTGCAATTGACGGCCCTGCAGGTGCAGGCAAAAGCACTATCTCAAGAGCAGCGGCAAAGGCCGTCGGATTTATTTATGTTGATACGGGTGCGCTTTACAGAACGGTTGGCGTTAATGCCCTCAGAAAGGGTATTGATACAAAGGATAAGCCTGCTGTTGCTGCAACTCTCGGTGATATCAGCGTTGATCTCGTTTTTGAAAACGGCGAACAGAAGGTTCTTCTCAACGATGAGGATGTTTCCGTTGAAATAAGAACTCCGCCTGCGTCAATGGCGGCGTCCGATGTTTCGGCAGTACCCGAAGTCAGAGCGTTCCTTTTTGATTTGCAGAGAGATATCGCAAGAAGAAACAACTGCATTATGGACGGCAGAGATATCGGAACTGTTGTTCTTCCCGATGCAAAGGTAAAAATCTTTCTTACTGCTTCTCCCGAGTCAAGAGCAATGAGAAGATATAAGGAGCTTATCGAAAAAGGCACTCAGGTTGAATATAAGGATGTTCTTGAAGACCTGATACAGCGTGACTATAATGATTCTCACCGCGAAATCGCTCCTCTTAAGCCTGCTGAGGACGGAGTTATTGTTGACACAACAAATCTTAATCTTGAAGAGTCGATAAATGAAATAATAAGAATTATCAAGGAGGCTATATAAATGAAGGGTTTTGATTATTCAAAAGTAACAGAAGGCAAGCTTTATGATACAATGCGTCCCGTCGGAAGAGCAATCGAAAAGATGCTTTATAAAATTGAATATGCAGGAACTGAAAACATTCCCGAAAACGGAGGTTTCATTCTTGCATCAAATCATGTAAATGCGCTTGACCCTGTGTTTATTGCACTCGGAATGGAAAAAAGACAGCTTCATTTTATGGGCAAGAAAGAGCTTTTTGAGAATCCTGTTGTTAAGTTTTTCTTAACAAAGCTCAATGGTTTCCCCATTGTAAGAGGCGGTGCGGATTCCGAGGCTCTCAACTATGCTATCAGAATAGTTAAAGAAGGCTATGTTCTCGGTATTTTCCCCGAAGGAACACGCTCAAAGGATTATAAGCCCGCAAGAGCAAAGTCAGGTGTTGCCGTAATTGCAAAAGAGGCAAAGGCTGATGTTCTTCCCGTTGCAATTTATACTTCGGACAATATGAAGAAACACACGAAGCTGACAATCCGTTTCGGCGAAGTTATTCCTTACGAGAATCTCGGCATAAATGACGAAAGTTCAAGAGAAGAAATCAGAGGCTGTGCGCAGAACATCATGGGCGAAATTGTAAAGCTTTGGGAGATGGGACATTGCGAATAACGCTTGCAAAAACGGCAGGATTTTGTTTTGGAGTTGACAGAGCCGTTAATATGGCATATGAGCTTGCGGAAAACGGATGCCCTGCGTCAACGCTCGGTCAGCTTATCCATAACACAAGAGTTACGGGTGAGCTTGAGGAAAAGGGAGTTCGTACAATTGATTTTCCTGCGCAGGCGAATTGCGGTGAAACTGTTATCATCAGAGCACACGGAGTTGCAAGGTCAATTTATGATGAGCTTGAAAAGATAGGTGCTGAAATATGCGATGCAACCTGTCCGTTTGTTAAAAAGATACACAATATCGTTGCCGAAAACTCGGCAGAGGATGTTCCTGTTCTGATTGCGGGAGATCCCAACCATCCCGAGGTGATGGGCATAATGGGTCACTGTAACGGAGAAGTTTTTGTTTTCAACAGCATAGAGGAACTTGAAAAAATCTTGGCAGACAACAAAGAAATATGTCAAAAAAGAATAATAATAGTTTCTCAAACGACATTTTCGCAAAATGTATGGAAAATTTGTAAAGAAAAAATAAAAATAGACTGTACAAATCCAAAAATTTTTGATACAATATGTTTTGCGACGCGTAAAAGGCAGGATGAAGCAGGGGAGCTTTCAAAAAAAAGCGACCTTATGATTATCATCGGCGCACGCCACAGTTCCAATACGGTCAAGCTTAAATCCGTATGTGAAAAAAACTGTGAAACATACTTGGTGGAAAGAGCTGACGAGCTCAGGACCATAAATTTTTCCAATCACGCCGAAATCGGCGTCACGGCAGGGGCATCAACCCCTTCCGCATTAATTAAGGAGGTACTTTTAGAAATGTCCGAAATCGTAAAGGAAACCACAAATATGCAGGTAGAGGAGGTGCCTTCTGAAGCAGCGATCACAGATGAGATGAATTTCTCCGAAGCACTTGAAGCTTCCCTTAGCAACATGAGCACAGATCAGAAAGTTAAGGGCGTTGTTATGGGCATTACACCCACAGAAATTCAGGTTGATATCGGCAGAAAGCATGCAGGCTTTGTTCCTATGGACGAGTACAGCGCTGATCCCAATGCCAATGCAGCAAAGGAGCTTAAAATCGGCGATGAAATCGACCTTATCATAATGAAGACAAACGATGCTGAAGGAACTGTTATGCTCTCAAAGAGACGCTTCGATGCTCAGAAGTCATGGGTTGACATCATCGATGCAGCAGAAGACGGCAGAATCCTTGAAGGCACAGTAGCAGAAGTAGTTAAGGGCGGTATCCGTGTTGTTACAAACGGTGTTCGCGTTTTCGTTCCTGCTTCACTTGCAACAGAGCGACGCGACGAAGCTCTCGAAGATTTTCTCAAGAAGACCGTTCAGTTCCGTATCATTGAGGTTGATAAGCATCGCAGAAGAGCTGTAGGCTCAATCCGCGCTATCCTCAAGGAGCAGAAGAAGGCAGCTTCAGAAGCATTCTGGGCACAGGCAGCAGAAGGTCAGCAGTATCACGGAGTTGTTAAGTCAATGACTAACTATGGCGCATTCGTTGATATCGGCGGTGTTGACGGTATGGTTCACATCTCCGAAATGTCATGGAAGCGCATCAAGAATCCCTCAGAAGTTTTCGAAATCGGTCAGGAAGTTGATGTTTACATCAAGTCACTCGATGCAGAAAACAAGAAGATTTCACTCGGCTACAGAAGAGACGAGGATAATCCCTGGGAAATCCTTAAGAAGAACTATCCCGAAGGAACAGTTGTTGAGGCTGAAATCGTTGGCATGACAACCTTCGGTGCATTTGCAAGAGTTATTCCCGGTATCGACGGTCTTATCCATATTTCACAGATTGCTGACCGTCATATCAGCAAGCCTCAGGATGTACTTAAGGTTGGCGAAACAGTAACCGCAAAGATTACTGCTATCGACTATGACAAGAAGCGCGTAAGCCTTTCAATCCGTGCTCTTATCGAGCCCGCTGAGGAAGCAGCAGAAGAAGTTGCTGAAGAAGCTGCGGCAGATGAAGCAGCAGAATAAATAGTTTTTGCCGCCCGCAGAGATTCTGTGGGCGGTTTTTCAAATTTGCATTTTGGAGTGATATCTTATCAAAAAGGCAAAGTTTCTCGGACCTTTTTATTGCATACTTGCCGCCGTTGTGTGGGGACTTTCATTTGTTGCCCAGAGTGAAGGCGCAAGTATAGGTACTTTTACTTTTAACGGAATAAGAACTCTTATCGGAGGAATCGTGCTTATTCCGCTTGTTGCAATCAGCTTTATAAATGAAAATAAAAAGCTTCCTTCGGAAGAAAAAAAGAAGTTTCCTTTAAAAGATGTAATTATCGGCGGTATTTGCTGCGGCATACCCCTTTTTCTCGGCGGAAATCTTCAGCAGCACGCCTTTTATCTTGATTTGGGACCGGGTAAGGTCGGATTTATAACGGCGCTTTATATGGTGCTTGTTCCGGTAGCCGGAATTTTTATGAAAAGAAAATTACGGTTCAATATATGGCTTGGCGTTGCTTTAGGAGTTGCAGGCCTTTATCTTCTGAGTGTGCCTGCAGGCGGATTTTCAATAGGCAAAGGTGAGATTATTGCCATTTGCGGCGCGTTTGCATTTGCAGCACATATCCTTGTTATTGATTATTTCTGTCAGAAGGTTAATAATATTGCGCTTTCCTGCGCACAGTTTTTTGTTGCAGGAACTCTTTCGATAATATGTATGTTTATTTTTGAAGAACCTCATATTGGTGATATTATGAACGCCTCTGTTCCCATCCTTTATGCCGGCGTTATGAGCTGCGGAGTTGCTTTCACGGCACAGATTTTCGGTCAGAAATATTCCGATCCCACAGTTGCATCAATCCTTCTTTGCCTTGAATCCGTTTTTGCGGTTATTTTCGGACTTCTCTTTCTTGATGATAAGCTTAACAGCCGCGAGACTATCGGATGTGTTATTATGTTTATCGCAATTCTGTTTACGCAGATTCCCACGGAAAAATTTTTATTAAAGAGAAAATAATTTTTGAGGAGTGAAACTGATGCTCAATAAAATCGTTTCGGTAATCATGGCATATGTTATTTCGCTTACGGGTATTGCGTATACCTCGTTTAACGGATTAATGGATTCGCTCAGTGAGCTGGTTTTCGGATTGCCTTATTCGTCAGAGGCAATCAATGCAGAGTTCTTCAGATCAATTACTGATGAGAGTGTTGAAGAAATTGACAGTGAAACGGGATATATCAACGATAAAATAGTTGTTTTTGTGAATCCCGATATAACCTTTAGAGAAAAGCTTGCTTTCTTTAACAGCAGCGGCGGAAGGGTTATCGGCTGGTGCACCCCCTCAGACCTGTATGTTATCGAATACGGCGAAATGTCGTATACTGCAATCGAAGCCAAATGCAAAATGCTCTCACGCAGCGATGCTGTTGAGCTTGCTATTCCCGTAACCGCATTTAAGTATAATGATGATAAAACTCCGTCGGATGATTTTGGCTATCCCGATTTTGAGGATGAGTGGGATGAGCTTAATCCCGATGGAAGAAACTGGTGGCTTGAAGCAATTAACGCCAGACAGGCATGGGATTATTTTGAGTATTTCAACAACATCAACATCGGTATTGTTGATTCCGGATTTGATGTTGACCATCCTGAGCTTGACGGAAAAATCAGATTTCCCGACACTAAGCAGGAGGGCAGAAATCGTCAGGATTCTCACGGAACTCATGTTGCAGGCATTATAGGTGCCCACCATGACGGCTTGGGAATTGCAGGAATCTGCGATAATTCCGATTTGATTTGTGTTGACTGGCATCCTTCTGTTGAAAGCCTTCAGCTTTGGATTACCGATCTTTCAATTTATTTCGGATTTTCAAGCGTTGTTCAGGCAGGCGCAAAGGTTGTTAATCTTTCACTTGGCTCATCAGGCTCAAGATACGGAAATTCAGCGCCGCTTTGGGAAAGACTTTTTTCTCCTCTTGCATATTCATATATGATGAGTTCGCTTCTTGCCAAAGGTTATGACTTTATTGCAGTTCAGTCGGCAGGCAACGGCGATGCAGACGGCGAACCCATTGATGCTGCATATAACGGCACTTTCACTTCCATAAATGAAGGCAATGTTTTTACCGGCTCAAACAATATTTCGGCTCGGGATATTATTGACAGAATAATTGTTGTTTCAAGTGTCGGCAATAACGGCGACGGAACATTTACGCAGTCATGGTTCTCAAATGTCGGAAGCAGAGTTGATGTTGCTGCTCCCGGTGAAAATGTTTACAGTGCTTCAATTGACGGAGGATACGAATATCTTTCGGGTACTTCAATGTCGGCTCCTGCTGTTACCGCGGTTGCCTCTCTTGTATGGTCTGTTAATCCCGGTTTCACAGGTCCTGAGGTTAAGGATATCGTTTGCACTTCATCCGATTCCGTTGCTCAGATAAATAAAATGTGGGGCTATGTCTATGATGTTGAACTCATGGAATATCCCGTAGTCAACGCAAAGCTTTCGGTTGAAGAAGCAATCAGAAGAACAGACACTACCGTCGGAACTGTCAGCGGCAAAATAATCGGCGATGCTGAAGAAATCGTTTATAACGGCGTTTCTCACACTGTTTTCTCGGACGGTACATATTCCTTTGTGGCTCAGTCAGGCGGCGGAAAAGCAACCGTTGTTGATTTCAACGGAAATGAAATCGGCAGCTTTGATATTACCGTTACCGCAGGCGGAACAACCGAAGCAGGTGAATATACAGTTCAGCAGAGCAGTTCGGAAGACCTTGCGTAAAGAAAGGATGATATAAATGGCAGAAATCAAAAAGCATTGGTATAAAGAGATGTCAGTCTATCAGGTATGGCCCCGAAGCTTCAAGGACGGCAACGGTGACGGCATAGGCGATATCAAGGGCGTTATGGAAAAGCTCGATTATATCAAAAGCATCGGCGTTGATGCAATATGGTTTTCACCGCTTTACAAATCACCTCAGCATGATTATGGCTATGATATTGCGGATTATAAATCAATCGCTCCCGAATACGGAACCATTGAGGAATTCAAAGAGCTGCTTGATGCTGCTCACAGCAAGGGTCTGAGAATAATTATGGACCTTGTTATCAACCACACATCCAACGAGCATGAATGGTTTAAAGAGAGCCAAAAGGGTCACGATAATCCCTATCACGATTATTATTTCTGGCGCAAAGGCAAAAAGTCCGGCGGCAAGAAGCCGCCCAATAACTGGCTTTCAACCTTTGCGGGCCCGGGTTGGCATTATAACGAAAATCTTGATGAATGGTATCTTACACTTTTTGCGAAGGAACAGCCTGACCTTAATATGGATAATCCGAAAGTCCGTGAAGAAATCAAGGATATAATCCGTTTCTGGCTTGATCTCGGCGTTGACGGCTTCCGTGAGGATGTTATCACATTTATTTCAAAGAGAGAAGGGCTTCCCAACGGATTCCCGATTCCCGTTGCATGCGGCATGGAGCATTATAAATGCGGACCTCATCTTGATGAATATCTCAGCGAATTCCGTAAGGTCACCGATGAATATGATTGCATGACGGTCGGTGAAGCGCCGATGATGACTCCGAAGCTTGCGCTCAGATTTATTAAAGAGGGTGCAGGGCAGACTCTTAATATGATGTTTAACTTCCAGCATATGGAAGCAGATTCGTTTATGGTAAGCTGGGTACCCATGCCCTTCAGCCTCAAAAAGCTCAAGAATGCTTATAACAGATGGCAGAATAAGCTTTACGGCATCGCATGGAACGCCAACTACATAGAAAACCATGATCAGCCCAGAATCATCAGCCGTTACGGAAACGAAAAATACAGGGTTGAAAGCGGTAAGATGCTCGCAACAATGTATATATGCCAAAGTGGTACACCTTTTATCTATCAGGGTCAGGAAATCGGTATGCTCAACATAAAGATGAACAGTGTTGACGATTATACCGATACTCAGGTTAAGAGTACATATCAGCTGTTTAAAAAGCTCGGTTTCAGTGATAAGATGTTCCTTAAGGTTGCTAACCGCGCATCACGCGATAACGCAAGAACTCCCGTTCAGTGGACGGCTGAAAAGAATGCAGGCTTTACAACAGCCGATGAGGCGTGGTTTAAGGTTAATCCCAACTACACCGAAATAAATGTTGAGGCGGCTGAAAAGGACGAGAATTCAATCCTTAACTATTACCGCAAGCTTCTCAAATTCCGCAAGGAAAATGAAGTGTGTATTTACGGCGACTTTAAGCTTCATTACAAAAACAGCAGAAAGCTTTTTGTTTATGAGCGCAACTATGAAGGAAAGAGAATGCTTGTTATTAACTCTTTTGTTGAAGAGCCTGTTAATTTCTCGGTTCCCTCGGGCTTTGACCTTAACAAAGGCAAGCTTGTGCTTTCAAACTATGATGTTGTTGATAATACTCTCAACACCTTTATGACGAAGCCTTACGAAACGAGAGTTTATTTATTTGATTAATAAAAATAAACCCTCGCAGAAACAAGAAAGTTTCTGCGAGGGTTTGTTAATTGGTTTAATTATGCGCCGTAAGCTGCTGAATATGCGTTATTCTTTCTGATTTTGTCGCAGTAATCTTTTGCAGCATGGTTGGTCCATGTGTCGTTAGCGGTTACCTTGTATTCACCTTCTTCTGCAAGAAGGGTTTCCTGATATTCTTTAAAAGCATCTGTGCCCTTTGTTGACTTGATAGTGTTTTTCCAGTCAAGGTCATCGGTGTTGTCGCTTACAAAATACATGATGTGATAGCCGTATTCTGTTTCGATAATGCCGCTGTCGCCTGCTTTTCTTGAAGCGTCAAAGCTCCAATCTTCAAATGCTTCAACATAGCTGTCGCTGATTCTGATGCCTTCATAAAGACCGCCTGTTGCTGCTGAGCCTTCGTCTTCAGTGTTATCGGTAACCATCTTTTTAAATGATTCCTCTGTCTTGTCGCCTGCAACCCATGCATCGTAAAGAGCCTTTGCTTCTGCATGTGCAGCCTTCTTTTCTTCTTCTGTAACATTCTTTTCATCTGCTGCATCAAACTTGATAAGGCAGTGACGAACATCAACGCTGTTCATTGCATAGATGGGGTTAACGGTAACGATGATATAAACGCCCTTTTCGCCTGTGATCATTGTTTTGTCGCCGGCCTTGCGAGCTGTATCGAATGCCCAGTCAGCGCCTTCTTCTGAGATAGCAGTAACAAGCGAATCATACTGAGCGTTCTTTGAGAATGTGGTGTAGTCTGTGTCTGAGGGCTTTTCAGCATCCTTGTTTTTGTATTCCTTAACTGCAGCGATAAGAGAATCAGCATTTGTTACCTTGTCGAAAACAGCCTTTGCGTCTGCTGAAATCTTTGCGTTTTCAGCCTTCTGTCTTTCAGCAAGCTGAGCTTCTGTTTCACCTTCGTTTGCCTTGAGAGTTGTGAATGAGAAGGTGTAATAACGAACATCGGTGTAATCATATTCTTTTCTGTTTGCATCGTATTCAGCCTTGATTACTTCGTCGGTGATAGCATCGGTAAGCTCGCTCTGCTTGTCGGTGTAATAATTCTCAGCAAGATATTCCTTGGTGATCTGCTCGGTGAAAGCTTTTTCGTTAAAGCCGGGGCCGAAGTTCTGTCTGAGGAATGCATTGAGAGAATAGTTGTTGGTTGCAGCCTGTGTTCTGTAGTTTTCGATAAGCTCGTCAACTTCAGCCTGTGCTTCTTCGTCAAGCTTGTAGCCGTTCTTTTCAGCTTCGCCATGATATGCAGTAACGAACTGAGCATAATCAATAGCGTTCTTCAAAATAACTTCATTCCAGCTTGTTTCATTGCCGTCAGCATCGGTTGTTGTCTGCTCATCGGGGGGGAGAGAAGTATCAAAACCGATATCATAGCCGTAGGACTGTGAATAGTAGTTTGCCTGTGAAACCATCTGGTTGTACTGAGTTGAGTAATAATAGTTAAACTGAGCAGCAGTGATTTTTTCATCGCCGATTGTGAGTGCTGTTGCAAATCTTTCAACAACACCGAGCTCGTCGATTGTTTTCCATGCAACACCGCCTACGATTGCAACCGCAAGAACAATTGCAACAACCTTTTTAGCTATTTTTGCAGCAGAGCCTCTTTTTTCAATGCTTTTTGCATTCTTTTTTGCAGCCTTAGCAATTCTTGCTTTTCGCTCCTCGCGATAAACTTCAGCCTTGCTTTTTGTGCTTTCATTTTTTGCCATTACTGTTCATTCCTTTTCTGTTATGTTTTGAATGCTGACCGAACAAAATCAGCATAATGCATATATATTATACTATTTTAAAAGATTTTACAAGCTTTTTTGCAAAATTTTATTTGATATTTGCATTTTGTTTACATTTTAATGTCCGAAGTGAGCTCTCCGCTGAGAAATTCCGTGCGAAACCAGACATCATTTACTTCAAAGCTCTTTCCGTTAAGATACTCCAGACAGCCTGCATCGGTTTCAAAAGTAAATTTCAAACGGTATGAATATAAAAACTGCTTTTTATATCCGAAGTTTTTGTTAAGAGCGTTTGTACCGTATTTTCCGTCACCGAGCAGGGGATGACCGATGCTTGCGAAATGAGCTCTTATCTGGTGAGTTCTTCCCGTGAGAAGCTCAACCTCAACAAGGCTCATGCCGTCCTTCTCGCTTATAACCTCATATTTTGTGCGGATTTCTTTTGTGTTCGGTTTTTCGGACCTAAAAACATCAACGCGGTTTTTCTTTTCGTCTTTGGAAAGCCAGCCGGTAAGAATTCCGCTTTTCTTTTTCAAAATTCCGTGAACTACGCAGAGATAGTATTTTTCCATTTCTCTGTCTTTAAGCTTACTGTTAAGAATCCTGAGACTTTCGGCATTTTTTGCCGCAATGACTATTCCGCCTGTATTTCGATCGATTCTGTTAACAAGAGCCGGGGCAAAAGAATTTTCGTCCTTAGGATCATAGTCGCCCTTTTCATACAGATAGCGTTTAACTCTCGTTATAAGAGTGTCGTTGTATTCCGTTTCATCAGGATGCGACAGAATTCCGACTTTTTTATTAAGAAGAATTATGTTTTCATCCTCATATACTATGTCTAAGCTTTTTGAAGCCGAAAGGAAGTCGTACCGTTCATCAACGGGCGCAAAGAATTCATCGTTGATATACATATCAACAACATCGTTTTCGCAGAGCTTGGCAGAAATATCGCTGCGCTTTGAATTGACCTTTATCCTTTTGGTTCTTATATATTTGTACATAAGCGATTTCGGAAGAGCCGGAACAGCCTTTGATATAAACTTATCAAGTCTTTGACCGGAATCGTTTTTTGAAATTATAAATGTTTTCAAATTTCACCTCAAGAAAATAATTTTATAAATTTTGATAAATACCTTTTCAAAATATTTGATTTGATGTATAATTCAAAAAGATTATTCAGCAGGGCGGTGTGACCGTGAACGGTAAAAACAAAAATCCTCATCAGAATCACAGAGCCAGAGTTCGCGAAACCTTCAGAAAAGCAGGTGTTGACGGAATGCCTGACCACAATCTTCTGGAGCTTCTTCTTTTTTATTCAATTCCTCGAAAAGATACCAATGAAATTGCTCACAGACTGATTGAAACCTACGGTTCTCTTAACGGAGTTTTTGATGCATCATATGAAAGCCTTCTCGCTGTTGAAGGAATGGGTGAAAGCTCGGCATTGCTGATTTCTCTGGTTCCCGGAATATGCAGACGCTATATTGAAGGCATGTCCGATAAAAAGAAAGTCAATATCTCTGATCCCGAATCGGCAAAGGAATATACCGTCAAAAAATACTATGGCTGTAAAACCGAGATATTTTATATGTTATGTCTTGATGCACAGGGGAATCTCATAAACTGCTGCAAGCTCAGCGAAGGCTCTGCAGGAACGGTTGTTGTTGATAAAAGGATAATGCTTGAAACCGCGCTGAGAAACAATGCTGATAAGGTCGTCTTTGCGCATAACCATCCCAACGGAGTGGCGGTGCCCTCAAAAAACGACCTTGAAATGACATATGAGTTTTCAACTGCGCTTTCGGCAGTAGGAATAAGACTTTCAGACCACATTATCGTTGCGGGAGCCGATGTTCTTTCGCTTGCCTCAGTCGAAAAGTTCAAACCGTTTTTTATTTAAAATTTAATAGTTACAGTATGCTTGCCGGGTGCTGCCGTGATTTTTAACATGGCAGCGCCGTTTTCGTTTATCTGTTCAAGAGTATATTCACCATCGCACTTTATGCTTTCAGTTTTTTTATGAACATAGATTTCTGTGGGTACGGAATATTCTTTGTCCTGATTATAGGTGAGAGCAAAAAGCTCGTTCTTTCTGTCGAATGCATAATTCTCAATTGTTCCGCAAACCGCAACGGGAGCTGTTCTTATAAGACTGCCCATAATCGGATTTTCAAGCAGACCATCATAGTATGCCCAATAGGTCTGTCCCCACTGATAACCGTCAAACTTGTCAAGGAGATAGTCAATATGATAAAGCCAGTCTGTTCCTTCGGATTGGCCGCCCCATTCGCCTACAAGCAGGGGAACGCCGAGCCTTTCCTGTGAGCGTCTGTGTTCATCAAAAATAGAGCCTACGCGGTTATTGCTTGCGTATTTATAGGCAGGAGTATCAACCATAAGGTCGTACGCATGAGGTGCAAAGCAGAGCTTTTCTTCACGCTTGCCGTCGTAATTGACTGCAGGAGTTGAATAGGGGATGCCGAGATTGGAATAATAGCTGTTTTCCATGATGATTATTCCGTTGTCGGTAACTTCTCTGATTGCCTTTGCGGTTTTATTTATGAATTTTGAATATGCGCCAGTATCAAATTTTCTGATAAGATCATCGCCTGCACTTGTTGCCTTGCGGAAAAGAGAAGGATCATCAAACGGGTCAAGGCATTTGATTGCATTTCCCGAAACAAGATTTTTGAGCATTTCAAGCTTCTTGCAGCGTTTGTCGGTTATAACGGTTTTTGCAACGCTCATAATAAGCTTTCTGAAAACCTTTCCGCCGTCGCTGCCGGGGAAGGGCTCGTTAAGAATGTCAAAGCCGAAAAGAGCAGGGTGGTCTTTGAAACGCTCTGCAACATGCTTCCACATATTGCAAAAATATGTTTGAAGAGGAACGCCGTTATATTCTTTGTCTGCCCAGAAGTTATCGAAGCAGTTATGTACTGCTTTGCCCCAGAAATATCCTTCTGCCCAAACCAAACGGGTAGGCTGGAATTTTGCACCGTCTGTAAGGCATGCCCAGGCGGGCGCGCCGTCGGCAGGAGTATCAACCGTTCCACCGTAAAGATCCTGATGCATGTCAAGGTAGAAATAAATGCCGTATTTTTCGCAAAGGTCGGCAACCTTTTGGATTTTATCAAGGTATTCTTCGTCATACTGATTGGGCTGCGGCTCAACAGCATCCCATGTAAGACCCAATCGTATTATATTGAATCCGTATTCGCTCAGCTTTGAAATGAGCTTTTCATCAAAAGGTACATCATAGGTCTTTCTTTCGTTTCCGGGGATATGATAGCCTTTATCGCAAAGGTTCATACCGTTAAAAATTCTTTGTCTGCCCTCGGAATCAATGAATTTTGTTTCAAATGTTGAAATTTTCAGCATAGTAAAAATCCTTTCAAATTATTCCATTATAATTATATCATTCACCATGATGCAATGCAACATCATTTTTATGCAATGTTACAAAATCATTCCAGGTTTCTATTGCGTTAAAAAAAATTATGTGATATACTTTATTTGTAAAAATATTTTTAGAATAGGGGTAATTATTTTGGCAGCTTCAAAACTTTTTAAAATGTATTGCAGAACTTATCAGGGCATCTTCAGAGTTGCGGTTAATTTCCTTAACTGGAAAGAGCCTGAGCTCGTAAAAGGTGCAGGCAGTGTCAAAAAGCTTCCCGAGGTTGTTAAGGCAAACGGACACAACAGTGTTCTTGTTGTAACCGATAAGGGTCTTATGGGACTTCATCTGCTTGACGGACTTTTTGAAGGTCTTGAAAAGTCAGGCGTTAAATATGCCGTTTATGACGGAACACAGCCCAATCCCACAATCAATAACATTGAAGAAGCAAGACAGCTTTATGTTGACAATAACTGTGCTGCAGTTATCGCATTCGGCGGCGGTTCACCTATGGATTGCGCAAAGGTTGCTGCTGCAAGAATTGCAAGACCCAAAACAAGTGTGCAGAAGATGAGAGGAACTCTTAAAATCCTCAAGAAGCTTCCCACTATTTATGCTGTTCCCACAACCGCAGGCACTGGCTCAGAAACAACAATTGCAGCCGTTGTTTCAGACCCGACCACACATGAAAAATACGCTCTTCAGGATCCTGTTCTCCGTCCCAAGTATGCAGTGCTTGATCCAGAGCTGACTGTTGGTCTGCCTCCCCACATCACTTCAACAACAGGTATGGATGCTCTTACCCATGCCGTTGAAGCATATATCGGCCACAGCAATACAAAAGAAACCGCAGCGGCTGCCGAAAAGGCAACCAAGATGATTTTTGAAAATATTCTCAAGGTTTATGAAAACGGCAAGGATATCGAAGCAAGAGAAAATATGCTTGAAGCATCATATCTTGCAGGTATTGCATTCACAAGAGCATATGTTGGCTATGTTCATGCAATTGCCCATAACTTCGGAGGCATGTACGGCACTCCTCACGGCCTTGCAAATGCAGTTATTCTTCCCTATGTTCTTGAAGCCTTCGGCGAATCAGCTCATAAGCCTCTCGCAAAGCTTGCCGATATTGCAGGTCTTGAAACAGCAGGCATGAACGAAGCACAGAAGGCAAATCTCTTTATTGAAAAGGTTAAGGAGCTTAACAAGCTTCTCAATATTCCAGAGCATCTTGATGTCCTTCAAGAGAAGGATGTTGCAACCATTGCACAGAGAGCAAATAAAGAGGGTAATCCTCTTTATCCCGTTCCCAAGGTAATGGATATTGAAGAGCTTTCCGCTATTATCAGAAAAGTCGGTAACCTTAACTGAAATTTAATGGAAATTTAACACTGATCTCATTCAATATTCTTATCTTCGTTGAAAGGTAGTGTTATTATGAAAGCTAAGCGCATTGTCAGTTTTTTGTTATCAATTGTAATACTGGTGTCCTCCTGTTTAACAGCTGCCGTTGCGGCAGAAGACAGCTGGAAGCCTAAAAATGAAGAACCGTTTATTTTCGTTCACGGTCTCAACGGCTGGGGCGGCGCCGAGGGCATCAACGGTGTCATTCCGTATTGGGGCGCCACAACGGGTGACCTTATGAGTTTTCTGCAGAATGAGGGATATGAATGCTATTCGGCATCGGTCGGACCTCTCAGCAGCGCATGGGACAGGGCTTGCGAGCTTTATGCCCAGCTTATAGGTTCAACGGTTGACTACGGTATCGCACATTCTCAGAAGAATAACCACGACAGATTCGGCAGAACTTATTATCATGCTCTTGTTCCCGATTGGGGTGAGCTTGATTCAAACGGAAAAATTCAGCAGATACATCTGATAGGGCATAGCTTCGGCGGTACTACGGTAAGGCTTCTCATTCAACTGTTGACCCACGGTTCTCCCGAAGAGCAGGCAGCAACAGACGCGGATGATATTTCAGGTCTTTTCACGGGCGGCAAAGGCGATTGGGTGAAGAGTGCAACAACCATCTGCACACCCCACAACAGCGCCTCTGTTTATTATCCTCTTAAAGCACTCGGACTTTATGAAATAGTTCAGAATATAAGCTTTCTCTATGCGGCGGTCATGGGCAGAAGCTATCTTAACGGACGCATAGTTGATTTCCACCTTGAGCAGTTTGGCTTGACTGATGTTCCCGGCGGAGAAAAGGCTGACGGGTTTTTTGAATCAATGATAAAAGTCAAGCAGAATCTTAATGATACATGTGTTTATGACTTAACACCCGAGGGCTCGGTTATTCTCAACGAACAGCTTGATATCAACGATGATATTTATTATTTTTCCTATGCTTTTTCAACTACCGATGAGGTTATGGGAGTTCAGATTCCGAGCATCAAAACAAATCCTGTTATAGTGCTTACCGCGCTTGCGATGGGCGTTATGAAGTTCAAGGATCCGACCACCGGAGTTGTTTATGACGGCGCATGGCTTGCAAACGACGCTTTGGTTAATACCGAAAGCGCAAAATATCCGCTTGATGAGCCTCATAAGGATTATGACAGCGAAAATGTTGAGTGCGGCATTTGGAATGTTATGCCTGTTGAAGAAGGCGATCACGGCACTGCAATAGGTCTTTTTGCAGATACCGATAAAACTCAGCAGTTTTATATTGAGCTTTGCGAAATGCTCAATGCACTTCCTGATTAAACAATAAAGGGTGCCGTGAGGCACCCTTAAATTATAAGGAGAAAACAAATATGAAACATAAAAAAATATTAGCGGCAATTCTTGCTGTATCGCTCCTCTTCAGCGGATTTTCAACAGCTTCCGGGGTAGGTGAGTTAAGAAGAACTGTTGAAGGATATACAGAAATTGTCGTAAGATTTTTAAAAAGCAATTTCGGAATCCGAAGCTATTCCAATTATACCGAGCTTTGCGAAATCCCCGAAACTGAAAACGGTTATGTTCCGCAGGGATATTGCTACAGTGAAAAAGAAAAGCTGCATTTTATTTCGTATTATCACGATGATGCGGCGTCGGTTATTACCGTTATTGATGCTGAAAGCGGTAAAAAAATAAAAACACTGAATTTAAAGAAATCAGACTTCAGGGATTTTACGGGTCATGCAGGCGGAATCGCTGAGGACGGAACATATTTCTATCTTGCAGACGGCAAAAAAGTCTACCGTATGCCTTTAAGTGCTCTCGTTGAAGAAAATGACGGTGACACGCTTGTGCTTTCCGAAAAAATAACAACCGATGTAAAATGCTCTTATCTCAACAGCGACGGAACATATATTTACGCAGGAGAATTTTATACCTTCACCTCAGGCGGCAGCTATGATACCGATAAATCCCACCATATGGCGATTTCACTTTTTGAAACAACATATTCGCGCTGCAATGCATACAGAATATCGGATATATCCGGTTTGTTTTCTGCAGAGAATACTGAAACGGCTGTACCCGAGATGATTTTTACAACTCCCAACTGTGTTCAGGGTTTTGCAAGAACGCATGACGGCGGTTTTGCGTTGAGCATATCTTACGGCAGAGACAATAATTCTTCACTCGCGGTTTATGAAGATGTTACCGCAAACGAAGCGGATTTTGCTGTTGAATTCGGCGGTGTTTCCGTTCCTGCCTATCATCTTGATAGATCTTCAAGAATAATGCAGATGCGTCAGCCGCCCCTTCTTGAAGGTATTGACGACATGGGAGAAGAAATTGCTGGTATATTTGAATCCGGCGCTCAGAAATACAGTGATTCGGCATTTATTGTTAATAACATCTGCGTTTTTGGTTGATTTTTTTAAAAAACTTCAACAAACTTTTTTAAGTAAAATATTGGTTAAAAGCCGTAATTTGTTTGATTTCGACAAATTACGGCTTTTGTATATGTGCAAAACTACCAAAATAATTTTGCGGTTTCGATTTTAACTGTTAAGCCTGAATAATTTTAAGAATTCATTTCTTTGTTAACTTTGTACAAAACACGGCCTTGATATTTGTGCAAAATCACTTGACTTTTTCGTGAAATGGTGTATAATAAAGCCACAACGAAAAGAAAGGAATGAATGTTAATGAATTTCGAAAACACAACTTATAAGGCTGAAAGAAAGCTCCTTGAGGAAATCGGCAGCGAGAAGAAGTTTCTTACATTCAAAAAACTCTTCAAAATCTTTGAGTTGAATGCTCTTCTCAGCAGCCACAACTAATGGCTGACGAGGGCTGATTCCTCAACCCCGAGAAATATCATCCCCAAAGGGTGATTTCATATATCTGATGCAGGAGCCAAGCCTGCTCAGAGTTTCAGCAGATTCCACAGACCGAAAAAGGTAAAATCCTTCTTCGGTCTGTTTTTGTTTTTTCGCACATATACTGTATATGATAGGGGGCGGAAGCATGAATTGCTGTATAACTGAATTAAGATGCAAAGAGGTTATCAACAAATCAAACGGCTGCAGGCTCGGGCTTGTCAGCGATGTTGAGGTCGATTCCTGCTGCGGAAGGATTGTTGCGCTGATTATTTTCGGCAGACCCAAATACTGGGGCATTTGCGGCAAAAGAGAAAGAATTCGTATTTGCTGGGAAGATATTGAGGTTATCGGCAGCGACACAATCCTTGTGTGCAAAGCGCAGTGTGAAAATAACGGCAGAAGAAGAAACCGATAGAAAAAGCTCCCCGAAACAGAAAGTTTCGGGGAGCGAATCTTATGTATTGAAATTAATACTTGAAGTTCTTATAGAAGATGTGAGTTGAGCCTGTTGCATTACCGCCGCCTGCTGCTTCGATAACAACATCGATGTCAAATTCGACAGTAAGACTTACAAGGTGGCCTGTTGCAGCATCAATAACAGCTACAACCTTTGCGTTTGAGTAACTTTCCTCAATAACTGCGCTGCTGAGAACCTCGCCGATTGCACTATAGATAACGGGAGCTGTCTTGTGATCAAAGTAGCTCTTGTCTGCATCGCCGACGCAGATGCCGCACTTGTCAATGGGAGCTTTTGTCCACTTTTCTGATTTTGAAGCCTTGCTTGTACCGTCCTTAACCTTAAGAACGATTGTATATTGACCGTCCTTTTCGGTGCAGTTGGCGTTTGTTATATCAGCTGCTGTGAGTGTGCTCTTGCGAAGGTAATGATGAGGAACATCGCTTTCCCACTGACCCTTTGTAACATCCATTGTGTATTTGTTTTCAGCGCCGATACCCATGAAACTGTAAATAAGGTCACCGAATGTCTTGAGAAGGAAACCGGCATTGAGAGTTTCGTTGTCTGTGTAACGCTCTTTGTTGAAGCCAACCTTTGCTGCATATGCATCGTTGATTGTTTTGTTGTAGAGAGCAAGGATTTCTTCTGTTGTTGCGGGTGCTGCTGCGATTGCGGGAACGGTTGTTTCGGCAACTGTTGTTTCTTCAACTGCTGCGGTTTCGCTTTCTGCAAGGCTTACTGCTTCTGTTTCGCCTTCTGCTGCGGTTGCAGCTTCGGTTACATCTGCAATGGGTTCGGTTTCAATGATTTCAGCTTCTGTTTCGGGTGCTGTTGTTGTGGGGTCTGCCGATTCATTGCCGCCGCATGCTGCGAGGCTGAAAATAAGCATACCTGCGAGGATAAGTGCGAGAATTCTTTTCATGATTGTTTCTCCTTTAAATATTATTTTATGCCCGTAGGCATTAAATCCTTGGTTATACAGTTTCAATGAACCTCATAAATGCCGCCTTGCCGTTTTCATCACGCTTGAAAACTCCGGCATGCTCAAGTACGGTTGCAAAAACCTTTCCGACCTCAGCGTGAATGATATCGGTGATATTCTCTGCGTTGACATTATCATAATTATTGATAAATCCGTCAACCCAGTCTGCGTGAATCGCGGTTGTGTCATCTGCACGCAGGTCTTTGCCTGCAAGGATTGCATCAGCGAGAGTTTCAAGCTCATTTTTTAGTCTTGCGGGAAGAACTGCAAGACCCATAACCTCAATAAGACCGATGTTTTCTTTCTTGATGTGATGGAGCTCTGCATGGGGATGATAAACCCCGAGAGGATGTTCCTGCGTTGTTATGTTGTTGCGAAGAACAAGGTCGAGCTCATATTTGCTGCCTCTGCGTCTTGCGATGGGTGTTATTGTGTTGTGCGGAGTGCCGTTTGTTTCGGCAAAAATAATTGCGCTTTCGTCAGTGTATGCGCGCCATGCGGTGAGAATTTTATCAGCAAGCTCAACAAGACTTTCTCTGCGTTCGGACTGAAGCCTGATTGTTGACATCGGCCATTTTACTATGCCCGCATCAACATCGCCGAAGCCCTCAAACTTAAGCTCTGTTTCAATCGGAGCTCGCTCCATTGCAAACTCAAATCTGCCGCCCTGAAAATGTTCATGGCTGAGAATTGAACCTCCGACTATCGGTAAATCTGCGTTTGAACCGATGAAATAATGGGGGAAGAGCGATTCGAATTCAAGCAGCTTTGAAAAAGCGGATTTGTCAATTTTCATCGGTGTATGTTTACCGTTGAAAACAATGCAGTGCTCGTTATAGTAAACATAAGGGGAATACTGCATGAACCATCCGGAATTGTTGATTGTTATGGGGATGATTCTGTGATTCTGCCTTGCAGGAAAATCAACTCTGCCCGAATATCCCTCGCATTCCCTGCAAAGCTGACATTTCGGATAGCCTGATTGCGGCGCGTTCTTTGCGGCAGCGATTGCCTTGGGGTCTTTTTCGGGCTTTGAAAGATTGACTGTTATGTCCATTGTGCCGTAATCGCCCGTATACTGCCATTTAAGGTCTTTTTCAATTCTGTCGCGGCGGATATAATTTGTATCACAGCTGAAGGCGTAATAATAGTCGGTTGCTTTTTCAGGTGACTCATTATAAAGAGCGCTGAATTTTTTTGTAACCTGCGACGGACGGGGAGTGACTGCACCCATGAGCGCGGTGTCAAAAAGGTCTCTGTATGTAATCGAATCTTCAATTATTCCGTTTTCTGCGGCATAGTCGCAAAGCTTTTCGAGAATTTCGTTGATTTTTCCGTCTGCAGCTTCACATGAAGTGTCAAATGCATTTCTTTTAAGAAGATACATAACGGAATTTGTGCAGTAAACTCTGTCGCTTTCTTCGATAAGACCTTTGTCAACTGCATAGTTTATCAAAGCCTTGATATAGGAATCAGTCATGGTTATCATCTGCCTTCGCGTCATTAATAAAGTTATTATACACATTTATTCCCGTATGTGCAAGAGAATATTAAATTTTTATTAATATTCCTATACCATAATACAGTAATACAATGTTCTGTGTTATAATGTACGCAAGAAAGGCGGTGCGATATGAATATAGGGGATGCAATAGCTTGTATATTGATAACAACTCTTGCTGCAAGCTACGGCTGGGGAATGAGAGGCTCACTTATCGGCGGAGAAAAAGGGGCAATGCTTCCCGGTGCATTGATTGGCTTGGTTTTCGGATGGTTTTACGGCTACGGTTCTGTTTCTGCGGCAGCGGCAGGACTTATGGGAATGACCTTCGGAGGCACCGAAACCTATGGCGAAACAATCGGCTTTGTTCTTCATAGGGACAGAGACGATTATAATCCCGTTAAGGGATATGCAGGTCTTGCATTCAAAGGTGCGTTGTGGTTTGCTGTGTGCGGTGCGTTTCTCGGGATAGAGCTTTCCTACGGTGTTTATACCCATTCAGAAATTTATCTTTTCTGTTTGCTCATTCCCGTAATGCAGATTGTCGGTCAGTTTGTTTTTAACCGACCTTATAATCCTGAAAAGAATAAATATCCGAAGATTTATTTTTCAAAGACACGCCGTGAAGAATGGGGCGGAAATCTGCTTATGCTCGTTGCTCTTGTGATTTTTGCGGCGTGCCACGGTGATTATTTTACCCTCATACTTATTGCAGGCGGTTTTGTTTTCGGAGCAATCGGTTGGCTTGTTGCCATGAGAGCCTATGTTGCGGCTGTTTTTCCGCTTAAAAACGGAAAATATCTTTTTGGTAAGCTTTATCACAAGGGTCTTGTTGACGGATGGAAGCTGATGGAATTTATCCTCGGTGCTTTCGGAGGCTTCGGTCTGTCTCTTGCGTACTGCCTCGGTTACGGCTATGTTGAAATATATAGGGACAGAGCTTCGCTCGACGGAGTTGAATTTGCGGATGAATATCTCTCAGGCTGGATTCCCGTTATCTGCGTTGCCTGTGTTATCGGCATTGTTGCTGTAAACCTTATCTCGTTCATCTGTGACAGAAAAGGCAAAAAGCTGAATTCCTATATTCTTGACCATATCGAAAGACCTTTTTATAATGTAATTCCGATGATGTTTGTGCTTGTGGGTGAATATTATACGGCAAAAGTTACAACGGTATTTATGCTCATTTTTGTTGTTGTGAACAAACTGATTTTTGACCGCTTTAAAAAGGTTAATGTTATTTCGGTTCTTTCAGGTGCGGCGATTTGTGCGACAACATATATGATTTTTGTTCACAGTGTCAGAGGTGTCAAGGTTTTTGATGTTGTTCTTGCAGGCACTTTGCCTTATCTTGCAGGAGAAATTATATGGATACTGTCAAAGCAGGGCAGACACGGAAAGAACCTTAAAGATGCCGTGACCAAAACTCCGTTCGCAACGGTTTTTCCGTCGTTTGTTGTGATGAGTGCAGTGCTTATTATTTCTTTTTATAAAATTTTTTCTGTTTAGATATTTACTTTCTGCGTTTCATGTGTTAAAATATTAAAGTATGAAAGTGCTTTGAAAGGAAGATTTAACACTATGGATAATAAAATCAAAGACAAGAATGTAGATTTTTTGTTTGAGGCAATCCTTAATCTGCAGACCCTTGAAGAGTGCTATGACTTTTTTGAGGATCTTTGCACGGTTACCGAAATAAAAGCAATTTCTCAGAGAATCGTTGTTGCAAAAATGCTCAGAGATAAAAAGGTTTACAGTGATATTGTTGCCGAAACAGGTGCAAGCACCGCAACAATCAGCCGTGTTAACCGTTCTCTTCAGTATGGCTGCAACGGCTACGAAGAGATTTTCAAGAGGATGGAAAAATAATGTCATATGATGAATTTTCCCGTTTTTATGACCGACTGACAGATAATGTTGAGTATGAGAAGCGTGCAGATTATTTTTGCAGGCTTCTTTCAATGTGCAGCATAACGCAAGGTATTCTTCTCGACCTTGGATGCGGCACGGGAAACATGTCTTTGCAAATGGCTGAAAAGGGATTTGATGTTATCGGCGTTGACAGCAGTGTCGGTATGCTTAATGCCGCTCAACAAAAGATGTTTGAAAGCGGAAAGCAGATACTTCTGCTAAATCAGAATATGCAGGAAATTGACCTTTACGGTACTGTTGACTGCGCAATCTGCGTGCTTGACGGCATAAATCATCTTCACGGCAAAGATGATGTGTGTGCAGTCTTTGAAAAGGTTTCGCTTTTTATGAATAAGGGCGGTGCGTTTGTTTTTGATGTTAATACAATATATAAACATAAAAACATTCTTGCCGATAACGCTTTTATATATGATTATGATGATTTTTTCTGCGCGTGGCAGAATAATTATAATCCCGATGATAACAGCGTTGATATAACTCTTGATTTCTTTGAAGAGGAAGACGGTGTCTATTACCGAAGCGGCGAAAGCTTTTCGGAGAAAGCTTATGAGCTTTCCGAAATATCGGGATGGCTTGAAGAAGCCGGATTTGAAGTGGTCGGCATCTATGATGATATGACAGCCGATGAAGTTAAGCCCGAAAGCGAAAGGGCAGTATTTTTAGCAAAGAAGAAGTGATAAATTTATGAGTGAACTTGTAAGAATGATTTCGTCAGACGGCACTTTGACCGTCATTGCGGCAGAAACAACCGATATTGTTAAAAAAATGAAAAGAATCCATATGACATCTCCTGTTGCAACCGTTGCGTTGGGCAGGCTTATAACTGCGTCATCAATGATGGGCGCAGTGCTTAAGGGGCGTGACGACAGCATAACCCTTCGCATCAACGGCGGCGGAGATGCGGGTTCTCTTATTGCGGTTTCCGACAGTATGGGCAACGCAAGAGGCTATATATCGAATCCTTTTGTTGAAGACATTCTCAATGATAAAGGAAGACTTGATGTTGCAGGTGCGGTAGGCAAAGAAGGAACGCTCACCGTTATGAAAGACCTCGGCATGAAGGAACCCTATATAGGTCAGGTTCCGCTTGTTTCGGGAGAAATTGCAGAGGATATAACAAGCTATTTTGCAATCAGTGAGCAGCTTCCGAGCGTCTGCGCTCTCGGTGTTGCTCTTAAACCCAGCAAGGCGGTAAATGTTGCAGGCGGATTTATCATTCAGCTTCTCCCCACAGCAATGGATGACACCATTGATAAGGTTGAAGAGTGTCTTAAAGGTCTCGAGTCTATAACGAAAATGCTTGCTGACGGAATGACTCCCGAGGAAATCTGTCGCCATGTTCTCAAGGGATTTGACCTTGAAGTTCTCGATACATCAAATCCCGAATATAAGTGCAACTGCTCCAAAGAAAGAACGGAAAAAGCACTTCTCACTCTCGGCAGAGAAGAGCTTCTTGATATGGCAAACGATCCACAGACAGAGGTTGCCTGTCATTTCTGTGACAAGAAATATGTTTTTACTCCTGATGAAATAAGAGATATGGCAGAAAGAGCCTGAGGAGGAGATATTATGGGAAAATTATTCGGTTATCCAGAGTTTGATACAAACGGAGAAGAAATCCTCTGCACATATGATAATGATTACAGCGAAATGATGATGGATGTCCGTGTTTATAGGATGAAGGCAGGGGATAAGAGGACTTTTTGCCGTACGGGTGAAGAAATCGCAGTGCTTCTTCTTTCGGGCGATATTACCCTTGAATGGAATGAAAACGCAGAAACAGTCAGCCGTGACAGTGTATTCACCGAAGGGCCCTATGCACTTCATGTGTGCACTGATTGCGGCGTAAGCGTAAAGGCAAATGCCGATTCCGAAATCCTTGTTCAGTGCACAAAAAATGACGCTGCCTTTGACGCGAAGCTTTATGCGCCCGAAGATGCACCGTGGGGATATTCCTGCGTGGGTAAATTCGGCAATGTTGCAAAACGCCGCGTCAATACTATTATAGATAAGGATATTGCGCCGTGGTCAAATATGGTTCTCGGCGAAGTTCTTAACGACAGAGGAAACTGGTCGGGTTATCTTCCCCACAGACATCCTCAGCCCGAGTGCTATTATTTCAAGTTTGACAGACCTGAAGGCTTCGGCGCAAGCTTTGTAGGCGACGAGGTTTTCAAAAGTGTTGACAACAGCTTTTCTGCAATTCCGGGAGGCGCACTCCATCCTCAGTCGGTTGCACCGGGATTTCAGATGTATACCTGCTGGATGATACGCCATCTTGACGGAGACCCATGGCTGCAGACAACACGCAACGAGGACGAAAAATATATCTGGCTCCACGAAGCCGAATTTTAATATAAAAATAAGAGCGGACTTGCAGTATTTGTAACAGATTGACGGATGCGCAAATCCGCTTGATAAATTTCTGAAAAAGCAACAAAAAAATAATCTAAAAATTTTTCAATTTTTTTTGAAAAAAGGGTTGACATTTCCGAAAAAGTAGTGTATTATAACTTTCGTCGCTTGACGAGAGCGACGCCAACGTGGGAGCATAGCTCAGCTGGGAGAGCATCTGCCTTACAAGCAGAGGGTCACAGGTTCGAGCCCTGTTGTTCCCACCATTTGGCCCGGTAGTTCAGCTGGTTAGAACGCTAGCCTGTCACGCTAGAGGTCGACGGTTCGAGCCCGTTCCGGGTCGCCATTGAGTGACCTGTAATTTTTATTACAGGTCATTTCTATGCCTCTGTAGCTCAGTTGGTAGAGCAGTGGACTGAAAATCCACGTGCCGCTGGTACGATCCCGGCCGGAGGCACCAACAGGTGCGGATGTAGCCCATCTGGTAGACCGCCACCTTGCCAAGGTGGAGGTAGCGAGTTCGAGCCTCGTCATCCGCTCCATTTTTTTAGGCATAATCAAATGCCTTAACGCATAACTTAATAATACATGGTGCCATAGCCAAGTGGTAAGGCACGAGTCTGCAAAACTCTGATTCCCCGGTTCAAATCCGGGTGGCACCTCCAGAATCCCCAAGGACAGCAGTTCTTGGGGTTTATTCATATATTACTTGAAATTCGGGAGTTGTTCGTAATGAGCACGGAATTAAAAAGAACTTATGTTCCGTTTACGAATTGGAAAGAAAAGTCAAAGCAGACAGAGTATACCAAAGAAACTCCGCTTCTTGCGCCTGACGGAACCTTGCTCGCAAAAGGGTGGGCAAGACGCAATGTTTTTGAATATAACAGAGATTATGTGAAAAAAGGCATTATGAGCCGCAAGGAATGGGATTTTTATAACATCTGCGACGGCGAAAAAGTTCTTCTTATCAGTTTTGCCAATATTACTCTGGGCGGATATGTTGCCGCAAAGCTTGTTGACTTGAAAACGCACGAAATAATTGCCGACAGTGTTCAGTATTTCCTCGGTGCAAACAGATTTGTTCCGCCATCAAAGGGTGATGTTCCAAATCGCTTCAGGGATAAAATCGGCTCGGCTGAATTTGATTTTAATACTATGGAAAACGAAAGAACACTGTGGTATAATTGTCCTTATAAAGGCAAAACCGTTGAATGTAAAATCAGCATGCATATTACGCCCGGCCTTGAAAACATAACAACCGTTTTTCCCTTTGATGAGGATAAAACAAAATATTTTATGACTACCAAGCAATTCTGTATGCCGTGCTCCGGTACTTTTGAATTCGGAGATTATGTTTATGAATTCTCAAAGGAAAAAACCTTTTGCACGCTTGATTGGGGCAGGGTGAATACAGTTCATAAAATGGTTTGGTATTGGGGCAGCGCATCAACATATATAACAGATGCTAACGGCGTAAAGCATACCTTCGGATTTGAAATCACATGGGCAATCGGTAATGAATCCAACGCAACCGAAACCTGCCTTCTGTATGACGGAAAGGTGCACAAACTCGGAGCCGTTGATGTTGAAAAATTTCCCAAAAACAGATTTATGGAACCGTGGAAAATCATATCGGAAGACGGAAGGTTCAACATGACAATGACACCGACATTTGATAACCACAGCGATGTTGATTTTAAAATCGGGCGCATGAACTGCCATCAGGTGTACGGAATCTGGAACGGAGATGTTACCCTTGATGACGGTACAAAGCTCGAAATAAAAGATTTGTTTTCTTTTTGTGAATATGTAGAAAACCGTTGGTGATAAAAAATAAAAAGAGAGGATTGGTTTAATGAACGCATTGCTCAGCAAAGTCAAATGGCTGTTCACGGAAATCAAAACGCATTGGAATACTCCGGCTGAGGGCAAATATGTGCCTTATAAAGAGTACAGAGATGTTGTTTTTGCCGTCGGCAGCAACTATGCAGGTTCAAAGGTGCTTGAGTACATAGGATTTTTCTCTTCGTGTTATCTTATCATGCACCATTACAAGCTGCCTTATCTCACATTTTCCGTTATCGGTATTCTGAATATGCCGCTTGGCTATATTTCAGCGCTGATGTGGTGGTTTGTGTGCGATAATCTTGGATTCTTGCCTAAGAAAACCGAACGCAAATTCTATTTGGTTTATGTTTTAATGATGCTGTTCGGAATTTCAACGATACTGTTTGATTATTCGCGGCTGTTTGACCAGACAAGTCCTTTTATTACCTATCTTAACGGTCTTGAGGGTATGAACGCAACCGCCTGCTTTAAAACCTTCGGAACGCATTTCCTTTATACCGGATGGGTAGGTGCAAGAAACATTTTCTGGCGTAAAAAGCTGCTTCCGAAATTCGGCAGATATAAGTATTCTCTCTATTGCGATGTTGTGCCTAAGTGCATAATGGTTATTCTTATCGGCTGGCTGCCTGTTTATAACATTCCAGATGTTGCAACAAGAGTCTGGGTTGCAAACCTTCTTTTCGCAACCTATAATGTTTTCGGCTTTGCCAATAACCTTGAAACCTGCACAAGAAGCATCAGCCCCAATCTTCAAGAAAGAATTCTTGTGCGCAGCTATCCCGTTAAAATTTCTCACTTTTTCAATACAATTGTAGGAATTATCATCCCTGCCGTTATCGGTACTCTGAGATATGAATGGGCAGATATAAATGTTTACAGATATGTTATCCCCATCACTTTCTGCACTCTCGCGGCGTTTACAATGATTTTTGCAGGAAAAGTAAAAGAAAGAATTCCTCAGCCGCCTGTTGAAAAGAAGGTTCAGATTAAGTTCTGGGACGGAATGTTCGGTGTTCTTCATAATAAATATCTGCTTATCAACACAATTGTAGGTCTTATAGATTCACTCGGCAACGGTATGCTGCCGTTTGTAACAATTCTTTATTTCTACACCTTCCGTCTCAGCGGCCTGCCTTACAGTCTGATTGTTATGCTCATTTCATTTGCAGGCACTCCGCCCGATCTTCTTTCACCCTATTTCCTCAAGAGATTCTCTTATAAGCAGATAATGATTTTCTATCAGCTTACAAGAGCTATCGGTAACGGACTTATTGCCTGTGCAATGTGGTTCTGCGGAGATAACCTCACCCTCTGCGGCACTATCTGCGTTGTTGTTCTGTTCTTTATGGAAATGACTAAAACCGTTCCCACAACGGCAGGTCACGACATGAATGTCCGTATCGGCGACTATCAGATGTATCTTTCCGGTGAACGCCTTGAAAGCTTTTCGGGTGTTTTCGGATGGTTTACGGGTCCGATAACCTCTTTTGTTGGCCTCATTATTCCTCTCATGCTTCTCAAATACGGCTTCAACAGCAACTGGGATGTTCTCTTTATTGACGATTCAAGAAGAAACATCATCGTTATACCCATAATTGTTGATGTTATCGGCTTTGCTCTTATGACGATTCCTTATCTTTTCTGGGATTATGACAGCAAAAAGCAGAATATGGTTATGGAAGTTCTTAAACGCCGTGCAGAAGTTACCGAAAAGAAGGCTGAAGAAGAAGGCGTATCCGTTTCAGGCGGATATCAAGGATAAGGCGGTGATGATATGAGAAAAAAAGAAAAGAAAATAGTTGTTGAAGAACCGATACATCTTGATATTCCAGAGGATGAAATATGGACATATAAAGTCGAGGGCCTTGCAGCTCCTCATATTAATAAGCCGTATAAGCATTACGGAATAAAAAAGGTTGTTTTTGCGATTGTTATCATAGTTGCCGTGTCAATCTCATGTTATTTTAGCGTAAGAACGGTTCAAAAAGATACTTTCGAATATGATCAGATTAATTCGGGCTATGAGCTTTCAAAATTCAGCAACACAGGCTATATAACAACTCTTGATATCGATTTTGTTTCAAGTGTTGAGTATGACCGTGAGAATCCCGATGTTAATACGAATTTTAAAATTGTAAAAGACGAAACAAAGATGATATCCTCGGTTGGCGCATATGCGCTTAACTGCGATGAAAAAGTAAAGGTAATCAATATTGGCGCAAATGTCGGATATGTTGACCCCAAAGCTTTTTATTCCTGCTGGGCACTTCAGCAGATTGAGGTTGATGAAAATAACCCCAACTACTGCGATGTTGACGGCGTTCTTTATAACAAAGATATGACGGAAATCATCTGCCGCCCCTGCGACCATGATACATACCTTGCAGAGAAGTACGGACATGCCAAATATGACGAAAACGGCTACAGAATTGAGCCGACCGCAGAGGATGAAAACTATGAGCAGTATGTCAAGGATGTTTTGACTTTCGTTGTTCCTTCATCGGTTGAATGCATCGGTCAGCTTTGCTTTAACTATGCTAACATGAAAACCGTCTATATTCCCGAGGGTGTTAAAACAATTGAAACACTCGGTTTCTTTGAAATTCCTCTTCTTGAGAATGTCTATAGCTATAAGAGCGAAGTTCCGATGATGGATTCTCATTATGTATCCGATGAAGCTCTCGGAACAGTATATAATTCACTTCCCGAAGGTCTTGAGTATATCGGCTCCGATGCTTTCAGCTATAATCAGGCACTGACTTATATTTATATTCCCGAAAGTGTAACCTGTATCGGACATCATGCATTCTGGGATACCGTTTATAAAGAGGGCGATGAGCTCAGAGGTGTCACTCAGATTAATGTTGCGGTTTCGGAAGAAGAATTTAAAGAAAAGGTCGAAACGGGTAACAGCTGGAGACCTCAGTATGATTTCCTGCTCTTCAAAAAGAGCATAGATGTTGCTTATAATTCAACAAGAGTATAAAATTAAAGCTCGGAACGAAAGTTCCGGGCTTTTCGACTGCCGCTTAAACGCACAAATGTTCGTCAAAACTATTGAAAAATCAGATTAATGTGATATAATATACAAATAATAACCAAAACTAATAAAGACTGAAATAAAAAAAGGGGCGTGAAGGATGAAAGAAAACAAAACATATATTGCAATCGACCTCAAGTCCTTCTACGCCAGCGTTGAGGCTATGGAGAGAGGGCTTGACCCGATGACAACCAATCTTGTTGTTGCTGACCCTTCAAGAACCGAAAAAACAATTTGTCTTGCGGTGTCTCCGAGCCTCAAATCCTATGGGATTTCGGGCAGAGCAAGAATGTTTGAGCTTATTCAGCAGGTGAAGCTTGCCAATGCACAGCGTAAGCAGAATGCACCCAAGGGTGTTTTTAACGGCTCGTCATATAATGCAAATGAGCTTAAAAACAATCCGTCGCTTTCAATTGATTATGTTGTTGCACCGCCGAGGATGGCTCTTTATATTGAATACAGCACCCGTATTTATCAGGTGTATCTGCGCCATGTTGCGCCTGAGGATATTCATGTTTACAGTATTGATGAGGTTTTTATTGATGCTACAAGCTATCTTAAGCTCAATTCTATGAATGCGCATGATTTCACGAGAATGCTTATCAAAGAAGTGCTTGCCGAAACAGGTGTAACTGCTGCTGCAGGCATCGGAACCAATCTCTATCTTTGCAAGGTTGCAATGGATATAACCGCAAAGCATATTCCTGCCGATGAGGACGGAGTACGCATTGCCGAGCTTGATGAAATGACATACAGGCGAACTTTATGGAATCACCGCCCGCTGACGGATTTCTGGAGAGTGGGCAGAGGAATCTCCGAAAAGCTTGAAAAATACGGCATGCTTACCATGGGAGATGTTGCGCGGTGTTCGCTTCAGAATGAGGATTTGCTTTATCGTCTGTTTGGCGTCAATGCAGAGCTTCTCATAGACCATGCATGGGGCTGGGAGCCTTGCTGTATCTCCGATATAAAAGCTTATAAACCGCAGACAAACAGTATTCAGTCAGGTCAGGTGCTTCAACATCCCTATGACTTTGAAAAAGCAAAGCTTGTCGTGCGTGAAATGACGGACAGCCTCTCTCTTGACCTTGTTGAAAAAAAGCTTGTGACGGATAAAATAACTCTTGTAGTCGGATATGATATAGAAAATCTTGCCGATTTCGGCAGGCGGAGTGCATACAAAGGCGAAATTAAAACGGATTTTTACGGTAGAGCAGTTCCGAAACAGGCGAGGGGAACTGCCAATATAGGCAGACAGACCTCGTCAACAAAGTTGATTACCGATGCGGTTATGGAGCTTTACGATAAAATCGTTGATAAAAGCCTGCTTGTGCGCCGCATGTATATAACAGCAGAACGGATTGTTCCTGAAAGCTCTGTTGACAATTCTTTTGTTCCCGAGCAGCTCAGTCTTTTTGAGAATTACGAAGAAAAAGAACGGAAAAAAGCCGAAGAAAACGAGGCTCTTGAAAAGGAACGCCGCGTTCAGGATGCGCTTGTCAGCATCAAACATAAATACGGAAAGAACGCAATTCTCAAGGGAATGAATTTTAAGGAAGGCGCAACCGCCAAAGACAGAAACCAACAAATCGGAGGACACAAGGCATGAGCAGCGAAAACAGATATGACGATATAATTAATCTGCCTCATCATGTTTCCGAAAATCATCCGCATATGTCAATGCTTGACCGTGCGGCGCAGTTCAGCCCGTTTGCGGCGCTGACGGGGCACGGCGCTGCAATTGAAGAAACAGCCAGACTTACCGATGAAAGGATTGAGCTTGATGAAAACCGAAAGGAAATCATCAACGAAAAGCTGAAGTTTATCGCGGAATCTGCCGATGATGCGCCCGAAGTGACGGTGGTGTTTTTTGTGCCTGACGGAAGAAAATTCGGCGGCGAATATGTGTCGCTTACAAGCAAAGTCAAAAAAATTGATGCTTATAAGCGTGATATTGTTTTTGTCGAAGGAACAATCGTTCCGATTGATAATATCTACGATATTCGTTTTGAATATGAAGGAGAATGAGCTATGTGCACCGCAGCAACTTATAAAACAAAGAGTTTTTATTTCGGCAGAACCCTTGATAACGATTTTTCGTATAATGAAGAGGTTACGGTTACGCCGAGAAATTTTCCGCTTGTTTTCAGAAACGAAGGTAAAATCGGTTCGCATTATGCGATTATAGGAATGGCTTATGTTTCTGACGGATATCCGCTTTATTATGATGCGGCAAATGAAAAGGGGCTTTGCATGGCAGGACTGAATTTTGTCGGCAACGCCATATATAATTCTCCTGTTGACGGCAAGGACAATATTGCTCAGTTTGAGCTTATCCCATGGATTCTCGGAAGATGCAAAAGCGTTGATGAAGCTTGCGATATGCTTGATAGGATTAATTTAACAAATGATGCGTTCAGCAGCAGCCTTCCGCCTTCTCAGCTTCATTGGATTGTTGCAGACCGTGAGCGCGCAATAACGGTTGAGTCGGTTAAAGACGGGCTAAAAATATATGAAAATCCCGTTGGAGTTCTTACGAATAACCCGCCGTTTAATGAGCAGCTGTTCAATCTTAATAACTATATGAATCTTTCTGCCGATGTGCCCGAAAACCGTTTTTCGGATAAGCTGGATTTGATTCCCTACAGCAGAGGGATGGGTGCAATCGGTCTGCCGGGCGATTTGTCATCGCAGTCGCGGTTTGTCAGGGCATCCTTTGTTAAAATGAATTCTGTTTCCGGCAGTGGGGAGGAAGAAAGTGTTAATCAGTTTTTTCATATTATGAATTCTGTTGAGCAGCAAAAGGGCTGCTGCAGACTTGAAAATGGCAAATATGAAATAACGGTTTATACCTCATGCTGTAATGCGGACAAGGGAATATATTATTACACAACCTACGGCAATCATCAGATATCGGCGGTTGATATGCACAAAACAAATCTTGACGCGGAAAACTTAATTTGTTATTCGCTTGAAAAATCCGAAAGGATTTATATGCATAATTAAAACTACTGTATTTTCAACAATATAAATCAATAAATTAAGCGGTTTTTGTCACATTTCTAAAATAATATTATAATATAAAAGTAAAGGTTGAAACTTTATTTTAATTGTGTTATCATATCTTTAATTTGGCAGAGAAAGGTATATATGATGGTTTGTAATACTATTTTAGATGCGATGGGCAGCACTCCGATTATCAGGCTGCATCATATGACAGGCCCCGATGACGCGGAAATATTGGTTAAATTTGAAGGCCTTAATATCGGCGGTTCAATAAAAACAAGAACTGCTCTTAACATGATTCTTGACGCTGAAAAAAAGGGGCTCTTGGGACCCGATACAATTATTGTTGAACCCACCAGCGGCAACCAGGGCATCGGCCTTGCGCTTGTCGGTGCGGTAAAAGGCTATAAAGTAAGAATTATAATGCCCGATTCCGTCAGCGAGGAAAGACTTAAGCTTGTTCAGCATTATGGTGCAGAGGTTATTCTTATCCACGATGCAGGAAATATCGGTCTTTGCATCGAAGAGTGTCTTAATCTTGCGCTTAAAATGAAAGCGGAGGATCCCAATGTGTTTGTTCCTCAGCAGTTTGAAAACCCTGCAAATCCTGAAATTCAGCGTTCGGGAACAGGCAGAGAAATTCTTGAACAGGTAAACGAACCCATTCATGGCTTTTGCTCGGGAATCGGTACGGGCGGAACAATAACGGGAATAGGGGAGACTCTTAAAGCTGCAAATCCCGAAATGACCATCTGGGCTGTTGAGCCTGAAAATGCGGCAATACTTTCGGGCGGCTCCATCGGAACTCATGTTCAGATGGGTATCGGCGACGGACTTATCCCTGCAATTCTTAATCAGAATATTTATGATGATGTGTGCATAATCAAGGATGAAGAAGCTCTTCAGACTTCAAAAGACCTTGCGGCAAAAGAGGGCATTATGTGCGGTATCAGCAGCGGAACGAATGTTGCGGCTGCTCTCAGACTTGCAAAGAAACTTGGAAAAGGAAAAACCGTTGTTACGGTGCTTCCCGATACGGCGGAAAGATATTTTTCAACTCCGCTTTTTGAATAATAAAAAATCAGCCTCGCTTGTCTTAACCGACAGGCGAGGCGTTTTGTTTATCAGTTCTTTTCTTTTTTGGCTTTGGGAGTTTTGGGGGATTTCTGAGTTTTAGGTGCAGAAGGTCCTGATTTTTCAAGAAGAACAAGAAGCAGACACCAGAAAGCCGCAAGAAGAACGAAGAGGATGCAAACAAGGATTGCATTTTCAATTGCGAAGCTGAGAAGTCCGCCGAGAGCGGGAATGTATGAATTAACAACGCCGTAGCAGCCTGAAGCTCTGATTGTAGCGGGAAGCTGAGAGGGATTGGTGATGTCGGAGGTAATAAGGTCCGCATCTTCGGGACCTGCGTTGTTAATAACATTGATAACATGGATATCGCATCCGTTGGTGGTTGCTGAGGGAACAGCAATCATGTCTCCGGGTGCGTATTCACCGGGTTCAACCTTCTTTGAAATAATAAGGTCGCCTTCCGAAACGGGAGAAACACCGGCAACATCGAGATCACCGCTCATTGTGTTGAAACAGATACCGCCGATGTTTGAACCGCCGTTATCAAGGAATATTGAAACAAAGCATCCGAGAACGAAAACAACAACCGTTGCAGCAAGGAGAATGATTGAAATAATCTTTCCTGCCAATGCACCCTTGCTTTTTGCTTTTTTTGGTGTTTCTTCAACCTCGGTTTCACCGTAGTTTATGTTGGGGATGAAAGGCTGCTCGTTTTGCTGTGCGGGAGCGCCCACGGGTGAATAGCCTGCGTTATTCTGACCGATAGGAACAAGGGGTCTGGGTTTCTTGACCTGTTTCTCGGGCTGAGGCGAATATGTAGGCTCTGCATTAAGATTTTGGGCAGGCTTTGCAAAGTAGCTCTGACCCTTTTCGGAATCCGAATAGGAGCTTATTTCGTCAGCCGGCTTAACGGGGGGAGTGATTGACGGCTGAGCAGATGCAGAAGTTTGTCCTCTTGTTTTGGCAACAAACTCAAGATCAAGCTCATCAATGCTTTTAAGTTTGAACTGTTCCATAATGTTAAATCTGCCTTTCGGAAAAATTAGGTTAAAATTACTTTGAAATCTTTGAACGCAAAACAGCGTTTTCTTTTGCTATTTCTTCGCTGAGCTTTGTGATTCTGTCAATGCTTGCGAGAAGGGCAGCAGCGTCGGCAACGGGAGAGGCAGCAGCTGCTCCGCCTGCTTTGAGAGCCTTGTTTTCGTCCGAAAGCGAACGGCAGATTTTCTTGAGTTTTTCGTTGTTGGCTTCAACAGCCTTTGCATATTCAAAAACCTTTTTGTATTCTGTTTTGAGAACTGTTATGTACTGCTCAACCTGAGCGCAATTGTAGCCTTCAGCGGTTATCTGAAATAATTCTTTATTTTCCATCTTTTTATCCTCCAAAGAATATTTTTGAATTTATTAAATAACTATATCACATATTGACAAAAAATACAACATTAAATATAAATTTTTTATTAATTAAATGCAGATTGCAGAAGAGAAAAACAAAAAATTATTTTAAAAAATCTATTGACAAAACCTTTGGTTAATGTTATTGTATAGGTGTGATATCACAGATAGCACACCTATACAAGGAGTGGTGCAATTGATAATTATTGATAAAAAAAGCAGAGTTCCGGTTTATGAGCAAATAAAGAATCAGATTATAACATTTATCAGACTCGGCGTATATCCGCCAAATTCAAAGCTTCCGTCTATAAGACAGATTTCGGCTGACACTTCAACAAATGTAAATACTGTTAAGAAGGCGTTTGCAGAGTTGGAAATCGGCGGAGTAATTTATACCGTACCGGGTACGGGCAGCTTTGTCAGTGAAAACGCTCTTGCAGACAGCAATCTCACCGCAAAAGCCATGCGGCAGCTTTCGGATGATATAGAGGTTGCAAAATCAATCGGGGTGACAATTGAAGAAATAACGGAACTGCTCAAAATAATCTATAAGGAGGAAGAGCAATGATTGAGATTAAAGGCGTAACAAAAAAATTCGGAGATTTTGCTGCAATTGAAAATTTATCGTTCAAAGTGGATAAAGGCTCGGTTTACGGTCTTGTCGGCTATAACGGTGCAGGCAAAACGACGCTGCTTAAAACGATAATGGGCATCTACAAAGCGGATGAAGGCAGCATTACGGTTGACGGAGTTGAAACCTATGATTCTGCAGAAGTAAAGCAAAAGATGTTTTTTGCGCCCGATGACCTTTATTTTGAGCCTTATTCAACGATAAGCAAAATGGCGAAATTTTACAGCGGATATTATCCGAAGTTTTCGTTTGAAACTCTTGAAAAGCTCTGCGGGGTTTTCGGTCTTGATAAGAATAAAAGAATCAATTCTTTTTCAAAGGGAATGCAAAGGCAGGCAGAGCTTATTCTTGCCATTTCCTCAAGACCTCAGATTATTCTTTTTGACGAGAATTTTGACGGTCTTGACCCTGCAAAGCGAAACCTTGTTAACAAAATGATTATTGAATATGTAGCCGAAACCGACTGCAGTGTTATTGTTTCATCTCACAATCTTCACGAGCTTACCGATATCTGTGACCACATTGCTCTTATCAATGGCAAAAGGATAGTTCTTGACTGCTCGGTTGACGATATCAGCGCAAGCAGATGCAAATTCCGCCTTGTTTTTGCAGAGGAAAAGAACGAAGAGGATTTCAAGGATATTCCTTATAAAAAGTTCATTAAAGACGGAAAAATCATTACTCTGTCAATGGCGGTTGATGCCGAAGAGGGTGAAGAAATTCTTAAAAAGCTCAATCCTCTGATGATTGAAAAGTTTCCGCAGACGCTCGAAGAAATATTCCTTGATGAAATGGAGGGTACAGACTATGACTTTAAAGAAATCTTCGGTTAATCCGTTCTGTTTTACATTTTTAAGAACCTGCTTAAAGAATTGGCTTTTACCCCTGGTGATATTCCTTCTGACAGGTTATACATTCTTTGTATGCGGTTTTGTCGATGCAAAAAAAACTTATGATATAAATCTTTTTGACGGTTATGGGGAGTCTTATCTTGAAAGCCATAAATTTCAGCTCTCAGATAATAATTGGGGAGGTCTCGGATTTTTCATTGATTTTCTTCTGATTGCCGCCGCAGTTGTGCTGGGAATTTCGATTTTCAGATATATGTTCTCAAAAAAATCGGTTAATGTTTATTTTTCACTCGGAATGACAAGAGCCGGAATGTTTCTGTCAAAATATATTGCAGGCGTGTTTCTTCTTACGGTTTCATGTGTGATTCCGATGCTTGCCGATGTTATCGGAAACATAACGATTTTCGGTTCGTCAAAGGAACTGTGGATATCTGCGGCATATATGACCGTATGCGTTGTTCAGATGCTGCTTTACGCATATTCGATTACCGTTTTTGTGTGCTGTTGTGTCGGAACATTGCTTGAAGCAGGGTTTTTCAGCGTTGTTTTTATTGCGATGCCGATGATCGCGGAATATCTTGTTAAAGTGCTTTTCGGAACCGTGCTTTACGGTTCACCATATGCCGGTTTTAATTATTCAACCGAAGTCTACGGCATGGGTAATTACCGTCAGAGCTATACATTTTCAGCGGCACAGAACAACATTCTCTTTTTTAATTCCGGCAGATTTAATAAATACCATGAGCTTAGCAGAGGCCTTGAAACAGAAGGGTTCAAATTTGAAAATCCTGATATGCTGCCTGTGATAATAATGCTTGCGGTAATTGCAATTGTCAGCCTTGCGGCGTATATGTTCTATAAAAAACGCAAAACTGAAATTGCAGGATTTATCGGTTCAAATCCCGTGATTACAAGCATCGGAATATTTGTGATTTCATCTTTCTTGTTTTCGTTTTTATCAGAACACTTCGTCAGCCTTGACTTTTCAAATAAATATCTGGCATTCCTTCTTGCGTTCGGTTCGATTTTTATTGTTTATACTGTTGTTGAGCTTGTTTCTCTGAGAAGCATAAAGCTCTTCTTTAAAAAGTTCTGGAAGATTACAGTTCATTATGCGATTATGGGTGCTGTGATAGCAGCTTTTGTAACGGGACTTTTCGGCTACAGCACAAGGATTCCCGATAAATCTGAAATTGAAAAGATAGCTGTATCAAGCGGTACGGGAGATGAATTTTATAATAACGGCGGCAGTTATTCAAATTGGAATATGTTTATTGATTCCTATTATCCCGGAATAACCGCTGATGCAGGCCTTAGAGGCGACAGTACCGGAATGACTCTTATTGACGGATATGATTCACCCGATGAGATTGAGCATATTCTGGAGATTCACAGCATGCTTATTGAAATGCAGGACGGCGATTTATCTTCTGAAAGTCTGCACAAATCTCATGGAGAGAGAACTGTTTCAAGTGCAACAAGAATTATCTATACTCTTAAAGACGGCAGTAAGTTTGACAGACTTTACAGCTTCTCAAACGATGAAATAAATGCTATGCTTTCACAGCTTGTCAAAACCGAAAACTATAAAACAGGAGCTGCTGATGCCCTAGCATGGTACTTTGGTCTGAATGAAGTAACATATGAACCCGAAGAAACATTTACGGATTATGAATCAAGTATGGTTTATGTTCCCGATTCACAAATCGTTATTTCGCTTGCATCACCCAATTTTTCTTCTTTTGCAAGCGCACCTGCACTCAACACCGATGAAGCATTCAAAGAACTTTATAATGCGCTTAAATCTGATATTCTTTCCGACAGGCTTCCGCTTGATTATGTTACCGATTCTCCCGTTAAAGGTTATATCCACATTTCAAACATGGAAGCACCTCCGCCGGTCATTGCAAAAAAGACAGGCTATGACTGGTATACCGATAACGCGGTAATCGGTCTCAGTGATGCAAATATCGTTATTCCTGTTTATGAGAGCATGAGTGCAGCTGTTGCCGTTATTGAAAAATACGGCTGCACATCTCTCTTTGAAAATTCTAAAGAGCCGGTTCTTGTTGAAACATGGAAATATGATGAAAATGCATTTGATCCTTATTCATCAAGAAAAACAACACTTATTCAGGGTGTTTATATCAACAGAAACGAAGCTCTGCTCAACGATAATTTTGACCTGTATTCATCGTATGATGAAAACGGTGAGAAGCAGAGAATGGTTGCTCCGCGACTTGCTCCTAATTCCGTTGAAACTTCAAATCCCGTTCAGATTGAAAAATTCTCGGATGCATTCAGGATGATTTCTCTTGACTGCTATGACGGCTGTTATGTAAGGCTCATTTTTGATGACGGCTCATGTGCCTACGGCTATGCGCCTTGTTCACTTCTCGATTAAATATGCGTATAAAACCTTGCCCGGTTCATTCTTTAACGGATGAATCGGGCAATTTTATATTTAATTGGTGTTAATATGATGCTATACAGCATATTCGGACAAAATTCCTCGATTGTATACATTTTACAGCTTTTTTGTGCTTTAACTATATTGATTTTATTTTAATATACTGTTATAATTAATTGTTAAAATTTGAGACCAGGATGTGAATAATACTATGTCGTTTTCAGATATTGGTGTATTGCTCGGCGATGTTTCTCTTCTTGAAATTGAGCATTACACAAAAAATCCGATGAAAGCACAGGAAAGCACCCTTAAAAAGATTCTTACCCGAAACAAAAACTGCGAAATCGGTAAGAAGTTTAATTTTAAGGATATCAAATCAATTGCCGAATATCAGTCAAAAGTTCCTCTTTCGACCTATGATGACTATGAGCCTTATGTTGAAAGAATGATTCATAACAAAGAGAATAATCTCATGTTCACCGGTCCCAACATCAGATATTGCTCATCATCGGGCAGCGTTGGTAAGCCCAAGATTCTTCCCAAGGGCATAAAAGATCTCTGGAACATGCAGTGCATCGGTTTTTCGTGCACGGTTGCAACGGCAGCTCATCATCTTAAAAAGGTTAAGGGCATCAAAATGCCTGCTCAGATGGGTCCGCTTGTTCTTATTCTTACGGGACACCCTCTTGAGGACGGAAAAATGTGTAACGGTGCAGGTCAGGTCCCTCTTACATATCTTAAGGCAATAACGCCTTTCTTCTGCACTTCTCCCACATCTTTGCTCTATCCCGAGCATGAGGAGCTTATTGATACCTCATATCTTCAGCTCCGTTTTGCTCTTGAAAATGCAAAGGTCAGCTATATCGGCTCGCTTGTTATAACTCTTGTAACAACGATGTTTGATTATCTTGAGGAAAACTGGGAGATGCTCTGTGACGATATCGAAAAGGGTATCATCAATCCCAAGGTGAAAATTACTCCCGAGCTTTATAATGAATATGCAAAGAAGTTCAAGCCCAATCCCAGAAGAGCCGCAGAGCTTCGCAGAGAATTTGAAAAGGGCTTTGATACTCCCATTGCTCCCCGAATCTGGCCCAAGCTCACATGGGCATACGGCATGGTCGGCTCAAACCTCAAGGTTTATGTTGAAAAGCTCCGCAAGTCAATCGGTGACGATATTCCCATCCACAACATGGGATTTGCCGCCGCAGAAGGTTTCTTCTCAATGGCAACAGAGCTTGATGTGCATGACGGTGTTCTTCTTCCTCACTGCCTTTTCTTTGAATTCCTTCCAATTGACGATGAAGAAGAGGGTGCAGACGAAAATGCAACTCCGCTTCTTATAAATCAGCTTGAAGTCGGAAAGAAATACGAAATCGTTGTTTCCAACTTCTCGGGTCTTTACAGATACCGCATGGAGGATGTTGTTGAGGTCACAAGAATGCACAACAACACTCCGATGATTGAGTTCCTTTACAGAAGAAATCTCGGCATGAATATTGCCAATGAAAAAACCACAACTCAGATGGTTGATTTTGCTGCAAAGCAGACTGCAGAAGCAATGGGCAATGAATTTGTCGGTCACAGCATGTATGCCGATTATTCAACCAATCCTCCCCGTTACTGTATGCTTGCAGAGCCTGTAAAACCCGTCAGCGAGGAAGACAGACAGAAATATATTGATATTCTTGATGAAAAATTCAAAGAATTCAATGAGAAATATTTCAAATACCGCCGCTGGGGCATGATTAACCGTCCCGAGGTACTCTTCCTTAAGCCCAAAACCTATTGGGACTACAGAGAAAGCCTTCGCGAAAAGGGCAGAGTTCTCAATCAGATTAAGCCTGTAACCATCATCAACAGCGAAGAAAGGTGCGAATTCTTCTTCTCACATGTTGCAACGGAAACAGAGCTTCCTTATACTCCAAAAGAAAAATGAACATAAAGAGGGGTCGGTTTTTTGAAAAAAATAATTTCACTTTTGCTCAGCGTAACAATCGCATTAACCGCAGTGTTCTGTGCAGTTCCTGTTTCATTTGCGGCTGAAGATGCGGCAGATATACCTGTAGTTCATGTCTGCGGTTCCGGAACTCCGATTCGCAGAGTTAACGAAGCAGGCGAAGTTGAAACACTTTTTCCCATGCAGATTCCCGAGGGCTATATAGAAGAAAAAGCAGAAATCTTTCTTCCTGTTTTTGCTGAAGCCTTTTTCACTCAGGAATGGGATGAATTCTGCGATGTGCTTTATGAATGCATTTATCCGATTTTCAGCCCCATGGCGCTCAACAAAAACGGCGAGGTTGACGACGGAAGCTATGCTGACTGGCATTGGTCAAAAGAAACCTTAACCAATAAAGCCGTTAACGGAAAATACAGCGCAACCGCATATAAGTACGAATATGATTGGCGGCAGGATCCTCTTGTGATTGCTGACGGACTTCACGAATATATCGAAGCAATTCTTGAAGTTACGGGCGAAAACGAGGTTGCTCTTTACGGCCGCTGTCTCGGTTCAAACATTGTTGCTGCATATATGCAGAAATATGACGGAGAGCATGTAAAAGAAGTTATTCACTATGCAAGTGCCGTTTATGGTGCAACCCAGTGCAGCAAAGCTTTTACAGGAGAGCTTTTCCTTCATGCAGACGGCATTGAAAGATTTGTTTATGATATCGACTTCGGTCTTGAGGAATATTATATGGATCTTATTCAGTCGTTTGTAACTCTTTTCAACAAAACATACGGACTGGATATCACCTGTTGGGCAGTCAATAATGTAATGAAAGATATTTATCTCGATATTTTCCCCAGAGTAATGATTTCAAGCTACGGAACCTTCCCGTCACACTGGAGCATGGTCAGCATGAATGATTATGACCGTGCGATGGAAACGGTTTTTTATGGCTCGGATTTGAATGAATATGCGGGGCTTATCGAAAAAATTGAAAACTACCATGAAAATGTTCAGCTTAAATTTGCAGAGAACACAAAGGCACAGGCTGAAAGAGGCATTGAATTTTCAAATATCGTAAAATACGGAAAGCAATCAATTCCAGTTACGGAAAATTCGGATGATTTGTCGGATTCGCTTGTTACCGTTGAAGAAAGCAGCTTCGGCGCAACGGCGGTTAAGGTCGGAGAAACCTTTTCTGAAGAATATATTGATAACGCTGTTATCAATTCAAATGCAAAATATATCTCTCCCGACAAACAAATCGATGCCTCAACCTGTTTATCGCCGTATACAACATGGTTTGTGAAAAATCTTGAGCATAAGGAATTCCCCGAGTGCATGAACGGTCTGGTCAGCAATATCGTAAACAATGAAGGCTATAATGTTTTTTCTGATAATGAGTATCCTCAGTATCTTGTTTATGACGAAGAAACAGATTCAATGTCTGCCATGACAGCCGAAAATTATAACACTACCGTCAGATGGGAAGTAACCTTTTTTGATGCATTGAAAAAATTCCTTTCTTCGGTTACTAAAGTTGTTAACATTTTAATGGCAGAGAAAAAATCATAAAATTAACCGTCGGAACACTTATGCTCCGGCGGTTATATTTTTTAGATGATTTGTGTAATATGACTATTGAAAGGCCCAATATTTTGTGGTAACATATAGCAAACAAACCATATAATGGGGGTTGGATGAAATGATTAAAAAAGTGGTTGCGGTTGTCATGGCTTTGCTTATCGGTCTTTCTGCCGCTTTTTCAACATCGGCAATGGGCAATGATGTTCAAACGGCGTGTACCCAATTGAATAGCCTCGAAGAATATAAAGAAAAGCTTTGGGAGGAAGGAATCCCCGTTTTCACAACCGAGCAGTTTATGAAAATTTATGGCTTTTTTGACAGTATCCTCGGATTCATAACCGGTAAATGGTTGTTTTCCGACGAACGCTTTGAGGTTACCGTTGATGAATTTGTAACCGAAGCCTGCGATTATGTCTACGGCAACTGCGGCTTGGATATTGTTTCAATTCTCGAAAATTTTCCGATTGATACAAGCTTTGCCGAAATTACAACCAAGGTTTTTGAAATTGATACCGTTGAGTTCAGAGAGCAGTTGTTTGATAAGCGCGATGAATATTGGGAACAGGGTAATTCCGTAATGTCAAGTGCTTGCTATTTTCTCGGCGTCTATATGAGCGTTATGGAAAAGCTTGAGGTTTTCTCAGAGCCGACCGAAGATGATCCCGCAATCTATGAAGTGATGCTTCGCGTAACCTTTAAGGATGGCGGCACCGAGGTTCTCAAGCCCGGTATTTTTATCAATACAGTAACAGGGGAGTGCTCCAATAAAGACGGGTCCGGACTTGTTGGAACAGGGTTTAATTTCAATCTCGGCGAAATGATGGTTTATGCAACCATCAACGGCTGGATGCGAGATTTCGGTTTCTGTGTTTTCTATGATTTGGCTGCCAACTCTATGCCTCTTCTCTGGCATTATAATACCCGCAGATTCAAGTTCGATTATAACGGTCTTGAGTGGATGATTCAAATTTGGAAAGGCAATTATCTCATCACTAACGGCGGAGAAGTCGGAGTTTATAACAGAACGCCCGATAAATTGGGAACATATTATGATTGCGCAACCGATGAGCAGCTGATGGAAATGACTCTTCAGATTTATCACGGAGACGAGCTGCTTGTCAATCAGGAGCCTCAGCTTCATTGGTGGATAAACGGTTTCAATATGGGCGACAGAATGTACCTTCCCGAAAGCTTAACAATGAAATTTTCTATTGTTATGCCGGATGAAGAGATGCTCAATGCTTTCTGTGAATCGATAGATAATCATTATTGCAAGGATGTCACATATACGGTTGACGGACTTAAAATAAATGTTGTATGGTAAAAATAAAGCTGCGGAACTGTTGTTCTGCAGCTTTTTGATTGCCACAGATTCTTTACATTCTTTTAAAAGAATGTGGTACGGCGCAAGCCATGACGGATGATTGATTTCAATTTTTGCAAATAAATATATAATGTGTCACGGATCATTATTCTTGGTTTTTTGATCAGAGCGCTGAAAAGAGAGAAGCCCTCAACATTTTTTTGATAATAAAATAAAAAAACACTTGATTTTTTATAACTTGTCATATATAATATATAAGCATTTGATTTGCAGATACGGAGAGTTGTCCGAGCTGGTCGAAGGAGCACGATTGGAAATCGTGTAACGGGCTATAACCTGTTCGAGGGTTCGAATCCCTTGCTCTCCGCCATGAAAAAGGAACAGATACCCTTGTGGTGTCTGTTCTTTTTTGTATATAAGCAAGGGATTCGAAAGCCCGTTAAGAAAACCTTTCGGGGAAAGGTTTTTAGGGCGTGGGACTACTCCGTGATAAATTTGACGAACAAGCAGCACACAACGAGCACACAGAGAAATTAGACTTAAATAGCACCCTTGCTCTCCGCCAGAACCCCATAGAAGTAATTGCTTCTGTGGGGTTTTCCATTTAATAATTTAAAAATCTGTAATAGAAAATTAATAATTTTGCTTTAACATAGTAAATGAGGTGATGATATGAAAAAATTTTGCTTGATTCTATTAGCAATTATTTTGGGAATTTGTTTATTAGTGTCTATGATGTTTTTTGGATTTTTATATTCTCATCAAAAGTCAGTGATTTCTTCTTTGGCTGATTATGAAAGCAAAGAATTTTATACTTCCGGTGGATTTCAGGATTATACTGATTATGCTAAATACACTTATGACAACATAAAAATACAAGACCTTGAAACCTCAGAATATTTTACAAAAACAACCGCTGATGATATTGAAGAAATTCTATTACATATTGACGATTTTGAAGGATGGGTTGAAACTTGTGGCGGAGAACTCAAGGAAAATTATGATTTTGATAAAACAATTGTAACCGTGGGAGATTTCTTTTATATTGAAACAAAAGACGGAGAACCAATCAGTCAAGGAACATACGGCAAATTTGATAATTATTCTGTTTATTATTTTGATGTTGACGCACAAATTCTATATTATTTCCATAACAATATTTGATATTGAACCCCATATGAAGTAATAGCTTCTGTGGGGTTTTCTTATGCTTTCAGCTACCGCAAAGTATATCTGAAACCCAATTTCGACGACGAAAAGACGACGGCAGACTGACCATAAATATCCCCAAGGTCGTCAACAATATCCGTCGCCGTCGTCAATATGATGTTTTCATAGTGGATTTTTGGGTATGAGTATGGTATAATTCAAATCGACAAATAAGAATTTATCAATCAAAACTGTAATTATAAAGTGAGATTTTTATTATGAAAGATAAAAAATACTTTCTGAGCAAAGCTCAGGATAATTACCCCGAACTTGAATTTACCGTTCTCACTCCCGATATAACCGAATTTATCGCATCAAGCGGTGACAGCATACTGCTCGACCTTGGTGAGCACGCTGTTGGACACTTTTCCTTTACTTTTGATAAGGTTGATGTCTTTGTTGATGCTCCCGTTCGGTTAATCATCAAGTTTGGTGAAGATATGAGAGAAATCAATGATGATTTTTCTCGATATAAGGGTGTGCTTTCAAAAACATGGTTACAGGAAGAAATATTGAACCTTGATTTTCCGCAGAATATAACGATGCCCCGAAGATACGCTTGCAGATACATAAAAATAACGGTAGAAAAAGCCAATAGACCGATAAGACTGTTTGATTTTTCTTTTTGTGCTTCAACAAGTGCGGATATATCCGTTCTGAAACCTGCAGATACAAAAGACACTTTGCTGAATAAAATTGATATTGTTGCAGCAAACACTCTCAAAGAATGTATGCAGACCTTCTTTGAAGACGGACCCAAGCGCGACCGCCGTCTGTGGATTGGCGACCTTCGTCTTGAGGCTCTTGCAAACTACTATACTTTTAAAAATCTTGAAATCGTAAAAAGATGTTTATATCTTTTTGCTGCAGGTGAATGCAACAATCTCGGTTTTTTGCCGTCATTTGTTTACGAAACACCTTATTATCATTCAGGGGCAACGCATATTGAGGATTATGCACTTTTGTATGTCGTAAGTGTATGCGATTATTATGAGCATACCGGTGATATAAGTGTTATAAATGACCTTCTTCAAATCTGCAAATCACAGCTTGAAAGCTTCAGAGAAACACTCGATGAAAATCTGATTGTAACAAAACAGGACGGTTGGTTTGCTTTTATCGACTGGTGTCCGGGTTTGGAAATTCTGACAGCGTTGCAGGGTGTTTATCTCTATACGCTTGAACGCTTTTCAAAATTACTTAAAATGATTGGTGATGAAGAATACGAAAAATATTCATCTCATCTTTACGAAGTCCGTTGTGCCTGTAAAATACATCTTTATAACGAAAATAAAAACGCATTTATTAACGATTTTGACAATAATCAATTCAGCGTTCATTCTCAGGTATGGATGATATTGGGCGGTGTAATAAGCGGAGCAAAAGCAAAGGAACTTCTGATTTCCTGTCTTGATAATGAAAAAGCCAAGCAACCCGTTACTCCTTATATGCGGCATTATGTAACAGAGGCTATGTTCAAGCTGGATATGAAAGATGAAGCTGTTCAATATCTGAAGAAGTTCTGGGGCGGAATGCTTGACCACGGTGCCGATACATTCTGGGAAGCTTATATTCCCGACGACCTTGATTTTTCACCGTACGATGACAGAATGATAAACAGTCTTTGCCATGCGTGGAGCTGCACACCGTCATATTTCATCCGAAAATACGGGTTATAATTCTTGGGTGGGATTGTATAACGATAAATAAGATTTGTCGAACAGTTTTAACGCTGATATCTAAAGAGATTATACGGCTACAATTTATATTTCAACATAATGGAGATATTATGAATAAAATTATAGAAATAACAGATTTTCTTGCTCCCGAGCTGGATGTATATGCACGGTTAACCGAGGCTCAGCTGTTAAACAGAGAGTTCCCCGAAAAAGGCTTGTTTATAGCAGAAAGTCCAAAGGTTATTGAACGGGCTCTTGATGCAGGATACGAACCGGTCTCATGCCTTATGGAGAAAAGGCATATTGAGGGTGAAGGTAAGCAAATTCTTGCCAGAATAAAAGATGTTCCTGTTTTTTGTGCGGAATTTGATGTTCTGACGCAGCTGACAGGCTTCAAGCTTACGAGAGGTATGCTGTGTGCCATGAAACGAAAACCTCTGCCCGAAGTAAGAGAAATCTGTGAAAACAAAAGAAGAATAGTTATACTGGATAAAGTTATGAACCCGACCAATGTGGGTGCCATAATTCGCTCAGCTGCGGCACTTGGAATGGATGCGGTAATCCTCACGCCCGGATGCTCCGATCCTCTGTACAGACGTGCTGCAAGAGTCAGTATGGGCACCGTATTTCAGATTGAGTGGACATTTTTAACCGACGACAGTCTTGATGAAATAAAGGCTCTCGGGTTCAAAACCGTAGCTATGGCACTTAAGGATAATTCTCTTTCTATCAATGACCCCGGGCTGACAAATGAAAATAAGCTCGCCATCATTATGGGAACAGAGGGCGACGGACTTTCCGATCAAACCATATCCGAATGCGATTTTACCGTGAAAATACCAATGTATCACGGCGTTGATTCGCTGAATGTTGCTGCTGCTTCCGCAGTAGCATTTTATCAGCTTGGTAATAAACAGAACGATGTCTGAACCAACGCAAATAACAGAGAGATTTTTATAATCACGGAAAATCTGATTTTATTGCTAAACTTCAAATTGCATTAAAGGAATGCTCCGAAAACGAATGTGTAAGCATCGCATTGTTAGAAAAATTCCAATTTGGCAAACTTAATAATAAAATGATTAGTGCAATGGGACATATAATCCTGTTGCACTTTTTCCATTAAATAAGGAGTTTTTCGATGAAACAAACAACACTTGAAGATTTATACAAGCACAACCTTCCGAGAAACATCAATATGAATGCAAGTAATAATTTTGGATAGTGTAAATTACAGAACAGGATTCGGTTAGTTATATCTGTTTTTACTTTTCTCTTGAAATAATTCACGGATTCTGTTATTATACATTCAGTAAAAAAGGAGGCTTTTAATATGGGTTATCAGTTTATTATGCCGAAGCAAGTGTTTTACGGCGAAAATTCTTTAAACGACAGTACAGCTGCAATCTGTTCTCTGGGCAAAAAGGCTCTCATTGTTACTGATCCTTCAATGGTCAAGCTCGGCAACGCAAAAATTGTAACGGATATCCTTGATAAAAAAAGTGTTGATTATTTTGTTTTTGACGGAATTACGGGTGAACCTACCGATAAAATGATTGGCAACGGTCTTGAAAAATATATCGAAGAAAAGTGCGACTTTCTTATTGCGATTGGCGGAGGCTCACCGATCGATTCAATGAAAGCGATTGGTGCAATTGCAACCTCAGGCGGTTCAATCAATGATTATTTGGGCAAGGTTTTCACAGTTCCGACCCCTCCCATGGTAGCAATTCCCACAACCAGCGGAACCGGTTCTGAAGCAACACAGTTCACCATTATAACCAATACCGAAAAAAATATTAAAATGCTCCTTAAGGGTGCAGTTTTGATGCCTGATGTTGCAGTGGTTGACCCTGTATTTTCAATGACGGTGCCCGAAACTGTGACTGCCGCAACGGGTTTTGATGCCCTTTGCCATGCGGCAGAAGCATATACTTCAAGGAAGGCGCAGCCTTTAACTGATGTCTATGCACTTTCTGCAATCAAAAGAATTTTTAAATATCTTCCTGTTTGCTGCAGTGACGGCAGAAATATTGAAGCAAGGGCACAGATGTCTTTAGCTGCTCTTGAAGCAGGTATAGCATTCAATAACGCTTCTGTTACGATTATTCACGGAATGAGCCGTCCGATCGGTGCGTTGTTTCATGTGCCTCACGGCATAAGCAATGCAATGCTTATGAATAGTTGTTTCAGCTATGTTTATGACGGTGCGTACAGCCGTTTTGCGTATATGGCAAAAGAAATCGGTGTTGCAGACAGTTCGGATGATGATGTGTCAGCAGCAGAAAAATTCATAACCGCCTGTAAGGAACTCAACGAAATCTGTAAAATTCCTACGCTCGAATCTTACGGAATCAATAAGGAAGATTTCTTTTTAAATATGGATAAAATGGCGGATGATGCAGTTGCATCAGGCTCACCTGCAAATACAATTAAATCGATTGGCAAGGATGATGTTCTGAATATCTATAAATCTCTCTGGGCATAAAACAAAAATTCGTATGACATTATTTTTTGCAATTTGAGTTTGTTTGTGCTGCGAAAGAAAATAAATCAATTACGGTGAATGCTTTGATAAAGTATCGGAGCTGTTAAAGTCTGTATGCAGTCAGTTGACCGAGGAATATGTAAATCTTATGGATGAACTTGAAGCAACTTATACCCGAATTCTTGCCGAAACAGAACGAGAGTATTTCATATCCTGCTTCAAACTCGGTACTAAAACAATGAACGAAATCTATAACGGCAAAAGCACAACCTTCCGTGAAACCTATTGAGTATTCATAGGGGATTTAACCTATGAATGCTCAAATTTTTGTTCGTAAAAGATATATATCCTACAATGATGCTTTAAACGATACACTTCGCAAAGATGTCAGTAGGTTCATATCATAAAGTTTTTTCTGCTGAGAGTTAACATTTAATATTTCTGAGATTGACGCATTTTTTTACTATATAATTATTGCAAATATTTTTGCAGGATATTCCATTCATTTTTCAAAAACACAATAGGGCAAAATTGTTCGGAGGTTTTATGGCTTTTTTATTGGTTGTTATTTATATTGCATTTATAGGTCTCGGAGTTCCCGATTCGCTTATCGGTTCTGCTTGGCCTGCCATTCATTCGGAAATGAACATACCCGTTGAAGCGGTCAGTATTCTCACCCTTCTGATTTCAGGTTGCACTGTGTTATCAAGTATGTTCAGTGCAGGAATTCTCAATAAATTGGGAACAGCTAAAGTTACCGCTTTCAGCACAGCTACGACAGCGGCGGCTTTGCTTGGATTCTCTTTGGCTTCGTCTTTTTGGCTTATGATACCCTTAGCTGTTCTCCTCGGACTTGGTGCAGGTGCGATTGATTCAGGACTTAATAATTATGTTGCTCTCCATTTTAAAGCAAGCCACATGAATTTTCTGCATTGTTTTTACGGTGTGGGAGTAAGTCTCAGCCCCTATCTTATGTCGCAGGCGTTAAGCGATGCAGGTTGGCGCGGCGGTTATCGCTATGCTTTTTATGTGCAGTCAGCCATCACATTGTTGCTGATTGTGTCTGTTCCTCTGTGGAAAAAGACCGCCTCAGCTGAACAAGCAGGGGAGGACAAGGCTGTAAACCTCACTCTTTTGCAGATGGCAAAAAAGTCTGAAGTCCGACAGGTATGGATTATTATGCTTGCGACAAACGCAATTGAATATGCCTGCGGAGTCTGGGGGAGTACATATCTTGTAGCAGAAAAAGGATTTCAGACAAAACACGGCGCGCTTGCTCTGACCATATATTATGCCGGAATGTCTATCGGGCGTTTTGTTTCCGGTTTGCTTTCTGATAAAATCAGCACATGGAAACGCATCGGTATGGGCGCTGCTGTTCTTGCTCCTGCCATTGCAATTATGCTTCTTCCTCTGCCCGGTGCAGCTACTGTGGTCGGTTTGTTCTTTGTGGGCTTGGGTAATGGGTCTATCTACCCAAACATGATACACCTGACACCGCACAACTTCGGCAAAGAAGCATCACAATCGATTATGGGTTCACAGATAGCTTTTGCTTACATTGGTGTTATGCTGGCACCGCCTATGGTCAGTCTTATAAGCAGACTGTTTGGCATAGAGGTATATCCTGTTCTGCTTGCTGTACTCTATGTAATAATGGTTATCACTCTGAAGTGCTTTATAAATCGGTTGAAAAAGCAGGATAGATATAATGCAAATGTCTGAAGTTGCAAGGACGGTTGAATAATGAAAAACAATCATAAATTCGATATAAATAATTTCATCATTCCCGATGTTTCCCATGCACCTGTATATGTATGGGTATGGAATGACATCTGCAATTGTGATATTATAGATACTCAGCTCGCAGAAATGCAGAATCTTGGCATTCGGGCATTTTATATTCTTCCCGAGCCGGAGAATTTCCGACCCGACAGCATGCCGACAAACCTTACGCCCGATTATCTCTCTCCCGAATACTTTGAGCTTTGTGCATATGCCGTTGAAAAAGGAAAAGAACTCGGTATGCGTTGCTGGCTCTATGATGAAGGTGGATGGCCTTCGGGCGGTGCTTGCGGAAAAGTTCTTAAGGATCATCCGGAATATGCCCGACAGGTGCTGAAAATTTATGAACGCTCTTTTTCCGCAGGAGATGTGTATAAAAAGTCAACATCCGATGTTCTTGCTGCTTTTCTGCAGGACAAAGAAATAATATCGGATGGATATGTTTTTGCTGAGGATATCGTTGTAACCGAGTATGTAACAGAAAAAGAAATCTGCGGTAATGCAGATTATCCCGATTTGCTGAATAAAGATGCAACAGAATATTTCATCGGAATTACTCACGAAAAATATGCATCCTCAATGAAAAATGCACTCGGTAAAAATGTTGCAGTCGTATTTACAGACGAGCCGAAAGCGTCCTTGAGAGCATTCGGTAAAGAGCTGGCAGAGCGATACGAAACCGAGTATGGAGAGTCGATATTACCGTATCTGCCGCTGATTGCACAAAGAGCAGCAGCAACGGAGAAAAATGTCCATATACTGCGCCGTTGGTACGATTTGTGCAGCCGTATGTTCTGTGATAATTTTCTTCTCCCGTGCAAAAAATGGGCAAACGATCACGGTTTGGCTTTTACAGGGCATATGGATAAGGATCACGATCCTCTTGGCTGTGTCCGTGGCGGCGGAAACTTTAATCTGATGCGTGCCCTGCGGTGTTTTGATATCCCCGGAGTTGATGTTATATGGCGGCAACTCTACCCCGAAAATAAAACAACAAACAGGAACGATTTGAACGGTTATAACGGATTCTTTCCGAGATATGCTTCGTCTGCTGCTGCACAGAACGGCACAAAACTTGCAATGAGCGAAATCTTCGGCGTAGCGGGTCCCGGACTGACTTACGATATAATGCGGTATACCGTAGGATATCAGGCTGTGCGCGGAATAAACATCTTCAATCTGTTCAATTTTCCTCTCGGGCGCAAAGGTGCATATCTTGCACAGGAACTGCCGGTTTTCACGGAGAATCAGGTGTTTTACTGTTATCTCTGTCAGTTCAACCGTTATACGGAACGGCTGTCATATATATCTGCTCTCGGAGAACGCGTCTGCGAAACAGGTCTTTATTATCCTGTTCACGATTTTCAGGGTGGTCTGAAAGCGGATGTTACTGCAAAAGCTTTCGATACTCTAGGCAGAGCGCTTGAAGAAATGACGGTGGATTTTGATATTGTTGACGATGATGTTATACAAGCTGCAGAAGGATCAGACGATGGCTGTATACGCATTGGCAGTGCGGTATACCGCCACATCATCATCCCTGAAGGAGCCTTTATTCCGCAAGATACCCAAAAGGTGCTGAATCATTTCATTAAAGGCGGCGGCAGGGTTTCACACAGTTCTTCAGATCTCGCACCGGTAATTCAGGTTGAGGGTACAGGCTTACGCGCAATGCACAGGAAGGCGGAAAACGCAGAGTTGTTCTGTCTGTTCAGAGAAACAGGTGAGAACGGAGATTATCGGATTTATCTGCCTTCTTCAAGCGGCTATCTGCTTGATTTGGTAACCGGTGCACTACAGCGTTTCGAAACTGAAAACGGTATTCTGCAACTTTCTCTAGCCATAGGTGAAACGGCTGTGATATTGTTGACAGACGAAACCCTGAATGCAGAAAACAAAAAAGAATTCAGGGATAAATTCGATGTTCCGAATGAGTTTTTGTTCCGCAAAGAAATTGAACTTACCTGCAACGAAAACGGATTTGAAAATATAAAGCATTCTGATAAAGTTATTCCCATCAGCCTTGGTGATTGGGCATATTTGATTGGCAGTGCTTACTCCGGAAGCGGTGTTTATGAAACAACATTTACACTTTCCGCAGAAAAAGTCGGAAAAGAAGGAGAAATTGATCTCGGAGATGTTTGTTTTACGGCTTGCGTATATCTCAACGACCAACCTTTGGGAACAGCTTTGATGCCACCGTACAGATTAAAAATACCCGGCGGTGTACTTGATAAAAGGAATAAACTGAAAATCGTTGTGACTAATACATCAGCGAACTGGTATATTCACACCGATTACTTTAACAAATGGAATATCAAGGAATTATCTCCGTATTTTGAGGCGGAGATAGCTTTCGCTAAAGACTTTGCATCAGGCGGACTGTATGGTCCTGTTGCACTATATATACAGGATGATATTTAACCCCTTATTAACCACCCATACCGGAAGAAGTATCGGAATTAAGATTTCTTTTTTATAAAACAATAAATTTCAATTTGTATAGCAAATAAGACTAATAGGTGTAATGGAGTTATATGCTCTGTTGCACCTATTGTTCTTGATTATATTAAATCTGTATGATAAAATTAAATTATTATAAATTCGGAGGTTTGAAATGGCTAAAGATAACATAAATTTGAATTTCAATAAAAGAAACGGAAATTATGAAATAATTCATAACGGCTTTTCGTGGGTAAGTGATGGCAGAAAGCCTTATATAACTATCCGAAAGAAAGTAAAAGGTAAGTATATCAGCACATCCCGACCTTTTTGAGCAGCTTTTGAAAATGTTTGTAATATTATCAAATGAAGAAAACTACCCGTTGATTATCCATTGCAGTGTCGGAACAGACAGAACAGGCATGCTGTCTTTTCTGATAAATGCTCTGTTGGATGTTCCTGCAGAGCAGCCAGATAAGATAATTTCAATTTTTTGATGTAAAGGATATTATAAAAGATAATGTTTAGAGCAGCCGGTTATCATTTGCCTTTCATACCTGCTAAAATATGTTTGAAACCCACTTCTGACGATGAAAAGACGACGGCAGAACGGGTGTGAATATTTGGACGACCTTATCGCGCATCAAGGTGAGCCCTTCAACCTTGACTTTGTGACTGTAAAAGTATATAATAATCTAATATATTATAATATGAATTATCCGTGTGTAATGCATAAAAATCGGAATGTGAGAATTTCAAGGAGGTGCTTGAGATGAAAAAAAATATCTATCTGATTCAGCCGACATTTATGAATTCATCATCATTACATTTTCCTTATGCTGTTGGTGCGTTGGCGTCCTATGCGTGGAAATTTGAGGATATTTCCGATAACTATAACCTGAAAAAAGTGCTTTTTATGCGAGATAAGATAAGCAAAGTAGTCGATTCGCTTGAGGTGCCTTATCTTATCGGTTTTTCAAACTATATATGGAATTTTGAATATAACAAGGAGCTTGCAAAGGCAGTTAAATCGGTGTTTCCGGAATGTATTATTGTTTTTGGCGGACCTCAGATTCCTGAATCATCAGAGCTTCTCGAAGAGCATTCTTATATTGATATACTCATTCATTTTGAAGGTGAAGTGCCTTTTCGTGATTTGCTCAGGGCATATCTGAATGATTCTGATTTGCACAGTGTCAGCAATATCTCGTTCCGTGCGGATGACAACAGCATATGCACAACCGAGGTCAGGGTGTTTGATGTCAAGGATTTTCCTTCGCCGTATGAAAGCGGATTTTTTGACAGGCTCTGCGACGAGAATCCCGATGTTGACTTTATTCCGCTGATTGAAACCAACCGTGGCTGTCCGAACAGATGCTCATATTGCAGCTGGGGCAAAATCAAATCAGGTGTGAGATTTTTTCCTCTCAGCCGTGTATATGCCGATATTGAATGGGTCAGCAACCGAAAGATGGTTTTTCTCGGCTTTGCAGATGCTAATTTCGGCATGTTCCCCAGAGATGAATTTATAGCCGAAAAAATAATCGAATGCAGAAACAAGAACGGATACCCCGAGAAATTTCAGGTTTCATACTCAAAGGACAGCGAAGAGAGAGTATTTGAAATTTCAAAAAAACTTAATGAACATTCAATGGATAAGGGTGTAACTCTTTCGTTCCAGTCGATGTCGGAAACGGTTCAGAGGAATATCGGCCGTTCAAATATGGATATTGAGTCATATAAAAAGTTGTTAAGAAAATATTCCGAAGCTCAGATTCCGACTTACAGCGATCTGATACTGGGGCTTCCGGGCGAAACTTACGAAAGCTTCAAGTCGGGATTTGATGAATTGCTTGAATACGGACAGCATACTTCGCTTTTTGTTCATTTGTGTGAATGGCTTCCTCTTGCTGAAATGGGCAAAAAGGAATATATGGATAAATATCAGATTCGATTCAGCGAGATACCGTTGAATCAGCCTCACAGAAGCTGCACAAGCGATGACGACATTGGTGAATTTTCAAGAATCGTTACTTCAACATATTCAATGACAACGGATATGTGGAAAGAAATGGTTCTGTATTCAACATGCGTTCTGTGTTTCCATCATCTTGGATTGATGCAGCTTGTTGCAATATATCTGCATCATGAAAAAGGCGTGAAGTACAGCGAGTTTTACAGCGGTTTGCTGGATTTTATTCTAAAAAAAGACGGTTCTTTTGCCGTTTTTGATGTTATCAGGCAAAAAACTGATGAGGTAATCGAAAATCACGGTTCCGTTGTAGTTTTTGATGAGATGTTCGGCGATGTTGCATGGCCGTTTGAAGAATATGCTTTTCTGAAAATTGTTTCTCAGAAAGAGCTTTTCTATAAAGAAATCGATGAATTTATCAAACAGTACATTCCCGATGACAATATGCGCAGCAGTTTGATCGGATATCAGAATTTTGTTGTCAAAACAGTCAATGTCAAAGAGTATAATTATTACGGCGACTATGATTGGCGCAGATATTTTGCTTCGCTGATTCTGATGAATAAGAAAGAACCTCTTTTGAAGAAAAAGGTTCATTACAGAGTTGTTGACAGCAAAACCGTATTTTCATGGGATGAATACGCAAAAAAAGTTCTGTGGTTCGGCAGAAGAGGCGGAAAAAATATTTTTATGTCCGAAATAATCGAAGCGGAAGATTGAGACGGTTCAATATGAATGAAGAATATAGATTATCTGTTGTTTTCTGTGCGGTTAATGAAACCTGTTCTTTGAACGAGGTGTATAATAAAATCAGTTCGTACGGCAGTGCGTCCGAGTATCTTTTTGTTCTTTCGAGAAATGCTTCGGCAAGCTGTTTTGAAACCGTAAAAGAGATTTGCAAAAATGAAAGCTGCAGCTGTATCGTTCAGAAGCAAGACGGTCTCGGATGTGCAATCCGTGAGGGCATGGAATCTGTTAACGGTACGCATATGATTTTCTGGCCTGCCGATGACGGGATGGAAACAGCGTCCTTTCCCGAAATGGTTGCTCTTTCAAAGCTGAATCCAGATGCAATAGTTACCGTCAGCCGATGGCTGAAAAAAGACGGAATGAGTGACTATGGAAAAATAAGAAAAATGGTTAATTTCATTTCGCAGAAAATGTTTGCTTTTCTGTACCGTTCGGATTTAACCGATTTTACCAACCCGACGCAGATTGCTCCGGTTGCGCTTTACAGAAAAATCAGATGGCAAGGGAAGGGCTTTGATCTTATTCCCGAAATGATTTTTAAGCCGCTTAAAATCGGTTGCAGATTTATTGAAGTTCCGTGCAAAAATCTCAAAAGACAGGAAGGAAGTTCAAACAGCAGATTTTTAGAGCTTGTAAAGTATTATTATGTTATTTTGAAAATATTTTTTATGAAGAGTAAAGATATAACAGTGAGTGTGGATGACTGATGAAAAAAGTTTATTTTGTGCAGGCAAATCTTTCTTACGGCAAGGCGTATTATCTTCCGTATGCAACGGGTTGCCTTGCTGCCTATGCATGGCAGTTTGAGAGCATTAAAAATGAATATGAAGCAGCAAAATTCTTTTTTAAGAGGGATTCCGTAGAAAAAACTCTGGAACAGATTGTTGATCCGGCAGTTGTTGCTTTTTCGTGTTATACATGGACCTTTGAATACAATAAGAAGCTTGCTGCCGCTGTGCGTGAAAAATATCCCGACTGCCTTATAATTTTCGGCGGTCACAGCATTTCAAAAAATGTTGATGTTTTTCCGTCTCTTCCGTATGTTGATATCTTGATGTACGGCGAAGGCGAAAGGGATTTTAAATCAATATTGGAGCAGTTCAATACCGAAGAAAAGGATTTTTCGGTCATACCTAATATTTCTTACAGAAAAAACGGCAGGATTTATTCAACGCCCGAAAAAAATTATAATGATCTTGAAAATTATCTTTCTCCCTATCTTGAGGGATATTTTGAAGATATTGTTATTGAAAATCCGGGAGTGGAATTCTGTGCCGTTGTTGAAACAAACAGAGGATGCCCCTATAATTGTGCATACTGCGATTGGTGTTATACCGTTGATATCAGACAGTTTCCCATTGAAAAAGTGCAGAAAGAAATCCTTTGGTGCAGCAAAAATAAGGTTGAATATATTTTCTGCGCAGACAGCAATTTCGGAATCCTGAAAAGAGACCTGGAAATAGCAAAGTTTGTTGCCGAAGTAAAAAAACAAACGGGCTATCCTCATATTTTCAACAATTGCTTTGCCAAAAACAGCAATGATGTTGTTTTTGAGATTTCAAAATTATTTTATGAACACAAGATAAACAAGGCTGCGACCCTTGCTTATCAGACCGTTTGTGATAATGCTTTGAAAAATGTTAACCGTAAGAATTTTACCATGGAAGCTTTTTCAGAGCTTGTTGCAAAATATAATGAGAATAATATTCCCACCTATACCGAAATGATACTTGGTCTGCCCGGGGAAACCTATGAAACCTTCTGTGAAGGGCTTTGCAAGCTTATCGAGGCGGGGCAGCAGAGCGCGCTGACTGTTTATTACTGCCAGGTGTATCCCAATTCTCTGATGGGTAAAAAAGAATACAGGGATGAGTTTGGGATAAAAACAGCCAGAGTGCCGCTGAATTATCTTCATTCAACAATGCCTTCCGAAGAAGATATCACCGAATATACAGATATTATTGTTGAAACAAAGGATATGCCTTTCAGCGACATGATTAAATCAATTATGTTTTGCACATGCCTGCAATGCTTCCATCATATCGGATTGCTGAAGTATTTTGCAATCTATGTCAGAAAAGAGCTTGGCATATCGTATCTGGATTTTTATAAATCGTTGCTTGACTTTATATTTTCATCAAAAGGAACTTTTCTGAATTCTTTGTTTGAGTCATTCCACAGAGAATGCAGTGACTTTTCCAATGGCGAGTGGTCATATTATAACGAAAAATACGGCGAAATCGGCTGGTTCCTTGAAGAAGGAGCTTTCCTTGAAATTGTTTCTGAATATGAAACATTCTGGGCGGAGATTATTCCGTTTCTGAAAAGTTTCGATATTGATGAGGATATTTTTGCCCAGCTTGTCAGCTTTCAGAAATTTGTTGTCCGTCTTCCCGGTCAGGAAACGGTATGTGCCGATTTTGAATATGATTTTTATGAATATTTTCGCCATGCGGTTTTGCCAATAAGCAAGCCGCTTGAAAAACACCGCAACACAATTAAGGTTAATATACCTGTTCCTGTGTATAACTGGAAAGATTATGCAAGAAAAGTTATGCTCTTCGCTAAAAGAAGAGGTGATACAATAATCATAAACGATAAGAAAAATATGGTAATTGATTACAGAATCGGGTGATAAAAATGAAAAATATATATTTTGTTCAGGCAAATAATGTTTACGGCACCGATAAAAAGAACACATATATTCCTTATGCTGTCGGATGTATTCAGGCTTACTGCCAAAAAAATGAAGTTATTTCATCCTCATATAATTTCAAAAAAATATTCTATGTGAGGGAAAAGGTTGAGAATATAATTGAAAAGCTTGAAAATCCTTATATGGTTCTGTTTTCGTGCTCTGTATGGAACAATGAATATAATAAGGTTGTTGCTTCTGCAATAAAAAAAGCCTTTCCGTCCTGCCTGATTACCTTCGGAGGTCACAGCGTATCATCTGACGGGGAATATCTTGAAAAGTATGATTTTGTTGATTTCCTTACTCACCGTTTCGGAGAAGAACCTACAGAGGGCATTCTTGAGAGTCTGGCAACCGGAAAGGATTTATCTCAGGTGGCAAACATATCTTTCCGAAAAGAAAACGGCGAGATTGTAACAACCGAATATGCACCTCAAACGGGTACCGACTATCCTTCGCCTTATCTTGAAGGCGTTTTTGATGATATCATTAATGATGACATAACATTTTCTGTTCTCTTTGAAACAAACAGGGGATGCCCGAATTCGTGTTCCTTCTGTGACTGGGGTTCTTTAAAATCGAAGGTCAGACAGTTCCCTATGGAGAGAGTTTTTGCGGAAATTGATTGGTTTGTTGAACACGAAATTGAATTTATTTTCTGCACGGACGGCAATTTCTGCCTTTTTGACCGTGATGCTGAAATTGCGGATTATGTTGTTTCGTGCAAGAAAAAATTCGGATATCCCAAAATTTTCAGAGTCTGCTTTACCAAAAACAGATTTGATTTTGTTTTCAATATCGGAACAAAATTTTTTGATAACGGGCTGGATAAAGCCCAGACTCTGTCTTTCCAGAGCATGAATCAAGAAGTTCTGAAGAATGTCGGAAGAAAGAATATTTCAACCGAAAAATTCAAGGAGCTTATGACGAAGTATAATGAACTGAATATTTCCACATTCTCTGAGCTTATTCTCGGATTACCCGGTGAAACCTATGATTCTTTCTGTGACGGCGTAAATACCCTGATTGAAAACGGACAGCATTATGCAATCAATATTTATCCTTGTGAGCTTCTGCCTAATGCTGAAATGGGGCAGAAAAGCTACCGAGAAAAATACGGCATAAAAAGCACCCGTGTTCCTTTTAAGCTGATTCATTCCCATGAAAATCAGAAAAAGGACGATATCGTTGAGTTTTCCGAATATGTAACATCAACCGACTCGATGAACGAAACCGAATGGGCACGCTCGCTTCTTTTTGCATCTTATGTTCAGGGTCTCCATAATTTGGGTTTGCTTCGTGCGGTTGCAATTTACCTGAGACTTGAACATTCGTTGAGCTATGCCGATTTTTACAACGGTCTGATTAATTTTTCGAAAGAAAAAACAGACTCGTCGCTTAACAGAGTGTTTAACAGAGTCAGCAGCCTGTGTGAGGGAATTATCAGCGGTTCAAACGAGCTGGTTGCAACCTGTTCTGACCTCGGAGATATGCTGTGGGGCTTTGATGAGCTTATTTTCCTGGAGTTCTACAGAAATCTTGATTTGTTTTATAAAGAAGTCAAGGAATATTGCTCGCAGATTTTTTCGTTCGGAGATGAAACAGAGGCTCTGTTTAAATATCAGCATGATATAATCAAAAAAATTAATGCTTCGGATGTTACGATTCAAAGCGAATATGATTTTTATTCTTACTTCAATAAATTCTTCCTCGGAGGATATGAAAAGCCGAAGAAGAAGAAGATATGCCTGAAAATAAACGACTCTGCTGTTGTAGATTCGTTTGATGAGTTTGCAAGAGAAGTTGTCTGGTACGGCAGAAACAGACGCGCAACAGATTATTCAAGTATTAATTATAATGTTAAGGTTTCGGAAGAATAATCTGCGTTCTGAGTCAGATATATAATCATAACATGACTTAACGGGAGTGTTTTTATGAACGAAAACAAAAAGTATGACAAACTGATTAAAGGCTTGCAGATTCTTTCGCTTGTATTTATGCTTGCCATGGTGGTTGTTTGTGTTGTTTTTTTAAAGAAAAACAATATTTCGGTTAAAAATGTTGATGCATTAACGCAGTATCTGACAGGCGGAACGCTTACTGTTGCTCTGATTATGATAGGATTCAGCGTTGTTAAGTCATTTGCGCTGATTTTTCCTCCTGCGGTGCTTTTTGTTCTTTCGGGAATAGTTTTTGATAATTTCTGGCTTGCTGTTTTTGTCAATTTTATTGCAACTGCATGCAGTCTTATTCTTCCTTATTTCCTTGGCAGATTTACGGGAGCCGAAATGGTGAATTCCCTTAAAGGCAGATTCAAGGCAATAAAGAAGCTTGATGATTTTACGGATGAAAATTCCTTTGCCGTTGTGTTGATTTTTAAATCAGGCGGTCTTATGCCTTCAGACCTCAGCAGCCTTATTTTCGGTGCACTCAACATACCCTTCGGCAAGTATTTTGCTGCGGCAAATCTCGGAATGCTTGTGCTTAATGTTCTTTGGAGCATTGTGGGCACAAAAGGTGATTTGTCAAATCCGCTTTCGTTTCTTTATGCACTTCCGGCGCTCCTTTTTGCAATCGGCGCATCAGTGTTTATGAGTGTTCGCAAAAAGAGAAAGCAAAAATAATTTAACAGCTCTTTATATTACCGGCAGCTTTGGCTGTCGGTAATTTTTTTTATAAAAAGGGAAGATGCCATAAATATGTCCATCTTGTTTTGTATAATCATGTCAAAAGGCAGAGAAAAAACCGTTATCGGTTGGAATTTTACACAGAAACCTTCCAATGAAAATTCCCTGCAAACAAATTATAATAAGGGAGAGCATGATTTTGAAAGAGTTTGGAGGCGTTAGTATCCAAAACTTAACACCCGATAGTTTGAATGAAGTATATGCCGACCTGATTGATTTGATTGGTATGGATAATATGCTGATTATATATACGCATTATAAGGGACAGCAGATAACATATCCCGTCAGACTCTGGTCTAAAGAATATACAGTCAAGCAGATAAAAAATGAATTTAACGGTCATAATGTCGGAGAGCTTGCAACAAAATACGGATATTCTGACCGATGGATAAGAAAAATAGTCAGCGGAAAATAACGAATGGAGTAATCGATATGAAAATGCGATTCTTTGGTGCTGCGTTTTGCTGCATGTATCATTACAGAATTTAACCGTTCTGAAACGGGGTTAAATAATATATAAAATGTAAAAAAGGATGATAAAAATGTCAAATTTAAAAACTTCTTTGAAAGTTGCCATACTTGCAATAGTCGGTCTGATAATGTCAACGGTTGCGTTTAATATAACAGGGCTTGAGTTGATTATGTTTCTGACCTATGTTTTCGGAATTGTTCTTGCGGTTTCACTGATGGTCTATATCAGCGGTTTTGTTAACCGAAACTTTTCAAGAAGCAAAAATACCAATGCAATCATTCTGCTTGCAACCGGTGCCGTTATTTCGTTTATTATGAATGCGATTCTTGATATGGACCTGTTTAATTATATTGGATTGATTTGTGTTGTGTTGCTTTTCATCAGTATATTTATCTGGGTAGCACGAAAGCTGTTCAAGAATGAGTTGGGTATGGTTGATAAAACTTTATCCGAAGAAGTTAACAATAACACAGATAATACAGAAAACGATTAAAAAGAGGTGTAAAAAAATGGGCTTATTTGATTTGTTAAGTAAACTTGCGGATGCTTTGCCGGATGTCAGCGAAGAAGATGATTTTGACCTTGATGACATAGATGATAACAGCAGTTCATCGGGCAGAAAAACCGTTTCAAAGTCTGCGGATAAACCTGCCGCAAAGCCGAAGAAATTAAATTACTATTGGTATTGTTCAAGCTGCGGAAGAACATATTATCCTACTCCGGGTAAACCTACTCCCGACCTCAGACAGCCGTGCCCCAAAAGATATAACAAGCAATCACACAACTGGAGAAAAATGAATTTTTAAATCAATATAGGGATAAATGTAAATAATTTTGTTAACAGGCAAAGGCAATTGACAAATTCAGTTGCCTTTGCTATAATTTTTATTAAGAAAAACAGAGAGGAAGATGACTATGTTTTGTGCTAAGTGCGGTACCCCGAATGAAGATAATTCAAAATTCTGCTGCGGATGCGGTGAACCTCTTGTTCAGAATGCCGAACCTGTTCAGGCTCCTCAGGGGTTTGCAACCGGCAATCCTGCTCCCGAGTACACACAGCAGGCGTATAATTATCAGCAGCCGCCTGTTAATATGCCCTATAAAGCCCCCATCGCATCAAGAAGCATTGCAACATGCTTGATTTTAACGATTGTAACCTGCGGATTTTACGGCATATATTGGCTTATAAAGCTTGTTGATGACCTCAATACCGCTGCACAGACTACCGAAGAATCAAGCGGCATTACCGTTTTCCTTCTCGGTCTTGTTACCTGCGGAATTTATATTTTCTATTGGTATTATAAAGCAGGCGATAAGGTAAATAAGATAAAAGCACTCAGCGGTCAGCCTGCGGGAGAAGCTTCCATTCTTTATTTGCTTCTTGGTATTTTCGGCTTAGGCATTGTTAACTATGTTCTTATCCAGTCAGAGCTTAACAAGGTTGCTGCAGAACAGTAATAATGAAAAAAAGACTGATTAAAGTAATATTCGTAAGCGCTTCCCTCGTTTTTGCGGGATGCGCTTATGCTTTTTTGTTTAAAACTCTCGGCTTCGGAATTCCCTGTATTTTTAAACTTTTTACAGGCTTTGAATGCCCTGGGTGCGGAGTTTCAAGAATGTGCATGAGTTTGCTTAGCTTTGATTTTAAAGCGGCATTCAGATATAATCCTGCAGTTATGTGTATACTTCCTGCAGGCGCCGTCATCCTTTTTAAAGCAGTGTACCGATACATAAAAATCGGAAAGTTCAGCATTTCAAAATCCGATAATATTGTTTTGTGGGTAATGGTTGCAGTGCTGATTGTTTTCGGGATAATTCGTAATATTATCTGATTATTTGATATTTTTTATTAATATATATTGCATGTTTTGTTATAAAATGGTATCATAATACATATATGTTGAGTGAGGTACTACTTTTATGAACAGAAAAAATTTATGCGTCAAAGCATTGGCTGTTATTCTTTCGCTTGCAATGATAATTGCTGCGGCAATTCCGGGTGCATCGGCTGCAAGCATTCTTTCAAAAACAGACAGAGAAGAATTCAAAGTTAATATCTGCAATGAAATTGTTGATGTTGCAAGATCACAGATAGGTTTTTACGAAGGCAACATAAATAAATTCACAACATGGTACTATGGCTATGAAACCGATGCATATTGGTGCTCAATTTTTGTTTCATGGTGTGCAGGTCAGGTGGGTGCGGCAAACACCGCAGTACCCAAAAGGTCGGCTTGCAGCTCAATGAAAAACTGGTTTGAGCTCAGAGGAGAATATTATCCCGTTGACAGCGATTATGTTCCTCAGAAGGGCGACATTGTTTTCATTAATACCGAGGTTGACGGAACAGACAATATTCACCATGTTGAAATTATTACCGAAAACGGATTTTTCGGAAGTGAAAAAAACCGCAAAATAAAGTGCATCGGCGGCAACACCTCCGACCTTAATTTTAACGGTTCGGAATATGTAACCGAGAAAACAAGACCGTTAAACGGCACAAGAGCCCAGATAGTTGGTTATGCAAATCCTTCATATGAAAAATGCATGGGTCTTACCAAAGATATCAACACTTTTTCAAATGAAAAAACACCTGCATTTTTCAGAAGCCTGCATTCAAAGATGATTTCTATGATATATCACATGGAGGTTCTCTGGAATAATTTCACCGCTATGGTGCAGGTATCAAACGAAAACTTTGTTAATGCCTGTAATTCCGTAGGGCAGAATCTTAACGGGTTTATGTCCGGCACTGATAATGCCGAGGAAGTTCAGGAAACCACGGCTCCCGAAGAAACGACTGCCGAAGCATAAGAAGTTGTAAACCGCAGGATTTTTCTCCTGCGGTTTTTTCTTCATCTGACTTTCTTGCTCGGCAGTCACTCAAGTTTGTTTGCAACTGTTACAAATGTATCACTTTTTATCCGTAATTATATTGACAAAGACGATTAACAGGTGTTAAAATTATGTTAACATATTACAGTAAGGAGAGAGTTTTATGGATTTGAAAAAAATTATTGACCAAAAGGATAAAGCCGCCAAATACATGATTGATGAAATCACTCATGTTATCAAAACCTGCGGTAAAAGAGACCCCGGTTCTGAAGGTGAGAAGAAGTCCTGCGAATATATGGCAGAGGTTCTTAAAAAGGATTGCGGCTGTGAAAATGTGAAAATTGAGTCATATGAGGTTGCTCCCAGAGCATTCTACGGCTGGATTTATTTTACCGTTACTCTTGCAATACTCGGTGCAATTATTTTTCCTTTTGCTCCCATAATTTCAATTCCTCTTATTATTGCAGGTTTTGCAATCGTTCTCATTCAGTTTGGTCTTTATAAAAAGATGCTTGACCCTCTTTTTCCGAAAAAGACAAGCCATAATGTTACCGCAATAAAGAAATGCACGGGTGAAACAAAGAGAAGAATTATTTTCAACGGACATCCTGATGCAACATGGGAATGGCCTGTTAACTATGCTCTCGGCGGCGTAGGTTTTGAAGGCCATGCAATCATAGTTATCGGAGCTGCATTATTCTATCTTATCCTTTCAATTGTTTATGTTGTTAAGAACGGTGTAACTTTTGGAATGCCAGATGTTTCTGACCCGCTTGTTAAAACAGGTCTTTGGGGTCTGGTTACACTTCCTTTTTCAATTGGTCTTTATTTTATGGTTAACTACCGCAGAGTTGTTGACGGTGCAAACGATAACCTTACAGGCTGCTATGTCGGCATTGCCATTCTCAAGGCTCTTAAGGATGAAGGCATTGAGCTTGAAAACACCGAAATCGGCGTTATTCTTACAGGCTCCGAGGAAATCGGTCTCAGAGGCTCAAAGGCATGGTGTGAAGCTCACAAGGGCGAATTCCAGGATGTGCCTACCTTCATTTATGCATATGACACAATAAACGATCCCAAATATCTCATGTCAAATTATTATGATCTTAACGGTACGGTAAGATCCGATAAGGACTGTGCCGATTTGTTTATGGAAGCTGCAAAAGCTGTTGGAGTTCCTTGTAAGAAGGGTGGCGTTCCTCCTCTCGGCGGTGCTGTTGATGCAGCGGCATTTTCTCAGGCAGGCTTCAGAGCAGCAGGCGTAACAGGTCTTAACCACAAGCTTGAAAGATATTATCACACCCGTCTTGATTCATACGACAATATGAACAAGGACGGCATCGCAAACTGCTTCGCAGCAAGCGTTAAGATGCTTGAAATGTTTGATGCAGGTGCCAAACAATAAAACAATTATTAAATCCCCGTGAAAATAATTTTTCACGGGGATTTTTTCGCATTAGTCAAGATAAACTGTATCACTGAGTTTTATGTCTCTCGACGAAGAAGCTGCACAGATTCTGAAATTTCCGGGTTCAACAACCCATTCGTAATCCTGATTCAAAAGCTTGAAGGCATCGTATCCGAGATTAAACTCAATCTCTTTCTGTTCATTGGGTTCAAGAGTGATTCTCCGGAAATCCTTGAGAAGCAGGGTAGGGGTAACAACCGAGCTTTCGCAGTCCTCAACATAAATCTGAACAATTTCGTCACCTGCAACAGTGCCGATATTTTTGATTTTGACTTTAACATTAACATCGGTTTTTCCTGTTTTTGAAACTGTCAAATCGGAATATTCAAATTCCGTATAGCTCAGTCCGAAGCCGAAGGGATAAAGAGCGTTGCCTCTTCCTTCATAGTATTCATTGCTTGCACTGGGAAGCATGGAATAATAGCAGGGAATCATTGTTGACCTGCGAGGCAGTGAGAATGGAAGCTTTCCGCCGGGATTTATTTTTCCGAGAAGAACATCGCATATTGCCTGAGGTCCGCTTTCACCGCCGAACCAGCACGAAAGAACAGCTGACGAAATTTCACTTTCTTCTTTAATTGCAAGAGGTTTGCCGTGAATCATGGCGAAAACAACGGGTTTTCCCGTTTCTGCAAGTGCTTTTAAAAGTTCACTCTGTCTGCCGCAGAGGGTAAGCTCGCATCTGTCTCTGCCTTCGCCGCTTGAAATTGTGTCGTCGCCGCCGCAGAAGATTATCAAATCACATTTCTTTGCGATTTCAACAGCCTCGGCAAAGTTTTCGGCATATTCTTCTGCTTTGATTCCGCTGAGATGATGCTGGTCGCCGAGTGCAAATTCAAAATCTCCGTCGCTTATGCCGCAGCCGTCACACTGGAATATTTCTGCATCGGGAAGAGCTTCTTTAAGGATACCATAAATTGTTTTAAGATTTCTGCCGACGGGTTTTGCGGAATAGCCGCCGAGTCGAACCTTGTTTGAAGAAGGTCCGATCAACGCAATTTTCTTGTATTTTGACTTGTCAAGCGGAAGAATACCGTCGTTCTTTAAAAGAATTATTGATTTCTGCGCAATTTCGAGTGCCTTGTCAAGGTGCTCTTTTTTATTGATTATGTTTTTGTATTCTTCTTCATTTGTATAAGGATTTTCAAAAAGTCCAAGCTTGAATTTAAGAGTCAGAACACGGCGGCAGGATTCGTTTATGTTTTCCTCATCAATTTTGCCTTCGTTGACAAGTTCTTCAAGTGAATCAACCCAGAGCTTGTTGGGATATTCGTCGCCGCCCTGACAGTCAAGACCGTTTTTCTTTGAAAGATAAATGGCATCCTTTTCATTTTTTGCCATTTTGTGAAGATAATGAACTCTGCGAAGACCGCCCCAGTCTGAACGGCAGATGCCCTTAAGACCAAATCTTTCTTTGAGAACTTCTTTAAGATAATGCTTTGATGTCATCATAAGGTCGCCGTCTATCGAGTTATAGCTGACCATAACATCGTATGCGCCGCCTTCCTTTATTGCGGCTTCAAAAACGGGGAGATAGCAGCTTTCAATTTCTCTTACCCCTGCTCTTGCAGTGCCGCAGTTAACGCCGCCCTCGGGAATGCCGTGAATGCAGTAGTGTTTGGGCTCTGAAATAACGGAATCCTTTGCCGAAATATCGCCGTTCTGATGACCGCTGACTATTCCGACTGCCATTTTTGTTGAAAGACAGGTGTCTTCACCAAAGGTTTCTTCTGTTCTGCCCCATCTGGGATCACGGGCAACATCAAGGTTTGGCGCAAGAACTTCATAGATGCCGATTGCTCTTGTTTCTGCAGCGATAACTCTGCCTGCTTCATATGCATACTTCGGCTCAAAGGTTGCTGCCCATGCGGTGGGAATGGGAAGAATGGTTGCTCTTGTGCCGGCGATGCCGTGAAGTGCTTCACCTGTAAAAATAACAGGAATTCCGAGTCTGGAATTCTCGATGAAAAACTTTTGCAGTTTGTTCATTATTGCAGGAACGGAATAGTTATCGTGAAGATAGCCGAGACCGTCGGGGAAATCCTCACGCATCTTCTCCCAGTCGTAATCGGAAGTAGCTTTAACGGAGCAGCAGTCAACTTCTTCTGTTTCGGAGCAGTATTTGCTGCCGAATTTCATGTCGAGCTGTGCAATTTTTTCGCGAAGAGTCATTCTTGAAAGCAAATCCTCTGCGCGTTCTTCGGGAGATAATGCCGGATTTTTATATTTAAATAATTCAGCCATTTTTTGCCTCCGATTTTTTGATTACCGTGAAATTATATCATAATCAATTATCCAATGCAATATTGAAAAACATGTTTAAGAATGCTATAATACAAAAATGAAAGGGGAGGAGAGAATGAATTTCAACCTTTTTGAAAAAGCAAAAGAAAATATAATTGTTGTTGCCCACAGAGGCGCTTCGGGCGGAAACATTCCCTGCAATACCATGACAGCTTATGAAATTGCTTTGAAGCAGGGTGCGGACATGATTGAGGTTGATGTCAGCTGTAGCAGTGATGGGAAGCTGTTTCTATTTCATCCAGGCATGGAAACTGAGCATCTTGATAAGAATATCGAGCTTGATAAAATGCCGTTTAATGAAATACAAAAGCTCCGTTATGTTAATTATGATAACACTCCCACTCAGTTCGGCATTTCATCCTTTGATGATTTCCTTGAGCAGTTCAAAGGCAGATGCTATATCAATATCGACAAATTCTGGGATAATCCCAAAAAGATATATGAAGCAATAAAGCGTCATGGTATGACCGATCAGATGCTTGTAAAAAGCAAAATATCAGAAAATGTTCTTTCCGTTCTTGAAAACCTCTGCCCCGAGCTTCCGTTTTTGCCAATAGTTGCCGAAAAGCATCCCTTGCATGAGAATTTGATGAAGAGAAACATAAATTATATCGGTGCAGAAGTCCTTTTTGAAAGGGATGATTCTCCACTTGCAGGTAAAGAATTCATTGATATGATGCATAATGACGGCAGGCTTGTCTGGGTTAATTCAATAATATACGATTATCTTGAGCAGCTTGCAGGCGGACACAGCGACGATACCGCAATGACGGTTTCCGAGGACTACGGCTGGGGATGGCTTGCAGACAGAGGCTTTGATTTTATCCAGACAGACTGGACGATGATGCTCGTTGATTATCTCAAAAAATCAGGAAAATATTATAAATGAAAAATGCTCCCGAATCCGTTTTGGATTGGGAGCTATTTTTATTTTGTTCTGAGACCTTTGGGATAATGATTTTTTGCTCTGCCGTTAACAACCTTAACTCCGCCGAGAGAGCAGCCTTCAACGGTAACAACTGCCCACCCGTTTTTGCAGTCGGTTTCAAATTCTTCACCGTGAAGATATTTTTTGATTTCGTCGCAGTTAACCGAAAGGTTGATTTTTCTTTTGAAATCTTTGCCCATCGCCATGAAAAACTGATGGTGAGGAAGAATATAATTCTTCTTTATTTCGCCGATTGTAACGCCGCACGAAAAAGCTTTGATGTCGGTAACATCAAAATCGGGAATGAAATATACGGGATTTCCGTTGTTCATCATAACGAAGGATTTGTTATAATTTTCAAGTGTATCGCTGAGAAAATCAAAAACAACAGGGTCGATTTTAGCTTGCTTCGGGGCGGATTTGTTTTTTGAATGTGACGGCTCAAGCATGTTATGCAAAACTGCCATAAACTGCCCCTCACCCTTGCTTTTGTGAGGATAAAACCGCCTTGCGTAGCTTATATTTTCGCAAACGCAGCCTTCATAATTTATTCCGTCAACAGTGTTGTTTTTTACCGATTCCCTGACAGGTATAATCTCAAATTCGGGGTGGTTCTGCAGAAATGAATTGACAGTCATTTCGTTTTCTTCAAGAGAAAAGGTACAGGTTGCATAGATTATATATCCGCCGTTTTTGAGCGCAAGAGAGGCGTTTTCAAGAATTTCGGCCTGCCTTTCAGCGCATTTTTTAACATTTTCGGTGTTCCATTCGTCAATTGCAATTTCTTCCTTGCGAAACATTCCTTCACCCGAGCACGGAGCATCAACCATAATCATATCAAAGGTTTTTGGAAATGTTTTGGCAAGTCTTGCGGTATCCATGCAGGTTGTAACTGTATTTCTCAATCCCAAACGCTCAATATTGCCGGTCAAAATTTTGCACCTTGAGGGTATTATTTCGTTTGAAACAAGAACCCCGTTTTCGCCGAGCTTGTTTTTGAGCTGAGTGCTTTTTCCTCCGGGCGCGGCACACATATCAAGAATTTTCCAGTCGGGATTAATTTCGATGCATTCGGCAGGTGCCATTGCTCCGGGCTCCTGAACATAAATCATGCCTGCGTGATGAAACGGATGATTTCCGATTTTGTTGTATTCAAGATAAAATCCGTTTTCAACATAAGGAATTTTTGCTTTTGAAAAAACATTGATTTTTTCAAATTCTTTAAGAGAGATTTTATCTGTGTTAACTCTGAATGCTCTGACAGGTGGCTCGTTCATCGCGCTGATATATGCATCATATTCATCACCGAGAACTATTTTCATTCTCTCGCTGTAGTCTATTGGTAATTCTTTCATTTGTTTTCTCCAATGTTCATTTCAACATGCAGCATGCACATACCGACTGCAGTGATTGCTGCCGTTTCGGTTCTGAGAATGCGCTTGCCGAGCGAAACGGTTATTCCTCCGTGTTGAGTTGCGGCATCAATTTCGTTCAGTTCAAATCCGCCTTCGGGACCTATGAGAATTCCTACGGATGAGCCGCTTTTGATTTTTGAAAGAGCGTTTTTGGTTGATTCCATACCGTCCTTGCATTCGTAGGGAACGATGAATAAATCAAGCTCAGATGCTTTTGCAAGAGCCTGCTTATAGCTCATAACTTCAAAAACCTCGGGAATTAAAGTGCGTTTGCTCTGTTTTGCGGCGCTTTCGGCAATTGACTGCCAGCGTTCCCGTTTGCTTTTCTTTTTCTTATCGTCAAGCTTAACAACGCATCGGTTCATTTCAACGGGAATGATTCCTTCTATGCCGAGCTCAACGGCTTTTTGAATTATCAGCTCCATTTTATCGCTTTTGGGAAGCCCCTGAAAAAGATAAAGCTTAACGGGCAGGGAGGTATCCTGAAATCTTTCTTCAATGATTTCCGTAATCACGCATTCACCTTCAAAGCTTTCAATACGGCAAAGGTTGCTCACATTGTTTTCGCTGACGAGAAATTCATCGCCGACCTTCATTCTGAGAACATTTTTTATGTGGTTATAGTCAGCACCGCTTATCATATAGCGGTTGTTATGTCTGTTACCTTCTTCAATAAAAAAATTAAACATAATATACACCGTCTTTCGGAGTTATTATAGCAGAGAATTATATATATTACAACATAAAATAATCACACGAAAACAGATATTTCCGTGTGATTAATTATTATTCTAAAATGTTTTCAAGCCTTGCCATTGTTGTTTTGTCAGGCTCGGGAACATGGGCAAAAGGAAAGGGGATTTCCATTTTGTCATATTTCACCTGACAAATTTTTTTGAACGGCAGAAGCTCTGCTTTGTCAATGCAGGAATATTTGTTTTTGATTTCGTTAAGAGCTTTTATGTTTTCTTCGTTATCATTAAGTGACGGAATAATAACCTGACGCAATGTTACGGGAATATCAACTGAGTTGACATATTCAAGGAAATCAATAACATTCTTCATTTCACAGCCGACATGCTTTCGGTATAATTCATTGTCGGTGTATTTAATATCGAGCAGAATGCGGTCAGTAACGCTCAGCAAATCTTTGATTTCATCGTTGAGAATACAGCCCGAGGTATCAAGACATGTGTTGATGCCTTCTTTGCAGCATAATTTGAAAAGTTCGGTAACGAATTCTGCCTGACAAAGCGGTTCTCCGCCTGAAACGGTTATTCCGCCTTCACTGCCGAAATATTCCTTATATCTGGATGCTTTGGTTACCAATTCCTGCGGTGTGTATTCCGTTCCGCCACTGAAATCCCATGTGTCGGGATTATGGCAGCAGCCGCAGCGAAGAGGGCAGCCTTGCGTGAAAACAACAAAGCGTATTCCGGGTCCGTCCAATGCACCAAGGCTTTGTATGGAATGAATTCTTCCCGTCATATTACATTGCCTCATGGAATGTTCTGCTGATAACCTCTCTCTGCTGCTCTCTTGAAAGCTTGTTGAAGTTAACCGCATAGCCCGAAACACGGATTGTGAGGTTGGGATATGCTTCGGGATCTTCATATGCTTTCATAAGAGTTTCACGGTTAAGAACATTAACATTGATATGGTGAGCTTTCTTTGCAAAGTAACCGTCAAGAATTGAAACAAGGTTTGTGATTCTTTCGTCTTCGCTTCTGCCGAGTGCTTCGGGAGTGATTGAGAAGGTGTTTGAAACGCCGTCGCGGCAATCATCATAGCTGATTTTTGCAACGGAGTTGAGCGATGCAAGTGCGCCGTTTTCTTCTCTGTTATGCATCGGGTTTGCACCGGGTGCAAAGGGAGCTGATGCTTTTCTGCCGTCAGGAGTTGCGCCTGTATTTTTGCCGTACATAACATTTGATGTGATGGTAAGAACGGAAAGGGTGTGCTCAGCATTTCTGTAAGCCGGTGTTTTACGAAGCTCGGTTATCATGCGGTGAGCCATGTCTTTTGCGATAAGGTCAACTCTGTCGTCATCATTGCCGTATTTCGGGAAATCGCCGCTTGTTTCAAAGTCTACAATAAATCCGTTTTCGTTCTTTATGGGCTTAACATTTGCAAATTTGATTGCGCTGAGCGAGTCGGCAACAACCGAAAGACCTGCGATGCCGAATGCCATGAATCTGCCGACATTTGTGTCGTGCAGAGCCATCTGTGTTTTTTCGTAAGCGTATTTATCGTGCATGTAGTGGATGATATTCATTGTGTTAACATAAAGATTGCTCATCCAACTGATGTATGTTTCAAAACGCTTCATTACTTCATCAAAGTCGAGCTTTTCGCCGTCCATAACAGGCATCTGGGGGCCTATGTGAATGCCGCTTGTGGTGTCAAAACCGCCGTTGATTGCAATAAGGAGAAGCTTTGCAAGGTTGCAGCGTGCGCCGAAGAACTGCATTTGCTTTCCGACCTTCATTGCCGAAACGCAGCAGGCGATTGCATAATCGTCACCGTAAATCGGGCGCATGATATCATCGTTTTCATACTGAATGGAATCGGTGTCAGCCGAAACCTTTGCGCAGAATTTCTTAAAGTTTTCGGGAAGCGAATTTGACCAGAGAACAGTCAGATTGGGTTCGGGAGATGAACCGAGAGTATAAAGAGTGTTGAGAACACGGTAGCTGCTCTTTGTAACAAGGGTTCTGCCGTCTTCGCCCATTCCGCCGACAGCTTCTGTTATCCACATCGGGTCGCCGCCGAAAAGTTCGTTATATTCAGGTGTACGAAGATGGCGTGCAACTCTGAGTTTCATAACGAAATCGTCAAAAAGCTCCTGTGCGCCTTCTTCTGTAAGAATTCCGTTTGCGATATCTCTTTCAATATAAATATCAAAGAATGTGCTTACTCTGCCGAGTGACATTGCAGCGCCGTTCTGTTCTTTAATGGCTGCAAGATATGCAAAATAAGTCCACTGAATTGCTTCTCTTGCATTTGCTGCAGGCTGGCTGATATCAAAGCCGTACATAGCGGCCATTTCTTTCATATAACCGAGAAAAGCAATCTGCTGAAAAAGCTCTTCGTCAAGACGAATCATTTCTGTGTTAAAGGTGCCGTTTGCAAGCTCTTTTTTATCTTTTTTCTTTTCTTCGATAAGACGGTCAACGCCGTAAAGAGCAACTCTGCGGTAGTCACCGATGATTCTGCCTCTGCCGTATGCATCGGGCAGACCTGTTATAACATGGCATTTTCTTGCCTGACGCATTTCGTCTGTGTATGCACGGAAAACACCGTCGTTGTGAGTCGTTCTGAATTTGAATTCCTCTTCAACCTTTCTTCCTAGCTTATATCCGTATGCCTCGCAAGCCTGACGAACCATTCTCATTCCGCCGAAAGGATTAACGCCTCTCTTGAGAGGTCGGTTTGTTTGTATGCCTACTATAATTTCATTTTCTTTATCAATATATCCGGGTGAATAACTTGTAAGCGAGGAAACGGTTGCGGTATCAATATCAAGAACGCCGCCGAACTGACGCTCAAGGGCAAAAAGAGCCTGAAGTTTTTTGTTGAGGTTCTGTGTGCGGTCAGTTGCGTCTGAAAGAAAACTATCGTCGCCGCAGTATTCTTTGTAGTTTGTCTGTATGAAATTTCTGACATTGATTTCATCCTGCCATGCGCCGGCATTGAATCCGTTCCAGTTGTTGTGTTTCATAGCTTTTTCCTCCTTGATTTGCTGATTTACCTATTCTGTATAAACAAAAAAGGGCAAATCAGTCTTAAAATAAAAACTGAATCGCCCAGACGGTCGGCAGTATTGCATTTGCATTCCCTTGCGGTAACCCGCTTTATCCGTCAGTCATGCAAATGATTTTCTTTTGGAACCTTATTATACAATATGTTCTGCTTTTTGTCAATTTTAATACTAAATAAAGCAAAAGTTTTCTTTTGCCTTTCTTATGTGCAGATTGTATAATTGACCGAAGATTTATAATATTGTATAATCGTTTTGAGGTGAGAAAAAATGAACAACAGAGAATGGTTTAAGGTTGCAGGTTACGGCATGATGGCTCACTGGGGATTATATTCCCTTCTCGGCGGCGAATGGAAAGGCAGAAGAGTGCTCGATTATGCAGAATGGATTCAGAGCAACATGCCGATACCTAATGAAGAATATTCAAAGCTTGCGGAGATATTCAATCCCATATATTTTAACGCCGATGAATGGATAAGGCTTGCAAAAGACAGCGGAATGAAATATTTTGTGTTCACTTCAAAACATCACGACGGATTTGCAATGTTTAAGTCAAAAGTTGATTCTTTTAATGTTGTTGATGCTTCGCCGTTTGGCAGGGATGTTGTTGCGGAGCTTGGCGAGGCATGCTATAAATACGGGCTGAAATTTGGCCTTTATTATTCTCAGGAGCTTGATTGGCATCATCCCCACGGCGGCGGCTACGATAATTTTGCAGGCTGCTCGGGTACTTCGTGGGATAATAACTGGGATTATCCCGACAGAAGCAAAAAGGATTTCTCAATCTGTTTTGAAGAGAAAATCAAACCGCAGGTAAAGGAAATCTTAACAGGCTACGGTGACTTATGCCTTATCTGGTTTGATGTTCCGCATACGATAACAAAAGAGCAGAGCCTTGAGCTTAATGCACTTGTTAAGGAATATCAGCCCGATTGCCTTATCAATTCAAGAATCGGCAACGGAGCTTATGATTATGTATCCCTGGGAGATAATGAATATCCCACGGAATTTATTCCTACCAAAAACACAGACCCCAACAGCCTTGACGGCTTTAAATATTCGCCTTACGGACTTTATGAAACCGCAGGTACTCTCAACAGCTCATGGGGGTATAAATATTATGACCAGAACTGGATTGCTGCCGAAGAAATTGTTGAGAGAAGAAAAAGGCTTAACGGAATGGGTATAAATTATCTTCTCAATGTCGGTCCTGACGGTCTCGGAAGAATTCCCTCTTTCTCGGTTGAAGCGTTGACAAAAGCGGCAAAGATTTACGACTTGTTATAATATTTCTAATCTGTATGTCATATAATAACCCTGTGATTAATTAAGGAAAGGTTTCTGAAATGCTTAAAATAAACAGTTTGTTTGATTTGTCCCACACTCTTGCTGCAGATTATCTTTCGGAATTTGAATATCCGTGGCAGGCTCTTTCGGGAATAAAAGAAATGATAATTTCAATCGGAGAAAAGCTTGATAAAGAAAGCTATAAAGAAATTTCGCCGCAGGTATGGGTTCACAAAACCGCATCTGTTGCTCCGACCGCGTTTCTCGGCTCTCCCTGCGTTATTGGAGCAGAAACCGAAATTCGCCACTGTGCTTTTATAAGAGGCTCGGCTCTCGTCGGCGAAAACTGTGTTGTGGGCAACTCCGTTGAGCTGAAAAATGTTATTATTTTTGATAATGTTCAGACCCCGCATTATAATTATGTGGGAGACAGTATTCTCGGATACAAGTCCCATATGGGTGCAGGCTCGATAACATCAAATGTCAAGTCCGACCAAACGCTTGTAACGGTTAATACGGGCGAAGAAAAAATTGCAACAGGTTTAAAAAAATTCGGCGCAATGCTTGGTGATTATGTTGAGGTGGGCTGTAACAGCGTTCTCAATCCCGGCACTGTTGTCGGCAGGAAGTCCAATATATATCCTCTTTCATGTGTACGCGGAATTGTTCCGCCTGAAAGCATTTATAAAACAGGCGGCATAATCATAAAAAAAGAAAACAGATAAGGAGATTATATGGGCAGATATTTCGGCACTGACGGTTTTCGCGGCGAAGCCAATGAAACCTTAACAGCTGACCATGCATACAAAGTCGGGCGTTTTCTCGGCTGGTATTACGGGGAATTAAAAAAGCAGTCGGGTTCGTCTGAACCTGCAAGATTTGTTATCGGAAAAGATACAAGACTTTCAAGCTATATGTTTGAATATACCCTCGTTGCAGGTCTTACGGCATCGGGTGCCCAAGCGAATCTGCTTCATGTAACAACAACTCCTTCGGTTGCGTATATAACAAAAATCGACGGTTTTGACTGCGGAATTATGATTTCCGCAAGCCATAACCCTTACTATGATAACGGAATCAAGCTTATAAACCGCGACGGCGAAAAATTTGACGAAGAAGCAACCGGATATATTGAAGATTATATTGACGGAAAGCTTGAGGTTTTCGGAAAGAAATGGACTGAAATACCCTTTGCGAAAAAAGACGAAATCGGAAAAACGGTTGACTATATTTCCGGCAGAAACCGATATATAGGATATCTTATTTCGCTCGGGATTCACTCTTTCAGAGGAATCAAGGTTGGTCTTGACTGCGCAAACGGAAGCTCATGGAATATTGCTAAGGCGGTTTTTGATGCGCTTGGTGCAAAGACATATGTTATCAATGCAGAGCCTGACGGTCTTAATATTAATGAAAATGCAGGCTCAACCCATATTGAAGTTCTCGCAAAGTATGTTGTTGATAACGGTCTTGATGTCGGCTTTGCTTATGACGGCGATGCAGACAGATGCCTTTGTGTTGATGAAAAAGGAAATGTGGTAACAGGCGACCATATACTTTATATATATGCAAAATATATGAAGGAGAGGGGAAAGCTTCTCAACAACACGGTTGTTACCACTGTTATGTCAAATTTCGGGCTTTATAAAGCGTTTGACGAGCTTGGCATCAACTATGCAAAAACCGCTGTAGGCGATAAATATGTTTATGAATATATGATGCAGAATAACAACCGTCTCGGCGGCGAGCAGTCTGGGCATATCATTTTCTCAAAATATGCAACAACGGGTGACGGGATTCTGACCAGCCTTAAGATGATGGAAGTTATGCTTGCCAAAAAGCAGCCGATGAGCAAGCTTTATGAAGGTTTCAAGTTTTATCCGCAGGTGCTCGAGAATGTAAAAGTTGAGAATAAGAGTGCGGTTAAGTCGGATGCCGATGTCATGTCGGCGGTTGAAAAGTCAGAGAGGGAACTCGGCGATTCGGGAAGAATTCTTGTCAGGGAATCGGGCACGGAGCCTGTTATAAGAGTTATGGTTGAAGCTTCGTCGAAGGAAATCTGCCGAAGGTATGTTGACAGTGTTATTAAAGTAATAAAGGAAAAAGGATATACTATATAAAAAACAGAGCAGAGTCAAGTGCGACTCTGCTCTGTTTGTATCTGTTTTATTTTGCGGGGCAATGGTTTGTTGCAATAATGTCAATTCCTGTTCCGAGGATGTTTTCAACAAGAACATCGCCGAGTGCAACGGGAGCGTTTGCTTCCGCGCTGTTGATAACTGTCATGCATTCCATGATTTTATCCTTCGGAAGCGCACCGGCCGATTTGCAGGGAACAACATTGTGAATTCCGCCGTTAACCTTAACTGTTGTTGCAAGGCTTCTTACGGGATTTGTGCATTCTGTTCTTGCATAAGCATCGCCTCTTTTGCAGGTGTTGCCTGTTACCGAAAGAATATCACCGTTGTCGGCAATTTCAACCGTTACGCCGCAGCCCATAGGGCAGGCTACGCAAATAATGTTTTTCTGCATAAATCACACCTCCACGGAAATCTCGATTACGCCGCCTTCGGCAAAATTCTTAAGCATGTCGTTCTTGATAACAACATCTTCCATTTCACCGGGTGCAAGACGGGGACGCTTGCGGCTGATAATTTCTTCGCCATTATATTTTGCAACGATTCTGGCGTTCTTATAAACCTGACCGACTCTGAAATAGAGCTTAACATCGCCATCATTCTTGATATTGACCTTCTGAGGAACAATATAGCGAACTCCGTTAACGCCTTTTGTTGTGATGTATTCGGCATCTTCCGATTTACCGAGAACATATCTTGCCGCGCCTTCGCCTGCAGTCTGGCTTTCAAGAGTAACATAGTCAACGAGGTCGTGAACATGAAGAACATTGCCGCATGCAAAAACGCCCTTGTGAGAGGTTTCTCTGTATTCGTCAACAACAGCGCCGCTTGTAACAGGGTCAAGCTGAATTCCGACTGCCCTTGTAAGCTCGTTTTCAGGAATAAGGCCAACCGAAAGAAGAAGGGTGTCGCATTCGATGAATCTTTCGCTTCCGGGGATGGGTCTGCGGTTTTCGTCAACATCAGCGATTGTTACGCCTTCAACTCTTTCCTTGCCGTGGATATCAATAACCGTGCAGCTGAGATGCAGGGGAATATCAAAATCGTCAAGACACTGAACAATGTTTCTTGTAAGACCGCTTGAATAAGGCATAAGCTCGCAAACGCACTTGACTTCTGCGCCCTCGAGAGTCATGCGGCGTGCCATGATAAGACCGATATCGCCCGAACCGAGAATAACAACCTTTTTGCCGGGCATATAGCCGTCAATGTTAACATATTTCTGAGCCGTGCCTGCACTCATTACGCCTGAAGCTCTTGTGCCTGCAATGTTGAGCGCGCCTCTGGGTCTTTCGCGGCAGCCCATTGCAAGAATAACTGCCTTTGCCTGGATTTCAAGCAGACCGTCAACCTTGTTAATGGCATAAACAACATTGTTTTCGGTTATTTCAAGAGCCATTGTGTCTATTTTATATTCTATCTTCTGCTCGTCAACAAGCTGAATAAATCTGTCTGCATATTCGGGACCCGAAAGCTCTTCGCCGAAATAATGAAGACCGAAGCCTGTGTGAATGCACTGCTCAAGGATTCCGCCGAGAGTTTCGGCTCTTTCAAGAATAAGTATGCTGTCAACGCCGCATTCCTTTGCTTTGAGCGCTGCAGCCATGCCGGCGGGACCGCCGCCGATAACTACTATATCATAATTAAGCATAATCTCCGCCTCACTTTGTTCTTTCATAAAGTATTTTGGAATTGCCGCCGAATTTGGTGATTTCGTTGATTTCAACTCCGAGCTGCTGAGCGAGCAGCTCAACAACCTTTGAGCCGCAGAAGCCGCCCTGGCATCTGCCCATGCCTGCTCTGGTTCTTCTCTTAACACCGTCAACATCTCTTGCGCCTGCAGGAGCGTTGATTGCATCAAGAATTTCGCCCTCGGTTATTGTTTCGCAACGGCATATGATTCTGCCGTATGCAGGATTTTTTTCGATAAGTGCCTTGCGTTCTTCATTGCTCATATGTCTGAAACGGACAGGCTCTTCTCTTACGGGGTTGAAGTCCGCTTTTTCTTCTGCAGGCATTGCCTTGAGAATGATGTTCTTAACATAAAGGGCGATTGCGGGAGCCGAAGAAAGACCGGGAGATTCGATGCCTGCAACATTAATGAAACTAGCATTTTTTTCACTGGGTTCGATAATGAAATCGTCTCTGTCGCAGTGAGCTCTGAGACCTGCAAAGGAAGTGATAACTTCTCTGGTTGTGAGGCAGGGAACAGACTTTCTTGCGGTGTTGAGGATATCCGAAAGAGTGTCTGCCGTGGTAGCAACATCGTCTTTATCTTCAATATCAAGCGCACTGGGACCGAGAAGAAGGTTGCCGTCAACCGTGGGAGTAACAAGAATTCCCTTACCCATCTTTGACGGACACTGGAAAATTGTGTGGTTTGCAAGATGACCGATTGATTTGTCGCAGAGCATATATTCACCCTTGCGGGGCATTGTGTGAATGGAGGTGTCACCGATGAGAGCTGCGATTTCGTCGCAGTAAACGCCGGCAGCATTTATAACAAATTTTGTTTTAATTTCATTTTCGTCGTCTGAAAGTGTGAATTCTTCGCCGTTGAAATCAATCTTTTTAACTTCAAAGTTGCGGATGAATTCGGTTCCGTTAACAACAGCATTTTCAGCCGCAGCTATTGTAAGCTCATAGGGGCATACAATGCCTGCGGAAGGTGCCCAGAGAGCAGCCTTTGCTTCATCGTTGATGAAGGGCTCTGCTTCCTTAAGCTTTTCTCTGTCATAGATTTCAAGACCGGGAACCCCGTTTTTCTTTCCTCTTTCGAGAAGCTCGCCGAGGGTTTCAACCTCTTCATCCGAAAAAGCAACAACAAGTGAGCCTACGGGCTTGAAAGGAACGCCGAGAGTTTTGCAAAGCTCGGGCATAAGCTCCGTACCCTTAACATTAAGCTTAGCCTTTAATGAGCCGGGCTTTGCATCAAAGCCTGCATGCACGATTGCGCTGTTGGCTTTTGAAGTGCCCATTGCCATATCGTTGAATTTTTCAACGAGAGCAATTTTAAGGTTGTAGCGGCTGAGTTCACGGGCAATAAGTGAACCTATAACGCCTGCGCCTACAACGGCAACATCATAGTTCATTGATAAAACCTCCGTAGTTTTAATTTTCCGCAAATAATTATATCACAACCGAAACCGAGAAACAACAGTTTTTATATTCAAATTATGACAAAATTATATTATTTTATTGGCTTTGTTTTGTAAATACTTTTTTAAGTGTAATTATGAATATTGACAAATTCCAAGTTTTAATGCAAAATATATATCATAAGAATTTATGAAAAGGATGTTGATAGATATGATGACAGATATCGAAATAGCTCAGTCCGTTGAAATGAAGCCCATAACCGAAATCGCCGATGCTGCGGGAATAGATTCAGAATATCTTGAGCAGTACGGTAATTATAAGGCAAAGGTTGACCTTTCTCTTCTTAAGGAAAACACAAATGAGGACGGAAAGCTTATTCTTGTAACAGCAATTACCCCCACTCCTGCAGGCGAAGGAAAAACAACAACAACCATCGGTCTTGCAGACGGCCTTAAGAGAATCGGAAAAAATGTTATGGTTGCTTTGCGTGAACCTTCACTCGGCCCTGTTTTCGGCGTTAAGGGCGGTGCCGCAGGCGGCGGATATGCTCAGGTTGTTCCCATGGAGGATATTAACCTTCATTTTACAGGTGATTTCCATGCAATCGGTGCTGCAAACAACCTTCTTGCTGCTATGCTTGATAACCATATTTATCAGGGTAATTCGCTTAATATTGACCCCAGAAGAATTACATGGAAGCGCTGCGTTGACATGAACGACAGACAGCTTCGCTTTGTTACCGACGGTCTCGGCGGAAGAGTTAACGGCGTGCCCAGAGAAGATGGCTTTGATATCACCGTTGCATCAGAAATTATGGCTGTTCTCTGCCTTGCAACATCAATCACAGACCTTAAAGAGCGTCTTTCAAGAATTATTGTTGGTTATACCTATGACGAGAAGCCTGTTACTGCAGGTCAACTCAACGCTTCAGGCGCAATGACTGCTCTTCTCAAGGATGCTCTTAAGCCTAACCTTGTTCAGACACTTGAAGGAACTCCCGCACTTGTTCACGGCGGACCCTTTGCAAATATTGCACACGGCTGCAACTCGGTTATGGCAACAAAGCTAGCAATGAAGCTTGGTGACTATGCTATCACAGAAGCAGGTTTCGGTGCAGACCTCGGTGCAGAAAAATTCCTTGATATCAAGTGCCGTTATGCAGGACTTACTCCCAGTGCGGTTGTTGTTGTTGCAACAATCAGAGCTCTTAAAATGCACGGCGGAGTCCCCAAAACAGAGCTTGCAGGCGAAAACCTTGAAGCACTTGAAAAGGGTATTCCCAATCTCCTTCGCCATGTTTCAAATATCAAGAATGTTTATAAGCTTCCTTCGGTTGTTGCCGTCAACAGATTTCCGACCGATACCGATGCCGAGGTTGAGCTTATTATCGAAAAGTGCAAGGCACTCGGCGTAAATGTTGTTCTCTCCAATGTATGGGCAGAAGGCGGCAAGGGCGGCGAAGAGCTTGCAAAAGAGGTTGTTGCTCTCTGCGAACAGCCCAATGATTTCACTTTCTCATATGAACTTGAAGGCACAATCGAAGAAAAGATTGAAGCTGTTGTTAAGAAGGTTTACGGCGGTGACGGAATCAGCGTTCTTCCCGCTGCAAAGAAGCAGATTGCATCTATTGAAGCAATGGGATATGCAAATCTTCCCGTATGTATGGCAAAAACTCAGTACAGTTTCTCGGATGACCCGACAAAGCTCGGCGCACCCGAAAACTTTACCGTTACCATCAAGAATGTCAAGATTTCCGCAGGTGCAGGATTTATAGTTGTTCTCACAGGCGATATAATGACTATGCCCGGTCTTCCCAAGGTTCCTGCGGCAGAAAAGATTGATGTTGACGAAAACGGCAAAATCAGCGGACTTTTTTAATTAAAATAACCGTCACAGTCTTAGATTGTGGCGGTTTATTAATGGTGATATAATGCTTGATTTTAAGATTGATAATAAATCCTCATGGGAAAAGATAAAAGAAAGCGGAAAGCCTGTTGTTATTTATGGAATGGGCAACGGTGCTGATAAGGTAATCGATGAGTTTAACAGGCTTGGTGTTCCGATTATGGGAGTAACCGCAAGTGATGATTTCGTCAGAGGGCAGATTTTCAGAGGTTACAAAGTGAAAAGACTCAGCGAATTTGACGGCGATTTTATTGTTGCGCTCGGATTTGCAACCTGCATTCCCGAGGTTATGGACCGTATTTATTCTCTTTGCGCCAAATACAAGATGATTGTGCCGTGTGTTCCCGTTTTCGGCGATGAGATTTTTAACCGTGAATTTATTGAAAAGAATGCAGATAAAATCAACGACGCATACCGTCTTTTTGAGGATGACTCAAAACGGATTTTTGCAGGCTGCGTTAATTTTATGTTTGGCGGAGAACTTGAAACTCTCAAAGAAATAACAACAGAAAAAGAAGAAGTTTTTCTTAATGTTTTAAAATTAAATTCAAACGAAAGCTATCTTGATTTGGGTGCATACAGAGGCGATACCGTTGAAGAATTTCTGCATTACTGCGGCGGTGAATATGAGAGCATAACCGCCCTTGAACCTGACAGAAGAACATTTAAAAAGCTCTGCGATTATCTTGAAAATGTACCTGAATCAACGGCAGTTCAGAAAGCGATTTTCAGCGAATGCAAAACACTCTTTTTCAGCAGTAAAGCCGGCAGACAGTCAACTCTTTCGCAGAAAGGCGAAAAAATTGAAACAACAACGGTTGATGAGCTTTGCAAAGATAAAAAAGTTACATATATAAAAATGGATGTTGAAGGAGCGGAAACCGAAGCTCTTGAAGGTGCAAAAACAACCTTAAAGGAACAGAAGCCGAAGCTTAATATTGCGCTTTATCACCGAAGCTCAGATATATTTGAATTGCCTCTGAAAATTGCAGAGCTTAATCCCGAATATAAATTCTATCTTCACCGTCATCCATATATTCCGTGCTGGGATATGAATTTATATTGTATTTAAACTATTTGTTATTTTTGCCTCCCTCTTGAGGAAGATGGATTTTGCGAAGCAAAAGACGGAGGGAGTAAAAAATAATTAAGCCATGTTGACAACTGAATAATTTCATGCTATCCTATACATAGATACTCGATGTATCGAAAATCTATGTATGGGAGTTTTTATTATGAAAATCAGTAAGGAACTCGCAAAGGGGAGCACTGCTCTGCTTGTTTTGAGTGTTATTTCCAAAAAAGATATGTACGGATATCAGATTATAAAAACAATCGAGAATGCGAGCGAGGATGTTTTTTCGCTTAACGAGGGAACTCTTTATCCCATTCTGCATTCTCTTGAAGCGGAAAAATGCCTTGAGTCCTATTGGTGCGAGGCAGAGGGCAGAAAAAGAAAATATTATAAGATAACAACCAAGGGTTTAAAAGAGCTTGCAGGCAGAGAACAGGAGTGGGCCGCTTTTTCAACAGCCGTCACAAAGGTTCTGGGAGGTGCCAAGCTTGCAGGAGCATAATTTTGACGAAATTCTTGATTTTCTCTGTTCTGGAATAATGTCAAAAGGCGAAAGGCAGAGTGTAAGAGATGAGCTGTATGATCACCTGATGTGCAGGTATGAAACAAATCTCGCCGTCGGAATGGATGAAGAAAAAGCAGCCGAAAAAGCCGTTGAATCACTGGGAGATAAGAATACTCTTAAATTCAAGCTTCAGAAGGTGCATTGGTATTATCCTGCTCTTACTTTGAAAAAAGCACTCAGCTTTTTAACTTTTGCTTTGATTTCCCCGATTGTCGGTTCTGTTCTGGGCGCGGCTTTTTTTGATATAAATGCTTTGTCGGTTGTTGCGGTTATTTCAATTCCGCTGATGATATGTGCTGTTTTTCCGTTCAGAACGGTTAAAAAATCCGGTTTAACACCTTGGCTGTTTATCTTTTCTTTGGTACTGATGGGTTTAACATATGCGACTTACCCGATAATTCCCGAAACTGAATTATGGGAAAAAATAACTCAGGTTGCCAATCAATTGGCTTTTATGTGTGCTGTCAGTTTTGTTTTTGACTTAAAAAGTCTGCTCAAGCCGTTCGGAGATACAAGCGATGCAACGGCAGCAGGATGCAGTTTTGTTCCGCTTGTTTTTATCAGCATGTTTTTGATTGTTCCGTTAATAGAAGAAAGCTCCCGTTTCGTTGCATATTTTACTATTATCCCTGCTGTTTTGCTGGTTTGGTTTTTTATTTCGCAGATGCGCAAAATTTCGGAATTTCTGTTTGAGCATGACCATGAATATAAAATCGACCTCTCATGGAAGAAGAGCATTCTTATTTTTACCTTATCCTTTGCTTTGATTATAACTTCTGTATGCGTTGTTGACTATTCTGTTTCAACAAAAGAAATAACCGCAAAGCCTTACTCTGTAAACGATGCTGATATTTCTCGGGCGGAATATGAAAGAATCTGCGCCAATCTTGTTTCATACGGCATTCCCGAAGCATATGTTGAGCTTATGCCGAAAAGCGAAATTCTGAATTATAAAGAGAGTATACATCTTTCTGAGCATACGGAAAGTGCGCGTAAATATATGGAACAAAATGACGGTTTAAGCAGCAGTTTTTCATTTAAGCCGGGAGATTTTGATGTGTTTTTCTGGAGAAACATAAGTTCAACCTATAACCGTGTTAATATGGAAAATTATGCCGTTGGTCTCGGCAACGGTAAAGTAAGATTCATAAAGGTTTTTGTCATTCCTCAAAATGCCGTTAATTGGTATTATGATTCGGTTGTTTTGGATGATGGCGGAATGTATGACCATGGGATTTATCCTCTTTCTTCGGACGAAGTCAAGGAATACGGAAGAGATTTTCTTTTGGCATTGAAAATCAATGAAAAGGGAGAGATTTTATTTGGTGAATCCGAAATAACCGACTACGGCACGGGCGTAGGCTATATCGAAAGTTTCAAGTTCAAAGCAGACCCCGGTACGGTTGTTATTTTTGCAACTACACGGTATATTGCTGATATGAATGCATCAAGGGCAAATCTGAATTTTACCTATTATCATCAAAAAGGCCCCGTTACATTTCCCGTAAGAAATGTTGAACAGTCGATTTCCTATGATAATAGAGAAAATATTTTCGGCTACTCAAAAGACAATAATATTTCTTCTTACCACACATGGGTAATGCCGGGGAATGAGTATTCATATTCAGATGAAATTATAAAAGAAAAATATACGGATAAATACGAAGGTTTATTCAGCACAATAAATAATTAGATTTATATTTGTTGAAAAGGAGGGGAGAGCATGAATGAAAATAAATTTGAGCAAATTCTTGAATATTTGTGTTCGGACATTATGTCAAAAGGCGAAAGGCAGAGTGTAAGAGATGAGCTGTATGATCACCTGATGTGCAGGTATGAAATTAATCTCGCGGTCGGTCTTGACGAAGAACAGGCAGAGAAAAAAGCAATTGAAGAATTGGGCAATGCATCAACTCTTCGCTTCAAACTCGGTCAGGTACATTCGTATGCTCCCAAACCTACTTTGAAAAAAGCAATGAACCTGCTGATATTCGGCTATGTTTTGAATACATTCAATCTTTCCTTTTTTGCAGGTATGAAAGAAATAACAATCTTTATCGGCACGGTATGCGTAATTGTTGCGCTGTTCTGTCTCGGAAAGTCGAATAAAAAGATTAATTATTCTTTTTATGTAAAGTCAACCGCTTCCGTTCTTTCATGGCTGATTTATGCTGTTGAACCGATTTATTCCGTTCCTTTTGCGGTGACGGCTGCCGTCGGCGTAATCAATAATCTTTTATCTCCGATATATATTATTCTGTTCCTTCTCGGTCTGAAAGAGCTTGTTAATCCGTATATCGGCGGATATCCCAAGAAAATACCGTTTGATGCTGCTGTGGCCTTTAATGTCCTTTGGGGGATATTAAATAACATTATTTTTATTGCTTTGATTAACAGCGGAGAAACCTCTGCAGAATTCCAAAGCATTCTTCTCTTTTCAATCGGTATAATCTGCATAATAATCGACCTTGTTGTTATGGTAAGGTCGTCCAAGCTTTTGTGGAACAGCGACCATGAATATAAAATTGAGGATTCATCTGCTAAGAAAACGGTTGCAGCTTTTCTTGCTGTCGTTATTGCAATTGTTCCGACGGTTGCGGTTGATTTGGCTCTTGCAACGGAGAAAGCCGAAATTTCAGTGTATTCAATTGAAGATTTTGATATGCCACAGAGCGAGTATGAACGCATATGCACAAATCTTATTTCTTACGGAATTCCCGAAAAGGTTGTTTACAGTCTGCCGAAAAGTGAGATAGATGAATATTCAAATTGCATTAATATGGCTGATTATAACGCCGAAACGCAAAAACTTCTTGAAGATGCTGTCAGTCAATACTATACGAATGTTTGTAATGATGTTGAAATCGGATTCTCAACTTGCGCGATAACAATAACGGATGATACAGGTTATCCGTATGTCAGAGTGCTTTCGTGGATTGAGTATCTCAGTGAGGGAAAAGGCTATGACGATGCAGTTTTCTGGGATTATTCTCAGACTCATTTTCTGCCGCAGAATTATGACGAAGAATACGAAGGTGATTTTTTGTTGATTTTATCGGATGAAGATGGTAAGATTATGAAAAATGAACCTCTTGATATCTACAGTGATAAAAACGCTCTGACCGAAAGAATGACGGGCGTAAGATTTGAGAGTAAGAAAGATTTGCTCATTATTCATGCCGAAACCTTTGGTCTTGCAGAATGTAACGGTAGTTCGGCTTCAAACTATCTTTTTGAATTTTGTCATCGCAATTCGCCCTTTGCATTTTATCACCGTTCGCCGCTGGCTGCAAAAGAAAACGGCGTTTACCGAAATACAATCGGACATCGCATGACTTTTGTCAGATCAATGATTTTATGGGCAATTCCTGAAAATGAACTTGAAGAACATAATGTTACGGAGGAATAATAATGCGCAACGATGAAATGTATCTGCAGCTTTATCTTATCCGCCACGGCGAAAGCATGGGCAACATAGAAACCGATGAAGAGTTTGATACCGTCAATCCGCCACTCACTCCTCATGGCAGAAAACAGGCAGAAGCTCTCGGCAGGCGCTTCGAGCAGCTTGAGTCTTACACCATTTATGCCAGTCCGCTTGACAGAGCAAGGGAAACCGCGGCACAAATATTTGAAAACATGATTATTGATGCTGATTTGCTTGAAAAAGGAGTAAGGCAGACTTACAGGGGATTTGAGGATTTCAATGAATCCGATGCCGAATGCTATGAAAGAGCAAAAGGAGTTGTTGAGAAAATCAAGGCAAAGCACCAAAACCATGAGAATGTTATCATCGTTGCTCACGGAATGTTTCTAAATCAGCTTATTAAAGCAGCTTTGGATATTCCTTATGACCTTATGCGTCTTTCGGTCTATAACGCATCGGTAACAAAAATTAATTTCTGCTTTGATGAGCCGACAAAGCTTGCTTTGCAGAATGATGTTTCGCATCTGAAAGAAACAGACGGCGAAAAGCTTTTCTGGATGTAAAATAACCCTGCATCATTGCGATGCAGGGCTTTTTTATAATGCAATCAGTTCGGTATCGGAACATATTTTATTGATAATGCTGTTGTTTATTTCGGTAACACTGTTTAAACTCAATGCAAAGTAGGCGGAAACATAATCCGAAACGGGATAGCAGACATTTACAATCGTTCTGTCCATATCTTCTCGTATCTCGTGCGTAATTGCATATGGCTTGCCGTTCTTTTCGAGATAAGTTGTGTTAATGCCGTTTTTGTTATTTTGCTCAACAAGTTTTGGGATAAAGTCTGCAACATTTGTGGTTTGCTTTGCTATGTTAACATTTATATGCTGATATTCCAATCCGTTTTGCGATGTGATGCTTCCGGTAAAGCAGTAGTAAACAGTATTTTCGTCTGTATAGAATGTAATTTCATCCGGCTTCTCATACTCTGAAAATAATTCGGGGTAATATCTTACCTCGGTCGGAACGGAGATTTGCGCGTTATCGATTTTTTCTTTGAAGTATTCAGTGTTTTTGCCGTTTGTACTGCAGGATGACAGCAGCACGGCACATAAAAGAATGCATAATAACGACTTGACTGTTTCCATATTAATCACCTTTTAAGGCATATAAGGATTATCGTCATATTCATAATTTTCGGGCATAATCATGGGCCTGAAATAATTGATTGTGTAATCAACGCCCCATTGACCCTTTTTTCCCTGCCAGTAATGAGAATGAGGTTCGATTGAAAGCATGCCGTCATAGTCTTTGGTGTAAAGAATATCCATTGCAGCGCCCCAGTTTATGCTGTCAAGCCCTGCGGGAGCATCGTCATAAACATCGTTGTCAAAATAAACGCAGCCCTTGAGATGGAAATGATAGAATCTGTTACCCCAGTCACGCATTTCTGCAAGATAGTTGCCGTCATGGTAGATGCAGTGGGAGATGTCATATTTGATTCCGAGCTCGGGGAGTGCGGAAAGAACAACCTCCCATACCTTCGGTTCAACAACAAAGTTTTCCCAGCGGCAGTTATAAACGGCAATTTTAACGCCCTTGTCTCTTGCGAAGTCAATGAGCTTGCCGAGATAATCAATTGCGATGTTGCAGTTTTCATAAAAGCTCTTGCCTTCAACATAGTTAACGCCGCAGTTATAAACGGGGCATCCGATTATTGATGCTGCTTCGATAACATTTTTATCTGCCTGAAGAGCTTCGGGTATGATTTCACCGCTATCGTCAATTCTTGTCATGCCCCATCTGCCCATTGAGCCTACGGCAACATTGTATTTTTCCGAATATCCTTTTATTTCTTCCGCTTTAGCAAGAAATTCTTCGGAATCGTAGTTGTGGTTTACGCAGAATTCAACCGCATCAAGACCTTTATCGTGAACATACTTTATGCAGCCTTCGCTCCAGCCGTTGATAATACCGAGTTTCATTTAAATCGCTCCTTTTATTTTTAATTCATTGTAACAGTGTTTTTTTCAATAAGTTCAACAGGATGATAGGACATCTTTGATTTTCTCAGTCCCTCATCTCCGCAGTCCTCTTCACGGTTGACATATTTAACCTCGTCGCCCGATGCATACATCTGCAAATACTGATTTGTGAGCATCTGATATGCGCCGTGATAAGAAATATCAGCTTTTTCGATATGACAGAAAAGAGTATCGCCCACTATTTCGCCTATGGAGTATCCGACGATTTTACCGTCAACCTTCAAAACACCGCCGAGCATATCATAAATATCATAATTTTCAAGAACTTCAACGCACATCTCAAGCTCAAGATTTGCACTTTCGTCTTTTTTGGCATGAAATGTGAAGTTGCGTGTGAATTCAATCAAATCGTGAATGTTGTTTTCGCATATAGGCTCAAAGGACCAATTTTGATAAAGCTTTCTGAATTTGTTAATATGGTTTCTCGGAGTGCTGTATTTTCTACCGGAGAGGGTGAGTATAGCCTCTTTTTCGTAAAGGTAATCAAACCAGTCTCTGTCTGCATCCGCAGTGAAATTCTCATATTTTTTACTGATTTTCTCAAGCTCCGATTTGTTGACGGTGCAAAGAATCATCGGAATATTATTTTCTTTGCAGTGTTTTTTAATTTCATCCAGAGCGTTCTCAATATTCCGACCTATGGGAAAAACAAATCTTGATCCCGATGAAAGAATAAGAGTTCCGTCAATGATAGTATATCGGTTTTCAAAATAATCTCTCCACATAGCGGTTGCTCCTGCTGAACGGTCGCATTGCCTTGCGGGGTAAGCATCAAAGTATGCTTTTAAAATTTTAATGTCATCAAGTTCGATTTTTTTCAGTGACAGCATATTACACCTGTTTTTCATTTTTATTCCGTGCTATTATATCATTTCCGATTGCAAATGTAAATATATGAAATAATGCAAAAGATTACAAATTTCTATTGCATATAATTTCTGTATCTGTTATATTTTTAGTAAGTATGATAAAAGAGGTGTAAATATGATTAAGCCTTATAAATTGGTACCCCATGTCTGCAGATTCTGCAGTTTATATCCTTTGGGCGATGAAAAAATCCCTGCGGAATTAATGAATTGTAAAATCGAAATTCCCGATTTAACTGATTTCCCTTATCCTCTTCCCTCAAAGAAGAGCGATTACACCTGCCATGCAAAAACAGGTGATATTGAATGGTACGGTGCATCAAACGGTCTTACCCGTTATGACAAAAACGCTGAAAGGGAAGATGATATCATCATGTATTTCAGCGCACCGAGAGATTTATATGATAACAATATCAAAGCAATTATGCCCGACGGAGAAAATGTATGGGTGCTTACGGAAACAGGCGCAGCGTATATTGAAATGAAAATGATTTCTGCAGAAGAAAAGGCTCTCATGCTTCTTGCGGAAACAGAAAAATATGTTGACAGAAGAGGAATGAAAAGTCAGAAGCGTCTTTCAAAAGCAAGAGAGCTTGATTCGATTTTGCCTTACGGTCATTCCGATAACGACGGAAGCTTTACTTCGGGTTTTTCAATGGGTGAAATTTTCAGATATGCAACTTATAAGCGTGAAAAAGGTCCCGATCATCCCGACACTATTGAAGCAAAAAAAGTTGCAACAACAGCCGTTGAAGCCAACCTTCTTCTTCTTCATGTTCATTGCAGAGGTGACGGATTTGCCGCGAGAACATATCTTTGTTCTGATGAACCCGTTCCCGATGACGGACTGTTTTTCAGAATAACCGACGGAAAGGCTGTGTGCCTTGAAACAACCGATTCGGTTAAGAAAAATGTTGCGGGAACGGTTATTGATGCATCCGCTGAAATTCCCGAAAGACTTGCAAAGCTTTTTACTGACATCGGTTATACAAAGAATGATATCATTTATAAAGCAGACACCAGCAGTGATGAAATTACCCATCATTTTCTTCATCTGCTTGTCGCGCATGAATTTCTTGCCTGCGATGACCCTGAACTTGATGAGCTTATTGTTTCGTCAACAAAAGGTCTGATGAATCATATAATTGACCACGGCTATGAGCTTCACGATTTCACAGGCAAGCCGACCTCGTGGGCAAAGTGGAGCGTTGAATATTTCAATACTGAATTCGGCTGGGTTGACGGCGCTCTCAATTCCGCGCAGCTTCTTATGTATCATCTCGTAACGATGAAGATTACGGGAGAAGAAGGAAAATGGAGAGAAAGCTATAATCACCTTATCAATGACCTTCATTATGATGATATGACAATGAAGCATTTCGACCGTCTTTATCAAGCGAGCCTTTCGGGCGAATTCGATTTTGTTGAGGATATCATGTACGGCGATCATATGCTTGCAACCCTTGCTTTCTGGGGGCTTTGCATTCTTGAAACCGATGAAGAGCTTCTTAAAAAATACAGATACGGCTTCAAGGCGTGGAGAACATCAATCGAAAGAGAGCATGTTCCCGGCTATGATCTTCCCTATGCAATCGCATGCCCTGATGAAGAAATTGACCTTGATCGCCTTGCAGGCTGGTTCTACAGAACAAATAACAGCCGTCTTGCCGCAGGTGTCAGCATGGTGGGCAGACATGATGTTGCGGTAAAGACACGCAGAAACGGATACAAAGAAATTTCTGCTCTTATGCCTCCTGACGAAACTTTCATTGCAAAGTATGACAGAAACCCCGTTGAATATAAAAATGAGGATTCAGGCGGAGTAATGTGCGTTGAAAGCTGCTATGTTTATACATTCGGCTACTGGCTCGGCAGATATTACGGATTTTTTGAATAATGAGGTGCAGCCATGAATAATAAATTACACATCATCAGCAACGCGCATCTTGATCCCATCTGGCTCTGGAGATGGCAGGAGGGCTGCGGCGAGGTTTTGCAGACCTTCAGAAGTGCGGTTGACAGAATAAAAGAATATAAAGGGCTTGTTTTCACATGTTCCTCTGCTTCATATTATAAGTGGGTTGAGGAGATCGACCCCGAACTTTTTGACGAAATAAGAAAGCTTGTCAAAAAAGGTAAGTGGGTTCCCGTCAACGGTTGGTGGGTTCAGCCCGACTGCAATATGCCGAGCAGCGAAAGCTTTGCCCGTCAGGCGCTTTACAGTCAGCTTTATTATTATGAGAAATTCGGCAAAATCTGCAAGACAGGATATAATGTTGATTCGTTCGGACATAATGCAATGCTTCCCCAGCTTCTCAGTCAAGGCGGCATGAGATGCTATGTTATGATGCGTCCCGGTATGCATGAAAATGCTGAAATTCCCGAGAACCTTTTTTGGTGGGACAGTGCTGACGGTTCGCGTGTGCTGACCTACAGAATTCCTTACAGCTATTGCGTTAACGGAAAAAACGATATTGACCGCGAGCTTCCTCTTCTGCGTGAAAGAGCAGAGAATACAGGCCACGGAATGATGCTTTTCTTCGGAGTGGGCAATCACGGCGGAGGACCCACCAAAGGCGATCTTGATTATCTTCTTGAGCTTCGCGAAGAAGGCTACGAAGAGCTCGAATATTCATCACCCGATGATTATTTTGAGGAAATGTGTGCCGACAGGTTGGATCTTCCCGTTTGGAATGACGAGCTTCAGCATCATGCAAGCGGTTGCTATTCGGCAACCTCACTCGTAAAACAGCTTAACAGAAAGGCAGAGTTCTGGCTTGCAAATGCCGAAAAGTGGAACACCGTTTCCGCTAAAATTGCAGGTCTTTCAAAAGGTACGGAAGAATTTGCAAAGGCATGGCAGGAGGTTTGCTTTAACCAGTTCCATGATATACTTTGCGGCTGTTCGATTATGGAAGCATACGACGATGTGCGTGACAGCATGGGTTATGCAATGAAAATTGCCGCAAACGAAGAAAACAAGGCTATGCTTAAAATTGCAGGCATGGTTGATACATGGATTGACGGCGTAACAGATTCCGTTTCAACCAACGCCCGTCATCATTGCCGCAATCTCAGATTTCCCAGGCCCGTTATTGTTTTCAATCCCAATTCGTTTGAGGTTGAAACCAATGTCAGAACCTATCATCCTTCAAAAAAGGTTGAGGACTGCGACGGAAATGAAGTGATTTTCCAGAATGTCCGTTCATCACGCTCAAACGATTCTCATCTTGATACTGTTTTCAAGGCAAAGGTTCCTGCGTTCGGATATGCAACCTATTGGCTGTGGCATGCAGATTCGGAATATACCGAAGAAAGCAAGCCTGAAAGCGATGTTAATGCAAGTGAGCTTACAATTGAAAATAAATATATCAAGGCAGTTTTTGATGACAAAACAGGCGGAATAAAGAGCCTTGTTTCAAAAGAAGACTGCACCGAATATGTCGGCGGAGAATTCTGCGTTCCCACTGTTGTTGACAACACAGAGCCCGACACATGGGCACATAATATTTTCAAATTTGATAAAGAAATTGCTAAGATGGAGCTCAAATCCGTTGAGCTTGTTGAAAACGGCCCTGCAAGAGCTGTTATGCGCGTCAAGCATATTCATAATGGCTCATATCTTACTCAGGATTATATCCTCGGCTCCGAAAGCAAGCTTATAAGGGTTAAATGCAGAGTTCTCTGGCAGGAGCCTTTGACAATTCTGAAAATGCCCGTAACGGTTGACGGAGAAAATCCTGTTTCAACCTACGAAATTCCTGCAGGAATCATCAAAAGACCATGCAACGGTGAGGAAGAACCTGCGCTCACATGGGGCGATATTACTGCAGGTGCAGAAAAACGCAAGGGTGTTGCTCTTATCAGTGATGCTAAATACAGCTATGATTGCACAGGAAACAGATTAAGCCTTACCATGCTTCGCAACTCGATATTTGCTGACCATTATTCGGACAGACCTGCAGCTGATTTCACTTATTGCGATGAAGGACTGCACAGATTTGAATATGCAATCTATCCTCATTGTGGCGAGGCTGAAAACAGCGAGGTTCAGAATCTTGCTCTGCAGCTCAATTCAAAGCTTGTTGCCGTTCCCGTCAGCTATCACAAGGGAACCATGCCTCAGAAGAAGAGCTTTATCAGCATCAGCAAGCCCAACATCTGTCTTGATGCATTTAAATTCTGCGAGGACGGCTCGGGCGACATAATAATGAGATTGCGCGAAACAAACGGAGTCCCAGTTAAAACGGCAATTGTATGTAACCTTGCGGATGCAGGCTTTTATGCCGATTTCAGAAAATATGAAATCAAGAATTTCCGAATAAACAGTGAAGGTTATGTTACCGAAACAAACTTCCTTGAAGGAATAGTAAAAGAATAAAAGATTTGCACCTTGTTCAATGTGAATGAGGTGCATTTATTATGTTGAAAATAACAGGCTTGTGTGATATAATTCAACCGAAAAGGATGTGATTGTATGTCGTGGATATGGCTTGATGAAAATGATTATCCCAAATTCCAGCATAACAGATATAACACACTTTATGATTGTGATAACAAAGAAGCTGAAGATTTCAGATATTGTGTTGCTGAATGTTTTAAGGAATATAAATTTGATAAAAGAATTAGAACAGTTGATTTTCGCGTGAGTGCCGATAACTGCTATATTCTGCACATCAATGACGAGCTTGTCGGTATCGGACCTGCTTTGCCCGGCGGTGATTTTCTTTGTACGGGTAAACCGCCGAAGTTTTATGCCGACAGATATGAACTTGATTATTATATTGACGGCATCGATAAACTTGAAATAGAAGCAAAGGTAAGACTTCAGCCTGAAATGTGTTGCGATTATTCAAGCGGTCACGGAGGATTTTATTTTTCAGGTGTTGTTACTTTTGATGACGGCACAACCGAGAATATCGAATCTGATTCTTCATGGTTTGTCAGCCCAGATTATTTTTATAAAGACTTCTTGAGTTTTGATTCTTCGGAAAGAGAAATTCTGTCTGATTTCTTTTTTAATTCAGTTGAGCTTGATGATATCCGTGTGACGGAGGATTCGTATATACCGCCGAGAACATTAAATAAGGTATTTGAAACCAAGGCTTGGGTAGGCGTAGGAGAAACCCTTAAATGTGAATATGAGCTTGATAAAATATACGGATTTCATCCTGTTCTTGAATCTTACGGTATGTGTGATGTAACACTTAAAACATGCGAGCTGAAAGGTCAGAATGAAACCGAAGAAAAAATTGTTTTCGGCTATTACGGCAGAAAATATTTTTCGTTCCGTATGCACAGTGCAAGTAATGTGGCACTTGTTATAAAAAACAATGATGACCATGAAATTGCGGTTGAATTGTCGCTTATTGCACCTTGGTATCCCGTTGAAAACGAGGGCTCATTCATTACAAGTAGCGATGCATTAAATAAGGTTTATGATGTCTGTAAGCATACTCTTAAAATCTGCCGTCAGACCATTCATCTTGACAGCACAAAGCATCAGGAGCTTCTCGCCTGCACGGGCGATTACTATATTGAAAGTCTTATGACGATGTTCTGCTTCGGCGATATGAGGCTTGCGGAATTCGACCTTATGCGCACTGCCGACTGGCTTGTTGCAAATAAGGGCGTTATGTTCCACACAACCTACAGCCTTATCTGGGTACAGATGCTCCATGATGTGTATATGATAACGGGCAGAAAAGAAGTTCTTTTATACTGCAAAAAAGCACTCGGCGTATTGCTTGAAAGATTTGGGAGCTATTACGGAGAAAATGATGTAATAGATAATCCTCCCGATTTTATGTTTGTCGATTGGACTGTTATTGACGGATTTTCAATGCATCATCCTCCCAAAGCCCTCGGGCAGACCGTTCTTAACTGCTTCTATTATAAGGCGTTGATAGATGCTTCAAAGATTTATTCTTATATCCATGAAGAAACAGTGAGCAATTCACTTATCGAAAAAGCGGAAAAATTTAAAATAAAATTCAACGAAGTATTTTTTGATAAAGACAGAATGCTTTATTTCGACGGTCTCGGAACGCCTTACGGCGGAGAAAAGCACTATCATCCGGCAAATGTAAACAAGCGGTATTTTTCAAAATATCCCAATATACTTGCTCCGCTTTACGGTCTTGCAGATGAAGAACTTGCTGTTGACATTCTTGAGAGAATAATAACTGATGATTCACTTCAGGATATTCAACCTTATTTCATGCATTATCTTCTGTCTGCGGTTCGTAAATACGGTCTTTTTGAGAAGTACGGCATGAAGCTTCTTGTGAGATGGGCGGATGTTGTTAACGAATGCGACAAAGGACTCAAAGAGGGCTGGATTGCACCCGAGGAAAGCTATTCCTTTGACCATTCCCATGCTTGGGGAGGCACTCCTGCTTATCAGATGCCGATGGCAATAACCGGACTTGAAATTTTGGAACCGGGCATGAAGAAACTTAAATTTTCTCCTGAACTTTACGGTCTTGAATTTGCAGAAATCAATATTCCTACAGAACACGGAATGATTTATTTCAAGGCAGAGAAAGACAAAGAAACTGTTATAACCGCACCGGAATGCATAGAAATAATATGAGGTGGTTTGAATGAGAATACTTGAAAATATAAAGCCCGAAAAAGTTTTTGGGTTTTTTGAAGAAATTTCAGCAATCCCCAGAGGCTCAGGGCATAATGACAAAATCAAAGAATACTGCGAAAATTTTGCAAAGCAGAGAAACTTGAAATATATATCCGATGATGCAGGAAATGTCATTATCTTCAAGGATGCATCAAAGGACCGCCTTTCAGCCGAACCCGTTATAATTCAGGGGCATCTTGATATGGTCTGGGAAAAGGATGAAAAATGCAATATCTGCTTTGAAACCGACGGACTTGAGCTTGCGGTTGACGGCGATTTTGTTTTTGCAAAGGGAACAACTCTCGGCGGCGATGACGGAATAGCCGTTGCGATGTGCCTTGCGCTTCTTGATTCGGATGATATTGCTCATCCGCCGCTTGAAATTGTTTTTACTGCCGATGAAGAAATCGGTATGCTTGGTGCGGTTGCGCTTGATTTTTCTCCGCTTAAAGCAAAGCGTATGATTAATCTTGATTCCGAAGCGGAAGGAACACTCTGGGTGAGTTGTGCAGGCGGAGTAAGAGCCGATATCGCATTGCCTGTTAATTATGAAGATGATAATGCCGCGGCGTATAAAATAACCGTCAGCGGACTTCACGGCGGTCATTCGGGCGCCGAAATCCATAAAGGATATGCAAACGCAAATAAGGTTATGGGCAGAGTTCTCGGTCTGCTTCGCGAAAAGTCTGAGTTTAATATTGTCGGAATCAGCGGCGGAACAATGGATAATGCAATAACCAGAGAAAGTGTCTGTGTTGTTAAAACCGATTCATGTGATATTGAAAAGGCGGTTTCTGAAATTTATTCGGAAATAAAGAGTGATTATATTTCTGCCGACCCTGATATTGTTATCTTTGCGGTTAAAACCGAATGTGAAAACAAAGCAATGACATCCGAATCAACATCAGAAGTTATTGATTTGCTTAATGAACTTCCGAGCGGTGTTATCGCCATGAGCAAAGAAATTGAAGGGCTTGTTGAAACCTCACTGAATCTCGGAATTCTCAAAACAGAAGGGGAGTGCGTCAGCTTCGGATTTGCCGTCAGAAGCGGAATTGACGGCGAAAGAGATAAGCTTTCTCAGCGGCTCAGGGATATTGCGCACCAATATTCATGCTCTGTTGATTTTTACAGTGAATATCCTGCATGGGAATATAAAAAGGAATCTCAGCTCCGTGAAATTATGTCGGCATTATATAATGAAATGTATGGCACGGAAATGGCTGTGACAGCGATTCATGCAGGCCTTGAATGCGGACTCTTCTGCGGCAAAATCAAAGGGCTTGATTGCGTTTCTTTCGGTCCCGATATGTTTGATATCCATACTCCGCAGGAGAGATTAAGCATTTCTTCAACCGAGAGAATGTGGAAGTTTTTGCTCCGCGTGCTTGAAAATATCTGATATCGATTCTGCATATTTTTCCAAGCCTGTTTATGCTGAGGGCGAAATTGATAATTTCGCTGATATAAAGAATAAAAATGTATCCGTTTACAGAGTATCTTGGCAAAAGATACCAAACAAGACTGACGCAGAGCGCCGAATCAAAGATGTTGTATCTCATTGAATAAACCTGCTGGTCAAGACCTTTCAGCATTCCGTCGGTCACCATATCCGTATACATTATCGGAACAAGCGGCGAAAGTATTTTTATATACTTTGCCGCTTCTTTTGATTTGTAAAAAAATACTGATAAGGGTGATGAAAACAAAAAGAAAAACACCGCGCAGATTAAAGAAAAAACAAACGATCTTTTAAGATTTCTTGATACGCAGCTGTTAATACCTTTTTTATCGCCGAGTTCGTTGAATTTTGCAAGATTCGGAACGAGCAGTGACGAAAGTGACGATAAAACCGCGCTAGGATAAAGAAGAACAGGCATTGCCATTCCGTGAACGCAGCCGTATGCTGAAAGCGCAGCCGCGCTGTTGACTCCCGATTTTTTTAATCCCTTCGGGATCAGCAGATGCTCTATTGTCAACAAAACGCTTCTTGCGCAGGCACCTGTTGCGTCGGGTACTGCAATTCTTAAAATTTCTGAGATGCCGACGGGATTTTTGTCAGTTTTTTTGCTGCTCTTATTTTTTTTAAGTATCGTTGAAAGAAAAAATGAAAATATTTCGGATGCAGTCATTCCTGTAACAATTGAAATGCACGAGTAAAGAGGGTCATATGAATTTGATTTGTTTATCAGATATACAACAACAGCGATTTTAAATCCCTGTTCAATAAGTTGAACGCATGAGTAATGCGGTATGCATTCGATTGCGGTGAAATATCCTCCGAGTGACGATGACATTGCAATAAACGGCAGGCTGAGCGAAAGAATTTTCAGCGGAAAGGCGGTTTGATGACTGTCAATCCAATGAATACTTATCATATCAGAGAATCCGAAAAGCAAAAACCCGATTGCAGAACCGCAGATTCCTGCGTATGTGATGCACAGCGTCAGAGATCTGCCGATATCGTTTTTCTTCAAAGTGTTTGTTTCAACGGCAATTCTTGTTGTTGCAAGCCTTATTCCCGCACAGGCAAAGGTAACCGCAAGAGAATATACTGTCATCACAAGCTGAAACAGACCGATTCCCGAAGTGCCGATTTTATTGGTAAGATATGCGTTGAAGCTTACGCTGACGGAGCGCATGATAAGATTTACCACCGTCATTATTACGGTGTGAATCATAAGATTTGATTTTTTCATTATTTCACCTGTTTTTGTTGAAAAAATTTCAAAGTATGCTATAATTTATCCGGGAGTGATTATTATGAAAATTACAGCTAAAATTATTGCGCTTATTCTTGCATTATCATTTGCTTTCAGTCTTGTTCCGTCTGTTTATGCGGAAGAATCGGCTGTGCCCGAAATGATTGAATACGGCTTCGTTGACTGCGGAGATGTTGAGATTGAATACGGAATTTACGGGCTTTCTGACGGCGAGCCTCTTCTTCTTCTGCCTCCCAACGGAGGGGATATGCATTGTTTTGATGACAGCATTCTGCCCGAAATGTCAAAGCATTTCAAGGTTATAACCGTTTCTCCGAGAGGCACCGGCAACTCAGGATGGGCAGAGGGAACAATGAATTTTGAAACTTTCAGCGAAGACCTTGTGAAGCTTCTTGATTATCTTAAAATTGAAAAAACAAGGATTTTCGGCTTCAGCGACGGCGGAAATCTCGGCGTTGTGTTTACTCTTGCACATCAGGACAGAGTTGAATCGCTTGTAATCATGGGTTCAAATATCAACACTTGGGGAACAAACACATTCGACCAGATTCAGATAACATATCAGTATATCGTTCTTTGCGTTGAAGCATGGATAAAGGGCGATGAAGAAACAAAAATCCGCCGTGACATAAAAGGAATGATGGTTGGTCAGCCGAGCCTTACTTTTGAAGATATTTCCGCAATCAAAGTGCCTGTTCTTAACATTTACGGTGAGCATGACATGATTCAGCGCTGGCATTCAAAAATGATAACCAAATCCATTGAAGGTGCACAGGAGCTTATGATAATAGGCGGAGGTCACAGCACATGCTTTGACTATACCGATACGATAATTAATCCCGCTTTGCTTGAATTTTACGGGGTTTCCGCATAAAATTATATTGACAATAAATTTTTTATATGATAAAATTAGTCAACTAAATATAAAGGTTTTGACGGGGAGGGCAGCGCAAATGTGCTCTCAGAGAGTCGGCGGCAGGTGAAAGCCGATGTGCGGCAGGCGTTAGTTGTAGCCCCCGAACCGAAAGGAAGAAAGTGCTTTTGCATCAGTAGAACCTTTCCGTGACTGCTGCGTTAATGCATAGGGCTTGTCAGAGCCCAAAGAGCGGCATCGTATGATGCAATTTGAGTGGTACCGCGGGTATGAAATTTTACTCGTCTCATTGATTTATTATCTGTGAGGCGGGTTTTTTATTTGCCTTGCGAAAAAGAAAGGATGATTTTAAATGGCAAAAGAGCTTGCCAAGCAGTATGATCCGAAAAATGTTGAGGATCGTATTTATGATTTCTGGCTTAAGGGAAAGTATTTCCATGCTAAAACTGAAGAAGACAAAAAAACTTATACTATAGTTATTCCTCCTCCCAATATCACAGGTCAGCTTCACATGGGTCATGCACTTGATAACACTCTTCAGGATATTCTTATCCGCTGGAGAAGAATGCAGGGTTATGATGCACTCTGGCTCCCCGGAACAGACCATGCATCAATTGCAACCGAAGCAAAAATCGTTGAAGCTATGGCTGCAGAAGGTATTACAAAGGATGATCTCGGCAGAGAAGGTTTCCTTGTTCGTGCATGGGACTGGAAAGAAAAATACGGTGGCCGTATTATTGAACAGCTTAAAAAGATGGGTTCATCATGCGACTGGGACAGAGAACGCTTCACACTTGATGAAGGCTGCAGCAGAGCTGTAAGAGAAGTTTTTGTCAGACTTTATGAAAAAGATCTCATCTACAGAGGCAACAGAATGGTTAACTGGTGTCCTCATTGCATAACATCAATTTCCGATGCTGAAGTTGATTATGAAGAGCAGGAAGGCAATTTCTGGCATCTTCTTTATACAGTTAAAGAAACAGGTGAACAGCTTGAGCTTGCAACAACCAGACCCGAAACCATGCTTGGTGATACTGCTGTTGCAATTAATGCTGAGGACGAAAGATACTCACATCTTCACGGATGCCATGTAATTCTTCCTCTTCTTAATAAAGAAATTCCCATTGTCTGCGATGAACATGCCGACATGACAAAGGGAACAGGTGTTGTTAAAATTACTCCTGCGCATGACCCCAACGACTTCGAGGTTGGCAAGCGTCATAATCTTCCTATGGTAAGAACCTTTACCTATGACGGCTTTATGACAGGCGCAGCCGACAAGGCTCAGTATGATGAGCTTGTTGCAAGCGGAAAAGCAGCTGCTGACGAACCCGAAGTTCTCGATTGCGGCAAATATGCAGGTATGACGACTGCTGAAGCAAGAAAAGCTATTCTCAAAGACCTTGAAGAAGGCGGATATATTAAATATATAGAACCAATCAAACATGAGGTTGGTACTTGCTATCGTTGCAGCACTAATATCGAACCTATGGTTTCAAAACAGTGGTTTGTACGCATGGAGCCTCTTGCAAAGCCTGCTATTGAAGCAGTTGAGAAGGGCGAAACTGTTTTTGTTCCCGACAGATTCACAAAGAATTACATGAACTGGATGAGAGGTACCCGTGACTGGTGTATTTCCCGTCAGCTTTGGTGGGGTCATCGTATTCCTGCATGGTACTGTGCTGATTGCGGCGCTGCGACCGTTTCAAAAACCGATATAGATTGCTGTCCTCAGTGTTCAAGCAAAAATATTGAGCAGGATTCTGATACACTTGATACCTGGTTCTCATCTGCTCTCTGGCCGTTCTCGACTCTCGGCTGGCCTGATGAAACATCAGACTTAAAGCATTATTATCCTACAAGCACTCTTGTAACAGGTTATGATATCATCGGTTTTTGGGTAAGCCGTATGATATTCTCAGCTCTTGAATATACAGGTCAGGTTCCGTTTGATACCGTTCTTATCCACGGTCTTGTCAGAGATGCGCAGGGCAGAAAGATGTCAAAGTCTCTCGGCAACGGAATAGATCCGCTTGAGATTATCGAACAGTTCGGTGCTGATGCTCTCAGACTTACTCTTGCAACCGGTAACAGCCCCGGAAATGACATGAGATTCTCCGATGAAAAGGTGAGCGCAAGCCGTAACTTTGCAAATAAGCTCTGGAATGCATCGAGATTTATTCTTATGAATATCGGTGATGACGAAATTCCCTGCGAGCTTCCTGCAGACCTTGCTCTTGAGGATAAGTGGGTTATCAGCCTTGTCAATAAGCTTGCAAAAGATGTAACTGATAATCTTGAAAAATTTGAGCTCGGCATTGCAATTGCAAAGCTCTATGATTTCATCTGGGATATTTTCTGCGACTGGTATATCGAGCTTGCAAAAATCCGTCTCCAGAAGGGCGGCGATGAGGCACAGACTGCAAAGCAGGTTCTTGTTTGGGTTATGGATAAGATTCTTAAGCTTCTCCATCCCTTCATGCCTTTCATCACAGAAGAAATCTGGCAGACAATTCCCCATGACGGCGAATCGATAATGATTTCCGCATGGCCCGAATATGACGATGTTCTTTCATTTGCTGCTGAAGAAGCAGAAATGGAAAGAATTATGACAGCTGTTCGTGCAGTCCGTAACCGCAGAGCAGAAATGAATGTACCCCCCTCAAAGAAGGCTAAGGTTTATATTGCAACTTCACACAAGGCAACCTTTGAGCAGGGCGGCGTATTCATGCAGAAGCTTGCAAGTGCATCCGAGGTTGAAGTAGCCGATGCATTTGACCTTGAAGGCGCAGTATGCATAGTTACTCAGGATGCAAAGATTTATATTCCCATGGGCGAGCTTGTTGATTTTGAAGCTGAAAAGGCAAGACTTAACAAGGAGCTTGCAGCGGTACAGAAAGATCTTGATTTTGTTAACAATAAGCTTTCAAACGAAAACTTTGTTGCAAAGGCTCCTGCAAATGTTGTTGCTGCTCAGCGTGAACAGGCAGCTAAATATACCGAAAAAATTGCAATGCTTAAAGAAAGCATCGCTAAGTTAGGCTAATTTATCAGTGACCCCGAAGGAAAACTTCGGGGTCTTGAAGCAGGTGATTCAATGAATTGTAACGAGGCAATAGAATATATCCATTCACTTGAAAAATTCGGGATAAAACCCGGAATGGAAAGAATCCGTGCGCTCTGCAACGCACTCGGCAATCCTCAGGAAAAGCTGAAAATCATTCATGTTGCAGGCACAAACGGTAAAGGCTCAACCTCAACCATGATTTCAAATATTCTGCGCAAAAGCGGATATAACACAGGTTTGTATATCTCTCCGTATGTTACCGATTTCAGAGAACGAATTCAGTATAACGGAAATATGATTGAAAAAAACGAGCTTGCCGAATGTGTTGAAAGCGTTAAAGCTGCAATCGAAATGCTTTCGGCGCAGGATATACAGCCAACTGAATTTGAAGCGGTAACGGCTGCGGCTTTTCTTTATTTTGAAAAGAAAAAGTGCGATTTTGTTGTGCTTGAAGTCGGCCTCGGCGGCAGACTTGATTCAACCAACATCATCAATGCGCCTTATGTCAGCGTAATAACAAGCATTTCTCTTGACCATACCGCCATTTTAGGTGATACAATTGAAAAGATAGCAGCAGAGAAATGCGGAATAATAAAATTCGGTGCAGAAACCGTTGCGTATCCTTTTCAGGATGAAAAAGCAATGGCGGTTATTGAAAAAACATGCGTTGATAAGCATAATTCATTGAGAATTCCCGATGTATCATCCCTTTCGGTCGGCGAAGAAAAAATCGACGGAACGCTGGTTGATTATTGCGGAATAACCTATAAACTTCCGCTTGCAGGTATGCATATGGTGTATAATTCCTGCACCGCCATAGAAACGATAAAATCGCTTGAAAGATTTAATATAAAAATTTCGGATGAATCAATAAAATCAGGAATTGAATCCTCGGTTATGCCTGCCAGAATGGAGCTTTTGAGAGCAAAACCCGTTGTTATTCTTGACGGAGGACACAACGAGGGCTGCGCTCTTGCTTTGTTATCGTTTATTGAAAAGCATCTGAAAAATAAAAGAATAATAATGCTTTCATCGCTTATGGCTGATAAGGATTATAATTCTTATCTTAAAACGGTTGTTCCCTATGCAGAAACCTTTATTGCAACAAAAGCAGATGTTCCCAGAGCGCTTTCAAGCGATGAACTCATGCAGAGTGCCTCTGCTTTCTGCGAAAACTGCCATGATATATCCGACCCTGCCAAAGCCGTAAAAGCGGCGGTGAATATTACGCATCCCGAGGATGCTCTCATAGTCTGCGGTTCGTTTTATCTTGCAGGCGAAATAAGAAATTATCTGCTTAATTTATAATCGTTCAAAAATTCAACAATATTTTTATCATTAATCCCTTATCCTGTTGTGGTAAGGGATTTTTAATTTTTTAAGGAGTGTTAATATGGCGATAAAAATAACATCAACGCCTGTAAGATTAACAATCTCTCTCAGCGGAGAGATTGACCATCATAATGCCGCAGCGCTGAGGCTTGAAGCTGATGAGGCGATTCAGTCAACTCTTGCTTCAAATATCAGGCTGGATTTCGGCGAAGTGACTTTTATGGACAGCTCGGGAATCGGATTCGTTCTCGGCAGATATAAAATTGCAGAAAGCTTTGGCGCAAATGTTGAGGTTGTCAACCTCTCGGGCAGGCTGTATTCCATGATGAAGCTCGCAGGTCTTGAAAAGCTTGTGACACTTAAAACGAAGTGAAAGGAAGAAGAAAATGAAGGCAATTAATGAAATGAGATTACAAATTGAAAGCCGTTCGGTAAACGAAGCGTTTGCAAGGGCGGCTGTTGCGGCGTTTGCGGCGCAGCTTGACCCGAATGTTGAAGAGATATCCGATGTTAAAACTGCTGTCAGCGAGGCGGTTACAAACTGCATTGTTCATGCTTATCCCGATTCCGTAGGCAAAATTTACATATGGGCAGGTATTTATGAAAACGGCAGCTTCAAAGTGAAAATAAAGGATAAGGGCTGCGGAATAGCAGATATAAAACAGGCAATGGAGCCTTTGTTTACTACTCTCGGCGGCGAAAGAGCAGGTCTGGGATTTGCTGTTATGGAAAGCTTTTGCGACAGGATAAAAGTCAGCTCAAAACCGGATAAAGGAACCGTTGTTACACTTGAAAAAATATTCACGGGACGGAGTGCGTCTGATGACCGAGGCTGAAATAAAAAGAAATGAAATGGTCGAAAACAATCTCGGGCTCGTTCATTCCTGCGCCAACAGATTCAGAGGCAGGGGAGTTGAATATGACGATTTGTTTCAGGCAGGCTGTGTAGGTTTAATTAAAGCGGCTGATAACTTTGATGCAGCGCGCGGCTTCTCGTTTTCAACCTACGCCGTCCCCGTTATTCTCGGCGAAATTAAAAGGATTTTTCGCGACGGCGGTCCGGTTAAAATCGGCAGAACGATAAAAGAAAAATCAAGAACGGCAGTGAAAATTCAGGAAGCACTTTCAATTGAACTCGGAAGGGAGCCGACTGTCGGTGAGCTTGCCGAAAAACTGAAAATCGAACCCGAAGAAGCGGCGATGCTCCTGAATGCGGCAATGCCTGTTGTTTCTCTCACTTCGAGCGAGGAAGGTGAATCTCAGCTTGATATTCCGGTTGATTCACCTGAGAATGAAATCAGCGATTTCCTTGCCCTCAGGCAGGTTTTGCAGTCTCTTGATGAGCATGACAGAAAAATGATTGAGCTGCGTTATTATTCGGGCATGACTCAGTCAAAAACCGCCTTGCAGCTCGGAATGACTCAGGTGCAGGTTTCAAGGCGCGAAAAGGTCGTTCTGGAAATAATACGAAAAAAATTAACCTCGTAGCATTGACAAAGCTTTATAATGATATTAAACTAAAAGCGGCAGTTTTCTGCCGCTTACTGTTTTTTTAGGAGTGATAGAGTTGATAAAAAATATTCCCGACGGTGTTTACCCGACTATGGTAACCCCCTTCACCGATGATAACAAAGTTGATTATAACGGTGTTTTGCAGATTCTTGAATGGTATTCAAAAAATGGCGTTGACGGCGTGTTTGCAATCTGCCAGTCAAGTGAAATTTTCTTTCTTTCATTTGAGGAAAGGCTTGAGCTTCTCAGATTTATAATGAAAAATAAGCCTGCTGATATGAGTGTTGTTGCTTCGGGTCACACAGCCGATGAGCTTGACCGCCAGATTTATGAGGCAAATGCATTTATAAACGAAGGCATCGATGCATATGTTTTTATTGCCAACCGTTTTGCAAAGCAGGATGAAGACGATTCCGTATTTCTCAAAAATTACGAAAAAATGGTTTCATCCATACCTGAAATCGGGCTTGGAATTTATGAATGTCCCTATCCCTATAAAAGACTTATGGCGCCCGAAACGCTCAGACAGTGCGCTCTTGACGGAAGACTCAAATTCCTTAAAGATACCTGCTGCCGTATTGGTGAAATTGAGGATAAGCTTAAGGCTGTTGACGGTCTCGGACTTAAGATTTATAATGCCAATTCCGCAACTCTTCTTGAATCTCTCAGAGCAGGCTGCTCAGGATTCTCAGGCGTTATGGCTAATTTCCATCCCGAGCTTTATTCGTGGCTTTGCAAGAACTATAAAACCGAGCCCGAGAAGGCAGAGCAGGTGCAGGCGTTCCTTGCTTTTGCATCTCTTGCCGAATGTCAGATGTATCCCGTAAATGCCAAATACCATCTTGGTCTTTGCGGTCTTGATATCAGTTATAAATGCAGAGTCAAGGATGCTTCTCTGTTTACCGAAGGCAATAAAAAAGAAATTGAACAGATGTATACCGTTGAAAAAATATTCAAAGAGAAGTTTAATATTTGATCTCTGTTAATAAAATGTTAAAGCGTTACAAAAATATACAAATCGAATTGAAAAAGATGTTGATTTATATTAATTTTTATGTTAACATTATATTGTAGCATTTTGACAAAATTTTTACTTTTTGGAGGAATTCAAAATGGCACTGAAAAAGACAGTATTCCTTACCGGTGCATCAGGCACAATGGGTTGGGAAGGTTTCAAGCAGCTCTATGCTAAGAAGAATCAGTTCAACATTGTTGTTCTTCTTCGTGACAGCGAAAAGAACAGAAAGCAGTTTGCACCCTACATGAACGATCCTTCCGTTAAAATCGTTTGGGGCGACCTCAAAAAATACGAAAGCGTTCTTGAATGCGTAACAGGTTCCGATTATGTTCTTCATGTCGGCGGCATGGTTTCTCCCTCAGCTGACTATTATCCCATCAACACAATCAAAACAAATGTTGGCGCTGCAAAGAACATAGTTGCTGCTGTTAAGGCTCAGCCCAACGCAGATGATATCAAGGTTGTTTATATTGGTACCGTTGCCGAAACAGGCGAAAGAGACGATCCTATCCACTGGGCTCGTACAGGCGACCCCGTCAAAATCAGTGTTTATGACCACTATGCAACTTCAAAGGTTCTTGCTGAAGCTGTTTTTGCAGAATCAGGTCTTAAGCATTGGGTATCGCTTCGTCAATCAGGTATCCTTTATCCCGAAATTCTCAAAAATATGGAACCCATCATGTATCATGTTGTTATCAACGGCGTTCTTGAATGGGCAACAGTTGAAGATTCAGGCCGTCTTCTCGTAAATGTCTGCGGCGACGATGTTCCCGAAGAATTCTGGAGAAGATTCTACAATATCGGTTCAGGTCCTCAGTACAGAATCACAAACATGGAATTCGAGCAGCTTCTTCTCGGTAAGTGCGGCCTCGGTCTCGGCGATCCCAAGAAGCTTTTTGATCCCGACTGGTTCATCACCCGTAACTTCCACGGTCAGTGGTATCTTGATTCAGAAGTTCTTGAAAATTATCTTCACTTCAGAGCTAACATTCCTGTTGAGCAGTATTTCAAGAGCATGATGGATAAGGTTGAATGGTTCTACAAGCTTGCTTTCCTTGCAAAGCCCTTTGCTCCGCTGGTTAAGCCCTTTATGAAGAAGATTGCGCAGACTCCCATTTATGGTACTCTTTGGTGGAAGGCAAACAATGTTACTCCCAGAATCAACGCTTATGTAGGTTCAATGGAAAAATGGAATGCAATCGGCAGCGATTGGAGCAAGGTTAAGGTTTACCGTCCCAATGATGATCCCTCAAAGGCTCTCGTTCTTGATCACGGTTATGATGAAACCAAAGACTTCAACTCGCTCACAATTGAAGACCTCAAGAAGGCTGCTGCATTCAGAGGCGGCGAATGCCTTGCAACAGAAATCGTTGATATGTATACTCCCGTTCTCTGGAAGTGTGCACACGGTCACGAATTTATGATGTCACCCAACCTTGTTCTCCGTGGCGGTCACTGGTGCCCCGAAGAGCTTCCCTCAACCCTTGAAAAGGCTGAGCAGAAGAAGTTCCGCTGGGCATATGACGAAGAAGCAAAGGTTAATCCTTTCTTCGCTCAGGTTTGGTATCCTCTCCATGACAAGAATGAAAACAATGTTTATACCGAAGAAATCTACAAGGATTTCAAGGAATACAAGAACTGATAAGTTTTTTACTGCGGTATCTCTTTCGGGAGGTACCGCTTTTTTTTATAAAATTATTGTATCTTTATCTTTTGTATGTTAAAATATAAAAGATTACAAATATAAGGGGTTTAATACCATGAAAATAAAAAGGACGGCATTTATTCTTTTGCTTTGTCTTGTTATTGCTGTTTTGCCGGGCTGCCGAAATTTCGGCGGATTCTCAATCAAAAATGCTGAGCTTAAAATCGGCGTTGAAGGTCTTGGCGGATACTATAATCCGTTCTATGCGGAAAATGAAGCTGATCTTGAGGTTATTTCGCAGATGTTTCGCCCGATTCAGATCAGAGGAAAGGATAATTCTTTGATAAATCACAGCGGCAGCATTTCCTATGAATTTGTCGGAGATTCACAGGTTAAATACACGGTTTCGATTAATAATGACATGAAGTTTTCCGACGGAACGCATATAACCATTGATGATGTTATTTCTTACTATCATTTTATCTCTGATGCATCCTATGACGGAATGCATAAGGATTGGTATCTCAATGATATCGTTGGTCTGAAAGAATATTATTATGATGACGAAAACTGCGAAGGCTCAATGAGAGAGATTGAAAATCTTATTGCTGAAAAGTATTCATCTTCAACAATTTCAGTTGAGAATTATTCTGATTATCTGATAAAAACAAAGCTTGAAGGAAAATACGGCGGAATCGATTCAAAGGCTCCTTCGGGTGTAACATGGAGAGAATATATAACTTCGCTCGGCTACAGCCGTGAGATTAAAAAAATTACCGCATCGCCGACCGAGGAGGCATGGCTGAAGCTTGCTGCAACCGCAGAGGCTGAAAAAAATCCTGAGGCTTATAATCCTGAAAATTACTACAGAGAACTGCTTTATGATAATTACATGAAAAAGAATTATTCAGACGGCGCGGATGTTACTCAGATTTCAGGAATAAAAAAGATAAATGACTACACCTGCTCGATATTGTTTAATTCAAAGAATATCAATGCAGTTTCGGAAATAAATGCATTGATTGTTCCGAGAAGCTGTTATTCAACCGAATATGTCAAAGGCTCTGCACAGACGGTTAAGGAAATTGAATGGTTTGCGGTTGGGTCAGGTCCGTATATTATTGCCGAAAAGGCTGATGACGAAGTTAAAATGTCATATAATGAGTTTTACAGTGACGAAGAATGCGGATTCAAAAATCTGAAATTCATTGACTTGGCTGCGAAAGGGTATGATCCTATCGAGAGCGTTGTTTCGGGAAAAACAGATGTTGTTACCACCATTGCCGATTCTGCGGCGGTAAACGCGCTTAAAGATGCACCGGTTCAGTATTCGATTGATAACACGGATTATTATGTTTCAATGTTTTTCAATACCCGTACTCTTGACCTTGATGCTAGAAAGGCGCTTATGGGGCTTTGCTCGCCGAATGCAACCCTTGACGCTTCAATCGGTTCATATTATACCCGGCTTTTAAATCCGCTGAGCGTCAGATTTGCAGAGTATCCCACAGACACAAAAGAACCCTATTATTCCGACAGCACCTATTCATTCTACAGCAAGCTCAACGATTCACCGGTTAAAAATGTAACCGCATATTATTGCGGAAACGAGAATGACATTGAGTATTCTTTCCTTGTTTATTGCAAGGATGTTTTCTCGAAAAACGGAGTTTCTCTTGAACTCATTATTTCGGATGAAGCAACAATGAAGTCTGCAATTGAAAGCGGAAAGGCGGATATGTGGATTGAAAGAGTTTATGACGGCGCAACATGCGACAAATATGACTATTTCAACAGCCGGGGCAGTAAAAACAAAACAGGACTCAGTGTTGGTGAAATAGATAAGCTGACTGCAGAAATACGCTCGGCAACAGGTTTCGCAAACAAAGAATCGCTTACCCAAAATCTTATGCTGCTTATTATGCAGCAGGCTGTAGAATGGCCGCTTTATCAGCTTCAGACTCTGACTGTGTATAATACCGAAACTGTCAGCGTCGATTCGTTTGCCGTTAACAATGAGTCTGACGGCTATGCATATTTTATTCCTTATTTAAAGCCCGTTGACTGATTGAAAGGATGATATTATGTCAAAATTATTTTCAGCTGCATTGCTTGCCGCAGGGGCAGCTGCCGCCTATAAAGCAATAAAGGATAAAAGCACGGATATTCAGGCGGTTGCTAAAAAGACGGCTAATTCCGTAAAGCTGACCTATCCTGTTGATTATGTTTATGATAATGGTGCGGCTCTCACTCCGCCTATGGGCTGGTCGAGCTGGAATACATTCAGAAATAAAATCAATGAAGACCTTATTTATGAAACCGGCAAAGCGCTCAAAGACAGCGGCCTTGCCGATTGCGGATATATTTATCTTAATATTGACGATTGCTGGCAGTCATCAATGAGAGACGAAAAAGGAAAGCTGCAGAGTGACTTCGTTTCTTTTCCGAGCGGAATCAAAAATCTTGTTGAGCGAGTGAATGAGCTTGGATTGAAGCTTGGAATTTACAGCTCAAACGGAACTCTTACCTGCGAGGATTTGCCTGCAAGCCTTGGCCATGAAGCCGTTGATGCCGATACTTTTGCCGAATGGGGTATTGAATATTTCAAATATGATTTCTGTCATAATGTTCCCATTCCGTCAAAGGCACCCAAGATTGAGAAAATAACAGTTTCAAAAATAGGCTCGTCCGAAGAGAATGTTTATGCTGCATCCGATGCAGTTTTAAGCGGCGATGCAAAAATTGTTAAAGAAGCTTCGCTTCCGAGCGGCTGTTATATTGACGGACTTTCAGGAAATGCGGGTGCATGCGAATTCCGCAACATTATAGTTGATGAAGACGGAGATTATATCCTTACATTCTGCGTTTATAAAAGAAGCAACAGCAATAAATATCTTGAAATTGCAGTTAACGGCTCAGCGACCTATAAAACGGTATTTCCGCCTTCAAGGGGATTTACTCCCGAAGGCAGACATCAGGTGAAAATAAGGCTTTCAGAGGGGATTAACACAATAAAATTATTTAATCCCGTTGCATCAAGGCAAGACAGCGCCGCCATTCAATACACAAATATGGGCAGAGAGCTTAAAAGAGCAACCAAAGAATATGCCGAAAAGAACGGATGCATCGAAAAGCCGATAACTTATTCCATATGTGAATGGGGACGCAATTTCCCGTGGAGATGGGGCAGAAAAGCAGGCAATCTCTGGAGAACAACTCCCGATATCCGTCCGACATGGGCATCAATTGTCGGTATATATGAATTCAATGTGCTTCTTTACAGATATGCGGGCGTTGGTTCGTGGAATGATCCTGATATGCTTGAGGTCGGCAACGGTAACCTCAGTTATGAAGAAAATAAGAGCCATTTTACCCTTTGGTGCATGATGTCGGCTCCTCTTATTCTCGGCAATGACATCAGAAAATTTATTAAAGCCGACGGAACGGTTGATAAAGATAACGCAGCCTATAAAATCGTTTCCAACCGTGAGCTTATTGCGATTGATCAGGATTCTCTCGGCGTACAGTGCAGAAGAATCAGAACCAACGGTGCAGAGGATGTGCTTGTAAAACCGCTTGATGGAGATGAATTTGCGGTTTGTTTCTTTAATAAGGCAAGTTCTCAGTCAAGAATGGAGGCTTCACTGAAAGAGATAGTTTCAAAGTCGTTTATTGCAGCCTGCGCGGCGGATGAATATATCGCCCGTGATCTCTGGAACGGAAAAGAAACAACGGTCAGCGAAAAGATATATGCCGATGTGCCTGCGCACGGTGTAAGAATTTTTAGAGTGAGGGTTAAGTAATATGATTTTTAATTTGTTTTCAAAAAAGTATAAAAACGGAGCAGGGGATTATTCCATTCCCTGCATCAGGCTTGATAATATGCCTGCCAATGTTCCCGAAGATTTAAAATATCTTTATGATTTTCAAGTCGTTGATAATGAACTTGACTATCTCGGACATCCCGATTCCATTCTTTTTAAGAACGGAAGCATAATGACTGTTTATCCCTCGGGCCACGGCAAGGGCGCAATCAGGGGAAAGATAAGCACCGATGGGGGCTTGACTTATAACGAAAATATCAGCAATCAGCCGAAGTCGTGGGAGAATTCAAGAGAAACACCCACTGTTTACAGACTTGAATTTTCGGACGGAACTCCCGATAAAATTCTTCTTGTTGCAGGCAATCCCGACTGGCACGACGGAAAGGGAACCATAGGCGGATTCAACTTTTCTCTTTCTGATGACGAAGGCAAAACATGGTCTGAATTTGAATCTGTTTATACCAAAAAAGACGGATATAAATTTACCACCATTGTTGCCATGGCTTCATTAACCAGACTTAAAGAAAACGGAAAATTTGTTGATAAGTGGATGGCGTTTTTCCATAACCCTCAGTTTGTCAATTATAAAACAATTCTTTCCTTTGAAAATGGAAAGGCTGTCTGGAGCGAGCCTGAACCCTATTTTGCTGCACACAGAGATTTCGAAAAGAAAGCCAATATGTGTGAGGTAGAGGTAATCCGTTCTGACGAGGGCAAGGGCGATGAGCTTTGCCTTATCGGCAGATGCAACAACAAGAATTATAACTCCGTTATTTCTTTTTCAAAGGATGAAGGCAAAACCTGGTCAAAGCCTGCTTTTGTTCCCTCTTCTCTTAACGGTGAAAGACACAAGGCGGATTACACCAAAGACGGCAGATTGTTTATAACATTTCGTTCGATTGAAAGAGATAAGGCAAAGAAAGAAAAGTATTTCTCGGGCTCTGCGTGTTGGTTCAGTGAGGGCTGGGTTGCATGGGTAGGAACCTATGATGATCTCAAAAACGGCAGAGAAGGGCAGTACAGAATAAAGCTTGCCCATACCTATCTTAAGGCTCAGAAAGAGCCTGAGCTTTCCGCAAATGCTGATACAGGCTACTGCGGAAATGTTGTGCTTGACGATAATACCGTTGTAACCTCAACCTACGGCGCATTCGGCGAAAAACTTAAAAACGGCACATACAAAACATATGTTGTTTCAAAAAGAATAAAGCTTTCTGATATAGATAAGCTTGCAAAGCTGAAGTAAAAAAAGAAGCATTTCCGCATATGTTGGAAATGCTTCTTTAATCTTATAATATTACTTTTTCGGGGATGCCGCTGTTTTCTCTTGATTTGTCGGCAAGAAAAACAACAAGATGGCCCGAAAGCGAATCTGTGATGCTTGTGCATGAAACCGAGGGTTCTTCTCCTCTTGCATATGCAACAAAATCTCTGACGAGATCAAGGTCGCCGCCGCCGTGAGAGTCATTGTCAATTTTCAGATCAAAAACCGTGTCGGCATATTCGCAGCCGGGTCTGGGGTCTATCTTGGAAAGCGTAAAGGCGGCCTTTTCAAAATCTCCCTTAATAACGCCCTTTGTGCCCGTAATGTGGATTGTTCTTGTGCCGCTGCTTGTGCCGCCAACCATGTTGTGAGTGCCGGTTGCACCGTTTTCAAAAAGAACGCTGACAGTTTGGTGGTCAACAACATTATTGTCGCTCTTATAAGCACAAACGCCGTAGGGACTTGTTTTGAGAAGCTCAATTTTATCCTCAATGGTCGGGTTTTCAAGATGCTCAAGGCAATCCCAAACATAAAATGCCCATCTGTCGGGATGATCTATATAAAGACGCTTTGCAGAATAAAGGCATTCGTCAACAAGGGGACAGTCAACAAGGCATTTGGTACCCGAATTTTCGGGTGCATTTTCAATTCTGAATTGCTTATTGCAGCCGAAGCTAGAAACGAGCGAAGGCTTTGTTTCGCTCATAAGCCACATCATTATATCAATGTCGTGGCAGCATTTTGCAAGAAGCATTGAGCTGTGACAGCGGTCGGAATTGTTCCATTTTCCTCTGACATGGCTTGTTGACATATGATGGTAGCTGACATATTCGTTTGTCTGAATGCTGATTATATCGCCGATTTCTCCTGCAAGAATCAGGTCTTTGATTTTGCGGTAAAACGGAGCATATCTTAAAACAAAGCACACCATAACCTTGCGTTCGTATTTTTTCGCAGCTTCAACAAGCTCTCTAGCTTCTTTTTCGTTAACCGAGAAAGGCTTTTCGAGAAGGACATCATAGCCTGCTTTTAAAAGGGGGATGGTGGTTTCAACATGAACATGGTCCATTGTTCCGTTTATAACAGCATCTGCGAATTTAGGAACATTTGCAAGCTCTTCTGCACTTGCAAAGCATTTATCTTTGGGTATATTGAATCTTTTTGCAATGGAAATTCTGCGTGCCTCGTTAGGGTCTGCGACACCTACTATTTCCATTTTGTCGCTTTCGATTTCCGAAAGTGCGGCATATGTCAGACTGCGGTGACCGCCGCCGACTATAATTGTTTTTAAGGGCTTATTGTTCATAGTGCGTAAATATTATTCCTCAATTGTGATTTTTATATCGTTGTTTTCTTTTGTGATTTTTTCGCTCAAATCATGGCGTCTTATCATAAGCTCTGAATACATCTGCTCGCGCAGCTTGCCTGAAAGGGGATAAAGGAATTTGGGAATAACAGCAAGAATTCCCGTAAGCTGAGGGATTCCCGTGCAAAGTGCGAAAAGCCACCATTTGGTTTTATCGGTCTGAGTGCCGATTGCAATTCCCTGCTTATATCCGATTCCCTCAAGAATAAGGTTTTTGGCGGAATTCATAAACAGATTCTGGAGCTTTGTTATCAGGTTTCGCGCAACTCCAATGGTTGCTTCAACTCTGTAGCCGTTTTTCCATTCGCAATAGTCCATAGCTTCGTTATAAAGCTCTGCCTTAACAACCTTTCTGATACCGAAAGCCCACTTATCAAACCATGCCTGAACTCCGAAAAGAATTGTCATAAGCAGCGGTTTTTGATAGTTTTTGCCGATTGAACCGACGGCAAACAGAGCCAGATACCAGAATCTTGTGTAAAGGTCTTCAAAAACCCAGATGGCTTTTGAAGAGAACTTTTCTCTTATAGGTTTAACGAAGGCATAGCTGATGCTGCCGTTAAGACCCGAGGGGATGTTTGCAACGGTCAAGAGCGATGCCGAACCGAGGACATCAATAAAATAGTTTGTGCTGCTGCCGCTGACACTGAATCCGCCGAGAAAATCGGATATTGTTATCAGTAGAACGGGATAGTTATTTATAACAGCCTTCAATCCTTGCTTTACGCTCGGAGCCTCTATTGACTGCATAACTCTTTCTTTTGATACAAGGAAAAAATAAAGAGTGAATGCAGAGGAAATTATGCTTGTTCCGAGACCCATGGCAAGAAAAACATTCTGCAGCTTCCATTTAAGAACATTGTTGTTGATAAGGTCAAGCAAAACGCCCATTATGTAGTTCGGCATATCCTCGCCCATGTAACCCGTTAACAGCTCTGCTAATGTTATCAGCCTCGTTCGGTCGTTCGGATGAGGGGTGATTGTTGTCATATATCCTGCTTTGGCAATGCTTGTAAATGTGCCGGCAGTTTCATTAACAACATTGAATGCAAAATAATAAATCAGCTTGGGAAGATATGTGCCGGCGGTTCCTGGGAAGAAGAACGGAATGAACCAATACAAGGCACCGAGAAGAGTCATGGGAATCTGAAATGCAACAAGGTAAGGTCTGAATTTGCCCCAACGGGTTCGTGTTTTGTCAACAATTGCAGCTATAACCGGATCGTTGATAACATCCCATATGCCGGTAAGTATACTGACAAAGGCGTTTGTTTTAAAATCTATCTTAACAACATCCCAAATAAATCTGTCTGTAAACTGACCGATATTGAATGCATTTGAAAAATCGTTAAGAAGATATGCAAATGTTTCTTTTGCGCCGACATAGCGTCTGTCATAAACTTTAAACTCAGAAACCTGTCTGTTTGGAGTTTCGCTCAAAAAATCCCTCCTCGTTTATTACATACAATAAAGGCGCTGCGGAGTAACCGCAACGCCCGCATGAACGGTATGTTAAAATTAAAGACCTTTAACAGCTTCTTTGAGTGCTTCCATTTCATCCTTGCTCAAAGTAACGCCCTTGCCCATTTTTTCATGGTCAGGTGCCCACTCACGGATGTCATACTTAGGATCTCTGCCGTTCCAGCTGATGAGATTAAGCTCCTTTGTCCAACCCTTGGGATTTTCTGAGAGGACTGCTACAGATTCAACGATTTCATAAGTAAATTCGGGCATGGTGTTGCTCCTTTCATATTTTTATACATTCTTATTATAATATATGTTTTTTAAAAAGTAAATATATTTTATAAAAGTTTTTTAAAAATAATGTAATTTTTTGAGGTTTTTATTTCGAGTAATAATCGGGACAGGTGTTGAATAGACTGTATAAAAAATATCAAGGAGAGAAACCCATGAATTACAACACCAGATATCAAAAAGCCGGTTTTTGCGATACCGTTTACGAAACCACTGCGGAGCAATCGCTTGATGCCGATATCAGTCTTCCTGATTACTGCCCCGAAATTCAAAGAATCCTTAAATGTACGGTAATTCCAAATGTAACCTCGGTTCAGAATAATTCGGGAAGAATAACCGCCGATGCAACAGCGGTTGTCAGAATATTATATATAGGCGATAACGGGAAGGCTGCAGGTTATGAGCAGAGTTATCCGCTTCAGAAATTTGTTGAGTCGGGAAAGGTAAATTCCGATTCAGCTGTTGATGTCAGAATAAAAACTGATTATGCAAACTGCAGGGCAGTGAATCCCAGAAGAATAGATGTCAGGGCAATGATGACATTTATATTTAAAGCGGTTAATAAAACGGAAGAGAACATTCTCTGCGATGCCGATGGTGAGGGCATTCAAACGATGTGTGAAGAGGTTAATGCGGCTTCGCTTTGCGGATTGAATAACAGAGGCTTTACGCTCAACGAGGTTATGGAGCTCGGCAGTGATAAAGCTGCCGTTTCGCAGATTGTTAATGTTTCTGCTCATGCATTGACAAGCGAAATAAAAATAATAAATAACAAAGCCCTGATAAAAGGGGAGTGCTGTATCAAAATATATTATATCGGTGAAGAAACATCGGCAATTGAAAGTGCTGAGCATTCCATGCCGATAAGTCAGATTATTGAGCTTGACGGAATAAATGAGGGCTGCAAAACAAGTGTCACCCTGAGTGTATGCTCGGTTGAAACAAATCCGAAAGCAGATTCATCGGGTGATATCCGTCTTATTGATTTGAATGTGCGTATAAACGCTTTTATGGCGGCATTTGAGGAAGTTCCCATGTCATTGATTACCGATGCTTATTCAACGGAATACGAAACCAAAAACACACAGAAGAGCATTGAGCTTCTTTCGTTCAACTGCAGCTTTTCCAATGATTTCACCAATAAGGTTGTTCTTGAAAGCATAGGCGTGAGCGTGGATTGTGTTTTTGCGGTGTGGTGCTCCGATATAAAATACAGCTTCACTCCGAAAGAGGATAAATGCAATATAAGCGGAACATATCAGGCTAATATTTTATATAAAGACAGCGAAGGGCAGACAGGAATGATTCAGAAACCCGTTGATTTCGGATATCAGGTTAAGCTTAATGGCAGTTCGGAAAGAATTACCTGCTTCGGCTCGGTTCAGATTGTTAATTGCTTGTGTTCGGTAACGGGTGACAGCAGGCTTGAGCTGAAAACTGAGCTTTCCGCTTCGGGAATGATACTTTCAAACTGCATGAAAAAATATATCAGCAGCATAGAGCTTACGGGAGAAAACAAAACAAAAAAAGAAAGCTGCGCATTAACGATTTATTTTTGCGAAAAAAATGAAAATATCTGGAATATCGCAAGAAGATATAACACAACAGTTGACGCGATAAAAACAGAAAACGAAATGACTGATGATTATATTGCGGAAGATTGCTTGTTGCTCATACCTTCAAGCAATTAACAGATGTATAAATCCTGATTGCAAAGAGAAAAATAGATGTGAATTATAATCTGATTTTCTTTTAGTGAAAGGATAATATATATGAAAATTTTTGATGTTACCGGTAACAGCTATGCTGATGAAATTGAAAATTACAAGGGTACTGTTCTGATTGATTTTTTTGCGGATTGGTGCACACCATGCAAAATGCTTACTCCCATGATTGAAGATATTGCAGAAAGCACTGATGTTAAAATCTGCAAGGTTAATGTTGAGTCCGAAAAAGAGCTGGCTGAAAGATTCGGCATAAGAAGCATTCCTACTCTTGTTGTTATGAAAAACGGAACGGTTTTAAACAGAAGCATCGGAGTTACAGGCAAAAAAGCGATTATGGATATGCTGAATTAACCATACAGACAAATTAATATTTTTGTATATCATGGAAATATTGACAAAATTGAACAACTTCGGTATAATTTGTTTAACAGTTATCTGTTAATACTTATCGGAGGTAAAATTCAAATGGAAAATATCGTAAATGAAATCCTTGCAATGGTGCAGAACATTCTTGCATATTTCCAGGAAGGTGAAGCAGCCGGTGTTATTGAAATTATCAGAACATCACTCGGCTCAATCCTCGGCGGACTCGGCCTTTAATTAAAAGTCAAAACAGCCTCTGACAAATGTCGGAGGCTGTTTTTGCATATTATTCAAATTCTTTTTTGATTGCGGCGATAACCTCATCAACATCCGATTTAACAACGAGCATTGCAATTTCGATTTCTGATGTTGTTATCATTCTCACATCGGCATCAACGCTTGCGACTGCCTTGAATACGGCTGCCGAAACCCCGGGAGTGCCTCTCATATTTTCACCGCTTACGGTGATTTTGCAGTTGCCGCTGCTGACGCTTATTTTTGTTTTGGGGGATCTGCTGCGAAGCTCCGATGCAATTGAAAGAACAGAAACAAAGTCGCTGTCACTGACTGTGAATGAAAATCCCGAGCTTGCACCGCTGAGAGGGAGCTGAGAAATCATGTCAACATCAATTCCCGCATCTGCAATCAATTTAAAAACCTCTGCCATATGAGAAATATCGGCAGGTGAATCGCAGAGCGAAAAGAGTGTAACATCTTCCGTCACAAAAATATTATCAACGAGCTTCATTTTTAATCCTCCTCAATCATTTCAGCATATCGGACATGTTATACATTCCCGGTTTTTTGCCGCAAATAAATTCAGCCGCATTAACAGCACCCGTTGCAAAAAGCTCCTTGCTTCGTGCACTGTGAGAAATTGAGATAATTTCATCGTGTCCTGCGAATATAACCTGATGCTCACCGGTTATCGTGCCGCCTCTTACTGCGTGAATTCCGATTTCGTTTTTTGTTCTCTTCTCACGCTTTGAGTGGCGGTCGTATTCATATTTTACCGAATCGTCAAGTTCTTCTTTGATTTTGTCTGCAATCATAAGAGCAGTGCCGCTTGGTGCATCAATCTTCTGATTGTGGTGCATTTCAATGATTTCAATATCATATGAGTTGCCGAGCACTGCCGCAGCCTTTTTTGCAAGCTCACAAACAAGGTTAACGCCGAGCGACATGTTTGCACTGAAGAAAACGGGAATCTTTTCCGAGGCGGTTTTTATAAGATTAATCTGCGAATCGTTAAGTCCCGTTGTGCATATAACAGCAGGAATTGAGTTTTTTACAGCGTATTCAAGAAGACCTGCAAGTGCGCTGGGATTTGAAAAATCAATTATAACATCAGCCTTTTTTGTTACTTCATCCGAAATAAGCGAAGGAGATGCAAAAACCGGATATCCGTAGCGTTCTTCGGTAAAAATATCAATTCCGCCAACGATTTCGCAGCCTTCGGTATCGTTAACGCTGTTTGTAACAGCTCTGCCCATTTTGCCGTTGCATCCTGTTAATATAATTCCTGCCATTTGTTATACCTCTGATTTTAATTATACAAGACCGTGTTTTGCAAGAGATGCTCTGAGAGTTTCTCTTGCGTCATCACTCATTCTGTAAAGGGGAAGTCTGCAATCGCCGACATTCATGCCCATCATGTTCATTGCTTCCTTGACGGGGATGGGGTTAACATCAAGGAAAAGATTGTTGCAAAGGTCAAGATATTCAAGCTGAAGTCTTGCGCTCTCTGCATGGTCACCTTCAAGATACTTTGCAGGGATATTGTGCGCGACCTCAGGAAGGATGTTTGAAAGAACCGAGATTGAACCCTTACCGCCGAGTGACATGAGAGCAGTTACCTGATCGTCATTACCCGAGTAAACATCAAGATTATCACCGCAAAGAGAAATGGTTTTTGCGATTGCGGAAATGTTGCCGCTTGCTTCCTTGGTTGCAACGATTCTTTCGTGCTTTGAAAGCTCAAGATAGGTTTCGGGCTTGATGTCAACGCCTGTTCTTGAAGGAACATTATAAAGAATAATGGGAACGCTTACTCTGTCTGCAATAAAGTTGAAATGCTCAATAAGACCTCTCTGTGAGGTTTTGTTATAATAGGGAGTAACCGAAAGGAGAGCATCAACGCCTGCCTTTTCAGCTTCGTTTGAAAGCTTTACTGCATATGCGGTATCGTTGCTGCCTGTGCCTGCAATAACAGGAATTCTCTTGTTTGTAACCTCAACGGCAAATTTGATTGCCTCCGAGTGTTCTTCGTGGTCAAGAGTTGAGCCTTCGCCCGTAGTGCCGCAAATAATGATGGAGTCTGTTTTATTTGCAATCTGGAACTCGATAAGCTCTGCAAGCTTGTCATAGTTGATTTTATTGTCTGCTGTGAACGGTGTAACAATTGCAACGCCTGCTCCTGTAAAAACAGTCTGCTTCATTGTTGTTCTCCTTTCATTAGTTGAACTTGGGGGTGATGTAGTTCTGAGCGCAAAGCTGCTCTGCCATAAGAACGGCACCGCCTGCTGCGCCTCTTAATGTATTGTGTGAAAGACAAACGAATTTATAATCAAACTGTGTGTCTTCTCTGAGTCTGCCGATTGAAACAGCCATGCCGTTTTCAAGGTTTCTCTGGAGCTTGGTCTGGGGAAGGTTATCCTCTTCAAAATAGTTGAGGAACTGCTTGGGTGCGCTGGGAAGCTCTGCTTCCTGAGGATATCCCTTGAAATTCTTCCAGATTTCCTTCATCTGCTCTTTGGTGGGCTTGTTTTCGAATCTTACGAAAACTGCTGCCATGTGACCGTCTGATGCGGGAACGCGAAGGCACTGTGCGGTGAAGTTGGGTGATGTTGCGGGAACGATAACATCGCCTTCGATTTTACCCCAAATCTTAAGAGGCTCTTGCTCGGATTTTTCTTCTTCGCCGCCGATGTAGGGGATAACATTATCTACCATTTCGGGCCATGTTTCAAATGTTTTGCCTGCGCCTGAGATTGCCTGATATGTGCAAACAAGAACATCCTTAACACCGAATTCATTAAGGGGATAAAGTGCGGGAACATAGCTCTGGAGTGAGCAGTTTGATTTAACTGCGATAAATCCTCTTTCAGTGCCCAGACGCTTTTTCTGTGAATTGATAATCTGTGCATGCTCGGTATTGAGCTCGGGAACGATCATGGGAACATCGGGAGTGTGTCTGTGAGCGCTGTTATTTGAAACAACGGGGCATTCTGCCTTTGCATATGCCTCTTCAAGAGCCTTGATTTCGTCTTTCTTCATATCAACTGCGCAGAAGATAAAATCAACCGATGAAGCGATTCTTTCGATATCTGCAGTTGCGTCCATAACAATCATGTCAGCCATTTTTTCGGGGATATCGGTAGCCATGCACCACTTTGCGCCTACGGCTTCTTTATATGTCTTGCCTGCTGAACGGGGGCTTGCTGCAAGAACTGCAACTTCAAACCAAGGATGGTTTTCAAGAAGTGTTGCAAAACGCTGGCCAACCATGCCTGTTGCACCGACAATACCTACTTTGTAATTCTTCATAATGATTAACCTCTTTTCAGAAAACTAATAAATTTTACGGATTTAAGAGTATAAATTTAAGTCATTATAAGCCTTGACAAAAACTTATTATAATATTATGATGATATCACAGATTGCAGTATTAAGTCAAACAATTATTTATACAAATATAATTGAATTTTATTAAATATTTTGAGGATTTTTAATGAAAAGAAGCGATTTTTATTACGATTTACCCAAAGAACTGATTGCGCAGACTCCGATTGAACCCAGAGATTGCTCAAAAATGCTCGCTGTTAACAAAAAAACAGGAGAATGCAGACATCTTATTTTTAAGGATGTTGTTGACTTTTTAAAGCCCGGGGACTGCCTTATTCTTAACAACACAAAAGTTCTTCCTGCAAGAATGTACGGAACAAGAACAGACACAGGCTCGGTTGTTGAATTCCTTCTGCTTAATCAGAAAAGCTTTGATACATGGGAAGTTATTACGGGTCCCGGAAAAAAAGCCCGTGTCGGTCATACCTTCACTTTCGGCAACGGAATTCTTACTGCCGAAATCATTGAGGTTCTGCCTGACGGTAACCGCATTGCAAAATTCGGCTTTGAAGGCAACTTTTTTGAGGTTATTGACAAGGTCGGCGAAATGCCTCTTCCTCATTACATAACCGAAAGACTTGAGGATAAAAACAGATATCAAACAGTGTATGCCAAAGAAGAGGGCAGCGCGGCTGCTCCCACTGCAGGGCTTCATTTTACGCCCGAATTAATGGATAAAATCCGTCAGAAGGGCATTGAAATCGGTTTTGTTACGCTTCATGTCGGTCTGGGTACTTTCAGACCCGTTAAAGCTGATGAGATAGAGGATCATCACATGCATTCCGAGCACTATCATCTCCCTGCCGAAACGGCAGAGATAATCAACCGCACCAAGGCAAACGGCGGAAAAGTTTTTGCTGTCGGCACAACATGCTGCAGAACTCTTGAATCGGTCGCTAATTTCAAAGGCGAAATTTGCGAAGACGACGGCTGGACTGATATTTTCATTTACCCCGGCTATGAGTTCAAGTGCATCGACTGCCTTATCACCAACTTTCATCTGCCCGAAAGCACGCTTATTATGCTTGTCAGTGCTTTCTGCGGTTATGAAAACACAATGAATGCATATAAAATTGCCGTTGAAGAAAAATACAGATTTTTTTCGCTCGGTGATTCATGTCTTTTCTATGAGGAGTAATCTATGTATAAGCTTATAAAAAAAGAAGGCAACGCAAGAAGGGGAGAGTTTGTTACCGTTCACGGAACTGTTCAGACTCCGGCTTTTATGAATGTTGCAACCTGCGGCGCAATAAAAGGTGCGCTGTCTGCCGTTGATTTAAAAGAGATAGGCTGTCAGGTTATGCTTTCAAATACCTATCATCTCCATGTAAGACCCGGCGATGAGCTTGTTCGTGAAATGGGGGGACTTCATAAATTTTCAGCATGGGACGGCCCCATTCTCACCGACAGCGGCGGATTTCAGGTTTTCTCGCTTTCCTCACTCAGAAAAATTAAGGAAGAAGGCGTTTACTTCCAATCTCATGTTGACGGAAAACACATTTTCATGGGTCCCGAAGAAAGCATGAGAATTCAGTCAAATCTCGGCTCGACCATTGCCATGGCATTTGATGAATGCGTTGAAAATCCTGCAAAATATGAGTATTCAAAGCAATCCTGTGAAAGAACAACAAGATGGCTTATCCGTTGCAAGGCAGAGATGCAAAGACTCAATTCTCTTCCTGATACAATCAACAAAAATCAGCTCCTTTTCGGCATCAATCAGGGCTGCACATTTGACGAACTTCGTGTTGAGCATATGAAAGAAATTGCAAAGCTTGATCTTGACGGCTATGCAATCGGCGGTCTTGCGGTCGGTGAGCCGAAAGAGGATATGTATCGTATTATTTCTGCTGTTGAGCCTTATATGCCTGCCGATAAAATTCGCTATCTTATGGGCGTCGGAACTCCGGGAAACATCATTGAGGCGGTTTACAGAGGCGTTGACCTTTTTGACTGCGTTATGCCGAGCCGAAACGCAAGACACGGGCATCTTTTCACAAAGCAGGGCATTATCAATCTCAACAACAAAAAATATGAGTGCGACCCTCTGCCCATTGACCCCGAATGTCAGTGCCCGACATGCAAAAACTTTTCAAGAGCGTATATCAGACATCTTTTCAAGAGCAAGGAAATGCTTGCAATGCGTCTGTGCGTTATGCATAATCTGCATTTCTATAATATGCTCATGCAGGAAATCCGTGACGCGCTTGATAACGGTACATTTGAAGAATACAGAGCAAAATATGTTGATTTGCTCGATACAAGAATTTAATCCCTTAGTTGTAAATTATTTTATTTTTTCTATTGCATATTTTAATTTGATATTGTATAATATTTGCATTATGTTTTGGAGGTTAGTTTAAAATGAACTTTATTTCTCTCTTGGCTCAGGCAGGCGGCGCTGCTGCAGGCGCATCAGGCACAGCTCAGCAGAACCCCATGTCAATGGTAATTATGATGGTTGCTCTCTTTGGTGTTATGTATTTTGTAATGATAAGACCTCAGAAGAAAAAGCAGAAGGAAGAGCAGACCATGCGTGACAGCATTCAGGTTGGTGACGAAATCACAACCATCGGCGGCATCATGGGCCGTGTTGTTACGGTTAAGGATGATTCTCTTATTATTGAAACAGGCGCAGACAGAAACAAGATGAAGATTACCCGTTGGGCTGTTTCAACTAATAATACCGCTAACGAAAAGCTTGAAGCTGAAAGACAGGCTGCTAAGGAAGCTGCAGAAGCAGAAAAGAAAGCAAAGATGGAAGAAGCTGCCGAAAACAGCAAGGCAAAGAGAAAGAAGTCCAAGAAAAAGGACGACACTTTCGATAACTGATAAAATACAGAATAAATTTATAACTCCTTTCATATTATTGATTAGCGATAATATGAGAGGAGCTTTTTTATGAACAAAAAATCCCGTTCATCAAAAAATGATGAACAGAAGTTTCCGTATATACCGATTTTGGTTGCATCACTGATTTGTTCGGTGCTGTTTTTTGTTTTTTTGATTGCTGTATCTGCCGTGATGCTGAATTCAACCGTAAATCCGTCGCTTTATTTGCCTTCGGGGTTGGTCGCAGGCGTGCTGACGGGATTTATCAACGGCTTTGTTACGGCTAAGCTGACGGGGGAGAAGGGTCTGCTTTACGGAGCAGTAACCGGTTCGGTTCAGTCTTTTTTATGCGCGGTTACGGTGTTTGTTTTAAACAAGGGTGTTGCAGGAAACGGCATTTTTATTCTTATTGCATTGATAATATCAGCTGCAGCAACAGGCGGATTGACTGCTGTTAACATCAGAAAAAAGATTAAATATTAACGGCGGTGAAAATGAAAAGGATAATATTGATAAACATAATTATTTTGATTGTTTTTTCTGCGTGTACCCTGCAAGAGAAGGTTAGCCCAGAGCTTTATATATCAAGGCTGACTGAAAGTGCAGACGGATTTGCGGTTGCAGGCGACGGCTTGTTTTTTGAAGGCGGAAAATATTATTGCTTTATAAGTGGTGCCAAAGAGGCGGAATACGCACTGCAGCTTGAAACCGATTCCGGAAAAAACATAAAAAAAATCTGCCTTGCAGGAATGAAAACCGTCAAGGCAGATGAATTTAAAATACTTGCCGAAGCTTTAATCAAAACATACGCCCCGAATGAGGCTGCTGAAGAAATCAAAGCATCTTTGTTTAAGAATGAATCGGATTATTATAATTCTCAGTGGTACCGTTATTCGTCGGCAGTTACCGAAAACGGTATTTTTTTCTCTGTTGAAAACATGAAGATATCAACAAATTCCGATGCGGAGCTGACGCTGAAACCCAATGATATTACTTTCCCTTGATAACCTTATATGCAAGGTCGGGCAGGTCGGACATAATGCAGTCTGCACCGATGTTGTTGATTCGCTTGATTTCTTTTGCATCGTTGATTGTCCAGTATTGAACGGCTATTCCGCGGTTATGAGCATAGGTGACAAATCTTTTTGATGCGGGACGGAGAAAACCGTACTGATTTCCGGGAATCTGCAGAACATCAAATTTTATCCATTCTTTTTTGATGGGAAGATTGAACGATGCGGCAATATAAAATAGAAAAAAATCAAGTCTGCTTGCCGAACGGTTGAAATCGGGATATTTTTTGTCAACATAGTTTGTGATTTCCTGATGGAAGGTTGCAAAAACAACCTGATCAAGCATATTGCGCTTTTTAAGGATTTCGTGGAATTCATCAGCGGCGGTTTTTCCGAGCTCTCCGCCGTTTTTAATATCAATACTGTAAAGAAATTTTTTCTTGCTTTCAAGATAATCGAAGCATTCTTCAACATCGATTGCTCTGAGGTTATCGGGTATGTCATCGCCGCGAAGACCCCTGTAGGGATAATTTCCGTTTGCGTCGCGATAGTTTTCGCCAAGATTAAGCTCTCTAATTTCAGCGTAGGTTTTATTTTCAACATAAATGTCCGTTTCGCCGAAATGCTCACAGGCATTTGTTGTTCTGTCAAGAGTTTTGTCGTGAACAATAATCAGCTTTCCGTCTTTTGAGCGTCTTAAGTCAAATTCAAAAAGCTCAACCTCAAATTCATTGCTTTCGGCGCAGCTCTGAAATGCCATAAGTGTGTTTTCGGGAGCAATCATGGCTCCCGAGCGATGAGCCGCAACAATAGCTTTTCCGTCTGTCTTGATAAGCGGATTTTTCGGACCGTTATATTTCTTTTCTTTAATGGGAACAACAGAACCGATAAGCCCCACAACAACAAGAAAAGCATTGAATGCAAGCAATGCACCAATAAAGATAAGAATGCCGATTAAAATTTTAATAAGCACCGTTGTACCTCCAAATAAAAAGCTCCGGTAAAAATGCCGGAGCTTAGCTTTTTTACATCATTTCCGAAAGCTTAACGGGTCTGCCTTCAGCAACGGATTTCTTTGCTGCAAGAGCAACAAGAATTGAATTAAGACCGTCCTCGCCTGTGGTGGGAGTTGCCTTATCTTCGATAACAGCTTCAACAAACTGAAGCATTTCGTCTCTGAATGACTGCATATATCTTTCAAGGAAGAAATAGAGAGGCTTATCTGCAACAACGCCGTCCTCACCCATGAAAACAACATTTGTGGGTGTGTCGTTTGATGCAACAGCAGCGCCCTTGCTGCCGAAAACTTCTATTCTCTGGTCATATCCGTATGCGGCGCGTCTGCTGTTATCTATAACACCAACTGCGCCGTTTTCAAACTTAAGGCTGATAACTGCGGTGTCAACATCGCCTGCTTCGCCTATTGCAGGGTCAACAAGGCAAGTTGCGTTTGCATAAACTTCGGTAACTTCGCTGCCTGCAAGGAAACGGGCCATGTCAAAATCATGGATTGTCATGTCAAGGAACATGCCGCCGCTGACTGCCGAATATTCTGCCGGCGGGGGAGCAGGGTCTCTTGAAGTGATTTTAACGATATGAACATCACCGATTTTGCCGTCGTTAACCATTGCTCTCACATTTGCAAAGTTATGGTCAAAGCGACGGTTAAAGCCAACCTGAAGCTTAACGCCTGCCTTTGCAACTGCATCAATAACTGCGTTAACCTTTTCGGGAGTGAGGTCAACGGGCTTTTCGCAGAAAATGTGCTTTCCTGCTTCTGCTGCTTCAATGGCGATATCAGCATGAGTATCTGTTGAAGAACAAACAAGAACTGCTTCAACCTCGGGGTCAGCAAGCATCTGCTTGTAATCATCATAAATTTTTGGAATGTTGAGTTCTGCGGCTACTTTTTCAGCGTTAGCCTTGAAAACATCTGTGATTCCGACAACTGTTGCGGTCGGCACATTGTATGTAATCGACTTTGCATGAAGGGAACCGATTCTGCCGGCACCGATGATGCCGATTTTAAGCTGATTCATTTTGATGGTCCTTTCTTATAAAATTCGGGTGTACCCCAATTTATCTTTATAATTTTATCATATGTTTTTATTAAATTCAACAATATAATCAATTATTTTGAAAATTTTTGCTTGGTTGCCATGCCGCCTCTTATATGTCTTTCAGCTTTGTTAATATCAAGCACTTTTCTGACATCGTTATAAAGCCCGGGATTGAATTTTTTCAGCCTTTGGCTCACATCAACAAAAACCGTGCTTTTGGATACTCCGAATTTTTTTGCGGCAGCACGAACGGTTGTTTGATTTTTAATAATATATTCTGCAAGTTCGATTGCTCTTTGCTCTACCTCGTTTTTCAATTTGCAGCCCTCCGTATGACATATTATTAAACAATATGAAAAATACGGAAGGAATATAACCTGAAAAGGGGATGTCTCAATAAGATGAAAAGCGGTTTGCAAAGGTTGATTTCCCGTGCATACCGCTTTTTAAAATAATATTTCTTCTGTTTTTCGCTTAGTGAGACATTCCCGAAAATTATCTTTCTTCTCTGAAGTAAGAAAGGCCGAGGCTTGCAGGTGGTTGGGTTTCTCTTTTGCGTCTCATGCTGATGATTATAAGAACGATAATCGTAACAACATAGGGCGTCATTTTAAACATTTCCTGCATGCTTATGCTTAGGTTGGGAATGTAGTTGTGAATAATGAAAAGTCCGCCGAAAAGTATTGAACCGATGATGCTAACATTCGGCTTCCACACCGCAAAAATAACAAGTGCAATTGCAAGCCATCCTCTGTCACCGAAGCCGTCGTTTGACCAGACTCCGCATGCATAGTCCATAACATAGTAAAGACCGCCAAAGCCTGCAATAACGCTTCCGATTACGGTTGAAAGATACTTGTATCTTGAAACATTTATGCCTGCCGCATCTGCCGTTGCGGGATTTTCGCCGACTGCTCTCAGGTGAAGTCCGGCACGGGTTTTGTTAAAGAAAAACGATGCGAGAAGTGCAATGATGATTGCCGCATACGCAAGAAAGCTGTATGAAAGAAAAATATCGCCAAACCAGCCGAGCTTATCGGCAAAGGGAAGAGTCTGCTTGAAGCAGTTGCTTGTCTGCGTGAGGGTGATTGATGGGGTGTCGCTGTCAAGAAGCTTAATCAGTGAACCGCCGAAGAAGTTACCGAATCCGACGCCGAAGGTTGTGAGCGCAAGACCCGTAACATTTTGGTTTGCACGAAGGGTAACGGTAAGGAATGAATAAAGTAGACCCATAAATGCCGAGCCGAGCATTGAAGAAAGAAGCGGAATAAGCACTGCGAGAATCGGATTTACCGCTTCAACCGACTGCTCATAGATAAACGCACCGATAACGCCCGAAATGCCGCCGACATACATAACGCCTGCCGTACCGAGGTTAAGGTTGCCGCTTTTTTCCGTTATGATTTCACCTGTGGAGCCGAACAAAAGGGGAATGCCCTGAACAACCGCACGCTGAATAAAAGCTACTATCATTTATTTGCTCGCTCCTTTCTTTGATTCTCTGAATTTGATTGTGTAGTTAACAAAAAATTCGCTTCCGATGATAAAGAAAATGATTATACCGGTTATAATTTCGGAAAATGAATCGTTAAGACCGTAAATTGTTGAAATCTCAATTGCACCCTTCTGAAGGAAAACAATCAGAAATGAGGTGAGAATCATATATATAGGATTGAATTTTGCAAGCCATGAAACCATGATTGCGGTAAATCCTCTGCCCGCGGCGGTGTTTCTTGTGATTGTGTGGTCTGTTCCGCTGACAAGAAGAAGACCTGCAATGCCGCAGATTGCGCCCGAAAGGAGCATGGTGCGCATGATAACCTTTTTAACATTGATTCCGACATATCTTGCAGTGTTTTCGCTTTCGCCGACAACCGAAATTTCATATCCGTGCTTGTTATACTTAAGGTAGATATACATTCCTGCCGTGAGCACTGCAACAATTAAAATATTGATAAGGTAAGGCGAGCCGCCGATTGTCGGAAGCCATCCCGCTTCGGTTGAAGCATTGATAACGCCTATCTGTCCCGAGCCTTTGGGAACCGACCATTTATAAGTGAAGAATGAAACAATCTGAATTGCGATGTAGTTCATCATCAGGGTAAAAAGAGTTTCGTTCGTGTTCCATTTTGCTTTGAAGAAAGCAGGGATAAATCCCCAGACTGCACCTGCGGCAACGCTTGTAACAATCATAAGAGGATAAAGAATAATCGGTGAAAGCTTATCGCCGAAAAGAATCATGCATGCTGCGGTTGCAAGACCGCCCACAAGCACCTGACCTTCTGCTCCTATGTTCCAGAATTTCATTTTAAACGCAGGAGTAACCGCGATTGAAACGCACAGAAGCATTGCGATATTCTGCAGAAGCGACCAGATGCGGCGCTCTGTTCCTATTGCGCCGTCAATCATGGTTGCATAAACACTGATGGGGTTTTCGCCTGTCAGAACAACCGTTACCGCAGCACAGGCAATGAGAGCTGCCACAACCGAAAGAATACGGATAAGCCATGAAAGCCAGAAGGGAAGAGCATCGCGCTTTGCAATATGAAAAAGAGGCTCATGGACTGTTTTTTCTTTAATGCTCATTTGCGTCACCTCCGCTGTTTTTAGTCATAAGCAAACCGATTTCTTCTTTTGTTGCGGTTCTTGCATCAACGGCACCTGAAATTTTACCCGAGCTGATAACAATAATTCTGTCACAAAGTTCAAGCAGAACATCAAGGTCTTCGCCGACAAAAATAACCGCAACACCGTTTTCCTTCTGTTCGTTGAGAAGATTGTAAATAAGATATGATGAATTGATGTCAAGACCTCTTACGGGATATGCAGCCATGAGTACGGTAGGAGAGGCGGCAATTTCTCTGCCGACCAGAACCTTCTGAACATTTCCGCCCGAAAGACGGCGCACGGGAGTATTGGCGTCGGGTGTGACAACCTCAAGGTCCTCAATGATTTTCTTTGCAAGGTCTTTGGGCTGCTTGCGCTGCAGGAAAATTGATTTGCCTTTGCGGTAGCTCCTGAGCATCATGTTATCAATGATATCCATGTTGCCGACAAGACCCATGCCGAGTCTGTCCTCGGGAACGAAAGAAAGGCGAACTCCGAGATCCCTTATCTGCATGGGTGTTTTGTCACGCAGATTATCAATTTTACCTGTTTTGGGATCGTGGTAGAGAATGTTGCCTTCGTTAAGTTTCTGAAGACCTGCAATGGATTCAAGAAGCTCTCTCTGACCGCTTCCCGCGATGCCTGCAATACCTAGAATCTCACCTGAACGGGCGGTGAATGTAACATCATCAAGAAGCTTTATTCCTTCTCTGTTTATGCATGAAATATTCTTGACTTCAAGTCTGTCAACCGAATTTTCAGGCTCGCTTCTTGCGATGTTGAGGTTAACCTTTTTGCCAACCATCATTTCGGTAAGCTCTGATTCGTTGGTGCATTTTGTTTCAACCGTGCCGATATATTCGCCTTTGCGCAGAACGGCAACCTTATCTGAAAGCGAGAGTACCTCGTGGAGCTTATGGGTGATGATTATGATTGCCTTTCCGTCGTCGCGCATTCTGCGGAGAATGGCAAAAAGCTTCTGAGCCTCCTGCGGAGTGAGAACGGCGGTAGGCTCGTCCAGAATAAGGATATCAGCGCCTCTGTAAAGTACCTTGATGATTTCAACGGTCTGCTTTTCAGAAACGGACATTTCATATATTTTTTTGTTGGGGTCGATTTCAAAGCCGTACTGCTCGCTGATTTTTTTGATTTTTTCAGCTGAATGTTTGACATTGAATTTATCGTTGTTTTCAAGACCGAGAATTATATTCTCCGCAGCAGAAAAAACATCAACAAGCTTGAAGTGCTGATGAATCATGCCTATTTTGTAGTTGAATGCATCTTTGGGAGAACGAATAACAACCTCGTGTCCGTCAATGAAAATCTGACCGTGATCGGGGAAATATATGCCTGAAATCATGTTCATCAGCGTTGTCTTGCCGCTGCCGTTTTCGCCGAGAATCGAAAGAATTTCTCCGCGGTTAACAGTCAGGCAAACATCTTTGTTTGCAACAACGCTGCCAAATGTTTTGGTTATATTTTTGAGTTCTATTGCAGCTTGATTACTCACTTCTTTTCCTCCTGTTTTAATCTTCAAAAAACAGCTGACAGAATTTCAGCGGCTTTTTCAAAATTAAAAATGAATCAAGGCGGAGCCCGTTTTGAACTCCGCCTGAGTTTAGTGATCAGAATTTTTCGTTAAGAAGAGTGATGCCGTCGATTCTGAGATCGAAATAGGGAGCTGAACGGTATTCTGATTCGTGGAAGTAACCGTCAGCGATAACTTCTGTATCTGCTGTGTATGCAGCGTCTGTGTCAACATCAGCCATGTAGCTTGTAAGAGTTTCGCCGTTAACGGTAAATGTTGCGGTGTCAAATACTTTGATTGAACCGTCAGCAAGACCTGCTTTAACTTCTTCAAGCTTTGCTGCAGTGCCTTCGGCAGCAGCAGCTTCGTTGATTTCGCTGAGCTCAACCGAACCGTCGGTGATACCCTTGCACCAGTCAGTTGCGATTTCTTCGCCATTAGCAACGCAATTGATAATGTATTCAAAGTAAGGAGCCCAGTTGATTCTTGATGAGATGATGAAGGTGTTGGGGCAAGCGGTTACTGTGCTGCCGTTATAGGAAACATTGGGGATACCTGCGTTTTCGCAAGCTGTGGGAGCGCCCATTGAGTCAGCATGCTGGCTGATAAGCTTACAGCCGTTGCTGATGAGCTTTGTTGCAGCTTCTTTTTCAGCTGTTTCATCGTACCAGCTGCCTGTGAACTGAACTTCCATTGTTACTGTGGGGCATACTGACTTAACGCCGAGATAGTATGATGTGTAGCCTGAAATAACTTCTGCATATGTGTATGCGCCGACATAACCGATTTTTGCTTCTTCAGCTGTGAATTCGCCAGCAGCGATCATTTCGTTGAGCTTAAGACCTGCTGCAACGCCTGCAAGATAACGGCCTTCGTAGATTGATGCGAAAGCGTTATGGAAGTTTGCAAGACCTTCAGTGTGAGCCATTGTGCCTGTAGCATGGCAGAACTGAACCTCGGGGAATTCCTTTGCAGCCTGAATCATATACTGCTCGTGACCGAAGCTGTCAGCGAAAACGATGTCGCATCCGCGGTCTGCAAGGTCAACAGCTGCTTCGTAGCATTCGTTGCTTTCGGGGATATTAACCTTCTGAACATACTCAACGCCGAGCTTGTCGCAAGCTTCCTTAGCTGCCTTAATGAAGTTAAGGTCATAGGTTGAGTTTTCATCGTGAAGGAAGATGAAACCTACTTTGATGTCTTCAAGACCTGTGTTTGATGCTGCATTTTCTGCAGTCTGGCTCTCGCCGTTGTTTTCTGTTGTGCCTTCGTTACCTGTTTTTCCGCATGCTGCAAAGCCGAAAACCAGAGCGAGAGCCAGAAGAATTGCGAGAATTTTTGTGAATTTCTTCATTTTTTTAACCTCCGATAGATTAAATTTATCCAAAAATGACTTTTCCGTCATCTATGGCCTTGATGATTGCAAGAGATTCAACTCTGTAGCCGAGAGAACGCAGAGCGTCTCCGCCGGGCTGGAATCCCTTTTCAATAACTATGCCGATGCCTTCAACCGTTGCGCCTGCCTGATTGATGATGTTGATAAGACCGTGAACTGCCTTACCGTTTGCCATAAAATCATCTATTATCAGTATGCGGTCATCTGAGGAGATATAATCTTTTGAAATGCCGATAGTTGTTGTAACGCCCTTTGTGAACGAAAAAACATCTGCCTTGTAGATATTATCGCCAACATTTCTGTTTGCGCCTTTTTTGGCAAAAACAACAGGCACGGAAAAATATTGCGCGGCAATGCATGCAATTCCGATGCCCGATGCTTCGATTGTTACGATTTTAGTTATATCCGAGGATGCAAAAATTCTGCGAAATTCCTTGCCTATTTCGCAGAGAAGATCCACATCTATCTGATGATTGAGAAACATGTCAACTTTTACTATATCTGAACCAATAGCTTTTCCCTGTTCAAGGATTCTCTGTTTTAATAGCTCCATTGTGTCACATCCGATTAATAATGTAATATATAATTTGATTATAATTCACAGTTTATTAAAAATCAAGTTTTTTTTGACAAAATGCACGATATTGTATGAATTTATTCATAGATAATGTATTTTATCACAATAATCCTTGTTGACTTTGCTTTGCCGATAAAATATAATATCGGTAGTGAAAAATGTTGAATCAAGGAGTTTTGATATGGCTTTTATCAGCGTGTTTGAAGTTATCGGTCCGAATATGGTCGGCCCCTCAAGCTCACATACGGCAGGCGCCGCATCAATTGCAAGGCTTGCCGGAAAAATGCTTCATCACAAAATCAAGGGCGTTAAATTCACACTTTACGGCTCGTTTGCGCAAACATATCAGGGTCACGGCACCGACAGAGCGCTTCTCGGCGGTTTGATGGGATTTGATACGGATGATGTCAGAATCCGTGATTCATTTGATATTGCCGAAGAAAACGGCATTGATTTTGAATTTGTTGCAAATACGGTTGAAACGGATGTTCATCCCAACACGGTTGATATAGAAATTGAAGATGTTTTCGGAAAAAGGCTGACTGTGAGAGGGGAGTCACTCGGAGGCGGTAAGGTTAAGCTGACGAGAATCAACGGAGTCAAGGTTCATTTCACGGGCGAATATCATGCTCTTATTGTTGTTCATAAGGACCATCCGGGCGTTATTTCAAAAGTCACCAATGTTTTCGGCAAGCAGCATGTTAACATTGCGTTTCTCAGAGTTTACCGCGAATCAAAGGGCGGAAATGCTTATATGATTATCGAATCCGATGCAGAGATAACAGCAAGTGCAGTTGAAGAAATCGAAAAGAATCCCTTCGTCAGAGAAACCATGCTGATTCAGAAATAAGGAGAATATAAATGGATTTTAATACAGCGGAAGAGTTGCTTGAACTCTGTAAAAAAGAAAACAAACCCATTTCCGCAATAATGCGCCTGAGAGAGATTGTTTACGGTGAGCTTGATTCCGATGCGGTTGAAGAAAGAATGAAGAAATCGCTTGATATAATGAGAAATTCGGCGCATGAGCCTCTTAAGAAGGTTGTCCGTTCGATGGGCGGAATGATTGGCGGAGAAGCTTCAAAACTTGAAAAAAGGCGTAAAGAAGGTAAATCCGTTTGCGGAAATGTTCTCACCAAAGCTCTGATATATTCTCAGGCTGTGCTTGAGGTCAATGCGTCAATGGGCGTTATCGTTGCCGCACCCACCGCAGGCTCGGCAGGTGTTGTTCCTGCAGTTCTGTTTGCTCTTGAAGAAGAATTTGATCTTTCTGAGGAAACGGTTATGAACGGTCTTTTCACCGCAGGCGCAATCGGCTGTCTGTTGATGAAGAACGCATCTGTTTCGGGTGCCGAAGCAGGCTGTCAGGCAGAAATCGGCTCTGCTGCCGCAATGGCTGCCGCTGCGGCAGTTGAAATGATGGGCGGCGCACCCGAGCAGTGCCTTGATGCCGCGGCAATAACAATCAGCAATATGCTCGGTCTTGTCTGCGACCCTATTGCAGGTCTTGTTGAGATGCCTTGCCAGAGCAGAAACGCTGCAGGTGCATCAAATGCACTGACAAGTGCTGAAATGGCGCTTGCAGGAATAAAGGCGGCAGTGCCATTTAGTGAAATGGCGGATGCGATGTACCGCGTGGGCAGAGGACTTCCCGCGGAGCTTCGCGAAACAGCTCTCGGAGGCTGCGCCGCAACTCCCACGGGATGCGCGCTCAAGTGCAAGATATTCGGAGGATGCAGATAAACAATGAATAATAAAGTTGCAATTGTTACCGGCGCAAGCTCGGGAATAGGGCGGTGTACCGCGGCGGCTTTACGCGATGCGGGCTGTGTTGTTTATGATTTCAGCCGAAGAAGCATTCCTGCCGACGGTGTTAAATATATAAAAACTGATGTCACCGATGAAAAAGATGTTTCAGCCTCGGTAAAAGCGGTTTTTGAAAGTGAAAGAAGGGTTGATATCCTTGTCAACTGCGCGGGATTCGGTATTTCGGGTGCTGTTGAATTCACGAAATCTGAGGATGCCAAATCGCAGTTTGATGTTAATTTTTTCGGAATGGATAATATGTGCCGCGCTGTAATTCCCTGTATGCGCAAAAGCGGCGGCGGAAGAATTGTTAATATCAGCTCCGTTGCGGCAGTTGCTCATATTCCGTTTCAAACATATTATTCAGCGTCAAAAGCTGCAATTGAGTCTTATACCTGCGCTCTTGATAACGAGCTGAAGTCTTTCGGGATTTCCGTAACTGCAGTGCAGCCGGGCGATATATGCACCGATTTTACTCAGGCACGAAAAAAATCCTTTGACGGCGATGATGTTTACGGCGGCAGAATTTCACGCAGCGTTTCGGACATGGAAAAGGATGAGCAAAAGGGGATGCCCCCCGATTTTGCCGGTGGTTATATTGCAAAAATCGCTCTTAAAAAGAGTGTTAAACCGGTTTGTGCGATAGGATTAAGCTATAAATTTGTGTGTATACTCTGCAAAATTTTTCCTTGCAGAATCAGAAATAAAATTATCGGAATGCTTTATGCAAAATAATGTTGTAATCCAACAGTCAATAATACAGTAAAAAAATACGGAGAATGATATATGAAAAAATTTTTATCCGCTTCGCTCATGTGTGCGGACTTAATGAATCTTCATAATTCGGTGAAAGAGCTTGAAAAAGCTGAAATTGATTATATTCATCTTGATATAATGGACGGCAGTTTTGTGCCCAATATTACTTTGGGCTTTGATATTGTCAATGCCGTAAAAGCCATAACCGATATCCCTCTTGATGTTCATATGATGGTTACTGAGCCGTCAAGGTTTATTGACAGAATGAACCTTGAAAAAAATGATATTCTCTGTGTTCATTATGAGTCGGATGTCCATATTCACAGAACTCTTTCTCAGATATGCGAAAAAGGATGCAAAACAGGTCTTGCAATCAATCCTCAGACACCTGTTGACTCAATGAAATATCTTACGGAATATATTGATATGGCGCTTGTTATGACTGTAAGCCCGGGCTTTGCAGGGCAGAAGATATTTGCAGGTGCCGAAAGAAAAACGGCGGATGTACGCAGATTTCTTGATGAATCGGGATATGCTCATGTTCCTGTTGAGGTTGACGGAAATATCAGCACCGAAAACGGAAAAAAACTCAGCAGATGCGGTGCAGACATATTTGTTTTGGGTACAAGCAGTCTGTTCCTTAAAGATAAATCTCTGAAACAGGCGGCTGATGAATTCAGAGCAGCATTGCAGGAGGATTAATTATGTACGGCAATATCCGTGCCGCAGTTGTCGGCAGCATCAATATGGATATAATTCTTAACATGAAAAAAGTTCCCGATACGGGAGAAAATGTTGTCGGAACAAATTACGGCTATGCCTGTGGCGGTAAGGGCGCAAATCAAGCCATAGGACTTTCGCGCCTTGGTGCAGATGTTAAGATGGTCGGCAAGGTTGCCGATGATTCAAACGGTCAGAAGCTCCTTGAAAACCTGATAAAGAATAATGTTGATGTTTCGTCTGTTTCACTTGCAGGCTCGCAGACGGGTCTTGCGGCAATCATAATTGACGGTGAAGGCAAAAACCGTATTGTTGTTTATGAAGGCGCAAATGCCGAAATCGTTCCTTGCGAAGCCTCGGAATGCATAACCGACGGACTTGATCTGCTCATGGTGCAGTTTGAAACCCGTGAGGATGTTGTTATCGGCTGCGTAAACAGAGCTGTTGAAAAGGGTATAGCCGTTGTTATTGACTGCGGCCCTGCAAAGGATTTTGCACTTGAAAAAATGCAGGGAGCAGAGATTATTTCACCCAATGAGAGTGAAACAAAGGCATTAACAGGCGTATACCCCGACAGTGAAGAAAATGTTCTGGCTGCTTCAAGAATCCTCATGGAAAGAAGCAAGGCAAAATTTGTTGTGCTCAAGCTCGGTGAAAGAGGATGTTCAGTTTGGAACGGAGAAGAACTTCGCATTATTCCCGCCTATCCTGCGGATGTTGTTGATACAACGGCGGCAGGCGACTGCTTTACGGCGGCAATGTCTCTTGAATATATCCGCACCGGTGATATATTCTCTGCGTGCGATATGGGCAACAGAGCAGGCAGCATCGCAGTCAGCAGGATGGGCGCTGATGCATCCATGCCAACGGTAAAAGAGCTTTTTGAGAATAAATAACGGAGTAAATAAAAATCAGGCTTGCATAGGTTTTCCTATACAAGCCTGTGTTTTTTTATTTAATTACTTTGCTGTTTGTTAAATTACAGCTTCATTGCAACATCCCATGCGCCCCAGATAACTGTGCGGAGATTTCCGACCTTAGCAGCGTCGCCGATAATGTGAACATGCTTGCTCTTTTCAGCAACGGGAGTGGGAACATAACCGACTGACATGATAACTGAGTCTGAGGGAATTTCAAAGGTTTTTCCGTCCTTGCCCTTAACGGTTACGCTGCCTTTACCGATTTCGCAGAGCGATGTTTCAAGATGTACGGGAACCTTGTTTGTCTTGAAGAAATCTCTGAGATAGCTTGTGTTTGCGAGAGCAACACCGGGAGTTGTAACAAGGTCATCCTGCATTTCAACAATTGTGGGCTTTTTGCCGTTGAGATAAAGCTCATAAGCAATTTCACAGCCTGTAAGACCGCCGCCGATAACTGTTACATTTTCTCCGACCTCTGCATTGCCGAGAAGGAAGTCAACTGCTTCAATTGCAGTATCAGCACCCTTAACAGGAATTGATCTTGCCTTTGAACCGGTTGCAACGATAACTTCGTCTGCGCCGAGAGCATTAACATCCTTGATTTCTGTATTCATCTTAACTTCGATGGGAAGCTTTTTAACCTCACGGATGTACCATGCAATAAGGTCACGGTCCTTTTCCTTGAATGAGGGAGCTGCAGCTGCGATGAAAACGCCGCCGAGCTTATCGCTCTTTTCATAAAGAGTTACGCTGTGACCGCGCTTTGCGCAAACAATTGCTGCTTCCATACCGCCGATACCGCCGCCGATTACGGCAATCTTCTTTGCTTTCTTAGCGGGCTTGATGCTGTATTTCTTTGACTGCATTGTTTCGGGGTTGAGTGCGCAGCGTGAAAGACCCATTGTATCGGTAAGATCCTGAGTGTTTGCATGACCCTTTGATGATGAGAAATTGAAGCAGCCGCTGTGACAGCAGATGCAGGGCTTGATATCCTCAACTCTGTCTTCAATAAGCTTTGTTATCCACTGAGGATCAACAAGGAACTGACGGGCAACACCAACGCCGTCAATTTTTCCGTCTGCAACAGCCTGTGCGCCAACATCGGGCTCCATACGACCTGCACATACAACGGGAATATCAACAAACTTCTTAATGTGAGCAACATCTTCGAGGTTGCAGTTCTGAGGCATATACATAGGCGGATGTGCCCAATACCATGAGTCATATGTACCGTTATCTGCATTAAGCATGTCGTAGCCTGCGTCCTGAAGATACTTTGCAGCCTTTTCGGATTCGGGCATAGCACGGCCTACTTCTGTATAATCTTCGCCGGGCATTGCGCCTTCGCAGAAGCCCTTCATTTTTGATTCAACCGAATAACGGAGTGATACGGGATAATCCTTGCCGCAGGATTCCTTGATAGCCTTTACAACTTCAACGGCAAAACGGTATCTGTTTTCAAAGCTTCCGCCGTATTCATCGGTACGCTTGTTGAAAAATTCAATTGCGAACTGGTCAAGAAGATAGCCTTCGTGAACAGCGTGAACTTCAACACCGTCAACGCCTGCATCGCGGCACAACTTTGCGGTTTTAGCGAATGCTTCAATAATTTCGTGAATCTGCTCAACAGTCATTTCGGGGCAGATAATGTCGTGCGCCCAGCGTGAAGGCTGAGGGCTGGGGGAGGCGAGCTCATGTGAAGTGTCAAGGATAGGCTTTACAAGAGCACGGGTAAACTTATTTCTGTGAAGAGGTGCAACAAGCTCGGTAATCGCCCAAGAACGGCCCATACCTGCTGTAAGCTGAACGAATAACTTTGCACCTGTTTTATGAATTTCATCCATAAACTCTTTAAGCTCTTCAAACATTTTGGGATTCTGCCAGTGCCATTTGCCCCAGAAAGTATCGCGAAGGGGAGCGATACCGGGGATGATAAGACCAACATTGTTGTTTGCTCTTTCAAGGAAGAGCTTTGCAGCTTCCTTGTCAAAGTGGCAACCGCCAAGTTCAAACCAACCGAAAAGCGATGTGCCGCCCATGGGACACATAACGATTCTGTTTTTGATTTCAACATTACCGATTTTCCAGGGAGTAAACAATGCTTCGTACTGCTGATTCACTGAAAACACATCCTTATCTTAAAAAATTGTTTCTAAATTAATGAATTTTACAATGGTATGAATTGAGTCCATATAATATAAATAATACAGCAGTTTAAAACAAAAGTCAAGGTTATAAGACGATGTACAAAGATAAAAACTAAATAATCTGATTTCTATGTTGCTTATATGTTATAGATAATAATATTTTCGATATATCTGCTCTGCAGCATTTTTGAATTTAATTAGTTTATTGTATTTACTTATCAAAAAAACAGTGATATAATATTGCGGTAAAAAAGAAAGGATTTGATACAAATGAAATATGTGGGTATTGCATTGCTCGTTATTCTGGCAGTTCTGCTGATTTTGCTTGCTGTTTCAGCGATAAGGGCAGTAAAGATTAAGGCCAAGCCCAACACAAGTGCTCCTGCCATTAATCCAACCGAAAAAGAAGCGGCTGATTATGCGCAGAAACTTTCCGAAATGATTAAGGTGCCAACGGTTTCTCTCAGAGGCAACACCGATCTTACTCAGTTTTATAAGCTCCACGAGGTTATGAAAAAGAATTTCCCTCTTGTTTTCTCAAAGCTTGAATGCACCGAAATCGAAGGAAATCTTCTTTTCCGCTGGCCAGGTAAAGATGAAAAAAGAAACGGCTTGCTTCTTATGGGTCATCAGGATGTTGTTACGGCAGATGAACCCAACTGGGAGCGCGACCCCTTCTCGGGTGAAATTTCAGGCGGTAACATTCACGGCAGAGGTGCGATGGATTGCAAATCAACTGTTTTTTCCGAATTCCAGGCGATTGAAGAATTGCTTGCAGAAGGCTTTGAACCGCCCTGCGATGTATATCTTGCAACGGCAGTTGACGAAGAGATTTCGGGCGACGGTGCTCCTAAGCTCGTAAACTATCTTAAGTCAAAGGGCGTTCATCTTGATGTTGCAATGGACGAAGGCGGAGCAATCCTCAAGGATGCTCTTCCCACCATGGCAGGTTGGTGTGCCGCAATCGGTGTTCTTGAAAAGGGATATATTGACCTTAAAATTATTGCAAAGGGCAAGGGCGGACATTCTTCAACCCCAAAGAGCAACACTCCGCTTGCAAGACTTTCAAAGTTCATTGCAGATATAGAAAAAGATAAGCCCTTTAAGGCTGAAATATCGGGTCCGGTTTATGCTATGCTTGACCAGGCTGCTCCCTTGCTTGGTTTTCCGCTGAGAATGGTGCTCGGCAATATGTGGCTGTTTAAGGGTCTTCTTACCAAGGTTCTGCCTGTGGTTTCGCCCATGTGCAATGCTTTTGTAAAGACAACCTTCTGTTGCACAATGGCTGAAGGCTCACATACTCCGAATGTTATTCCGTCGGAGGCATATATAGTCTGCAATCTTCGTCCCTCACCGCATCAGAATGCCGAGCAGTCACTTGCCGTTCTTAAAAAATATGCTGACAAGTATGACCTTGAATTTGAAATTATTCACGCAAGAAGTGCGTCAAACTGCGTTGATTATAAGGGAGAAGAATTCGGATATCTTAAAAAGTGTCTTAATGAATGCTATCCCGAAGCAGGCGTTATTCCTTATCTTATGACAGGCGGCACGGATTGCCGTCATTACGAGGAAATAGCCGATAACTGTCTGCGCTTCTGCCCCATTAAAATGAGTAACGAGCAGCTTGCGGCAATGCATGCAGCAAACGAAAGCATCGGTGTGAATGAAGTTGCACACTGCGTGAAATTCTATAAGCACTACATTAAAAATCATAAATAAAATCAATTAAAAACTCCTCCGGTGGTTTAATTTCCGCCGGAGGAGTTTTTAACGCCTATGATATAAGATATAAATTTGTGAAAGCTATATTTAAAGATAATCATATTCTTGATTTTACTGTTGTTGCGTGATAAGATAAAGACAGAAAATTTGGTTTTTGATTAAATACAACGAGAACAAAAAATAGAAGAAAACAAAATTTAAAAGTTCTCTAAGGAGTGACAAAAATGAATTTTGATATAAACAAATCAGAGTGGACAAGAAAACCTGCGTCGTGTTCTTTTACCGATGAAAAAATTGAAATCGTAACTGCTCCCCATACGGACTTATGGCAGAGAACATACTATCATTTCAGAAATGACAATGCTCCCGTTTTGCAGATTGAAACGGATGAAAAGTTTTTCTCGTTTGTTGTAAAAACCGAATTTGCCAGCAAGCACAGATTTGACCAATGCGGAATTGTTATGTATCTTGATTCTGACAACTGGATTAAGGGTTCAATTGAATATGAAAACGAAAAATTTCAGCATCTGGGAAGCGTTGTTACAAACAACGGTTATTCGGATTGGGCAACAACCGAGATTGATGCAAACATAAAGTCAATGTGGTACAGATTCAGCCGAAGAGAAGATGATTATTGCATTGAATGCTCCGATGACGGCAAGATTTTCAGACAAATGAGAGTTTGCCATATGTTCAACGGCGGAGGAAAAATCCGTTTCGGAATTTATGCCTGCAGCCCCGAAAACTCGTCATTCAAAGCAACTTTCACTAATTTGGAAATTACTGAGTGCAAATGGCCCGCGCACGACGGTCAGCAGCCAGATGCAGAATAAAACAAACCTGAAATTGACGAGGTGATTGAAGTGATAGAAATTTCTGCTTGGATAAAAAGGTTTTTGCAGATATTAAATGAAAATTTTGGAGATCGTGTATGGTTTGTTGGTTTACAGGGGAGTTATGGTCGTGGTGAAGCGACGGAAACAAGTGACATAGATATTGTCGTAATACTTGATGAATTGTCTGCAGCGGATATTCAAACCTATAATACGATGTTAGATACCTTATCACATAGGGAAATGATTTGTGGATTTCTTTCAGGAAAAAAAGAAATTTTGAATTGGGATGCATCAGACCTTTTTCAGTTATATTATGATACAAAGCCGATAAAGGGGAGTCTTGATGAATTGCTGTTATTGATTGATGATGTTGCTGTTGACAGAGCAATAAAAATCGGAGTATGTAATATCTTTCATGGCTGTGTGCATAATATGCTGACGAAAAGAGCGAAGATATTCTGAAAGGATTATATAAATCTGCTTCTTTCGTTGTGCAGGCAATCTGCTTTCAACAAACAGGAAACTATATTTGCCGTCAAAAAGATTTGCTCCAAATTGTCCCTCCGGATGAACAAGTCATTGTTGATACTTTTTTAGGCTTAAAAAACGGGGGGACGGTTGACTTTCATAAAATGTCCGAAACATTGTTTACCTGGTCAAAAAGACGGATTTAAAAAACGAGACAGAATAAACACAAAAACTGCAATTTATAAAACTGAATATCAGTAAAAATCTCCTTAGGCGGTGTGTACCGCCTAAGGAGTGTTTTTTTAAAACTGTGTCATTAAGTGTCAAGGTTTTGGGGTAAGCCTTAAAAAGCGATTTTAAGAACAGAAAAACCATAAATTTAACACAAACAAGAAAGACGGTAGTTGGGAAATTCCTTCTGCTTTCCGTTTTGTTACAACGAAATTATATATCAAGTTCATCGGCAATTATCATACCGACACCACCTTTGAACTTGATATGATAATTATAATTCTGTTTTTCGGTTATGTCAAACAGCCTATGGTAATTTTGAATAATGTGTGATATAATTTGATTAAAATAAGCTTAATACATACTTTGAAAGAGTTCATTTCAAATATAATACTTTTTGCAACAGCAATTAATATAAGGGAGGATCCTATGAACATATTACAGACAATTATTTCTTATCTTGCAATAGCGGCAGCTTTTATTTCTTCTTGTTTTTCGTTTGGTGATTCGGCATTGATACCGTATACAAATGATTACAAGATTCCCGACAGTATTCCCGAATACAATGTAATTTCTACCGAAGAGAAAAACGATTGGAAGGCCAAATGGATTTGGGGTAAGGAAAACCTGACGGAGAAAAATGTCTGGATGTGCTTTAATAAAAAGGTAAGTCTTGATAAGATTCCCGAAGAGCTTACCGCCTGCATATCAGCCGACTCGAAATATTGGCTTTACATAAACGGAGAAACCGTTGTTTTTGAGGGAAGCGTGAAACGAGGCCCCGATAAAAACAGCGGCTATTATGACAGTATAGATATTGCTCCTTATCTCAAAGAGGGTGAAAACTCAATTTGTGCTCTGGTGTGGTTCTGGGATAATGAAACAAGCTATTCCTACAGCAGCAGCGGACAGGGCGGATTCCTTTTTGAAGCAATAGGCGAACGCATCACCATAATTTCCGACAAAAGCTGGAAGGTAAAAAGAAACAGCGCTTATGTCGACAGTCCTCTTTATCCGCCTAATTACAGACTTGCAGAATACAGCATTTATTACGATGCAAGAAAAGATATCGGCGATTGGATAAATGAAACTTATGATGTTTCCTCGTGGGAAAATGCAACCGAATACGCCGTCGGCGGTGAGGGTGCTTACGGTAAGCTTTATCCGAGAGGAATACCTTTTTTGAAGGATTACGGTCTTAAAGATTATGAGAATTCAAAGGATTATGAAAACTATACCGTAAGCAAGCTTTTCGGCGAAAAAATCACCGTAGATATTCCCTATAACGCACAGCTTACTCCCTATCTTAAAATCATAGCACCTGCCGGAAAAAAGATTCGCATAACAACGGAAAACACTTTAATCGGCGCAGTTTCAACTACCTATATAACTAAAGAGGGAGAGCAGGAGTTTGAGGCTTTAGGCTGGTTTAACGGAGAGCATATTACTTATAAAATACCGAAAGGCGTTACAGTTGTTTCTTTGATGTACCGTGAAACGGGATATGACAGCTCATTCTGCGGTGACTTCAAGTGCGATGATGAGTTCCTGAATTCTCTTTGGCAAAAATCTCTGCGTACTCTCTATGTTACCATGCGTGACAATTTTATGGATTGTCCCGACAGAGAAAGAGCACAATGGTGGGGCGATGTCACAAGTGAAATGATTATGACAATGTACTCTATGGACAGTAATTCCTACCTGCTGTATCAAAAGGGAGTGGAGGCGATGCTTTCTCACATTGACGATACAAAAGTGCTTCAGACTGTTGTGCCTATAAGCGGTGACTATTTTGAACTTCCCGTTCAGCAGCTTGCAGGAATTGCAGGCTTCCTCACTTACTATGAATATACCGGCGACAAGGCTTTTATCGAAAAAGTTTATGATGCTTCCCTTGACTATCTGAAGCTTTGGGAAATTGATGAAAATAATCTTGTCGTTCATCGCAGCGGCTCATGGGACTGGGCTGATTGGGGCAAAAAGGCAGATATGACAGCTATCGAAAATGCCTGGGTTTACTATGCTCTTTCCTCCACAGAGAAAATGGCGGAGCTTTTAGGAAAAGACGAGGACATCTCATTCATTACCAAAAGAAAAGATACTGTCTCAAAGGGCTATAAGACTCTTTGGACAGAAGACGGCTTCAAAAGTAAAGACGCGAAAAAGCCCGATGACAGAGCCAATGCTCTTGCAGTTTTGTCGGGACTTGCAGAAAAAGAGCAGTATGATACTATTACAAAAGTACTCACAACAACTAAAAATTCAAGCCCGTATATGGAATACTATGTTCTTGAAGCTCTTTGCAAAATGGGAAAATATGAAGTTGCAAGAGAAAGAATTAAGGACAGATATGAGGGTATGATGAGTGAGGATTATTCTACTCTTTGGGAATTCTGGGACTCATGGCGAGGCACTAAGAATCACGCATGGAGTGGCGGACCTCTTGTTATAATGAGCAAGTATTTTGCAGGTATCACACCCCTTGAAGCAGGGTATGAAAAGGTTAAAATCGAGCCTCAATACACGCTGTCCGACAGCATAAGCTGTACCGTTCCGAGCGTAAAAGGATTAATCACTCTGGACTATGAAAAGGCTTTCGGGGATTATGTTATCGACCTTACTCTCCCCCAAGGCATGAAGGCTGTTTTATATGTGCCTACCCATGCTGTTGTAAATATCAATTCAGAGGTTTATTATAAAAACGGTGAGTATGTAAACGGTGATAAAATCGGTGATGTGAAGATTGTTGAAAAAGCACTCGATAACGGATGAGGTAAATCCCAATTTATCAAACTAACCCCAAAAATCTTTTGCTTCAATAGTTATCTGTGTTGACAGTTTCGGACTTTGGATTTATAATTAATAAAAAAACATAAGGTGTTCAGAGGTGCAATATGGCAACTGTAAAACTTGTTTTAGCTTTTTTTCTTTCGCTGTTTCAAATTTTAACGCCCGTAGCCGCGTTGGTTATCAACTTCGGTGAAAGTAGTTTTTATTCCGAATGGTCTGTAACTGATAAATTCACGGCAGATTATTGTGCGGAAATTGAAAAGAATCCCGACGAAGACTTCATTATCCTCAACCTTGCCGATATTCAGCTTAAAGATGAATTGGTTTATGATGAAAAAGGCGAGAAAACGGCAGAGATGATTGACAGCCTTGTCAAAGAAACCGAGCCTGACCTTATCACTCTGACGGGCGATAACGCTTGGGGTACGATGGCATATGTTGAACTTATCAAGCAGATTGATGCTTATGGTATTCCTTGGGCACCCGTTATGGGCAACCATGACGGGCAGTGCTGCATAAATGAATTCTGGGCAGCTTATCTTCTCTTCAAGGCTGAAAATTGCCTTTTTGAGTTTGGCCCCGAAAACATGGGCTACGGCAACTATATCATAAACATTACCGAAAATGGAAAAATTGTCCACACGCTGTTTATGGTTGACACTCATAACAATGCGGAGTTTACTCTTGAAGACGGCTCAACGGTAAGCGGTTATGACCATCTTTGGGACAACCAGATTGAGTGGTACAAGTGGGCTGTTAACGGAATTTCCGAAATTACAGGCAAAACTGTTGAGAGTTCGGTTTTTATGCACATTCCCGTTTGTGAATACAAAGACGCATGGATTAACTCCTATGGCAGCAATGAGCCGGGAACTCTTGCTCCCGAGCTTGCACCCGAAGCGATTGGTGTACGCGGTGAAGATGTATGCTGTTCACCTGTGAATAACGGTTTCTTTGCTGTTTGCAAAGAACTCGGAAGCACGAAAAATATGTTTGCAGGTCACGATCATGCAAATAATTTCCAGATTTATCATGAAGGCATCAGACTCAACTATACGCTCAAAACAGGATACGGCGCTTATTATACCGACGGTCTTATGGGCGGAACGGTAATATCAATTGATTCCGACGGTGAGGCGTATGCAGACCATCGTTATATGTCAGACTGATAAACGGCAAAAATTTTTAGTCGCAGTAAACTCAGAGTACAAAGCAACAGTTTCTGACTGTTGCTTTTTGGCTTGTGTGGTATAATTATCACGATAAACTCCTCTGTAAAGACAGCACAGGAGCTCATGGGACACAATGATTACGATGTCACTCCCAATGTATACACTCATGTAAACAATGATTTGAAAGTTGCAGCGGCAAGTCTTCAGAATGAGTATTTAAACAACTTTTTAAAAGCTGAAAAGCAACCCTCAAAAAGCTGATTCAACATCAAAAAAGCACAAAATTGCACATAAAAGAAAAGACAGCAGTTGGGAAATCCCTTCTGCTGTCTGGGTTTTCGGGCGTTTACGCATAAAATTAAGGCAGGGATTTTCCCTGCCTTTGCTGTTCTGTTATTTATCAAGCAACATCTTCGCTCTTGAATGTATTTGTTTTTCAATTAATCTGAGCCGTTTATTCGGCAGATTATATCTCGGATGCTTTTTGAACTTGAAATCCAAAAGCTTGCGAAGTCCTTCTCTGTGTTCAGATGTAAGAACTTCTTTTGCTGCTTCAATGAAATTGTCATAAACGCAAGGCAACAGAGTTTCTGCGTATGCGGTAAGTTTTTCATCCGATTCCAGATCATCTCTGCCCGCCATATTGAACAAGGAGTTTCCGTGGTCAAATAAAGGTGCAGGAGCGACGATTCTGTTTGATTTGTTCTCAACGATAAATCCGAAATTACCGAAATGACGGTCAACATTGCAGATAACAGCATCGAAAACTATCATATCGTTCAAGGCTTTTTCAAATTTTTTGCCAAGGTTTTTATAACATTCTTTTACGCTATCAAATCCGCCGCTTTTTACAATTCGTCCAACAGGAAGGTATGAATAATCTTTACTTGTGAAAAGTTCGCAAGTGGAACAAAGCTCACCTTTCCAACGGGAAATATTGTATTCTATTGCATCAACACCGAGAACTTCAGCAATCTGCGATGCGTAGAACTCGGAATACGGTTCATTACCGGTGTTTGAAGCACCTGCAGTACCGCCTTTAAACAGCTTGATTTTACCATCAATTCTGCGCCAGCATTTAGGCAGAGCTCCGTTGGTTGTAAACTCAGGACAAGATGCCAATGATGTGCGGATACTGCTGCCGTAACCTGTAAAAGCAATATGTGCGAGAATCTGACTGAATCTGTTTTCATAGAGATTATAGTCATCAAACGAACCTTCAAAGCCTTCTTCAACAACCCAGTATGAGTCGTTCAAAGATAAACCCTTTGAAACGCTGATAATATTCATCGGTCTGTTAATACTCAGGCCGCATTTGCTGAGGAAATTCTGAACATAGGCACGGTTTTTGGGAATTGTGCGGTGTTTAAGCCATTTTGCCAGTCCGTCAGATGTAAGAAACAAATCAATAGGAAGAAGATATTTCTTATCTTCATTAACCCAAACAATCTCAATATCGGGAGTATTGCTTGACTCAATCGCCGAAAACTTCAGAAGTACATTATCAAATTGTCGTAATTCGTATATCATCGCAATACCTCCTTAATGTATATGTTTGTTGATTTATTTATATTATAAATCAAACATCTGTAAAAATCAATAATTGTAAGCTGAAAATGACTCTCACACTTCAAAAAAATGTGGTTTATACGCTAAAGAAAAAACATCAGCAGTTGAAAACCATTGAGATGTCTGGGTTTTCGGGCATTTTTAACTTGAAAAAAGGGGTACATAAAGGGGCACATAGTCCTCGAAAAACGGCGATATTTTGCGGTAATGATGCTAAATTAGAAAAATAACCGCTTTTCAAAAAAGTATAATAAAAAGCCCCGAAACCCTTGTGTATCAACGGTTTCGGGATTTGAATGGCAGGGGCAGAAGGACTTGAACCCTCGGCACGCGGTTTTGGAGTTTCTCTAAAAGAATTATAATTAGTGCTATTTGCTGTTATGCAGTGTTATATAGTTTGTTTATTTGTGCAAATCGAACAAAAACATACCATTTTTTAGATGCCGTTATTTTTCTTGTGCAGAAATTTTGCACAAATGTTAGAAAGGTGTTAGAAGCCGTGTTAGAAGAATGACAAATTCTGCCACTTCTCACAATTTGCTGACCACATCATTCTGAAAAATTCAATTTTTTCTTCTATGTTTTTTCTTCAAAAAACCGCGTGCATTAAGTTTAAACAATTCAAATTTTTAACGATTTTTCAGTCAATCATTCCGTAAATAAACGTTGAATTGGAGAATAACAATGTCAGACTTTATTGAAGAATTTTATTACGGAAATATCGAACCGCAGGAATGTACAACCGAACTTAAACCGAAAGTTATGAATTGTCTGAACGAACTCGCCCAAAAAGAAAAGCATCTGTTTGACACTCTGACCGATGAAGATAAAGAGTTGTTTAACGATTACGTTGATACATACATCAGATTCTTAAGCATCTGCAACGCAGACAGCTTTATAGCAGGCTTCAGACTCGGTGCAAGGTTCGCATACGACACTTTTGTTGAAAGAAAGGATAATTGAAATGACTGAAATAACATACACAAGAAACGGAGATTATTTCATCCCCGACATCGTACTCAAGAAGAAAGAATACAAATCACTTGGAAAATACGGCAGAATGAGAAAAGATTATCTCAAAAACCACCGACCCGCACTCTGGAACAGATTCCTTTTAAGAGACACACTCGATGACCACCTTCACGAAATTGATTCCAAAGCTCAGACTCGCTTTGATATTCTTCTTCCCCTCTACCGTGAAAGATACAGTTTGACAGAAGAACTCAAATCCACAGACCAGATGGAATGGGTCAGAAGAATGAATAACATTGTCAACGCAATCGAAGAAATCCTCCTCAATGAAATAGTTTACAGATAAAATCATTGCAAAAGCCGACGGGGTTTAATTCGTCGGCTTTGGTGTTATTGGGTTGTTACTTTGTTAAGTTCAGCAAGCGAAAATCTGCTTAAAGAGCCAGAGAATGCCATTGTATTTCCATGTGAGGCAATCCCAGATGAGGTAGAAGAATCTGCAGGAGATATACTCTTTTGGAGTGTTGATGATTTCGATGAGCTTTTCAGCCTGAGCCTTGTACTCATTGAGCGTTGCTTTTTCTGCTTCGCCCATATTCTCATCTGCAAGGAGTTCGTCAATCTTTGCCTTGAGGGCTTCAATATCATCTTCCCAGAACTTTGTTACTCTTTCTTCGTCAAACTTTTCGAGTTCAATGCCGATGTCTGCAACATTCTTTTCTGCTGCTGCGATTTCTTCAAGGAGAGCTTCAAAGCCTGCTTTGATTTCTTCATATTCAGCCTTTTGCTCATCGGTGAGATTATCGGGATTTACTGCTTCAATTTCAGCAATTTTATCTTCGATTGCTGCCTTGTCGTCACTTGTTACGGTTTCGGGATTGTAGCCGTTTTCGATACCCTTAATTTCTTCAAGCTTTTCTTCTGTTTCGGCAATCTTATCTTCAAGACCTTCGATATCCTTAATCATATCTTCAAGAGCGGTCTTTTCGTTTTCGGTCACGTTACCGCTGTCGATAAGAGCCTGAACATCCTCTTTGAGCTGTACGAGGTCTTCGCTGTCTGTTGACTTGACAGAGTCTTCGTCATAGGACTTAACGGCTTCATCAACTCTCTTGATTTCCTCTGCAACCTCTGTGAGCTTTTCAACGAGCTCGTCTATTACCTTTTCGGTTTCTTCAAGAGCAGCCTTTTCATCTTCGGTAAGATTATCACCGTCGGTGAGAGCCTTGATGTCGTCGATAAGCTTGCCGAGTTCGGGAACATCAGCTGATGTTACTGTTTCCTTATCGTAGCCGTTTACAGCTTCATCAATTCTTGCAATTTCCTCTGCAGTATCATCAATCTTCTTGATGAGTGCATCAAGTTTTGCATCAAGTTCGCCGAGCTTTGTTCTTTCATCTTCGGTGATGTTTGTTGCATCAGTGAGAGCCTTGATGTCTTCAACGAGCTGTTCAAGGTCAGCCTTGTCGGTTGACTTGACGGATTCTTCACCGTAACCGTTTACCGCAGTTTCAATTCTTGCAATTTCGTCTGCTGTTGCACCGATTTTATCAAGGAGTGCGTTGAGTGTTGCTTCGTTGCCGTTGAGATGTTCCCTTTCTGTGTCGGTGATGTTATCGCCATCTGTGAGAGCCTTGATATCGGCAAGGAGCTTTTCAATATCCGCCTTATCGGCACTTGTTACGGTGTCAATATCATAAGCGTTTGTTGCATCATTGATGCGATTAATTTCAGCAACGGTTTCATCAATCTTTTCGATGAGCTTGGTGCAGGTTTCGTCTGCACTCATGCTATATGATAAACGGGTCTGCTTTCGCCTCTGTCAGCGAGCGCGTGCCTGAAGCAAAAATCTTTGCTCTTGAAACTGCTGTTCAGAGATTTTCAGATGTTATGTGGATAATGCAGCAGATTGTTTTTATGAGTATGGATAAAAGACTTGCAATATTCCTGCTAGATGAATGTGCAGCAAATAAATCTGACACTGTTACTCTTACCCACGAACAGATTGCAAGACATCTCGGAACCGCAAGGGAGGTTATAAGCCGTTTACTTAAACAATTTGCAAATGACGGAGCTGTGCAGGTAACGAGAAAAGAAATCATTATCAGCGACAAAAACAAACTGCGGAGCATTGCCGTTAAGCAATGCCCTGCATAAAGACTATTCCGTAACAATTTCATAATTCCAATCATTTATGCCGCCGAACTCCTTAACATTTGAATATCTCAGTTCAACAAGTTTTTCGGCAGCTATTTTACTTCTTCTGCCGCTTCGGCAGTAAACAAGAATCAATCGCTCTTTATCGGTAATCACCGATTCGGATTTTGCTTCTATTTCATCATGCGGAATCAGAACAGCACCTTTAATATGTCCGCCTGCAAATTCCTCTTCGGTTCGCACATCAAGAATGAAGCTGTTGCTGTCATTGACCATATATGACAGTGCTTCTTTCTGTGAAATAATTTCATACGAGATTACCGGGCGTTTAACCGTGGCGCATCCTCCAAGGAGGCAAAGGGACAGCACGGAAATAAGTATCAATAAAGGTAAAACCCTCCGTTTCATTATGAAATCATCTCCAGAATAGCCTCTTTATCTGCGAATCCGATTTTTAAAGCGGAAACAGCTCCTTTATCAAAAACAATCAAGGTTGGTATGATTGCTACTCTGTATGTGATTGCAAGTTCCGGGCAATCGTCAACATTTACTTTTCCTACGGTTATCTCACCGTGTTCACGGGCGATTTCATCTAAAATCGGTGCAACCATTTTGCAAGGCCCGCACCAGTCGGCATAGAAATCAACAAGAACCTTTCCGTCGTTATCAATAACTTCACGGGCAAAATTTTCCGAATTTAATTTCTTAATCATTTTATTACCTCCAAACGATATCAGTCTTTGAATTTAAAATAAAGCATACAGTGACAGTATCCCTCGAAATCGGGGTCAGCCATCTGTGCTCTGAATTCTTCGCAAATACATTTGTTTTGCGGCAGCTTTCCCACTCTGCAGGGACAGTACCCGTCTTTTTCTTTTAAGCCATTTCTGACAGCTTTAACTATTTCATTGTTTTCATTAAGCCTGATTCCCATATCTGTCACTCCTTCCTTGTCTTAAGAATATAACGAAATCGTTATTTTCTCTGTGACTTGTGTCACGAAGTTCAGAAATCAATTTGACAAATTCCGATTTGTCGAACTAGATTTAATAATTTACCTTAAACTCCTTTGATGGTTAAACCGTCAGAGGAGTTAATTTTTTAAAAACATTAGTTTTTCGGTTTAAGGTTATTGTACTGTTACATAAAAATTTTTTAAAGTGGCAAAAATCTTGCCACTTTAGATGTTAAAAGATAATTAAAGACGCTTATCGGGATTATACAACATCAAATGTAAAATCACACAATCTTTTCTTGTTCAGAAAATAAGTGTGAAATATTTTTCTTACATACTTTCTGCGAAATTCAAAATCGAAAGGATTGATTTATATGTCAAAAGGAAAAATCGGAGTTTCATGCAATTCAATTGTTTATTTGAAAAAGCCAAAGCCTGTTCCGTGTGATTGCGAAAGATGCAGGCACAGCAAAAAGAGTGCAGGCGTATTGTTTTGTGTTGAACGAAACATTATTTCTCCAAACAAAAAGAAGTGCTCCAAATATTGGCAGACAAAACAGAAAAAGAAAAACAAGAAATAGTCAATTTTTTCTCTGCTCAGAAAAAGGGCAAGAAAAGTTTTTCTTACATACTTTCTGTGAAATTCAAAACCGAAAGGAGTGAGAAAGTATGTCTGTTGATGCTTTAGCCATTGTTGCACAGAATCGTTTGTTTGCAGTTGAGCGTTGTCCCGACAATTCAGGGGTACGGTTTGTGCAAACTGATCCTGACAACAAAAGAAAATGGAGTGCTGCCATAATTGATTGCGGCGATGAGTTTGCTCTTGCAATGGGTTCTGAAGACGGTGTCAGATTACGCACATTCAAACCGACAGCAATAATGCGTATGCAAAGCGGAGATTTTGCACCGTTGTCGGTTGAAAAGCAAATTAATATTGAAACACCATACCGAACAATGATTGTCCGTAATTTGCACAATGATGATTCACCGGTTGCCGTTGTAATAGGTTACATAGATAAAGGTGACGATGTTGTTCATTGTGTTGCCTTATGTCAAGCAAATTGCGGTTCGCTTATGTTCAGTATTGCAAAATAGTTTGCCTTTCATTTTTAGGATTCCTTTATAAATTTTCATGCAGTAAGTCCCGATTTCTTTTGAAGTCGGGATTTGCTGATTATGCCTACGCTTAACTGCAATATTTTAATGTATCAATATGTTTAAAGCTTTATTGTGACTGTTATGCCTTTTTTGTACGCTTAAAAACGCTTTCATTGAGTTGAACTGCCTTTTAATTGCCGAAACCCTTGGATTTTGCTTTGCTCTGCTCAGACAGCATATTGACTCTTTTATTGCCGTAAAACTGCACCGAATGTTATGAGGTGCAAATTGTTTATATCAGTTCATACCTGCCGTGTGCAAATACAACTGTCAATTATTAGAGTTCAAAAATCAGCATCGCAGACACTCTTGACAAATTAAATTCGGAACAAGAGAAAAAAGAGGACAAAGTGTCAGAAAAAGTGTTTGAAGAAAAGACCCTTTCAGAAACAAAAAAAGACCCCGTAAAAGGGTCGGAAAAAGGCCTGAAAAAAGCAAAAATCAGCACAAAAGTTGTGCCGATTAAAAAACAGTCTTTGAAAAAGTGTTAGAAAAATGTTAGAAAAAAGGGTCAAAAGTGTTAGAAAAAATTATTTTTCGAAAAGAGAAATCCCGAAACCCTTGTGTATCAACGGTTTCGGGACTTGAATGGCAGGGGCAGAAGGACTTGAACCCTCGGCACGCGGTTTTGGAGACCGCTGCTCTACCAACTGAGCTATACCCCTATATTATTTATGGTGGGCCATCAGGGACTCGAACCCCGGACCGACCGGTTATGAGCCGGTTGCTCTAACCAACTGAGCTAATGGCCCATGTGTGCGTATTTGCAACGATAGATATGATACCAAAAAGAATTTGATTTGTCAATAAGTATTTTGAATTTTTTAAATAATCTTTGAATTTTTTTTGAGTTTATTAAACAAAAACTATAAAAACCAATAAAGAAAAAATGTAATGTTTGAGTCTTTCAAAAATAAAACACATAGTATATAATATAAACATATTGATTGGAAGGCGATAAACATGAAAATGGTTATTCTTACCGCGCTCGGAGTAGGCGGCGCAACGATTATAGGCTCGATTATCGGTTTTATTTTTAAAAAGATATCACATAAATTTTCTGATATAGTTTTATCTTTTGCTGCAGGAGTAATGCTTGCGGCTGCCGTTATCGGACTTATTCTGCCGTCGTTGGAATACGGCGGAAAATACAGCATTGTTATTACTGTTGCAGGAATTTTTGCAGGTGCTTTATGCCTGAATCTGATTGACAAGATTGTACCGCATATGCATAAAATGGTTGGTGTTGACAGTGAAGAACATAACAACGCAAATCTGAGCAAGGTGCTGCTTTTTGTAACTGCAATTGCAATTCACAATCTGCCCGAAGGGATTGCCGCAGGTGTCGGATTCGGCTCGGGAGATAATGCTCAGGCGTTGATTATAGCCGGTGGGATTGCTTTGCAAAATGTTCCTGAAGGAATGGTGATTATCGGCCCCATGCTTGCTGCAGGTGTTTCGCCGCGAAAAACTTTTGTTTGTGCCATGATAACGGGTCTTATTGAAGTTGCGGGAACTTTAATAGGTTATTTTGCTGTAAGCGCAGCTTCGGCAATTCTTCCGTTTGCTCTTGCTTTTGCAGGAGGCACAATGCTTTATGTTATCAGCGATGAAATGATTCCCGAAACTCATTCTCACGGCAGCGAGAGGGGAGCAACATACGCTTTGTTGGTCGGATTTTGCGTTATGCTTATCACGGATGTTTTGCTTGGATAAAAACAGGGGTTCTTCGGAATGAAGAACCCCTGTAACTTTTATTTTGAAAGTTTAATTGTATAGAGCCAATTGCCGTCAACCGTATCCGGATTGATTGCAGGGAAAACAATTTCTGCTTTGCCGTTATTATTCTTGATTTCGAGAACAGCGTCACTGCCGAGAAGCGTTGCTTTATGCTCCGAATCATATTCCACAAGCTCAAGAACCTGAGAGCCGAAGGGGAAACGGTTTATTATTGCGTAAACATCGTTGCCCTTCTTTGTGTAATATACGCCTTCCTGCTTGGCTTTTGAATAAATTCTTGTGCCGTAGATTGCTTCGCCGTTAATGCGCAGCCAGTCGCCCATCTGAAGAAGTCTTTCTTCCATGATAACAGGGATTGTTCCGTCAGCAGCAGGACCGATGTTAAGAAGGAAGTTGCCGCCCATTGAAACAAGTTCACACATCATTTCGATAAGTTCTTTTGCGCTGAGATAATCGGAAAGGTCTTCGTTTCTGTTAAATCCGAACGATCTTCCGATGCCGCGGCATTCCTCAAAGGGTCTGTCGAGCTCAACATCTTCGATCTTTTTATCAGCTTCAATCCATCCGTATTCTGTTGTGAAGTTGCCGCCAAGGTGACCTCTTGTTTCTTTGCCCCAACGGTCATTCGGAACGATGATATCCTTCACGCTTGATTCGTTATAAAGCCATTGAAGAAATTCGGTTGAATGCCAGACCGACGAGGGATGCTCCCATTCTCCGTCGGTGAAGAGTGTGTTGGGCTGATATTTTTCAACAAGCTCCTTAAGCATGGGAATAAGGTGCTCAAGAGCATACTGCTCGGGATTCTTGAGATATGTGGGATGAAACCATTCATAAACGGAGTGGTATACGCCGAACTTAACATCCGTTCCTTCAAGCGCATCCTTCATTTCCTGAAGAAAATCGCGGTGAGGGCCAACATCAACGCTGTTCCAGTTCCAGGCATAGTCGGATTTATAAAGGCAGTATCCGTCATGGTGCTTAGAAACAAAGTTTATGTATTTCGCACCGCTTTTAACAAAAAGGTCTGCCCATTTTTTGGCATCAAAAAGCTCGGCAGTGAAACCTTTGACAAAATCCTCGTATTTTGTGTTTTCACCGTAAACACGCTTGTGAAATGCATAAGCCTCTGTGGTTTCGTCTTCGATTTGTCTCATATACCATTCGGCATAATCGCCTTTTTTTGTGAAAGCGGGAACCGAATATAAGCCCCAGTGGATAAAGATTCCGAATTTTGCGTCGCTGAACCACTCGGGAACGGGACGGGAATTAAGAGATTCCCAATTGTTTTCATACATATTTTTTCCTCCATATTCGGAATGTAATTTTTAAAAGTATAACATTGAGGGAAAATATTGTCAATGATGAAGAAAATATCAATACTATTGTTAAGAATAATTTTGCTCTTGCAATGTTACATAAAATATAGTATTATAACTGTAAATGTAGAATATATCAAAGGAATGTTTTGATGCAGTTTGTTGTAATGGATTTGGAATGGAACAATACCTATGCAAAAAAAGCAAACGGTTATATTAACGAAATAATCGAAATCGGTGCTGTCAAGCTTGATGAAGACAGAGAAACAGTCGATACTTTTTCGTGCATTATCCGTTCCCAGATCGGCAAAAAATTAAGAGGTACAGTCAAACGCCTGACTCATCTTACCAATGATGACATCAGCGGAGGTATGCCCTTCACCAAAGCCTTTTCGCTTTTCAGAAAGTGGATAGGTAACGAAGATACCGTTATTATTACATGGGGCGACAGTGATATAAGGGTTTTGCTCGATAATTTTAAGTATCTTAACGGCATAAAGGTTGTGCCTTTCCTTAAAACATACTGTGATTTGCAGAAGTGCTTTCAAAAATTTGCAAAGACCGGCAGGGGACACCAGACAGGTTTGCTGGCCGCTGCCGAAATGGTTGGCATCGACCCTGAAATGTATATCCATCACCGAGCTCTCGGCGACAGCATGCTTACAGCCGACATACTCAAAAAGGTATTTGATTCGGGATGCGTTGAGCCCGAATTTGTGTGCTGCGATGATGAATTCTATTCAAGACTGCTTTATAAATCAAAGGTTATCAGAAACATTGATAATCCTCTTGTTGATAAAAAACGACTCAATCATACTTGCGAATCATGCGGAAGTGCTTGTGAGCAGATAACAAACTGGAAATTCCACTGTCAGTTTTTTAGAGCGAATTTTTACTGCGAAAACTGCGACCTCACATATTCCGTCGGCGTTCGCTTTAAAAGACTATATGATCAGGTTGAGTTTCGCAAGATTGTTTCGGTTATCGAGCCTGAGCCTATAATTGATTCAGAGGAGACTGTAGAATGAAAATATTAGTTACGGGCGGCGCCGGCTTCATAGGCTGTAATTTTGTTTATTATATGCTTGATAAATATCCCGGCTACAGCATCGTTTGCCTTGATGCGCTGACTTATGCAGGCAATCTCAGAAGCCTTGATTCGGCAATGAAAAATCCGAATTTTAAATTCATAAAGGGCAGCATTTCCGATAAAGAGCTTGTTAACAGAGTTTTTGAAGAAGAAAAATTCGATGTAGTTGTTAATTTTGCCGCGGAAAGCCATGTTGACCGTTCTATTGAGAATCCCTTCATTTTCCTTGAAACGAATGTTTTGGGCACTGCGTGTCTTCTTGATGCAAGCAAAAAACACGGAGTAAAAAGATTTCATCAGGTTTCAACAGATGAGGTTTACGGCGATCTGCCTCTCGACAGACCCGATCTTTTCTTTACCGAGGATTTGCCGCTTACAACCTCGAGCCCTTATTCAGCTTCGAAAGCTTCGGCAGATTTGTTGACATTGGCGTTCCACAGAACATACGGCTTGCCTGTTACCATTTCAAGATGCTCCAATAATTACGGACCTTATCAATTCCCCGAGAAGCTTATTCCGCTTATGATTGTCAGAGCGCAGGAAAATCAGAGCCTTCCTGTTTACGGTCAGGGTCTTAATGTGCGCGACTGGCTTTATGTTGAAGACCATTGCAAGGCAATAGATATGATTATTCATAACGGCGAGCCCGGTGAGGTTTACAATGTCGGCGGACACAACGAGCGCAGAAACATTGATGTTGTTAAAACAATTCTCAAACAGCTTGATAAGCCCGAAGAGCTGATTACTTATGTTAAAGACAGGGCAGGGCATGACTTAAGATATGCCATAGACCCTTCAAAAATCAGTTCGGAGCTTGGATGGAAGCCTGAAACGGCTTTTGATGACGGAATGAAAAAAACCATTCAGTGGTATCTTGATAACACCGATTGGATGGACGAAATAAAAAGCGGTGAATATGCCGAATACAGTAAAAGAATTTACGGATAATAAAGCAGCCTGCAGAATTTTCTGCAGGCTGTTTGACTGTCTTTCTCAACAGTTCCGGATTTGTTTAAACCCGGAAACTGTGATCATATTCTGAGAAGAAAATATACATATATTTTATGAATGCCGCCAAAAACTCTTCCAGCCATGAGGATGAGCTGCTTTTGAACTTGATTCTTGCAAAAACAACCGAACCGTCATGGTTTGTTATTCTCGCCACAATGTATGCAGTTCCGTCGCCGACACATCTTACGCGTCCGCTTTTTGATACAACGAATGCATCTGTGTTTTCGGATTTCCATTCAATGCTTTTATAAACGGAGTGTGTGGGTGTTGTATGAACTTTAACCTTTGTTGCCTGTAAAACAAACAGTTCGGTATCTTCTGCGGTCAGATAGGCACCGGTCACTTTTTTATGCTTCAGCCTTGTAATCGCCGTACGGATTGCGGCAGTTTGAGCATCCACTATGCTTTGCTCGCAGGAGCGCTTGCCGCTGACATCAACCGCAAGAGCTTCTTCAACTGTTTCAAAGTTGGTGTAGTTTAAAGGGTTAAGCTCTTTTGCCGCCTGAACGGCAATATTATAATAGCTGTAGTTTGCAGGCTTCGGGTCTTTGATTATTGTGTCTGTTGCATATTCGGTTATAACTCCGAAATCGTTCTGCGTAACAACGCAATAATAATAGAATGAGGTGTCAGACTTGGTGAAGGTATATGTTTCTGATGTTGCGCCTTCTATGGGGGTTCCGCCTTCGTTTGAATCAACCGTGTTTGAATACCATTGATATGTCAAGTCGAATCCGGCTGCTCTGACGGTAACGGTTCCGCTTACTTCCGTTATATATTTGGGTAATTCCTCATAAATATAAGGGATAGGGTAGAAAGTATAACCGTTTGTTGCAGCAAACTCTTCCGCAACACTGCCTGAAGAGCCGTAAACAGTCAGGTTTTCGGCAGCTTCGGATGCCTGAGAGAAGTTGTTTGAAAGCATAATTCCGCTGTTGTCGGGTAAAGCTGCGGCTGTCTGCAGACTTCTTGCATCAATGAAATCTATTTTACATCCTGCAAGTGCAAGCTCGGAAAGTTCGGTTACTGCTTGAATATTCAGATACATCATGCCCGTGCATCCTGCAAAGGTGTTGTCTGCAACGGTTGTGAGTGTTTTGAATGACACTGCAAGAATATTCGGTGCCTTGGTGAACATGTATGCGGATGTTTTTGCGAGATTCGGGGCAATAAATGCCTGAAGTGCAGAAGAAAACTGAGGGAATGTGGTTGAACCTGTATTATAAACAGCAGATTCAAAATTCTTCATTTGGGGAACATTGATTATTCTCAACGAGCTGCAGCCTGATATAGATGTAGAATATACGGTTGCCGCTGAGTCGAGAAATAATTCATTAAGTCCCGTGCAGTTTTCAAATGCGTAAGCACTGATTGTTGTGGCATTCGGCAGTTTTACATCTTTGAGGGATGTGCATCCGCTGAAGGTTCTGACCGAAATGAATGTCAGCTTGCTTATTTCAACGCTCGAGAGTGATGTGCAGTCCTTAAAAGCTGCGTTGCCAACGCTTGAAATTTTGCCGATTTTAACGCTTACGAGCGAAACGCAGTCGAGAAATGCATTCTTTGCAATCGCGCTTGCCGTTCCGAGCTCAATGCTGTTGATTGCAGCGCTTTGAAAAGCCGCCTCGGAAATTGTAGTTGTGTTGCTCAAATCCAATGAAATGGTTGTTCCGGTTAACTGATAATGCTGACTGCAAACCGAGTAAAATGAATATTTGCCGATAGTGACAATGTTATCCATATAGATATTTTTCAGCCATACACAGTTATAAAATGCGCGGTCACTGATTGTTGTAACGCCCTTTGCCCAAACGGTTTTCAGAACCGAGCATTCTTCAAATGCGCTTATTCCTATTGTTGTTACCGTGTAGGGTAGAAAGATTTCGCTTAAATCCGAACCGGCAAAAACGCTTTCGCCGACAGCAGTTACCGCCGTTCCGTTTATGGTATCGGGAACCGTGAAGCTGGTGTGTGTACCGGTGTATGCTGTAATTGTGCCCGTTGAGTCGATTTCAAAATATGATTCGGAAATAACAGGAACAATGATTGATGCAAAGGTTGCAACAGAAGATCTGTATTTTCCTTCGCAGTATGCAACAGCCGTGATTACCGTAGTCTGAGATATATGAATCGGGTTGCCGTCGTAGATGATTGCCGAAGGATTTGTCTTTGAAGGAACGGTTCTGTCGGTTGTGTAATATATAACGGAATCGGTGGTGTCGCAAAAAATTTCAAGGTCGATTTCCGTTTTGAAAATTGCAGTGTCGTGAGAGAAATAAGGTGTCTCTGTTTTTGAAAGCGGATTTGAAGGATCCCAGTAAACGGGGGAGCTGATGATACCGTTTCCGTATTTGATATCAGCGTCGGTTTCCTGAACGGAAATTGCATTCTGAACAAGAAGATTATAAATATCTTCGTTTGACAGTTTCGGGTCAAAAGAGAGCATGGTTGCAGCCAGCGCCGCAACAAGAGGCGCAGCAAACGAGGTTCCGCTTACCGTTTTATAATTTCCGTTTAAGCTTGTTGTGTTGATATTTACTCCGGGAGCAGCAAAATCAACATCTTCGCCTCTGGTGCTGAAATTTGCGATAACTCCCGAATCGTTTGTAGCACCGACTTTTATAACATTTTCATAAGATGCAGGATAATAAGCAGTATCTGACGAGTCATTTCCCGAAGCCGCAACAAGAAGAATATCGTTTCTGTATGCAAGCTGCACTGCTTCTTTGAGAACTTCGGAGCTTTCCGAAAATGCAATGCTCATATTAATTATGTCAACATTATCGTTTATTGCGCAGATTATTCCTGCAGCAAGAGTGATAAGAGTTCCCTGACCCCATTTATCAAGCACCTTATACGGTTTTACTATAACATTATCAAGCGTGCTGTCAATAATGACACCTGCAACCTGAGTTCCGTGGCCGTTGTCATCGGATGAATCGTTTCTTTCGCCACTTGTGCTTGTGTTAACATTGGTTGGGATAACTCTTCCGTTGAAATCGGGATGAGTTGCGTCCGTTCCCGAATCAAGAACGGCAACTACAGTTTCATGTGTATCGGCATTGTTGGATATAATGCTGTCATTCAAATCATCAAGCTTGATGTATTCGGGTCCCCATGATTTGTATGTTTTTACGCTTGCGGTTTTCGTTTGCTCTGTTGACAATGCATATAAAACCTTATCGGCTTCAACATATTCGATTTCGGAGCACGACAAATAGAATTCATATGCCTGCTCGGTTTCTTCAGGGCTGTTGTATTTCAGAATCCATAAGTTATTGTAGCCGCTGATAACTTGAACGGCGCCTTGAGTGTCAATTTGGTTTTTGCTTTTAACAATGAGCTTACAGGTTTCAAATTCCGAATTTTCCGATTTGTCATTCAATAATTCCGAATTGCCGTATTGCAGGCTTTCGTTAACATTGTCACCGTGCATCATATCGCCGATTTCCTGAACAAAAGCTTCTGCCGCCTTGGCTTCATCCGTTTCGGATGCGAAGCTGATAACGGGAGCAAAAGCAACTGTCAGCATCAATATTGATAAAAATATACAAAGCATTTTTTTCATAACTCACTGACCTCCATTACGCTATGTATACATAATTTTCTATATTAAAATTATAAGATTATTTATTTTTTTTTTCAATTGTCTAAAGTGGTATAAACCCAATAAAATATATGATTTTATAAAAAAACATTAAAAAATTATACAAATTGTATATTTCTGAAACTTGAAAATTTAAAAAATTTCATAAATGTTGCAAAATTCGAAAAAACGATATATAATGATTTATGAAAGGTGTGATATCAATGTTAAAAGACCTTGTGTTAAAAAACCGTTCTTACAGAAGATTTTATGAGGATTATCCGATTTCAACGGAAACGCTCCGTGAGCTTGTTGACCTTGCCAGAAATACAGCTTCAACCGTTAATTCACAGGCTTTGAAATTCAAGCTTGTTAACAGCAGGGAAGATAATAAAACAGTTTTTGAAAATCTTGCATGGGCAGGGCTTCTCAAAAATTGGCCAGGTCCCTCGGAAGGAGAAAGACCCTCTGCTTATATCATTATTATGTGCGACCTTTCTTTGGGGTGCAATAAATATTACGATGACGGAATTGCAGCTCAAACAATCTTGCTGGGTGCAACCGAGATGGGTCTCGGCGGATGCATGTTCGGAAGCATCAACAGAAAAAATCTTGCAGCAGAGCTCGGCATTGATACGGAAAAATATTCCGTTGACCTTGTAATTGCACTCGGCAAACCCAAAGAAACCGTAAAGCTTGTCGGTATGCCTGAAAATAACAGCACTGCTTATTACCGTGACGAAGACGGGGTTCATTTTGTTCCGAAGCGTTCACTTGACGATATTATTATCTAAGGAGTTAACTTTATGGCTGTCAGATTCAATGAGGATAAAGAAATTGTAAAAATCATAAAAGAAGGATTGAAAAAGAAGGACGGCTACTGCCCTTGCAGGATGGAGAAAAAAGAAGAATACAAGTGCATGTGCAAAGAATTTAAGGAACAGATTGCAGATCCCGAGTTTGAAGGATACTGTCATTGCATGTTGTATTATAAGTCTAAGGACTGAATATAATTAATGTTGCCTTTGTTCACTTGACAAAACATATTTTTAATGCTAATATCAAGTGGCAAATGCACCTGTGGCGGAATTGGCAGACGCGCCAGATTTAGGATCTGGTATCTTTGATGTGCAGGTTCAAGCCCTGTCAGGTGCACCAAAAAAAGACAGTATTCTGCTGAATACTGTCTTTTTTATCAACCGTTAGTTTTTGTTTATTCACTGTTTTTTCTCCCATAGGAGTAACTTTTTAACAGGCAATTATTAATGGGTACGGAGTGATCTTATGCGTGTTACTTGTTTAATTGAAAACACTTCTTCAAACAGCAGCTTGGCAGCAGAACACGGACTTTCGCTTTTTATTGAAACCGAAAGCAACAAAATATTGTTTGATATGGGCCAGACCGACCTGTTTGCCGACAACGCAAAGCTTCTCGGTGTTGATTTGGCTGAGGTTGACATTGCAGTTTTGTCGCACGGACATTATGACCATGGCGGAGGTCTGAAAAGATTTCTGGAGCTGAATAATTCCGCTGCGGTTTATTTAAGATCAGATGCCTTCGGCGATTATTATAACGGCATTGAGAAATATATCGGTCTTGACAAATCACTTGCCGAAAATGAAAGACTGATTTATGCTTACGATTATTTTTCTGTTGATGACGGAATTTCTCTTTTTTCTTGCAACGACAATGAAAAGATTATGCCGATTGACAGCGGGGGACTTAAAAAGAAAATAAACGGCAATTTTGCTGATGATGATTTTCTCCATGAGCAATATATGCTTATTGAAGAAAACGGCAAAAAGTTCTTAATCAGCGGATGCTCTCATAAAGGAATATTGAACATCTGCGATTGGTTCAGACCTGATGTACTTATAGGCGGCTTTCATTTTTCAAAGTATCCGCTTGATACGAAGCTTGATGAGATTGCAGAAAAACTCAACAGCTTTGGAACGGAATTTTATACCTGCCATTGCACAGGCGTTGAGCAGTATAATTATCTGAGCAAAAGAATGAAAAAACTTAACTACTTATCAACAGGTGAAACAATAAAGCTCCCGTAAAAATTCACGGGAGGTTTGACTGTCGATAAAGCTGTCAGAACATGAACAAAATCTTATATATAATAATTTGATAAATAGTTTTCATTTTTTGAGAATTGAAATATCCGGGGCGGCTTGTTAGTAAGCCGCCGTTTATTTTTGTTTATTCGCCTTTTTCTCCCGTCGGAGTACTTTTGTACACCTTTGGTATAAGAAAACGCCATCTTACTTCATTTCTCAACAGCTACTCAATTTTACAGACTATCATAATCAATTTTTCTGTCTTTGAAATAATATTCCATGTCATGCTCGTTAATTTTGCGAAGAACTCTGCACGGATTTCCGACTGCAACAACATTTGAAGGAATGTCCTTCGTAACAACGCTGCCTGCGCCGATAACAACATTGTCGCCTATTGTAATACCCGGCACAATAACCGCGCCTGCGCCTATCCAGCAGTTTCTTCCGATGTGCACTGGGAAGTTATATTGATATGTTTTTTCGCGCAGCTCGGGATGAATGGGGTGACCTGCCGTTGCAACAACAACATTCGGTCCGAATAGCGTGTAGTCGCCGACATATATGTGGGTATCGTCAACGAGAGTGAGATTGAAATTGGCATAAACGCCCTTTCCGAAGTGGCAGTGCTTTCCGCCCCAGTTTGCATGAAGCGGAGGCTCAATATAGCAGTTTTCGCCGATTTCCGCAAACATCTCTTTGAGCATGGCTTCGCGTTTCGCAAGTTCGGTAGGTCTTGTCGCGTTGAAATCATAAAGCATGTCAAGGCATTTAAGCTGTTCTTCCATTATTTCATCATTCCCGGGAAGATATAAATCACCCGAAAACATTTTTTCTTTCTGTGTCATTTTGAATCTCCTTTTTTCGCTTTTGTTTATTATATCATAATTGCTGAAAAATAGCATCATTTATTTTAATCAACCTAAATTTGTTGCCATTCAATTTCTTTTATGATAAAATTAGAGGAAATAAAAGGGGAGATGATTACATGAGCGAAAAATGGGTTCAGGCATGGGGTCAGGCGCATTCAGCGCTTTCATATTTCTATTATCCGTCATGCCCCAAAACATACAGGATGGTTGTCTGTTCATCGATTTCAGGCAAAAGCATCCGTCTTGAATTATCCAACGAGTGCGCCAAAAACGATGTTCATATAGGCTCGGTTACCGTTGCAAAATGCGATAAAAACGGAAACTTTACAGATGGATATATAACAGTTACCTTTAATTTGGAAGAGTCATTCTGTATTAAAAAAGGCGATGTTATTGTGACTGACCCTGTTGAATTCTGCATTGAAACGGGAGAATATTTCTGCGTAAGTATTTTTGTTGAAAAGGGCGCATTAAGAAGCGGAAATCTTATTGACAGCGTTGAACTTATCACCGTTAAGGGTGATGTCACAAAACAGAAAATGGTTGAGAATCAACGCAGAAAAAGAGATAGGGTAAGAGAAGTTGCATCAACTCTTCTCAGAATGTATTTTCATAAACCCGTTCCGCTTTTTCAGTCGGTAGAGCTTCTTAATGACAGCGGAGCAAGCGCCATAACCGTTTTCGGAGATTCGATAAGTCAGCAGGGCTATTGGACAAATGCCTTTGCCGAACGCATATGCACCGAATTTCCGGGCAGATATTCGGTTATCAATAAATCAATAATGGGCAACAGAACCCTTCGCGATTTCAGCAAAAGATTTTTCTGCAAGGGACTGTTTGGCATCAGCGGTCTTAACCGTCTTCAGAGAGATGTTCTGAATTATGATGACACAGAGTATGTTATTTTTGCTCTCGGAACAAACGATTTTCTTCAGTATAACACAATCGCTGCTCCCAAGAGTGAAAAACCGACCGCAAAGGAGCTTTTTGATTCTGTTGCCGATGTTTCGGAAATACTTCGGAAACACGGTAAAAAGCTTGTTGTTTTTAATGTTTTAAATTTCGGTGAATGCATTGACTCAAGACCCGAAAAAGAAGCTATGGTAAAAGAATATAATCTAATGCTTGAAGAAAACAAAGAACGATTTCATGCCGTTTACGATCAGGCAGGTCTTTGCGTTAATCCCGAAAAGCCTAACTGTTCAAAGAAAGAATATCTTGGAAAGGATTACATTCATCCCAATAAAGAAGGCGGAAGGCTTGTTGCGGATAATGTTAATCTTGATTGGTTCAGATAAAAATTTTTAAAAAACCTCAACCGTTCATGCTTCTCATCTGTCTTATAGGTGAAAGGGGGCTGCGGATATGGGGATATTATAAGAGCAATTATCAAAGAATCGGCTGACGGAATACAGCTAAGCAGAGAAAAGGCGATGAAGTTGCTTGAAAGAATTCTTTCGGAGCAGTGCCGTATTATTTTTGATGGGAGCGAAAATGATGGAGAAAACAGAGATATCTCAGTTGGTTAAAAGAGTCCGTAAGGGTGACAACAAGGCTTTTGAAAAGCTTTATAACGAAACAAATAAGGGTGCATATTTTGTTGCTCTGAAGATTACAGGCAATGAAGATGATGCAATGGATATTCTTCAGGACAGCTATGTCAAAGCTCTTGATAAGCTTGATCAGCTCAAAAATGACGAAACCTTTGTTTCGTGGTTTAATCAGATAGTTGCGAATACCGCAAAAAACTATCTTTGCAAAATGAAGCCCGTCCTTTTCAATACCGAAGAAGAGGAGCAGGCTTCGCAGGACTGGCAGACAGAAGAAGATTCAAGCTTTATTCCCGAGGAATCTCTCGATACCAACGAATCAAGAAAAGCAATTATGGATATAATCGACGGCTTGCCCGAGGACAGGCGTCTTTGCGTTCTTATGTATTATTTTGATGATATGGGAACCTCTCAGATTGCAAAGACACTCGAAATACCCGAAGGCACGGTTAAAAGTCACTTGCTTCATGCCAGAAAATCAATCAAAAAAACAATCGAGGAGCTTCGTCTTAAGGGCGCAACCGTTCTCGGCACTGGAGCAATTCCGTTCTTTGCATGGCTGCTTAAAAGAATGTCAACAACTGTTGTTATGTCGTCGGAGCAGGCAGGTACGCTTCTTGCTCTCATCAAGGGTGCATCTGCTCTTTTCGGCGGTATAGCCGTCGCAGGCTCAACAGCTGCGGTTATAGGCGGAACCGTGGTTAAGGTTGGCATATTCAGCAAGATTGTTGCGGCAATAACCGTTCCAAAAATTGTTGCCTTTATTGTCGGCGGTGCAATAATTATTGGCGGCGTTTCCGTTGGCATAACAATCACCCGAAGAGGCGATAAAAAGAAAGAAGAATCAACGCTCAGCAGCAGAACATATTATAACTATGATAACAACGGCGGCGAAACCTATTCCTTTGTTGACGCGATAATTATTCCGGGTGAAAACGGCTCGGAGAATCCGACACACGGCAGCGGCGGCGAAATCGTTTCCGTTGATTCGGAAGGGAAAACCTTTGTTGCTCCGTCTGTCACGGATTCGGGCGTTATCATCGTCAGCGGTGTTACTTCGGCAGAAATCTCAAAGCATGCGCCGCAGACCGCAACAGGAAAAATCGAACCTGCCACCGCGTCAAAAACAACAGTGCGCTCAACCGTAATTTCAAATCAGACAACATCCGTAAAACATACACAAACAACAAAAAGAAATGAAACAAACACCACTGAATCAATCGCAACCACAAGGAAGAGAACAACAACCACAAGAATAAGAACATCAACAACAAGAAAAGTAATAACAAGCGTAACAAGAGCCGAAAGAACCACGGTAAAACCCACAACAACGAGAGTTAACACAACTAAAGTGTCAACAACAGCCAAACCCACAACCACCAAAGCAGTAACAACAACTCAGCCAACAACCAAAGCTACCACCGTTCCGACAACGGTAGCAACAACCGCAAGAGAAGATTTTGAATACACCGTTTCGGGTTCATCCGCAACAATAACAGGATATAAGGGCAGCGGCGGAAGTGTCAGCATTCCTTCCACCCTCGGCGGAGCAACGGTAACAGCAATCGGCAGCTATGCATTTGAGGATGCTGCAATAACTTCCGTATCAGTTCCTTCAACAGTTGTGAGTATCGGAAACGGAGCGTTTTCAAACTGCACAAGCCTCACAAGCGTAACTCTGCCCTCGGGTCTGAACTCAATGGGAACTGCAGTATTTAAAGGCTGTACAAAGCTTTCGCAGGTCAATATACCCTCATCGCTTTCGTCAATTCCTTCGGGATCATTCCAGGGCTGCAGCAAGCTGACTACAATAACGATTCCTTCAAGCGTAACAAACATCGGCTCAAGAGCCTTTGAAGGCTGCACAAATCTGACGATTAACTGCACCGCAGGTTCAGCGGCAGAAAGCTACGCAATCGCAAACGGCATCAATTATTCCGTGTGATAATTACTGTTTGACTTTATAGATATAATGCTTTATAATGAAATTTAACATGTAAACCGTAGGGGATGACCTCTGTGTCGTCCCGTGAATACGGTGGTATAGGATTTACAGTGCAGGGCGTGATGCCCACATCACGCCGCGAAAAAAATTTTTTCAAAAAACCTCAACCAAATGCAAATCTTATCTGTCTTATAGGTGTAAACGGGAGAAATCCCTTCAAGCAATCATAAGTTTAAAGGCAAAGGCTGTTATATTGCCACCCTTGTCAGAGGGAGCAAAGCGACAGCAAGCCTTTAAAACTGATTGCGCATAGATGTTAAAAATTCTTGAATTAAGGAGAATGAAAAACATGAAGAAAATGAGCAAAAAAATTATATCACTGCTTCTTGCGGCAATGATAGTATTCGGCTCTGTAGCCGTCGGCGTCGCCGAAATCGACTTTGCAGAAATCTTCACAACCAAAGCCGAAGCGGCAACGGAATATACACAGGGTTATTATACATACACTGTTACTGACGGTGAAGCAACTATCACTGCTGTTGCTTATTCAATAAGCGGAGATGTGGTTGTTCCGTCAACATTAGGTGGTTTTCCTGTAACAAGCATAGGTGATTATGCATTTTATATGCATTTTGACATAACAAGCATTGAGATTCCTTATGGCGTAACAAGCATAGGTGATTATGCTTGTTACTGGACTGGTATTAAAAGTATAGAAATCCCTGCAAGCGTAACAAGTATAGGCGTATATGCATTTGACTGTGATTTGGGTTATACTGTTGATCCTTTAAATACAGCGTATTCAAGTGATGAAAATGGTGTGTTGTTCAATAAAAATAAAACGGAATTAATTCGATATCCCAACAGAAAACCGATATATGAATATGAAATCCCTGCAAGTGTTACAAGTATAGGTATCGGAGCTTTCGATTCTTGTTATTATATTGAAAATATTGATGTACCTGCAGGATTAACATACATAGGTGATTCTGCTTTTAGTGGCTGTAGCCTCACAAGCATAGATATACCTGCAGGTGTATCAAGCATAGGTAATAGGGCGTTTAACGGGTGTTATCTAAAATGTATTACAGTTGATTCTGCAAACACCGCGTATTCAAGCGATGAGTGTGGTGTGTTGTTCAATAAAGATAAAACAGAATTAATTCAATATCCTAGAAAGAATGCAAGAACAACTTATGAAATTCCTGCGAGCGTAACAAGCATAAACGATTACGCGTTCTCTTATTGCGACAGCTGCACAAGCGTAACTTTTGGCGAAAACTGCAAGTTGACAAGTATAAACGATTATGCGTTCTGTTATTGCACCAGCCTGACAAGCATAATGATTCCTGATAGCGTAACAAGCATAGACAATAGTGCGTTTTCGAATTGCACCAGCCTGACAAGCATAACAATTCCTAATAGCGTAACAGGCATAGGTGGTTCTGCATTCACAGGTTGCAAGAGCCTTACAAGCATAACTTTTGGTGAAAACAGTCAGTTAATAAAAATAAATTTTAGAGCGTTCGAAAATTGCACCAGCCTGACAAGCATAACAATTCCCGACAGTGTAACAAGCATAGGCGATGGTGCGTTCTGTAATTGTACCAGCCTCACAAGCATAGAAATTCCTAATAGCGTAACAAGCATAGGCAATGGTGCGTTCTGTAATTGTACCAGCCTGACAAGCATAGAAATTCCTAATAGCGTAACAAGCATAGGTGGTTCTGTATTCGCAGGTTGCAAGAGCCTCACAAGCATAACAATTCCTGACGGCGTAACAATCATAGGCAGTTCTGCGTTCTCTGATTGCGACGGTCTCACAAGCGTAGCTTTCGGTGAAAACAGTCAGTTAACAAGTATAAATTCTGGAGCGTTCGAAAATTGCACCAGCCTGACAAGCATAGAAATTCCTGATAGCGTAACAGTCATAGGTGATTCTGCGTTCACAGGTTGCAAGAGTCTCACAAGCATAACAATTCCTGACGGCGTAACAAGAATAGGCAGTTCTGCGTTCTCTGATTGCGACGGTCTCACAAGCGTAGCTTTCGGTGAAAACAGTCAGTTAACAAGTATAAGTGATTATGCTTTCTGTAATTGTTCCAGCCTCACAAACATAGAAATTCCTGATAGCGTAACAGGTATAGGTGGTTCTGCATTCGCAGGTTGCAAGAGCCTCACAAGCATAGAAATTCCTAATAGCGTAACAGGCATAGGTGGTTACGCATTCACAGGTTGCAAGAGCCTTACAAGCATAACTTTTGGTGAAAACAGTCAGTTAACAAGCATAGGTTTGTTGGCTTTCGATCGTTGCACCAGCCTCACAAACATAACAATTCCCGACAGTGTAACAAGCATACGCGATGGTGCGTTTGAAAATTGCACAAGCCTTACAAGCATAACAATTCCAGCAAGCGTAACAGATATTGGTCAGCTTGTGTTCGGTTATTGTTCCAGCCTCACAAGCGTAACTATCGCTGAGAACAGCCAATTGAATATAGGTTATCTTGCGTTTCATGACTGTACTAGCCTTGAATATGTTCACATCCCTACAACTGTAACATCAATTGGACATAGAATGTTAAGTGAAACCACTGCTTACATTTGTTCAACCACCGAAGATTGCTATGCAAAAACATATGCGGATGACAATGATATTGAATTCAAACTTTGCACAGGTCATGACGATACAGACACTGTTCGCATAAGTGATTGCGAAGTCGGTGACATTATTGAATTCGGCTGGTATCCTCAGACAGAAGTGACTGATGAAGAGCTTATTGCTGCGCTTAACACTGAAGCCGAAGACAGTGAATGGATATCATACCGCTACTACAGTGGTACGGGTTTATGGCTTAATGGATTGATGAGTCAAAAAGATTATATGCGTTACTGTGATGTGGTTTACGGTTCCGATAAATACAGAGGTGTTGTTTTTGATACATACAGACCGGATACAACAGGACACGAAACCGACACTAAAGGAATTTATAGTTCGCAGGATGATAATGGTTATTATATCGGAACGATATATTGGTTTAAATATGAGCCGATTGAATGGAGGGTTATTGACCCTGATACCGGTATGGTAATTAGTGAAACCATTCTTGATGCACAGGCATATAACAATTATGTTTTCTGTAGAGATGGAGCGCTATACGATGATATGTCAATATTTTGGGGAAATTCATCAAAAACATATCATGCCAATAACTATGCGAAAAGCAGTATGAGAGAATGGCTCAATGATGATTTTTATAACATGGCATTCTCTATAGAACAGCAAAATATAATTGAAACGACTGAACTTGAAAATTTGAATTGTGTATCAAAGAATACTTCTGAAACGACTTATGATAAAATTTATCTGCCTTCGCTGAATGAATGGGAAAACAAAATATATACAATCAATCCGGATATTGCCGGCGGACAGCCGGGAAGTGATTATGCAAAATGTCAGGGATTGACGAAACATTATGATGATGTTAATTTTAGATGGCGATTACGCACGGCAGGTAAAACCACCTATAGTACTTGCGTTGCATATACTGAACAATCAGTTGCTGTTAGTAGTGGAATTTTGTCATCTTTTTCCGCTTCAGGTATCCGACCCGCTTTGAATCTCAATCCGGAATCTGAAATTATTCAAACCGATCCCGTAAAAAATACAGTAAAAAAAGTTGAAATTGTAACCCTTCCCACAATAACCGAATACTATGTTGGAGATACTCTTGATACAAACGGATTGACTATCAAAGTAACTTATTATGATGATTCATCAAAAATATTCACAAGCGGTTTCACTTGCTCGCCGACCTACCTCAGCAAATCGGGTACACAGACAATAACCGTTTCATATGGCGGCAAGACCTGCACATTTGATGTAAATGTCAAACCTAATGACCTTGTTAAAATCGAAGTAAAAACCAACCCCACAAAGACTGAATATTTTGTAGGTGAAACACTCAACACAACAGGTCTTGTTCTTCTTGCAACATATAACAACGGAACAACAAGAGATATCACAAGCGATTACACCTGCACACCCACAAAGCTTGATACAGCAGGGGAGCAGACAATCAAGGTTTCATATTACGGCAAAACCTGTGAATTCAAAGTAACGGTAAAACCCGTTGAACTTGTTAAAATCGAAGTAGCAGAAGAACCCACAAAAACAACATATTATGTTGGTGAAACCCTTGACACAACAGGACTTCTTCTCACACTTTATTATAGTGACGGTTCAACCTCAGGCGCAACCAGCGGCTACACCTGTACTCCCACAAAGCTTAACACAGTCGGCACACAGGTTATCACCGTTGAGTATGGAGGCTTCACCGATACATTTGATGTTGAGGTTATTGAAAAGCCTGAGGAAACAACAGTTCCCACAACAACCCGACCCGGTACAACAGACCCGACTGACCCCGAAGATCCCACCGATCCTTGGGAGCCTTCAACAACAGACCCCGATGACGGCAACGGCGGTTCAGGTTCAGGCGGCAATGGTGGCTCAGGCTCAGGCGGTGACGGTGAAGGCGGCGGCACAGGCGAACCCACAACTGTTCCTTCAACCACAAAACCCAACGGCGGCGGTAATGGCGGCTCAGGCGATGACGGCAACGGCGGAAATGGTGGAAACGGCGGCGACGGTGACGGCACAGGAAGCGAAGAACCCAACCCCGATGGCACATATGATGTATACTTCATAGTAGACGGCGAAATCTACGCTCATTATATGTTACTGCCCGGAAATCCCGTTCCCGTTCCTGCAGTCAATCCCGTAATCGACGGTCTTATCTTCCTCGGCTGGACTCCTGCAATCGCACTCACTATGCCCGAGCATGATCTGACATATTACGCAAGCTTCCACGGTCATTCATACACATACACCGTAACAGATGAGCCTGACTGCGAAAATCACGGCTCGGCAATATATACCTGCTCATGCGGCAAGAGCTATACGGTAACGGTTCCCGCGCTCGGCCATGCATGGGGCGCATGGACTGTTGTTGTTGAAGCAACAGCAACCTCAAACGGTCTTGAAAAGAGAATCTGCAGCCGTTGCGGCAAGGAAGAATACAGAGATATTTCAGCTCCCGAAGCAAACTTCTATGTTCTCGATATCGAAGATCAGGAATATACGGGATATCCTCTCTATCCTGCAGTAAAGGTATATTCGCTTGACGGCGAAAGACTTGACGAATGCTACGGCGATTCACCTGATGAAAACGGCTATACGGTTGATTATGTCAATAATACTGATGCAGGCGTTGCAACCGTAACAGTAACAGGCATAGGTGAGTATTACGGCGTAATCAAAAAGACATTCAATATCGTAAGAAAAGATATATCTGACCTTGACCACGCAGAAATCCCCGATATCACCGATAACGGCGGCGAATCAACTCCCGATCCCGTAATCACCGATAACGGCAGAGTCCTCGAAAAGGATAAGGATTATGTTTTAGAATATGAGAACAACGGCGGCGCAGGTCAGGCAAGAATAATCGTAACAGGTATCGGCAACTACAAAGGCACGCTGATAATCGTGTTCAATATTGTTGTTAATAACACATCGTTCAGTATTCCCGTAATCGGCTCACAGGTATACACAGGCGGCGAAATCTGCCCCGAATTCAATCTGTTTGATAATGGCACAGTCCTCAAGGAAGGTGTTCATTATACAGTTGAATATGCAGATAATATCAATGTAGGCTACGGCAGAATCATAATCACTGGTATCGGCAATTATTCGGGAACAATCATAATAATCTTCAGAATAGTTAGCATTGAAATCACAAAAGCAACCGTGCCTACACTTCCCGATGCGGAAAGCAGCGCGGATTACACACCCGATTTTGAAAGCAATCCGATAATCTTCAACGGCGAAGAGCTTGAGGAAGGCGTTGACTACAGAGTAGTAGTGCGCAGAAACATTACCGCAGGCTATTATGAAATAATCATAATCGGTATCGGCAATTTTACGGGCACAATCACAATTTATGTAAACATCATCGGAACGGATATTTCAAAGAGCTTTACCGTCGGCAGAATATCGGATGTTATGTATGAAGGCAGACCCGTAACGCCCGAAGTGAGCGTATACAGCGGCGGCATTATGCTTGAAAGAAATGTTGATTATATTGTTGAATACAGAAACAACAATGCGGTAGGTACTGCAACGGTTATCATCCGAGGCATCGGAGCATACAGAGGAACGATAACAAAGACATTCCTGATTTATGCGGATAACAGCTACAGCATAAGAATCAGCACAAGCACATATGAGCTGAAGTATGAACAGTCGGTAAGACTTTCGGCAGAAGTAACACCCGAAAGCAACAGAAACTTCAGAGTAGTATGGTCAAGCTCCGACCCGTCGATAGCAAAGGTAGATGAAAACGGAAAGGTAACATCATGCGGCGAAGGCAATGTAACCATATCGGCAACTCTTTATGACGAAGACGGAAGAGTTGTAACCGATCCGTACGGAATGGAGATAACTGACAGAATCTCAATCAAATGCACAATGACAATCTGGCAGAAGATAATCCGTTTCTTCAGAAACCTTTTCAGCATCTTCTCGTTCAACGCAGTCCTTGCAGACGCGTTTAAGGTGAGATAATCACAAAAAATTCCCTGTATCCTCTAAAAAAGGATACAGGGAAAATTTTTTGGAAATTTTTTAAAATTTTTTTAAAAAAACCTCAACCGAACAGTAATCTTATCTGTCTTATGGGTGAAAGGGCAGGTGAGAAGAATGAGCGTATTCGGTTTTATGGCGACTATTATGGCAATAATGAGCGTTGCTGCAGTTTGCAGTGCAGAATAAAAATTAAAATAATAATTATGAGGTGTAAAAAATGAAAAAGTTTTCAAGAAAAGTTATGGTATTGGTTCTTATGGCATTGTCGGTTATCGGATTTGAAGCGTACAGGCTCAATTCAATTGATGCGGCGGTTGTTTGTGTGACGGAAACGCTTGCTCTCGATGAAATTGACATTAATCTTGAAGAGATGGATTTTGAAAAGCTGAATCTCAATCTTGAGGATATCGGCATTGATTTTGAAAATGTTTCTGTTTCAGGCAGTTCAAAGCCCTCGGGTACATATTCATGCGGAATAAACACTCTTGAGTTCAGAAGCAGCGGAACGGTTATTTCAACCTTCCTCGGTCTTCAGGAGAAGGGTAAGTTTAAAATGAACGGCAGTGAAATCACATATATCGGCGGCGGAATTGAAACGATAGGGGAGTATGACAGCGAAAACAACACCGTTACTTTTGCGGGTCAGCTTTATGAAAAGAACTGATTTTTCTCGAAACGGGCGGAAAACAGCAGGAGCTTTACCTGCTGTTTTTGCTTTACAAAAAAATATATATATGATAAACTGAACTGGTAACGGAAACGGAGGGTGTTTTATGCGTATCGGATTTACAACAACATCGCTCAGACAGATAAAATCTCTTGAAAAAATTGTCAGAATTGCATCCGAAGCAGGTGCGCAGTGCATTGAATGGGGCGGCGATATTCATGTTAAGGATGTTGAATCGGCAAAAGCTGCAAAAAAGCTTTGCAATGATGCGAATATAGAAATAAGCACCTACGGCAGCTACTACCGCGTTGGCAGCAAAGATGCGGCAGAATGGAAAAAAATATGCGAAATTGCAAGTGAACTCGGCGCGCGTTCCGTCAGGGTATGGCTTGGTAAGGCTGACAGTGAAAAAACAGATGCGCTAACATACCGTAATCTTGTGGAGGATATAAAATCAATGTGCGCCGTTGCAAAGGAATACGGGCTTACCGTTTCGCCCGAGTGTCACGGCAATACCTATAACAATAATACCGATGCATTTCTTAAAATCAGGGAAGATGCGGGATGCGATAATTTTAAAACCTATTTTCAGTCGCTTTACCGCCGAAAGGAGTATGACACTGACCGTATTGAGCGTACTTTGCCTTATATTGACTGCGTTCATGTTTCGTTTTTTGAGCAGTTCAGGGAGCAATTTCCGAAGCATAAGCCGGAATATATGAAAACACTTATCTCAAAGCTTTCGGAATGCGGTTATAACGGCGATATTATGGTTGAATTTGTGTTTTTTTCATATCAGTACGGTTTTCCTTTTGCATTAAAGAAAGAAATAAAAAAACTTAAAGCATTGGCTGGTGATGAAAAATGAAAATCGCTTTGTTTGCAACAAACATGAATCGTTTTTCAAAGGTTTACACATCTGAAGTTCTAGGAAAGCTCAGTGAATACGGAGAGCTTTCGCCGATAATAAACCGTAACAATCTTGAGGCAAATGCCGGATTTCTTAAGGAGTGTAAATTTGCGTTTTCGACATGGGGAATGCCGCAATTTACCAAAGAAGAAATAAAAGAATATATGCCGAATCTTAAGGCTGTTTTTTATGCTGCGGGAACGGTCCAATATTTTGCGCGACCGTTTCTTGAATGCGGGATTAAGGTTTTCAGCGCTTTTGCGGCAAATGCCGTTCCGGTTGCGGAATATACCTATGCCCAGATAATTCTTGCTGCAAAGGGTTTTTATCAGTCATCAAAAAGCTATCGTGCATTTCCTCTGCGTTCGCACAGATTTGCAAATTCCGCAACGGGGAATTTCGGCTGTAAGATAGGTCTTGCAGGGCTCGGCGCAATAGGAAGCATGGTTGCTGAAAAACTGAAAGATCTTGATGCAGAGGTTTATGCATACGATCCTTTTGTTTCTGTAGAAAGAGCAGAGGAACTCAATGTTAAGCTTGTTTCTCTTGAAGAGATTTTTTCTAAATGTGACATCATCAGCAACCATCTTGCAAATAAACCTGAATTGAAAAATGTTTTTAATTATGGTTTGTTTCAAAAAATGAAAAAGCATTCAACATTTATCAACACGGGCAGGGGAGCGCAGGTCGCAGAGTTTTCGCTTGCTTTTTCGCTTATGATGCATCCTTCAAGAACTGCTGTTTGTGATGTGATAAAAAACGAAGTATTTCCTTATGCGTGTCCTCTGTTCTGGTGCCGTAATGCGTTCTTGACTCCGCATATTGCAGGAAGTACGGGCAATGAACCGCAGAGAATGGCATATTACATGATGGATGAGCTTGAAAGACTGATTTCAGATGAAAAAACAAAATATGAGGTTACGCTTGAATCTCTTGAAAGAATGGCATAAAAAGTGGCGGCAGATTTTTCTGCCGCCGTTAATTTTTGTATTATGTGTTTACTTTGATTGAATGATATTTTTCTTCAAGCTCTTCGTAATGTGTGTAATTTTCAGCCTGCTGAATGAGGTTTTCGGCATCTTTGAAGGGCTTGATTACTCTTAAATAAACCGATTCGGCTTTAAGATACTTTCTCAGCTCATTACGGGCTTTTATGCTTTCAAGGAAGTTTGCGGTTTCGCGGTTCTGAATTTCTTCTTTAACCGATTCATCGGGAGCGCTGATATTTTCAATGCCGTATTTTCTGATGAGTGCCGCAGATTCCTTCTTTATTTTTGCAAGCTTTATTGCATCGGAACGGATTTCTTTTTCAAGCTTTGTGTTTTTCGGGAGAGCTTTTGCATTCTGCAATTCTTCAGATGCGTTTTCATAGTAATAAAGACAGCCGTTGGCGAGATCTTTTTTTGCCTGAGAAAGACGGGCAAAACCTGCTTCTGTTGAGAATTTTTTGAGATCTTCCATTATAATAGCCGCGCGTTCAATTGCAAGGTTGGTTTCTTTGATTTCTTTTTTTGCAGCTTTATCCAGGCTTTTATCAATAGTAATCTTTTCTTTTCCGTAAAGCTCTTTTGCCTGCAGAATTGTTTCCATACTCTCCATAAGCTCATTATCTTCAAGAAGTCCCAGCGAATAATTTTCAAACATTGCACGGATTTTGAGAACATCAACATAGGCTTTATGTTTGTTTTCGGTAAGGTCATAGAAACAGAATGGGATGAGATTTAGTAATGCACCGAGTGCAGAGCAAAGAATAAGCACCTCAAAAAGGTTGTTTCTTATTGTGTCGTCATAGAGAACATTATAATCGTCAAGCAGTCCCATTTTTTCATAGATGGCAGGATATACCATTCCCGTAAAGAATCCGATAACCGTGCCGATCATTCCCAGAGGTCCGAAAAGACCGTCAACCCTGACTCCCGTTTTCCATTGGTGATAGTCTCTCATATCTGCGCTGATGTTGTGTTGAACAATGTTCCAGAAGGTGTTGATAAATGTGTTGAAATACCACAGAATGCAGATAAGAATAAGGTTTTCGTAAACAAAATAAAGAACTAAAAGAACAACAATATTTATTGAGTTTGCGGTGATTAAAAGATTTCTTTTGCCCATTGCTTTTATTGCAATCGGTGCAAGGAGCATTGACCAGAGTGCGGCGTTGCCGATAACGGTGTTTGCGATTCCCAACGATGCCTGATATTCTCCGTTGTGTGCATAAACAAAGGACCAACCCAGAACAACGCCGTAGCCCGATTCAAGAAAAACAACCCATCCTGCAGACTGAATAATCCAATAATATTTGTTTTTTGCAACCTCGCGGATTGCGTCAAACATTCTGACGGGTTCGAGCTTCTTTTTTGGAAGAATCAGTCTTTCTTTAACATGTCGGAAGAAAATTGCACCGATAATAAAACCGATGACTGTAAAAATAGGGTAAATAATTCTGTAAGTCCATATGTTGTTAAGACCCCATGTATAACCTGCGATAAGAGGAATAAACAAATTTGAAAGTGTCGGAGCAAGAGAATAAACAACCTGAGAAATGCTCATAACGGTTGCTCTTTCTTGAGCATTCGGGGTTATTATCTGCTGAAAATATGTGTAGCTTTCATTATAGAAGGACAGAAACATATTAAGCAGAAAATACATCAGCCAGACTACAACCGCTTTGGTTGTATATTCAAAGTTTTCATACGGAAGCCATACAAAAGCTGTTGAAATGAGAACTATCGGTAAAGCGGTTCTTTTGATGAAAGGCAAAAATTTTCCGCCCTTGAGATTATGGTTATCGTAATACCAGCTTCTGAAAATTCCTATGGGAATGCCGATGAGGTTTGCGACCGTCAGCATAATTTGCAGGTCCATGGGTTTGAGACCGATACTTGCACCAACAAGAAAGTTTGATGCGTTCAGTCCGATGGTTGATGCAAGCAGTGTAGTCCAGTTAACACCGAAACCCGCACCGCTGAGACCGGCGATTTCCTTGTAGGAAATATAGTTTCCTTTCGGCGGCACATTCCAGTATTCTTTTGCTGTTTTTACAGTGTCTTTAGCTTTTTGAAGAACAGATGCTTTTGACATTTTTTTAACACCCCCAAACAGCAGTATAACATAAAAATAACCGGGTGGCAAGCACCCCGGTTATGATTGCCGAAAAATTGCATCGGCATCAGTGTTTGTGATGGTGGTGAAGATGTTCGGATTTAATTCCGGATTGAATGCAGCAGGATTTTTCATGGCAGTGCTCATCCGTGGTTTCGAATTCAAGCGTGATGTGAATTATTCCGTGTTTTTTCAGCTCGTCTCTGATTTTTTCTTTTATTTCGTGAGCATGTGCGTCCGTTATAATGTGCATTGTTGCGAGATGATTTTGACCGTCAATACTGCGGATGTGAATATGATGAACATCAATGACGCCTTCAATTTCAAGAATATGATTTTTTATTTCTGCAACGGATATTCCGCACGGCGTTTTTTCGAGAAACAGAGCTGAAATCTCTTTCATATTCCTTAATGCATTTACTATAATAAACAATGCAGTTCCTATTGAAATAACAGGATCAATGACTGTTATATCTGTAAATCGCATTATAATTGCTCCGATTAATACCGCTATCCAACCGAGAACATCTTCAAGCATATGAAGATTAACTGCTTTTTGATTTATCGAGTCGCCTTTATGTGTCAGAAATGCAGCACAGAGGTTTACGCAAACACCGATAACCGCAAAAACAATCATCCCGTTACAGTTGATTTCGTCAGGGTGAATTATCTTATCAACAGAGTTAACAATTACTGCTGCAGAGCCGAAAAGAAGAATCAGTGTTGTAATTAATCCTCCCATAACAGAAAATCTGGTGTATCCGTATGTGTATTTTTCATCGGGCTGTTTTCTGCTCTTTTTTTCAAGAAGATATGAAATGCCTATGCTTGCGGCATCTCCCATATCGTGTACCGCATCTGAAATAATCGCAACGCTTCCGGTAAATATGCCGCCGAAAAATTCAAAAACCGAAAATGCTGAATTAAGCAAAAAAGCAATAAGAATATTTTTTTCCGTTTTCATAGTTCCTCCTGCATTGACTGTGAATGCTACTTGGTGTACAATATATTTGTTACCGAATACAGTGTTCAATATTATGATATTTAACAGTGCATCATTTTGCAACATACGGTTTGGTTTTTAAGTTCGATAGCGAACATTTTTTGAAATTTGTATGGAGGACAGAATGGACAGAAGGCAGAAAAAAACAAGAGAGGCAATATTTGCTGCATTTACGGAGCTTTTATCCGAAAAAAGTTTTAATCATATAACTGTCGGTGAAATTATTGAACGGGCAGATATAGGCAGATCAACTTTTTATGCTCATTTTGAAACAAAGGATTTTCTTGTTAAAGAATTATGTGAGGAGCTTTTTTGCCATATCTTTGATTCCATGGGAAACCGGTCCGATAATCATAATCATATTTTTAACTGCGATGCGCCGGATAATTTGTTTCTTCATTTGTTTTTGCATCTTGAAAAAAATGATAATAACATTCTCAGCCTGCTTTCATGCAGCGACAACGAAATGTTTTTGCGTTATTTCAAAACAGGATTTGTCAGTCTTATTGACAGACTAGTGAAAATAAAAGACAACTCTCAGCTCCCGAGAGATTTTGTTGTAAATCACATTGCGTGCTCTTTTGTTGAAACCGTAAGATGGTGGATAGACAATAAAATGCAATGTTCTCCGGAAGAAATCAACAGTTATTTTTTGAAAGTTGCAGATAATCCGGAGCTGTATTTGTTGTCGGATGTGTAAATGAATCTGAAAATGATTTGCACAAACCGGCAGTATTGCCGTTTGTAATGAAAAATGATATGATAATTTGCAATAAAAAAACGGAGGTATAATAATGAAGGATTTCAGCAAGATTAAGTTCAAATGGACTTTCCGTGATTATCAGCAGACTGTGCTTGATAATTCAAAAAAGCATCTCAAAGATAATCGAATCCATATCGTTGCTGCGCCCGGCAGCGGCAAAACAATTCTTGGGCTGGAGCTTATCCGCAGGCAGAATTCTCCTGCGCTTATAATGTCGCCCTCCGTAACCATACGCCAGCAATGGGGCGAAAGGTTTGTTGAGGCTTATCTTCCCGAAACGGAAAACCCCGATGAATATATTTCTTATTCTCTCGCCAACCCCAAACTGTTAACCTCAATCACATATCAGGCGCTTCATGCGGCATTCACAAAATCCGTTCTTGAATCCGAAGCGGATGAGGATGAATTGCAGTCAGAGGAAATGCAGGATTTCAGCAATTTTGATTTGCTTGATGAAATTAAAAAAGCAGGGATTAAAACAATCTGTCTTGACGAAGCTCACCATCTTAAAAGTGAATGGCAGAAAGCTCTTGAAAAGTTTGTTTCAATGTTCGGCGGAGATGTAACAATCATTGCTTTAACCGCAACTCCGCCCTATGACAGCGCACCTGCCGAATGGAATCGATATCAGACTCTCTGCGGCGATATTGATGAAGAGATTTTTGTGCCCCAGCTTGTTATGCAGAAAACTCTCTGTCCCCATCAGGACTATATATATTTCAGTTATCCCACCGAAGAGGAAGCTCAGACCCTTAAAAATTACAAAGAAAAAGCCGCTGCCTGCACAGATGAAATAATAAAAAGCGGTTTGCTTTCAAAGGCATTGCAGGCTTCGGGTGTGTCTGCAAACGAGGTTTTGCTTTACGATAATCTTGAAGGCTTCAAATCTCTTGTATGCGTAGCAAAACAAGCCGGTGCAAGTATATCAAAAAGCCTTGAAGATAAGGTCAACGAAGGCAGAAAAGCGCCTGTTTATTCAGTGGCGGAGGCAGAAAAAGCATTTCAGTTTATTATTGATAAACCCGAAATATTCGGTGAAGAAATCAGCGAAGAATTAAAATCCGTTTTATCAAAAGAAGCGCTTATTGAAAAAAGAAAAGTGCGCCTTGCTTCAAACGATAAGATAAATAAAATGCTCATATCTTCAACGGGTAAACTTGACAGCATAAAAAAGATTGTTGCTTCGGAATATGCAAATCTCGGCGATTCTCTGCGCATGCTGATTCTTACCGACTACATCAAAAAGGATATGATGAAGCTTATAGGCACAAACGAGGAAATCCATGCGCTCGGCACTGTGCCTGTCTTTGAATCAATCAGAAGAAGCAGTCCCGATGCAAAGGTTGCCGTGCTTTCGGGTACACTTGTGATTCTTCCCGACTCTACTGTTGAAACCGTGCAGGAAATCGCCATTAACGAAGGCGTGCCTTGCAGAATAAAGAAGCTTGAAAACACCAACCACACCGAAATCGTTTTCGGCGGTTCAAATAAGAATAAGGTAAACATCATAACAAAGGCTTTTCAGTTGGGCGTAATCAATGTTCTTGTCGGCACAAAATCATTGCTCGGCGAAGGCTGGGATTCACCCAACATCAATTCGTTAATTCTTGCGAGCTTTGTCGGCAGCTTTATGCTTTCCAATCAGATGCGAGGCAGAGCAATAAGAATTGATAAAAAGAATCCCGAAAAAGTGTCAAACATATGGCATCTTGTAACAGTTGAACCCGATTCCGCCGATGAAATAATCAGTGATGATTTTGAAACTATGAAGCGCCGCTTTGCATGCTTCCAGGCACCTGCATATAACAGCGATGTTATTGAAAGCGGAACGGACAGAATCGATATTCTCAAAGCCCCTTATGACGAGCAAGGACTCGAAAACATCAACCGTCAGATGCTCTCGTTTGCCGCCGCAAGGAATGTTACGGCAGGCAGATGGACGGGGGCGGTCAAAGGTAAGGCAAGACCCGAAATTGCCGAAGTCAGCGAAATTCCCGTCGAAGTTCAGCCTGCAAAGGCAGTTCATAAAAACAAGATTTATGCGATTGTTCTTGCTGCGTTGGTTGTGTTTGCTATAGTCATAATTGCAACATCGGGCTTCTTTGGCGGTCTGCTTGGATTTATCATTGCGGCAGTTGCAGGCGTATTGCTTATTAAGACTGTATCAACGGTTATGAAAAACTCCTCACCCGAAAAAACGGTCAGCAATATTTCGAATGCAATTCTTAAAACTCTTAAAGAAATCGGCGAAATCGAGAGCAGGGGAGCAACGGTTTCCGTTAAAAGAACCGAAAAGAAAAACACGGTCAACTGTTCGCTTGAAAAAGCAACCGTAAGAGAAAAGAATGTTTTTGCAAAGGCATTATCTGAGCTTCTTTCTCCCATTGATGACCCGAGATATTTGCTTATCGGCACAAAGGGAATCTCAAAGCTCACAAGCAGAAACTATGTTCAGAGCTATGCCTGTCCGTCTGTTATTGCGGTAAAAAAAGAAACTGCTGAAATTCTTGCAAAGAACCTTAAATCTGCAGGCGGTAAATTTGAGCTTGTTTTCACAAGAAACGAAAACGGCAGAAAAGAACTCTTCAAATGCCGTAAATTTTCTTATATCAATGCAAACGGTAAAGTTGTGAAGAACAAGAAAACAGTTAAATAAAATCAGTTATGATTTCTTACGATGATAAATTCAATTATTGGAAACAGAAAAAACTAGCAAAAAGAGCCGACTGACATTGAAAAGTCAGTCAGCTTTTTTTGTTTTACTGTCAGAACCCACCATTAACCGTAATTACATTATCCATTACAACGGATGTCGTATCAACGGTTTTTCCGCCGACCTTGTAGTTGTTGAGTCTGATATCAACAGTATAGGTCCATGTGCCTTTTATAATTTTGCCGTCTTCGTCTATAAGCACTTTGACAACCGGATTTGTATAATGGATTGAGGTTTGTTCATCCGAAATTTCAATGGGAAGTCCAAGGTCGTTTAACTGTTTTACAACATCGCCGATATCTCCGACAACCGAAATGGCGTGTCCTACCGTGCCGCCGAGCATGTCGCCGTGAGCACCGTCGGTTTGCTCATGCATAACCATTTCAATGGCTATGTTATTGCCGACCGGATATGCTTTGGCTTCATATACATCCGATTCGGAAAGATTTGCGTAGCCACCCGTAATGCCGTCCTTTTCTTTTGCGTTATTTGAAATAAGCTTTGACATTATCGGCATCACAAAATCAATAACACCTTCAAACTGTCCGTTATTGATGGAAATATTTGAAAATGTTATGGCTTGCTCTGATTTTACGGATTTGTTTGAGTTTTCGGCAGCCTTTATATAGGCATTGATTATTTCGGCTTTTGTTAACAAAGAAGGGGCAACGGCTGAAACTTCTGTTGAAACAGGAACAGTGGTTTCTGTTGTGTTAAGGGTTGAAACAGCTTCGCTCATTTTAAAATATTTTTCTGTTTTCTCTGTAGATTCTTCAATAACGGCATTTGTTGAATTTTCGGTAAAGCTTTCAGTTGTACTATCTTTTTGGCATGCTACTAATGATAAAATGATGCAAAGAACAAGAATCACCGTAAATGTTTTTTTGAAAATCATTGTTACATCTCCCTGAATCCCAAAGCCGTGCGTGCTAAATATCAGCTTAACGGAAATTGATAAAATAAGGTTGAAACTGTAAATAATTATATCAAAACAACCCATGAATGTAAAGTTTTATATAACAAAAGAGCTGATTGAGATTAAAAATCAGTCAACTATTTATTTTTAGGATAATTCAAAAAATTTTATATGTTTTATACACGGAATTTATATTTTAATATCATATCAGCAAAGATTACAGATTAATAGTAGTATATTAAAAATGATTTTAAAGTGATAAAGTTAAAATTCAGACTTGAAGAAAGCATAAACATATTGTATAATAAATGTATATTTATATATTTTATCCCATATCAGAGGTGAGATAAATGAATATACTGCATATGAAGTATGCCGTTGAGGTTGCGAAGGTAGGTTCACTCAACAAGGCGGCAGAAACCCTTTATGTTGCTTTGCCCAACATCAGCCGTTCAATCAAAGAGCTTGAAGCTGATTTGGGAATAACCGTTTTTGATCGTACTGCAAAAGGTATGGTGCTCACTCCCGAAGGAGAAGAGTTCATAAACTATGCAAAAGATATTCTTAAACAGATTGACCAGGTTGAGAATATGTATAAGGGCGGTCATATCAAAAAGCAGAAGTTTTCTATTTCCGTGCCAAGAGCCTGCTATATTTCCGATGCGTTTGCAGAGTTTTCCAAAACACTCTCAAAGGATGCCTGTGAGATATTTTATAAAGAAACAAATTCACAGAGAACAATTAACAACATTCTCAACCATGATTATAAACTCGGAATAATCCGTTATGCTGAGAATTTCGATAAGTATTTCAAATCCATGCTTGAGGAAAAAGCTCTCAGTTATGAAATGGTGACAGAGTTTTCCTATTGCCTAATTATGAGTGCGGATAATCCGCTTGCGAAGAAGGAGGTTATCTCCTTTGATGATTTGACGGATTATATTGAAATTGCACATGCCGATCCCTATGTGCCGTCACTCCCTCTTGCAAAGGTTGTTAAATCGGAATTACCCGATAATATTGAACGAAGAATTTTTATTTTTGAAAGAGCAAGCCAGTTTGATTTGCTTTCGCAGAATCCCGAAACCTTTATGTGGGTTTCGCCCGCACCGCCGAGCGTTCTTGAAAGATACAATCTCGTTCAGAAAAAGTGCGTGGATAACAAAAAGATATATAAAGATGTGCTGATTTACCGCGACGGATATAAGCTCTCAGACATTGATAAAAAATTCATAACTGCTCTTTGTGAATCAAAACGCAAACATCTGAATAACGAAATTCCCAAGGCTCGTCCGTAAAGGACGAGTCTTCATTTTTTATATCGATAAAGAGGTTATCGATATTGATAATACCGATTAAACATTTTAATAATTCCCAATCTCCAAAGTTTTTGTTAAGATATCAATGGTTCAAGAGAAAGGAGGATTTACGGTGGAAAAATCAAACATTACAAAAGCAACTTTGGGCAGACTTCCGCATTATCTTCAGCTGTTGCGTGAGTTGCCGACTGATGATGTTCCCTATATTTCTTCAACCGTAATTGCAAAAAAACTTTCTCTCGGTGAAGTTCAGGTAAGAAAAGACCTGAATGCTGTAAGCGGTGCAGGAAAGCCGAAGGTCGGATATAAAACAATTGACCTGATAAAAAGCATAGAAAATCATCTTGGTCAAAGCAATATGACCAATGCCGTTCTGGTGGGAGCAGGAAAGCTCGGGAAAGCGCTTCTTGAATTCGATGATTTTGAAAATTACGGTGTAAAAATCATTGCAGCTTTTGACTGCAGCGAAACTGCAATCAGATACAATCGTTCAATTGAAATTCTGCCCATGAAGGAATTTAATGAATTCTGCAAAAACAACAATGTGCAGATAGGAATAATAACTGTCGGTGCAGGGTCTGCGCAGAATGTATGTGATCGAATGATTGAAAGCGGAATTACGGCAATTTGGAATTTTGCTCCATGCAATCTTGAAGTTCCCGACGGCACACTTTTAAAACAGGAAAGACTTGCTCTTTCGCTCGCATATCTTAACAATAAATTATCAATTATGTAAATTATATTAGGAGGATATAAAATGGCTACCAAAACTTATGAAATCATCGACAGCGTTCAAAAGCTCAACGAGGCTATTCTGCGTGTAAGAAAGGCTCAGCAGGTTTTCGCAACCTACACTCAGGAACAGGTTGACAAGATTTTTCTTGCAGCCGCTTCAGCAGCAAACAAGGCAAGAATTCCTCTTGCAAAGATGGCTGTTGAAGAAACAGGCATGGGCATTGTTGAAGATAAGGTTATCAAGAATAACTACGCTTCGGAATATATTTACAATGCTTATAAGGACACCAAAACTTGCGGAATAATCGAAGAAGACAAGGCATTCGGCATCAAGAAGATAGCAGACCCCATTGGTGTTATTGCGGCTGTTATTCCCACAACCAACCCCACATCAACTGCTATTTTTAAGTGCCTTATTGCTCTTAAAACAAGAAATGCTATTATTATCTCTCCGCACCCCAGAGCAAAGAATTGCACGATTGCAGCTGCAAAGCTTGTTCTTGAAGCAGCAGTTGCAGCAGGCGCACCCGAAGGAATTATTGATTGGATTGATGTTCCCTCGCTTGAAATGACAAACACCGTTATGAAGGAATCCGATATTATCCTTGCAACAGGCGGCCCCGGTATGGTTAAGGCTGCTTATTCAAGCGGTAAGCCCGCACTCGGCGTTGGCGCCGGTAACACTCCCGCGATCATCGATGACAGCGCTGATATTCTTCTTGCAGTTAACTCAATTATCCACTCAAAAACATTTGATAACGGCATGATCTGCGCATCAGAGCAGTCGGTTATCGTTATGAAAAACATTTATGATACAGTTAAGGAAGAGTTTGCTTCAAGAGGTTGCTATTTCCTTAATCCTGCAGAAACAGAAAAGGTCAGAAAGACAATTATCATCAACGGCGCTCTCAATGCAAAAATCGTCGGTCAGCCCGCCGCAAAGATTGCAGAGCTTTCAGGCGTAACCGTTCCCGAAGGAACAAAAATTCTTATCGGTGAGGTTGAAAGTGTTGAAATTTCGGAAGAGTTTGCTCACGAAAAGCTTTCACCCGTTCTTGCAATGTATAAGGCAGAAAGCTTTGAGGATGCACTTGCAAAGGCAGAGCATCTTGTTGCAGACGGCGGCTACGGTCATACCTCGTCAATCTATCTCAACGAAGTAACCGAAACAGAAAAAATCAATGAATTTGCCGCAAGAATGAAGACCTGCCGTATTCTTGTTAACACACCCTCATCACACGGCGGTATCGGCGACCTTTACAACTTCAAGCTTGCTCCCTCGCTCACTCTTGGCTGCGGTTCATGGGGCGGAAACTCAGTAAGCGAAAATGTTGGTGTAAAGCACCTTATCAATATCAAAACTGTAGCAGAAAGAAGGGAAAATATGCTTTGGTTCCGTGCACCTGAAAAGGTTTATATCAAGAAGGGCTGCCTTCCCGTTGCTCTTGACGAGCTCAAGAATGTTATGGGTAAAAAGAGAGCATTCATCGTAACCGATACTTTCCTTTATCAGAACGGCTACACAAAGCCCATCACAGATAAGCTTGACGAAATGGGAATTGCACATACAACCTTCTTTGATGTTCAGCCTGACCCCACTCTTGCAAACGCAAAGAACGGTGCAGCACAGATGGCTGCATTCAAGCCCGACACAATCATCGCGCTCGGCGGTGGTTCGGCAATGGACGCTGCAAAGATTATGTGGGTTCTTTATGAGCATCCCGAAGCAGATTTCATGGATATGGCAATGAGATTTATCGATATCCGTAAGCGTGTTTATACCTTCCCCAAGATGGGTGAAAAGGCATATTTCATCGCTGTTCCCACATCAGCAGGTACAGGCTCGGAGGTCACTCCCTTCGCGGTTATCACAGATGAAGCAACAGGCGTTAAGTATCCTCTTGCTGACTACGAGCTTCTTCCCAATATGGCAATTATTGATACAGATTTCCATATGTCAGCCCCCAAGGGACTTACAGCAGCATCAGGTATTGACGCAGTAACACACGCAGTTGAGGCTTATGCCGCGATGCTTGCAACAGACTACACAGATGGTCTTGCACTTCAGTCACTCAAGAATATCTTCACATATCTTCCCAGAGCATACGAAAACGGTCAGACAGACATTGAAGCAAGAGAAAAGATGGCAAATGCTGCAACAATGGCAGGTATGGCATTCGCAAACGCATTCCTAGGCATCTGCCACTCAATGGCTCATAAGCTCGGTGCATTCCACCATCTTCCCCACGGCGTTGCAAACGCACTTATGATCGAAGAAGTTCTTCGCTTCAATGCATCCGAAGCACCCGCAAAGATGGGCACATTCTCACAGTATGACCATCCCCATACTCTTGCACGCTATGCTGAAATTGCCGATTATCTCGGTCTCGGCGGTAAGAATAATAACGAAAAGCTTGAAAATCTTATCAAAGCAATCAATGACCTTAAGGCAACCGTAGGTATTAAGGAAACAATCAAGGATTACGGCGTTGACGAGAAATTCTTCCTTGATAACCTTGATGAAATGGTTGAGCAGGCATTCGATGACCAGTGCACCGGCGCTAATCCCAGATATCCCCTTATGAGCGAAATCAAGCAGATGTATCTCAACGCATATTACGGCAAGCACTTTGTTGAAAAGGCTATGCCCACAGCAGATGACATCAAAGTTTTCGCAGACGACAAAGTAAAATCAGCTTACCGCAAGGGTAAGAAAGCGTAAGGAGGACAAAACAATGAAACTTGACAGAGTAATAGCAGTAAGAAATAACAAAACCATTTACCGTGACGGAGAAGTTTGTGTTAAGGTTTTCAATGCCGATTATTCAAAGGCTGATGTTCTTAACGAGGCACTTAATCAGGCAAGAATCGAAGAAACAGGTCTTAATATTCCCAAGGTGCTTGAGGTAACAATGATTGACGGCAAATGGGCAATCGTTTCCGAATATATTAAGGGCAAAACTCTTGCACAGCTTATGGAAGAGGATGAAGATAAGAAGAGCGAATATCTTGAGCTTCTTGTTGACCTTCAGCTTGAAGTTCAGTCTAAAACTTGCCCTCTTCTCAACAAGCTCAAGGATAAGATGAACAGAAAAATCAGCCAGTCCGAGCTTGAAGCAACAACAAAGTATGATCTTCACACCCGTCTTGAGGGTATGCCCAAGCATAATAAAGTCTGCCACGGCGATTTCAACCCTTCAAATATCATCATCGCAGAAGACGGCACACCTTATATCCTTGACTGGTCGCACGCAACTCAGGGCAATGCTTCCGCAGACGCAGCAAGAACCTATCTTCTTTTCTGGCTCAGCGGCGATATCAGCGGGGCTAAGGAATATCTTGAACTGTTCTGCAAAAAGAGCAACACTGCTATGCAGTATGTTCAGAAGTGGATGCCCATTGTTGCAGCTTCGCAGTCTGTTAAGGGCAACGAAAAAGAGAGAGAATTCCTTCTTTCATGGGCAAATGTTGTTGACTACGAATAATAAAGAACGGGGAGAAAAAATGCTATGAAAATTACAGTATGTATCGGTTCATCATGCCACATCAAGGGATCAAGACAGGTTGTTGAACAGCTCCAGTATCTTATCAGCGAGAATAATCTCGGTGACAAAGTCGAACTTGGCGGCACTTTCTGCATGGGCAAATGCCAGCAGGGTGTATGCGTTACCGTTGATGATAATTTCTTTTCGGTAACTCCCGAAACAGTAAACGAATTTTTCTCAAAAGAAGTTATTGCGAAGGTGTAATTTATGGTGATTGTTCAGGTTTGTGTAGGCAGCTCATGCCACCTGAAGGGCTCACCCGAAATAGTAGAGCTTCTTCAGAAAGCCGTTGAAGAACATCATCTGGAAGACGAGGTTACACTTGCCGGAAGCTTTTGCATCGGCAAGTGTAATCGCGTTGGTGTAACTGTTCAGGTCAATGATGATGTTCATGTCGGCATTACGAAAGAGAATTTCAAAGAGTTTTTTAACGAAAACATCTTATCCGCAGTTGAAGGGAAGTAAAAAACTATGAATTGCTTAACTCTTAAAAAATCAAACTGCAAAAATTGCTATAAGTGTATCCGCCATTGCCCGGTTAAAGCTATCCGCTTTTCGGGCAATCAGGCGCATATTATAGGAAATGAGTGCATTCTCTGCGGTCAGTGCTTTGTTGTCTGCCCCCAGAATGCAAAGGAAATCGTAAACGAGGTTGAGAAGGTAAAGGTGCTTATTCAGAGTGGCGACCCCGTTGTGGTTAGCCTTGCACCCTCATTCATTGCAAACTATGACGGTGTGGGTATCAACTCCATGCGCTCTGCACTTCAGAAACTCGGATTTTTTGATGTTGAAGAAACTGCAATCGGTGCAACCATCGTCAAAAATGAATACGAAAGAATTCTTGCGGAAGAGGAAAGGGATGTTATCATTTCCTCCTGCTGCCATTCAATAAATCTTCTTATTCAGAAGCATTATCCTGCAGCGCTGGAATATCTTGCTGATGTTATGTCACCCATGCAGGCACACTGTCAGGATATAAAAAAGCGAATTCCCAATGCAAAAACCGTTTTTGTCGGTCCTTGCGTTGCGAAAAAGGATGAGGCTGAATACTACGAAGGCATTGCAGATGCTGTTCTCACATTTGAAGAACTTACCGAATGGCTCAAAGAAGAAAACATTGAGCTTGAGGCAGTTTCCGATAAAGATGATTTCAGCCGTGCAAGATTCTTCCCCACAACGGGCGGCGTACTCAAAACGATGAGCGAAGTCAGCGATTATACTTATGTTGCCATTGACGGTGTTGAAAACTGCATTGCCGTACTTAAGGATATTGAAAAAGGCAAGATTCACAAGTGCTTTATTGAGATGTCATCATGTGTTGGCAGTTGCGTAGGTGGTCCTGTTATTGAAAAATACCACCACACCTCAAACATCAAGGATTATATTGAGGTTGCAAATTATGCTGGCAGCAAGGATTTTGAGGTTGACCAGCCCAAGGCGATTGAACTCAAAAAGAATTTCAGTTTTATTGAACGCAAACTCCCTTTGCCTTCTGAAATGGAGATAAATAATATTCTCCGTCAGATGGGTAAATTCAAGCCCTCTGATGAGCTTAACTGTGGCTCCTGCGGATATAACACCTGCCGTGAAAAAGCGGTTGCAATTGCACAGGGTAAGGCTGAATTTTCAATGTGTTTGCCTTATCTCAAGGATAAAGCAGAAAGCTTTTCGGATACAATCGTTAAGAATACTCCCAACGGACTCATTGTTCTCAACGAACAGCTTGAGGTTCAGCAGATAAACACCGCCGCAAGAAAGATTATGAATATCCGTTCGGCATCAGATGTTCTCGGTGATCAGGTTATCCGAATTCTTGATCCGAGTGTATTTATGTCCGTTCTTTCAACAGGCAGAGATGTGCGTGATCAGCGTGTATATCTTGCGGAATACAAACGATATGTTGAGCAGACAGTTGTTTATGACCGTGACTCACACCTTCTTATCGGAATTATGCGTGATGTTACCGACGAAGAAGCGGAGCGTGAAAAAAAAGAAAGCATCAGCCGTCAGACCGTTGAGGTTGCTGACAGAGTTGTTGAAAAACAGATGCGTATTGTTCAGGAAATTGCCTCGCTTCTCGGCGAAACTGCTGCAGAAACAAAAATTGCACTTGCAAAGCTGAAGGAGTCGATTACCGATGAATGATTTGTGTGCAGATATCGGCTATAAAAGCGTTAATCACTACGGTGAAGAGCTTTGCGGCGACCATGTTGATGTTGTTGAGCAGGATGAAAACTCAACTGTTATCGTTCTTGCAGATGGTCTCGGAAGCGGAGTTAAGGCAAGTATTCTTTCAACCTTGACATCAAAGATAATTTCAACTATGATGGCAGAGGGACTTCCTATTGAAGAGTGCGTTTCAACCATTGCGGCAACATTGCCTGTTTGTTCGGTGAGAGGAGTTGCGTACTCAACCTTTACTATTATTCACCTCAAAAACAACGAAACCGCAGAGGTTATTCAGTATGATAATCCGCAGGTAATCATCATCCGTGATGAGCAGAATTATGATTATCCGAAAACAGAAATGAATATCGGCGGCAAGAAGATTTTCAAAAGCATAATAAAGCTTCGTGAAAATGATATTTTCGTTGCAATGAGCGACGGCTGCCCCCATGCCGGAATCGGAATGTCATATAATTTCGGATGGAAAAGAGAGGATATCATTTCATTTGTTGAGACTCTTGCACCTGTCGGATATACCGCCAAAACTCTTTCAACAATCCTTGTTGACGAATGCTATAAGCTTTACGGCGGTAAACCCGGTGACGATGCAACGGCGTGCGTTGTGAGAATAAGAAAGCGTGAGCCGATGAATATTCTTTTCGGTCCGCCGTCAAACCGTGACGATGCCAACCGAATGATGTCGCTCTTCTTTTCGAAAGAAGGAAAGCATATTATTTGCGGCGGTACAACCTCTTCAATTGCCGCAAAATTTCTTAACAAACCCATTAAAGCAAGCCTTAATTTTGAACGCTCGGATGTTCCGCCAATTGCGGAAATTGAAGGTGTTGACCTTGTAACTGAAGGTGTTATAACCGTCAATAAGGTGCTTGAATACGCAAGGGATTATCTCGGTGAAAACGAGTACTACGAGCACTGGAGCTTAAAGCGTGACGGCGCTTCCTTAATTTCTCGCTTGCTTTTTGAGGAAGCAACTGATATAAATTTCTATGTAGGCAGAGCAATTAATCCTGCTCATCAGAATCCTGACCTGCCCATTAATTTCAGCATAAAAATGAATCTTGTTGAGGAGCTTTCAGCCTGCCTCAAGAAGATGGGAAAACGCATAAAAGTCAGTTATTTTTAAGGAGTGAGAGTTATGAGAAAGTTTGATACTAAAGTTCAGCATCTCAAATATAAGGTTTTGCGCGAAGTTGCAAGACAGGCGTGGAATGATACCCTGCTTGACAATATTCTTGATATTCCAAAAACTCTCGTTCCCGGTAACGAGCCGACTATGCGCTGCTGCGTTTATAAAGAACGGGCAATTCTTGCGGAGAGAGTCAGAATTGCAATGGGCGGCGATAAAAATAACCCTAATGTTATCGAGGTTATTGATATAGCCTGTGACGAGTGTCCCGTAGGCGGTTACGAGGTAACAAATGCCTGCCGTGGATGTCTTGCTCACAGATGCGAGGATGTATGTAAAAAAGGAGCCATTACATTCGATAACAACCATGTTGCCCATATTGATAAATCAAAATGCGTTGAATGCGGAGCATGCGCAAAGGTTTGCCCTTATACGGCAATCGTAAGCAGAAAAAGACCCTGTCAAAGTGCCTGCAAAATCAAGGCAATTTCAATGAACGAGCAGAAAGCGGCAACTATAAACAACGATAAATGTACTGCTTGCGGAGCTTGCGTTTATCAGTGTCCGTTCGGCGCAATTATGGATAAATCCTATATGGTGAATGTTATAGACATCATCAAAAAGAGTGAAGAAAACAAAAAGTATAAGGTTTATGCGGTTGTTGCTCCGTCAATTTCAAGCCAGTTTACCTACGCAAAGCTCGGTCAGGTTATCAGCGGACTTAAAAAACTCGGATTCTTTACTGTTGTTGAAGCGGCTCTCGGTGCAGATATGGTTGCAATGGAGGAGTCAAAAGAACTGGCTGAAAAAGGCTTCCTCACAAGCTCATGTTGTCCTGCGTTTGTTTCATATGTGAAGTCTGCATTTCCTGCACTTGCGGAGCATATTTCGCATAACCTCTCGCCCATGGCGGCACTTGCAAAATATATTAAAGAAACAAGCGAAAATGCAAAAGTTGTATTTATCGGACCTTGTACCGCAAAAAAGGCAGAGGCACAGCTTGAGTCCGTCAAACCTTATGTTGACAGCGTTCTTACCTTTGAAGAACTTCAGGCACTCTTTGACAGCAAGGATATTGATATCACAACTCTTGATGAGGATGTGCTTGACAACGCATCATATTACGGCAGAATATTTGCACGAAGCGGCGGACTTTCCGATGCGGTTGCACAGGCAATGAAAGAGCAGAATATTGAATTTGACCTTAAACCTGCTGTCTGCGACGGAATTGAAGCCTGCAGAATGGCTCTGCTTAAAAAGAGTAAGAATGTCCTTGATGCCAATTTCATTGAGGGTATGGCTTGTATCGGCGGATGTATCGGCGGTGCAGGTTGCCTGACCCACGGCGAAAAAAATAAATCAGAGGTTGATAAATACGGCAGAGAAGCAATGGAAAAAACAATCTCAGACGCAGTTTCAGTTTTAAAATAACAAATCATATATCTACCCCAATCTAAAACAAAACCACCGAGTTTTTAACTTGGTGGTTTTGTTTGTTAATTCCGATATTAATATAAAATTCTGCCGTCTTTAGAGATAGTATGGGCGTTAAAGGTGCAGCACTTGCAACTTTTATTATGCAGAGCAGTGAAAGTGTAATTTCGGTTTGCTTCAATTCATCACTTCTTAAACACGGCGGAGATATCGCCGTCACCTTCACGGCAATTCTGTTTACCGTTCAGTTCAAGAAATCATTGAAAGCTTTGGAACAAAAGTAAAAATATAAAGTGCATATAATTAAAAAACGAATGGCAGCAAGGCTCAAAGGGAGAATGCTGCCATTTTTTGAACAATAAACCTTTACAGATAACTTGACAGATGTAAAGCGGAGTTGTATAATGTGCAGGTTAATAATAATAAGGAACGATAAAAAATGAAAACACAAATAAAACAGTTGAAAAATGAGAAAAATGCTGTTATTCTTGCTCATTATTATGCTCCTGCAGAGGTTCAGGAGATTGCGGATTATGTAGGCGATTCATTTTATCTTGCAAAGATTGCCAAGCAAAGCACAGCGGATATAATTGTTTTCTGCGGTGTTTCTTTTATGGGCGAGAGTGCAAAAATTCTGAACCCCGACAAAAAAGTTCTTATGCCCGATTTAACGGCTGATTGCGCTATGGCGCATATGGTAACAAAAGATAAAATTGCTGAAATGCGTGAGAAATATGATGACCTTGCTGTTGTGTGCTATATAAATTCAACAGCTGAGCTTAAATGCCAAAGCGATGTTTGCGTAACATCATCTAATGCGGTGGAAATTGTTAAATCTCTACCAAATAATAACATATTTTTTATTCCCGACAGAAATCTCGGCAGATTTGTTGCAGAACAGGTAACTGAAAAAAATATCATTATAAATGACGGTTGCTGTCCCATTCATGCAGTTATTTCTGTTCAGCAGCTTCAGGCTGAGAAGGTTGAGCACCCTGATGCTCTTGTTTTAACGCATCCCGAATGTGAACCGGAGGTTCTTGCTGTATCCGATTATATCGGAAGCACGGCTGAAATTATTGATTATGCAAAAAACAGTCCTTACAATAAATTCATTGTCTGCACAGAAAGCGGAGTGGAATATAAGCTCAAATCGGATAACCCGAATAAGCGTTTTGTTTTTCCTGAACCCTGTCCTTGTTGCAAGGATATGAAATTAAATACTCTTGAAAATATTCTATCTGTGTTGGAAAAAGAAGATAAAGAAATCATAATCGGCGAGGATATTTGCAGAAAAGCGATTGTTCCGCTTGACAGAATGTTGGAGCTTGCAAAATAAGGATATGAAAACAGATGTAATAATTGTCGGCTGCGGTGTTTCAGGTCTTTATTGTGCGCTGAATTTGCCGAAAGATAAAAAAATTGTAATTATAACCAAAAAAAGCGCACCCAAAAGCGATTCTTATCTGGCACAGGGAGGCATTTGTGTTCTTCGGGATGAAACAGATTATGAGATGTTTTATGAAGATACCATGCGTGCTGGGCATTACGAAAACAATCCCGATTCGGTTGATATTATGATTCGTTCATCTCAAGAGGTTATCGGTGATTTGGTGTCTTATGGTGTCCGTTTTGAGAAAAACGGCAAAGAGTTTATATATACCAAGGAAGGTGCGCATTCCAATTCAAGAATTCTGTTCCACGAGGATGAAACCGGAAAGGAAATCACCTCACATTTATTGGATTCGGTTAAAAAATGTGATAATATAACCTTGATTGAGAATTTTACAATGGTGGATTTGATTTGCAGGGAGAATGTTTGTTACGGCATTATCGGCCATGATGCGGAGAATAATTTTATGAGCATCAATGCAGATTATACCGTTCTTGCAACAGGCGGAATCGGAGGGCTATTTGAGCATTCCACCAACTATCGCCATTTGACGGGTGATGCGCTTGCTTTGGCTCTTAAATACGGAATAATGCTTCAGAATATTGATTATATTCAGATTCATCCGACCACGCTTTACAGCAAAAAGAACGGTAGGGAGTTTTTGATTTCTGAATCGGTAAGAGGCGAGGGTGCGGTGCTTCTTAATTCAAAGGGAGAGAGATTTGTTGATGAGCTTCTTCCGAGAGATGTTGTTGCAAATGCGATATTCGAGGAAATGAAAAAGGAAGGAACGGAATATGTTTGGCTTTCCCTTGCTGCAATTCCCGAAGATGAAATCAAGAATCATTTTCCTAATATATATCAGCACTGCCTTGATGAAGGATATGATGTAACAAAAGAAAGCATCCCCGTTGTGCCGTCACAGCATTATTTTATGGGCGGCATTGATGTTGACGGATACAGCAAAACATCTATGGAGCGGCTTTATGCGGTTGGCGAAACCGCCTGCAACGGCGTTCACGGAAAAAATCGCCTTGCAAGTAACTCGCTGCTTGAAAGCCTTGTTTTTGCAAAGCGTGCCGCAGAGCATATTGATTCGGTTTATGAAAAATCAAATCCCGTTGAGGTTGTTTTGAAACCGGCAGAGTATGACGGATATCAGGAAAAATATAAAGAAGCGGTTATTGCTGCAATTGAAAAGGAGAAACAAAGAAATGAATAATATAACAATGAAAATGAATGCGGATGAAATGATTTTGAATGCACTCAGAGAAGATATTACAAGTGAGGATATATCAACAAATTCCGTTATGAGAGAATTTCAGATGGGTGAGGTTGAGCTTATATGCAAGCAGGACGGAGTTATTGCAGGTCTAGAAATTTTTAAAAGAGTTTTTGAACTTTTGGATGAAAAAACGGAAATCATCTTTTTCTGCAAAGACGGCGACATAGTAAAAAACAGCGAAAAACTCGGCGTTATAAGAGGGGATATCCGTGTTCTTCTTTCAGGAGAGCGTACCGCTCTTAACTTTCTTCAAAGGATGAGCGGCATCGCAACATACACCCGTTCGATAGCAGACCTTTTGAAGGGCAGCAAAACCAAATTGCTCGATACAAGAAAAACAACACCTAATATGCGTGTTTTTGAAAAATATGCCGTAAAGGTCGGCGGCGGATATAACCACAGATTTAATCTGAGTGACGGTATTCTGCTCAAGGATAATCATATCGGAGCTGCAGGCGGAGTCAAAGAAGCTGTTCGGATGGCAAAAGAATATGCACCTTTTGTTCGTAAAATCGAAATTGAGGTTGAAAATCTTGATATGCTCAAAGAAGCACTTGAAGCCGGTGCAGATATTATTATGCTTGATAATATGAGCGTTGAGGATATGAAAGAAGCCGTAAAACTTTGCAAGGACAAAGCTGAAACCGAATGCAGCGGAAATGTTACAAAAGAAAATGTTGCAAAGCTGGTGGATATCGGTGTAGACTATATATCAAGCGGTGCGTTGACACATTCATCTCCGATTCTCGACCTTTCGCTTAAAAATCTTCATGCAATATAAAGGAGCAAATTTATGAAGGCTGAAGAAAGAAGAAAACAAATAGCTGAATTTTTAATGTGTGAAGAAAAGCCTGTTTCAGGCGGAATTCTTTCGGAGCGTTTCGGTGTTTCCAGACAGATTATTGTGCAGGATATTTCTCTTTTAAAAGCATCGGGCTATGATATTCTTTCTACGCATAACGGCTATATTGTCCATTCTTCACCGCTTGCCGAATGTGTTTTTAAGGTTCACCATACCACCGAACAAACGGAGGATGAGCTGAATTGCATTGTTGACCTTGGCGGAACGGTGGTTGATGTTTTTGTGTGGCACAAGGTTTACGGCAAAATTGAAGCAAAACTTAATATTTTTTCAAGACTACATGTAAAGCAATTTATTGAAGGAGTACGCAGCGGAAAATCAACAGAACTTATGAATGTTACCGGCGGTTATCATTACCATACCGTTCGTGCAGAATCGGAGGAGCATCTGAACAGGATTTTTGCTGAACTCAAAAACAGAAACTATATTGTTCCTGAAATATAAAAGCTTGTGTATTAAACAAGCAAGAATCACAAAATGAAATCGATGTCAAGAAAAGAAACTGTTAAACATTATATATTGTTTATTATTAGCCTGTTTTTCTGCGGAGTAGGTGTTGCCTTCACAAAACAAGCAGAGCTTGGGGTTTCGTCCATCTCTTCAATTACAAATATTGTCAGCATAAAATTTACCTTTATATCTTTCGGCACATGGGTGATAGTTTCAAATTGTGTTTTGCTTCTCGGTCAGATAATTCTGCCAGGCGTAATTTCAAACCCATACAGTTTTCACAAATACCGCTGTTTTTTCTGTTCGGGTATTTTATTGACTTCGGTTTATGGTTTATAAACGATATACCAAACGATATTTCGGGAGCTGCCTATGCATTGAAATCTATCTGTTATATCTTAAAATTGTTCACAGCCTTGCAAATAAAAAGGTATAAAGTATAATACAGATGAACTTGATATTGCAGCGGAAAGGTTTGCTCTCGAAAAAAGCTCCCGCTCCGCAAAAGACTCAAAGCAGTTTGTTGAAAGTTTTATTTGATTTACAGGAGATATAATCTCAATCCCGATGAATGTGTTTTTATTGATGATTCGGTTACAAATATCAAAGCCGCAAAAGAGCTCGGCATACACGGAATTGTTTATACGGATATTGAGAATTTAAGAAAAGAGTTAAAAAGGATTTTGTGCTGATATGGAATTTGTGTGGAACGATTATAACGAAACTCATTTGAATTTTATAGAAAAATTGCTTGACAAAGCTGCTCGAAGAAGCACCGGTATGGATGATGGATTTAAAGAATATTATGATTATTGGATAAACGAACCTGAAACAAAATACGGTGAGAATTTTTGGGTAAAGGTTATTTCGGATAATTCAAAAATAATCGGAACTATGGTTATCGGATATGCAGAAGAAACTTTTTTTATCAGCGAATATGTAATTGCTCCAAAAATGAGAGGTAAGGGCATTGGAACTAAAGTGCTTAAAGAACTTCTGAATGAAAGCCAAGCTATAATAGGTAAGAAAATTCATAGAGCAGAAGCGGTTATATATCCGAGCAATACTGCATCACAAAAAGCTTTTGAAAAAGCAGGTTTTAAATATTATCACACCCACGAAGATGGTGATGCTATGGAGTATATTTATGAACAAAGAATTTGATAGTATATTGAAGGAACGTTTCAACACTGACTCACTTGTTTCAGTCGCAACAGTTGATGAAACGGGAAAACCATGGGTCAGAATTGTTGATGCTATTTATATTGATGGAGCTTTTTATACAATTACTAATGCTGCAACAAATAAGATGAAGCATATTAACGGAAATCCTGTTGTTGGTATTTGCGGTGAATGGTTTTCAGGACACGGAAAAGCTGATAGTTTAGGATATATCCGCAAAGAAGAAAATAAAGATTTGGCTGACAAGTTGAGGAATGCATTTGCGTCTTGGTATGATAACGGTCATACAGATGAAAGTGATGTTAATACTGTGATTCTGAAAATTACTGTTTCAGACGGTGTTATTTATAAAGACGGAAAAAGATTTGAGTTTTGATAAGGAGGCGGGAAAATGCCTGCTGTTTACATAAAGCAAAAAGGATTTAACGGACATATAAAAGAAATACTCAATGCTATGCCCGAACTGCCCGAACACAATTGGCTGATAACAGATTTGGAATGTTATGATTATTGCGGTTGGGATGGTTGCGAAAAATGGGCAGAAAGCAGACTTTTCCTTTCTGATGAAGAATTACGTCACGATGTGAATTTAAGGGATATGCAGTTTGTGTGGGGTGCATTTTCCGCCTTGCCGAAAAGCATTACCAAAGAGGAAGCATTAACTTATCCCGATATCGGATTTGCCGAAGATTGTGACGGACTTTTTATCAAAAACACTATATTTCCGCAACAACAGAATTCAATTCTTGAAATATGGTCGGTAGATTCAACATATGTAATGGTTGTTGCACATGATCCCGATTATCTTAAACCGTTTTATAATCTCGATTGTGAAGTTCGCAACGAGGAACTTAATAATCAGAAAATGAATTCCGAACTTTGCAGAATCAGAAATGCATTAAAAGTGATAAATTCAGATATCCCCGAAAACAAAGCGGATGCAATCCAATGGCATTGTTGGAGAAACCTTTTATTGAATTCCGATAAATATCACGACGATGAAGCCGTTGCTGAACAGGTCAAGAAATCAATGGAGTACATAGAAGAAAAAGGTTTTTACGACAGCGGATTTTATTGGAATCCGTTTGAAGCTTAAGATATAAAACGGAGATATATTTATGAACCTCTATAAAGAAAGTGAAATGTTTAATCAAGCTGCTGAATATTACGACAAATACAGACCTGGTTATCCTGAAGAAATTATAGATTCTTTAATATCTGTTACAGGAATCTCCAATGGCTCTGATTTGTTGGAGATAGGTTGCGGGAGTGGTAAGGCAACCGCACAGTTTGCCGGAAACGGTTTTAATATCCTGGGTATTGACCCCGGTGAAGATTTGGTTCGTATCGGTAACGAACGATTCAAAAATGAAAACATCAATTTCGTAAAAGGCAGATTTGAAGAATACGATTTGGGGCAGAAAAAGTTTGATGTTATTTATGCGGCTCAATCATTCCATTGGGTTCCTCAGCCAATTGGAAATAAAAAGTGTGCCGAAGCTTTGAAAGGTAACGGTTGCATAGCATTGTTTTGGAATATGTATGTCCTTTATGATAACGATTTAGATAACGAGTTGCTCGAAATATCAAAACGGTATGGCGGCATAGCAGATTTTGTTACGGAATCCGAATGTGAAAACAGAATCGCTGCTATTGTTTCACAAATTGTTGATTCAGACCTTTTTGAAAAGCCGACTGTAATCAGAAAACTGTGGAAACAAAACTATACTGCTGATGAATTTTACGGTTTTGCTTTGACGGGAAATAGATTTATGCAGAATTCAGATGAAGATAAGAAAAGAGCATATAACGATATTGTTGCGTTAGCTGATAAGAACGGCGGAATAATTGAACGTCCGTATTTGTGCGTGCTTTATATAGCAAAGAAAAGGTGATTTGTATAACGCTTTAAGGAGGTTGAACAATGCCAGATTCAATTGAAGATTACAGAAAATTAATCGAACAGCCTTGGGGTAAGATGTTTTATGATATGATATTCCGTCAGTTGAATTTACCGAAGGATAAAATGTTGAGCATCTTGGATTATGGTGCAGGTTTTTGTGTTACGGCAAGTTATTATGCAGAAAATCATAATGTAACTGCATACGAACCAAACCCCGAAATGTTCGAGAAAAGAGTTGACGGTGATTACAGACTTATCACAAGCAAAAACGATTTAGATAAACTTGACGAAAACAGTTTTGATATTGTGATTTGTCATAATGTTTTGGAATACGTTTCAAATCCGATTGAAATATTAAATGAGATAATAAAGTTTCTTAAACCGAACGGTTTTCTGTCAATAGTGAAACACAATCTCAAAGGTAGAATACTTGCACAGGCTGTTTTCAGCGATGATCCTGCCGGTGCATTGAGTTTGTTGAACAGTCAATCTGATAACGGAAATAACCTTTTCGGCAAAAGGGGAACATACGACAATGATATGCTTCTGAATTTTGCTGAAAACAACGGTTTTGAATGTCAAAACATATTTGGAATAAGAGCTTTCTTTGCTATGTCAACTAATTTTGAGATAAAATATAACGATGAATGGTATAAGAGTATGCTCGAACTTGAAATGCAAACGTGTGATATTGATGAATACAAGAACATTTCATTTTTTCATCATCTGATATTTAGAAAGGTATAATGGTTTAATATGACATTAGAATCTTTAGTTATTAATTTCAGAAATGCAATCGAAACTGCCAAAGAAAATAATGAACAAGGCAGATTTTTTATTAAATTTCCTGCGGGACAGTGTGGACATACAAGTGATATGTTATCTCAATATTTAATAGATAATGGATATGGACCTATAACATATGTAAACGGAACTTATTATGGTGGTAATTGGGAAGATAAGTATTCTCATACTTGGCTTGTTGTAGAAAATAAAATTATTGATATAACTGGCGATCAATTTAAATATCATAAGATGCCATTAACAAATGATGTTCCAATTTATATTGGAGCTATGACAGATTTTTATCGTTTATTTGAAGTTGATCATAGAAATAAGCACGAGCATTTTGGTATTGATAGGAAATGGATAAATTACTCTGAATTAATGGATTGGTATAACATTATTAAAAAATACTTGTAGCTTATATTTAGCGTGATATTATTTCTGCAATATAATGAGAGAATAATGAGCAAAACAAAAAGAGCTAACTGACTATAAAAATCAGTTAGCTCTTAACTTTTAGATAATTCAGATGTTGCCAAAACGTTGCCACGGAGCATTTCCGAAACCTCAAAACTAAGGCATATCAATGCTTCCGACGTTCGGATGTATTATTCCCACTCGGAATAAATTAAACTACTTTGTTTAGAAATTCCGTATGTGGATACTTTGGTTTCTTTGATTACACCTATTATCTCTATTATCTGCAGTGACCACCCTCCACGAGACAGAATTTATCAGAATGTTATCAGTGTTGATAATTGCAGTCACGCACAGTGGATTGTATGTCGTGCAAAATTATTCTGTTGCAATCAAATTGTACCATATCCAAAACCATTTGTCAACACTTTAAAGTGGTAAAAGATGATTGGATTAGTAGATGACGATTTAATTAATCATATCTTAGTTTGTATTGATTTTGTAATAAGATGTGATAATTATATTCTTCTGCAAATAATAGGATTAGTAGAAATGAAACTGATTCTATTAATGAATGGATTACTAGGGTTCTAGAAGGGCGTATTGTTAATTGTCTTCAAGTAATGTTTCTAATTGACATTTGAACTTAGATTGTCCTTCGAGAACACTACCATCCCTTAAATGATCAAAAAAAACATTATATCCATTTGGCGATAAAAAGTGAAAAATGTATTGCTCTTTAATCCCAAGTTTGTTCATTCTGTTATTTAATTCTTCAAAATGCTGAATTGCATATTTGTTTTTTGCTTTATTTTCCTCGCAGTTATCACCGTCATCTTTTATTTCTATTACAATATAATATGTTGTGTCATCTTTTTTAACTTTCAAGAAAAAATCTGGATTAAATTTGTTGTGATAATACTTTCTTGATTTTGAATCAGCAGAACCGTATTTACAGCTGTATTCAATTTCATAAAAACTCCTATCTCGAGATTTAACCCAAGCAGAAATTAATTCTGCATTTTCTCTTTTACATAACAATTCGACAAACTTTCTTTCGGGTTTTGAGGATGTTAACACAGTAGTGACAGGTGTTTTAAAAAGACAATAATCAATCTCTTTTACAGCGGATCTAGGCAAAGATTCATCATCTAAAATTTCATTGATTACACTTCTTTGCTCGTCGTCAGTTATTTCACTTTCCCAATTGTTTGTAAAAAATACAGTTCGTTCTTGACGTAACATTCCTACGCTTGTTGATTGTTTAGCTAAGTTTTTTGTATCAATTACATATAAATCATTGGGTATAGATTTAGAGGAAACAGACTTTTTGTTTTTTCTGAGAAGTGGTGTAAATGCTGATAAAATTCTCTGCACATTTGCTTCTATAATTTCATCCCCAGTATTTCCACGTTTCTCCATAGAAACTTTAACAATTTTTTCTATTGTTTCCCTTGGTGGCAAAGAATTCTTTGTGTATTCATCTTCACCTAGCCTAAGTGTTTTTCCTTCCCATTCCCTTAGCTCAAATTCTTCAAATAATTTATCCACAACTTCATCGGTTGTTCTTGTTATGTTTTTGATAGCATAATTCCGTTCACGAGAAACACTACCTAAAACTGTTTCGTATGTAGTACCTTTTTCTATTTCTATGGATTGAGATTCTAAAGCAATTCCTTCGGTTATTAATCTAGTAAAGTCTATAGATGTTGACTCGGAAACTTTTTCTATCTCTGTTTGCTCTGTTGTATAATTGATGTTTCTTACACAAAAATGATACTCACTACGCATACCTGAAGATATTGATGTACTATTAATTCTTGTTTCTATTTCAAGAACTTCATCTACCAAACGTTTAATTTTATTACTCCATGCCTTATGATTAAACACTGTAACTCTAGGCTGCGGTGTGGTATAGGCGTTTGGTATACGGAGTCCTCGGCCAAGAACTTGAGAAACAAGTAACTTTGAATTAAAAGCCCTGTCTTCCCATGGTACTATCTGAAAAACATTTTTGACATCCCAACCTTCAGTTAGCATAGATACAGATATAATCCATTCTGTTTTATCAGTTTTATTGTCTACATACTTTAGCTTTGAAACATTTGAACTATGTTCTCGTGCGGATGTAACAATTAAAACCTTAGATTCAATGTCTTCTTTTTTCTTGTTTTCGTGTTTGGACAAAAAACTGATAAAATCACTATATAAGGTTTTAGCGTGTGTAATGTCACTGGTAATAAGAATCGATAAAGGCTTTACCAACGGATATTTTTCTATATTATCTCTATGATTTTGATATATTTTTTGAAATCTTTCATTATCTCCTCGACTTTCATCTTCTTTAACGTAGTCAATATTTTTGATAATATGATCCTCGATGGCTTGTCGTAATGAATAGCGATATAACACATCTGGAAAATAATCATCTTCTATGTATGCTGTACCAGTGAAACCAAGCATATATTTGAAACCGTAGTTTTTGTTGAGAAGAAACTCTTTCCATTTTTTTATAGAGTTATCGTTATTAGATGTTTTATTAAAAATATGATGAGATTCATCATTTAATACAAGAGTATCATTTCCTTTTTCGTAAAAACTATCTTCGATTGATGAGCCTGTTGTTTCATATACTGCGTGAATATTCTCAACGCATAAATCTCCATTTTTAATAGTTTCATTGGCATTTACAATGCTTGGATTTTTTAAAACAGCATTTGCTGGTATTGCTGCTTTTAGGCTTGGATCACTGCTTAAATTTTTGAATTTTTCTGTTAATCCACTTTCTATTGTTCGAGACGGGCAAAGAACCAAAACACGTTTTACTAGTCCAATTCCAAGAGCAATTTGTGCAATTCCATAAATAACATATGATTTTCCTGTGCCAGTAGCTAAATCAATATTTGCAAATAGTTTTTCACGCATTTGTAATGTTTTTATAAATTCCTCTTTGGTGGTGTATTTATCACGCAGACAGCTATTTTGAAGGTAATTGTATTCTCCCAATTCTTTAAGATTATTGTATTGACCAGAAGCAAGAAAAACAATTGCCTTTTCAATAGCTTCTTTTTGATAAAAACGATCTCCACACAACCTGTCAATATACGGTTTCCATTCGTTGATGTTTAACCTATTGGTATCATATGCTTTATTAATTTTTAATAACAGCTCTGATTGTTTGAAAGATTTTATTTCTTGCATATAACAGCCTCCTTATACATTAAAGCACTCCGTTAAATCGTTTCCGAATATATCGGTATATACAACCATGATTTTTTGACCAGCAGTATTTGCATCTAATTCAAACGAAAGAATTCCATCATTGTTGTTTAATTCATCAGAGAAAAATGAATCCGTCATAATAAATTCCTTGTCATTATAGCATTTGTCTACAAATATTGCAGACAACAGCTCTGTTCCAGACATTGTCTTTTCCTCAATAGATTTACTTGAACGTGGTTCTTCTGACCTAAAGTCGCTAATGTATATAGTGATTTTGGTGTCATTCTTACATATACTACTTTTCACTGTTGGTGTTCTATTAAATGAGAAACCGATAGATTCATCTAGAGTGTTTACACCGGACTTGGATCGTGGTTGACGGAATTTTTTGAAATCTTTTTGATGTAATTCTTTGATTATTTGATAAGGTATTTTTAGAAAGTAATATCGGATATTATTTACTTCCTCGTAATCTGTTATAAAATCTACTCGATTTGATGGAACTACAATGTAGACTCTTCCTCCACTTAATCTGTTACCTATATGTTTACCGATATCTTCAATAAATATATCATCAACATTCGAATCCTTATGGAGGTTATAATTAAAAACTATAACAGGGTTATCGTCTTTTTTCCCGTCAAATGTATATCCTCCAATTTTATTTTCTTTTAAAGATATATCAAATAATCCTGAAACAAATTCTTTATATTTATCGAACTCCATATCTAATGCTGTTTTTAAATCATACGCACCCAGTGATAGTGTTGTAAATGAAAAAGGTTTGTTTCCATAATTCTTGTTTTTCTTAAATAAATCGCGAGAATTAGTTATTTTTAGAATTCTTTTCTGAACAGTATAAAACGATAACTTGCCTATATCACAAGTAATCCACTTGCGTCCTAACTTTTCAGCAACAGCAGCAGTTGTTCCAGACCCACCGAAGAAATCCAAAACAATGTCACCTTTATTAGTGCTTGACATTATTATTCTTTTTAATAATTGTTCTGGCTTTTCAGTTGGATATCCAGTACTATATTTTGTTTTTGCATATGTTCCTACTCCGTAGTCGTTATATGCTTTTGCAATCTCATCCTTTCCAACCCAAACACTCCAAGCTGGAATGTTTTTTTCTGAATTAATTTTTTCGACAGCTTCTTCTTTTGACAAAGTTGGGTCCTCGCATAAATATGTCTTTAAAGCTTTGTTGCCGCCACTGCTTTCTTTTCGACGAGTGTAATACCATCCCTTTTCGTCACGTTTTAGATCATTAATTACATATTTTGAATATCCTAATCTACTTGGTGGATAGAATGCGGCGTTTTTTGCTTTATAACAATAAATTGTTTCGTGTGCTTTTGGATAAAATTCTCCGCTGCCCATTAATCCACAAACCCATACAATTTCAGAAAACTCAAATGATGGAAATATTTCATCCATCAAAATTTTAATATAATGACCCATTTTTGAGTCTAAATGCAAATAAATTGTACCATCGTCAGCCAATATTTCTTTGGCTACGATTAACCTTTTTCTCAAATATTCAATGAATTCTGCCCCTTTTTTCTTGTCGGTATACGCTTTAGCTCCATCTTTGCTTTGAAAATCATCCGACGTGGCAAATGGGGGATCGATGTATATTAATTTTATTTTCTTTTTTACAATATCTTTTATAATAGGATCTTCATTTTTATAAATGGTTTTTAGAAATTGTAAATTGTCGCCAAAAACAATCATATTTTTCCAATCATCCGTATATGATTGGAATTCTTCTCCATGAAATATTTTTTCAACTTGTAAAGGCACTGGGAAAGAACCATCATCATTGGCTAATATATCTTCTTTGCGCATTTTTCCAGCATATGCAAGCTCGTATTCTTTGTGGCTCACTGGAAATAATTTGTATCTGTAGTCTTCAGGTATTGTTTCTCCTTTTTCTAACAAATCAATCAAAAAATCTTTATCCGCTTTACTAAGCATAATTAATATCCTCCTTGATATGCGAAGACAAACAATTTATATTATTTTTCGCAGTTTATTATACCTATTTTACATTTTTCTACAGTCCCAAAAAACGGACTTTTGATTTATAATGAAATTATTCATCAGTGTTATAAAAATCATCCAACACATATGTCTGTACTGGTGTAATATAAAGTTCGTATCTTTTAACAAGCCTTACTAATTCGTTACCATCAATCAGAGTTATGGGAGAGCCTTCTCTTGCAGCGACTCTTGCTGAATTTGTAAATCTTCCGTTAGTAATAAAGACACCGTAATCAGCCTGATATTTATTCATAGCACCTAAGAATTGATTGATTTCGGGTTCTCTGACTGGTGCTACATTATATCTCTTGCACTGAATAACAACTCTTGTTGTTCTGAAATCGTTTGCATCGATGTGATAACCGTAACCATCTATTCCGCCGTCGTTGCTGATTTGAACACCTTTTTCAGTGAATTCAACTCCCATACGGTTTAGCAAAGCTCTTGAAAATGCTTCAAACTTTTTGGGGGACATTTTAGAAATGGCAGCAAGGAGATTTTCTTTGAATTCATCTTTGATTTTTTCTTCTGCCTGTGTTTCTTCTTCATTATCAACAACATCGACCGTTTTACCTTTCTTGTTGCTTTTGCTTAATTCTTCCCAACGTGTTTTTGAGGTTTCAATAATATCTTTTTGAACATCAAGTTTATCAACATCAAGATATAAGCCTTTTTCAGTTAAAGTGATAGGTGATGTGTTTGTGTATGTTAATAAGCCATTAAAAAATAAGTCTTTAATAGCAAAGTTAAACTTGAAATTGAATTCCTTGTATGTATTGCCTGTTTTCTTGGATTTCTTTTCTAATTCTGCGTATTCAGCTATTTGGTCATCTAAATCAGCGATTCTTTCTTTGATTTCAGAACGTTCTAACTGACCGCCTGCTGCTTGGAGAACCTTTAAAATAGGTACAATCAAATATGCAATTTTACCTTCTGATGATAAATCTTTTAAATTCATTGCCAAATCTCCTTAACGAATATTGAGTGAGTTTTTTAATTCTTCTATTTTTTCTAAAAATTCATATTTGTCGTGTGACCCTCTAACCATTGCAAGAATGTCCTCAACTTTTCCGCCATATTGATCGGAAGTAAAAAAGTAATAGAGTATATTATTTAAATCGGTTGATAAATCCTGCAATTCATAATAATTAAAACGAAAAGCTTTACCTGCATAATTGGTTATTCTACGAACATCTGTAATGTAAGGCTTTGAAATAGCTGTATGCTTGTTTTTAATTATACCGCCAATTTTCGAGAAAACTTCATCCACTGAGTCTTTAGTATATCCACCATTATTATCTTTAATTAAATACTGTGATAGTGCGGTTTTTACGCTGTCACAAACTATTTCGTAACCAAATTCTTTTATCCATTGCTCACATGTTAATTCTCCGGCCTCGTTATAACTGAAACCTGTTATTGATACGAGTTCCTGAATGTTTGCAATCATTTGTTTCATCGTCAATTCGGCATCTTTTTCTTGTTTTGCACCACAAAAATTGCAAAAAACTGAACCATCAACTAAATCTTTGTTGCATTTCTGACACTTCATAATAATTCACCTTTTGTCTTATAACTCTTCTGTTTTGAATGTTGTATAACCTTCGTAATAGTAGCTATGGTCGATGCCTTTCATATAAACCTCACGGTCATTGACTTTATCGGTTAAGGCGTTTTTGAGGATATGCTTGATTTCAATGTCCTTAATCGGACTGCGTTCCATAGCGAGAAGATAATCTTCTTTGTCAACCTGACTCCAATCCACAACCATACCAATCTCTTTTTTGAGAATACAGTCGAGCCAAATGCGTGTGCTTCTGCCGTTGCCCTCACGGAAAGGGTGGGCGATATTCATTTCAACATATTTTTCAATGATTTCATCAAAGGTTGACTGCGGCATTTTATCAATGTTGTCGAGAGCCGCTTCAAGGTACATCACGGGTGCAAAACGGAAGTTGCCTTTTGCAATATTGACTTTGCGGACTTCGCCGGCAAAGGTATAAATATCATCAAACAGATATTTATGAATCGCTTTAAGAGATGCGAATTTGCCTGCTTCAAGTTTATCGAGTGTACCGTTTTCAAAAAGCTCAATAGCCTTTTTCTTGCTTATTCTTTCTTCAGCTTCGGCAAGTTCGGGAGAACTTGTAATTCCTAATTTGTTTTCAAGAGTCATTATCCGCACCTCACTTTCATTCTTCGGGTATAAATTCCATAATATCGTCAACACCGCAACCGAGAGCAGCACAAATTTTGCCGAGAGTTTCGACGGTAACATTTTCGCCTTTGCTCATTTTGGTTACGGTATAATTGCTTATGTCCGCAATAACAGCGAGGTCTTTTTTCTTCATATCACGGTCAATCAGGAGTTTCCATAATTTTTTATAACTTACAGCCATAAGTACACCTCTGAATTGAATAAAATTATACTCATATATTATACCACTTCAGATTAGTTCTTGCAACAAAAAATAAAGCGAAAACTAAATTTAATTTTAAATTCTCTAAAATTTATAAATGCTTGAAAGGTACCTGCCGAGAACGGATTTACAAATACTCCATTATATATATGACGAAATTTGCGATTTGTTACGCAAAAAGTTTTGCAATTTTTCAATATTCTACCTTTTTCACAATATGGAACAGTATAACTTGTGCAATATTACGGCATAAAATGACAAAAGCGGCAGAGAGAATAAATCTCCCTGCCGTTCAATGTTATTGGTTATGTGGTTTTGTTGTTTTTGGTCGGGTGTATTCTGCCAAGCACCTCAAGGAAGTGTTTGCCGATTGCTTCGGGGTCATAATTGTTTGCTTCACAAACAAACCTTAACCCATCCGGGGTTAAAATTCTTCCGTGTTCTCTGTCATAACACAGTTTTTTGTAATCGTCATATTGCTTCTTGGTTATGGTCGGCATAAATCCTCCTGATATTTATTGCAAATCAATTATCGCTTTCAACAAACGTGTCATAAGTAAACCTTGCGCCGAGGCGGAAGCCTGAGATGAAACCGTCTGCGATGCTAAAGGCTAAAAACTCATTGTATGCGTTCACATACTCTGAAAGCAAACCTTTTTCTTCGCCGTTCAGCTTGGCTGTGAGCAGTTCTTCTTTTTCGGTGAGTGTGTTCAACAGCTTTTTCAGATCCTTATTAAGTTCAGAGTTGCACGCCTGCGGCTCAATGTTGCCGTAGTAGAATTCTTCGATGAATCCTGACATTTTGAAAACCTCCGTAAACTATTGTTATTGCGGTTTAACCGTTTAACTGTAAATCAATTGCTTTGAAGCTCATATCCAAATTTGCTTCGGACTGTTGTTTGAAGGTCAGCTCCCACTCCTGAGCTTCTTTCTTGGTTTTAAACCCTCGCTTGCATTTCTGCTTGCGTTCGCCTTTCCAGTTGGTGTATCTGAAAACCGAGTACCAAGTGCCGCTTTCTTCGTTTTTATATACCGGCATTTAATTTTCAAGCTCCTTTCTGATATAGTAAAGTCTTTCATTAAAATACTGTCGGTTAACTCTGCCGGTGATGGTGATATAACCCATATTGCTCAACTCTTCATTGAGCATTCTTACGATTCTGTAAGCGTAGGATATTGAGATGTCCAGTTCTTCTGCAATATCGCTCGCTTTCATAAAGCCTTTTTCCATTCTGAATATTTCTCCTTTCAATTTATTTTTTATTTAGAATGGTTGTTTGCCGTTCTGCCCGAAGTTCGAGTTCCGACAGGCACTCCTCATATTTCTACGGGCGCTGTGCCGTCAGCCTTTCGGCTGCGCTCGCTCTCTTTTACAGAGAGGTCTTGGCGGTTTGTTCTCGTCGGACGGTCATTCTATTGTAGTCAGAATACTAAACCATTTTGTTTAGGCTATCTGTATTATACTAAACAAATCTGTTTATGTCAAGTTTTTGCGTTAAGAAACTTAAACAAAACTGTTAAGTTTTTGTAAAACCATATTGACATTACTAAACATATTTGCTATACTACAGTCAAACCCGACGAAAAGGAGTGCTTAATATGGCAATCGGTGAAAGAATAAACTACTTACGCAACTATCTCGGAATGACACAGAAATATCTCGGCTTGGAAATCGGATTTCCCGTTGCATCTGCCGATGTCCGTATTGCACAGTATGAAACAGGTTCAAGAACACCCAAATCCGAAATAACGGCAGCTATTGCGGATGCACTCGGAGTTGCACCTGAAGCGTTGAATGTTCCCGATATTGACAGCTATATCGGACTGATGCACACTCTTTTTGCATTGGAAGATATTTACGGACTGACAATAGATGAATCCGACGGAGAAATCTGTATTAAATTAAATAAAGAAAATAAAGATACATCTAATATTCTTCCTATGCTCTCTGCCTGGAAAGAGCAGGCTGATATGCTCAGAGCAGGAAAGATAGATATTCACGATTACAACAAATGGAGATATAATTTCCCGAAGTACGACAACACTCAGAAATGGGTGAAAATTCCTATTGACCTTTCGGACGAACTTAAATAAGAATAAAAAATAACGACAAAAAACCCTTAACCGTGATAATCCACAGTTAAGGGTTTAGTCGTTTATTGCAGAAATTTTATGAGCTTGATAACCTGCAAGCCAACAGGAAATCGGAATAATAACTCCCGGGTCGTGTTATCAAAGTGTTATCAAAGGGATATTCCGAGCCCTGAAAGCCTTGATTTTACTGGGGTTTGGCTCTTTGGGTAATTATTCCCACTCTATTGTGCCGATCGGCTTCGGGGTGAGGTCGAGGAGAACTCGGTTAATGCCTTCGACTTCGTGAGTGATTCTGTCTGTGATAAGATGAAGAACAGGGTAGGGGATTTCTTCGATTGTAGCTGTCATTGCGTCCTTTGTATTGACTGCTCTGATGATTGCGGGCCAACCCTCATATCTCTTGCCGTCTCTTACGCCTACACTCTTGAAATCGGGAACAGCGATGAAATACTGCCAAACCTTTTCTGCAAGACCGTTATTATCAAACTCTTCGCGAAGAATTGCATCTGCCTCACGGAGAGCATGAAGTCTGTCACGGGTGATTGCACCGAGGCAGCGTACGCCAAGACCGGGACCGGGGAACGGCTGACGGTAAACCATTGCATGGGGAAGACCAAGTGCTTCTCCGACTACTCTTACTTCGTCCTTATAGAGAAGCTTTACAGGCTCTACAAGCTCCATTGCCATATCTTCGGGAAGGCCGCCTACATTGTGATGTGCCTTAACGCCATCGGATTCAAGAATATCGGGATAAATTGTGCCCTGCGCAAGGAACGAAATGCCTTCAAGCTTTGCAGATTCTTCATCAAAAACCTTGATGAATTCGTTGCCGATAATCTTTCTTTTTGTTTCGGGGTCTGCAACATCCTTAAGAAGATCAAGGAATCTGTCAGTTGCATCTATATAAATGAGATTTGCATCAAGCTCTTTGCCGAAAATTTCAATAACCTGCTCGCTTTCGCCCTTACGCATAAGACCATGGTTAACATGAACGCAAACAAGCTGTTTGCCGATAGCCTTAATAAGAAGTGCTGCAACAACGGATGAATCAACGCCGCCCGAAAGAGCGAGAAGAACTTTTTTATCGCCAACCTGAGCTCTTACTTCTGCAACCTGCTCTTCAATAAAAGCATTTGCGAGCTCGGGAGTTGTTATGCGTGCCATGGATTCGGGTCTGATATTACTGCTCATTGTTATTCCTCCGTTTCAAAATCAGTTTGTATAGTTGTCAAAGTAGCCCTGAACAAGAACAACAGGAGTGCCCTTGTCGCCCGAGCCGCTTGTTAAATCGCAAAGTGAACCGATAAGGTCTGTGAACTGACGGGGAGTGGTGCCCTGAGATGCCATATTGCCAACAAGGCTGCTGCCGTCTTTAGCTTCGATTTTCTTTGAAATTGCTTCTTTAAGAGCGTCACCGCTGAGATCTTTGAAATCGTTATCGGCAAGATACTTAAGCTTAAGCTCGTTGGGAGTGCCGGCAAGGCCTTCGGTATATGCAGGAGAAACAACAGGATCTGCAAGCTCCCAGATTTTGCCCTGAGGATCTTTGAATGCACCGTCGCCGTAAACCATAACTTCAATCTTCTTGCCGCTTGCTTCGCAAAGAAGCTCCTGAGTTCTCTTAACAAAGGGATAGCAGTCTCTGGGGAAGAGCTTGATTGTGTCTTCGGTTGATTTATTTGAACCGAGAAGACCGTATGATTCATTATAACCGTTGCCGTCAACAGAAGAGGTGAGGATATCATCCATACCGCAAACAACCTTTGCGCCTGCAGCTTTGAGAAGTCTCTTTGTTCTTGCTCTTGTGTGGATATCACAAGTCAGAACGCAGTCTGTATAAGCGAGGATTGTTTTTGCCTGATTAGCAAAAATGATTTCGCATTCTGCACCTGCATCATTGATGATGCCTGCGTAATAATCAACATAGTCTACACCGGTGAATTCATGCTTGTTTTCGCCGAAAAGCTCACGATATTTTTCGAGGGTGAGAACATCGCTATAAGGGTTAATGCCTGCTTCATCAAGCTGGTCATATGTGAGAAGGTGATTGCCTACTTCATCGCTGGGATAGCTGAGCATAAGAACAACCTTCTTTGCACCCATTGCAATACCTTTAAGGCAGATTGCAAAACGGTTTCTTGAAAGAATTGGGAAAATAACGCCGATTGTTTCGCCGCCGAGCTTTGCCTTAACATCTTTTGCAATTGCTTCAACGCTTGCATAGTTACCCTGGCTTCTTGCAACGATTGATTCTGTTATTGCAACAACATCTTTGTCACGAAGCTCAAATCCGTCGCTGTTTGCAGCATCAATAACGCTGTCGCAAACGATTTTAGCAAGGTCGTCGCCCTCACGGATTATGGGGCAGCGGATGCCTCTTGAGATTGTGCCTGTTTTTCTTTCCATTTAAAAAGACCCCCTAACAAGTTAAAAAAACTTTACACGATATTTTAACACTATAAAAAAAAGAAATCAAGAGCGATATAATATATTATTGACTGTTATCTAAAAAATCTTTTGTGCGATTTGCTGTAAAATTATTTTACTCTGTTATTGACTGTAATTTAAAAGAAAATCAGACAGCTTGGCTACTGCGTCTTCGAGTATTCTGATATCGGGAAGATACACTATTCTGAAGTGGTTGGGCTGTTGCCAATTGAAGCCTGTTCCGTAGGTAACAAGAATTTTCTTTTCGCGAAGCAGGTCCAGTGCAAAATTTGCATCATTTGTTATGTTGAATTTTTTTGTGTCGATTTTCGGAAAAATATAGAAAGCTGCTTTGGGCTTAATTGCTGATATTCCGTCGATTTCGTTCAGTGCGTTATAAATATATTCTCTTTGTTCATAAAGTCTTCCACCGGGAGATAAGAGAATGTCGCCCGATTGAGTTCCGCCCAGTGCGGTCTGGATTATACTTTGTCCGGGAACATTTGAGCAAAGACGCATTGATGAAAGCAAGTTAAGACCTTCAATATATCCTTTTGCGCGCGATTTATCGCCTGCAAGGCACATCCAGCCGCAACGATATCCTGCAACCTTATGCGACTTTGAAAGACCGTTAAAGCTGACGGTCAGCAGATCCGGTGCAAGTGAAGCGAGAGCGATGTGTTCCTCACCGTCAAAAACAAGACGATCATAGATTTCATCTGCAAAAAGGATAAGTCCGTTTTCACGCGCAACCTGAACAATTTGTTCAAGAATATCTTTTGAATAGAGTGCACCCGTAGGGTTATTTGGGTTGATAACAACGATTCCTTTAGTATTCGGAGTGATTTTTTTCTTTATATCATCAATATCGGGATTCCAATCCGCTTTCTCATCGCAGAGATAGTGAACGGCAGTGCCACCTGCGAGATTTACAGATGCAGTCCAGAGAGGGTAATCGGGCATGGGAACAAGTATTTCATCTCCGCTGTCAAGCAAGCCCTGCATTGACATTGTTATCAGCTCACTGACTCCGTTTCCCGTATATATGTCATTTATGCCGACATTCGGAATGTTTTTCAGCTGGCAATACTGCATGATTGCTTTTCTTGCCGAGAAAAGCCCTTTTGAATCCGAATAGCCTTCGCTTGTGCGCAGGTTGTAAATCATATCGACAACAATTTCATCGGGAGCGGTAAGACCGAACAGAGCAGGATTTCCGATGTTAAGCTTTAAGATATCAATTCCGTTTGATTCCATGCGGTTTGCTTCTTCAACAACCGGACCTCTGATATCATAGCAAACATTATTTAATTTTTTTGATTTTTCAAAATATCTCATATTATCACCTTTATTGATTATACATTTTTGTCGAATGAAAATCAATATGAAAAAACGGCTGTGAAATTACACAGCCGTTTTTTTAGAGTTTTGATGCAAGATATGCAGCCCCGAGCTTGTTGGCATCATTACCCATAAGGGCTTTCACAACTTCTGCATTTTTGAAGCTTGTCATGAGATCTTTTTGCAGTCTTGCGTTAATTTCATCGGTTATATAGGATTCGTTCATTATTCCGCCTCCTGCAACGATGAGTTGAGGATTGAAAATATAGATAAGCCCTTTAAGACCGATAACAATTTCATCTATCCAACTGTCAATAATACATCGGATTTCGGGATTTTCAAAATTCTCAAAAATTTCTCTGCCGTTCATCGATAAATCAAGCTTTTCCTTAACGGAATTTACCAGCGCACTTACCGATGCATAGGCTTCATAGCATCCGTATCCGCCGCAAGTGCAGCGTTTTCCGCCTGCGTGAGTAACAATATGACCGAATTCGCCTGCAGAGAAGGAACTTCCCGTAAAAAGCTTACCGTCAAGATATATTGCTCCGCCGATTCCTGTGCCGTATGTAAGGCAAATAAAGCTGTTATGTCCTTTGGCAGCGCCGAAAACCGCTTCGCCGATGGCGGCTGAATTAACATCGTTTTCAACAGCTGTTGGAATGCCTGTTTCGGTTTCGATGATTTCTTTTATCTTTGTTCCCGAATATCCGGGAATGCTGTCGGTTGCATAAACAATTTCGCCCTTTTCGCTGTTAACCTGACCTGCTGTTGAAATGCCTATTCTGTCGATACCGTCAAAGGATCTGACGATTTCAACAACACGCTCGATTATCCTTTTGCCGCCTTCATGTGCATTGGTGGGAACGGAATTCTTTTCAGTCAGATCAAAGTTTTCATCACAGAGAGCATACTTTATTTCCGTACCGCCGATGTCAAAGGTAAGGATTTTCATTTTGATTCCTCCAAAGCCTTGACAAAGCGCTTTGTAATATCCATGGGTCTTGTTATTGCAGTACCTACTACCGCTGCATGAGCACCGCTGTTAAAGGCTTCAACAAGCTGTTCGGGAACCCAGATTCCGCCCTCAGCAATAACGGTTGCGCCGAGCTCTTCCTTATATCTCTTCATAAGGGTGAAATCGGGAAGGGGAGTGCCTTTTGTGTAAGGTGTATAGCCGCTCATGGTTGTGCCGAGAAGGTCAAAACCGAGTTCAAGAGCAAGCTTGCCTTCTTCAAAGCATGAGGTGTCTGCCATGAAAAGCTGGTCGGGGTATTTAGCGCGTACTTCCTTAAAGAATTCCTCAAACGAAATTCCGCCGGGGCGTGTTCTGTTTGTTGCATCAACCGCGATAATGTCGCAGCCGATTTCAACAAGCGCATCAACCTCTTTCATGGTAGGAGTGATGTAAACATCACTGTCGGGATACACTTCTTTGATGATGCCTATGATCGGAAGGTCGACTCTTTCCCTGATAGCCAGAATGTCAACAACAGTATTTGCTCTTATTCCGACGGCGCCGCCGAGGAACGCAGCATAAGCCATTTTGCTCATTATGTAGCTGTCATATAATGGCTCTGTTGACAGGGCTTGGCAGGAAACAATAAGTCCACCTTTGATCTGTTCAAGAATTTGATTGTTGTTTTTCTTTTCCATAATCCTAATTATAACATGCAAAAATAGCTAATTCAACACTTTCATAAAAAAATCTGTTATCGGAATTTAAAGAAAAATTTTTTAGTCTATAAAATTATCTGTACCGAATATAATTAACCGAAAGAGAGTGTTTGGAAATGATTATGAAAATCAGAAAAAAATATTATGTAATTGCAGTATTGTTTGTTATTTTGTTGTTGATTTCTTTTGCATCCGTAAAAGCTGTTACCGTTTCTTCGGCGCAAAAAGGCAGTAAACTTCCGATTGTAATGTATCATCAGCTGACGAAATCTGAATCCAGAGCAGGAAAATATGTGCTGACACTTGAACAGTTTGAAAAAGACCTTAAGTTTTTGAAAAATAAAGGATACGAAACCGTAACCGTTAATCAATTGTTGGATTTTTCGAAAGGGAAGGGTGATTTGCCCGAAAAAGCAATTATGTTGACTTTTGATGACGGCTGTGAAACGCTTTATTATTACGCTCTTCCGTTACTTGAAAAATATGGTTTTACGGCAGTGGGATTTGCTGTGGGTGCGCTTGCAGACAGTTATACCGAGCTTGATGATCATAATCTCAACTATTCCTATCTTAACTGGAGTGAAATTAAAGAAATGTGTGACGGGGGAATTGTTGATATTCAAAGCCATTCTTACGACTTGCATAAGAATACGGCAAACCGTTCGGGGGCGAAAAAGAAAAAAGGAGAAACTTTGGAGCAGTACAGTGAATTTTTATCGGATGATGTGTCAAAAATGAAAGAAAAGATGCTGAAATATACCGGAAGGGCACCTATTGCATTTGCTTATCCCTTCGGAAGCTACAGCGCGGAAAGTGAAGACATTCTGAAAAAATGCGGAATAGAAATTGTATTAACCTGCGAAGAACGGGTAAATATAATAAAAAAAGCCGAGCCCGAATGTCTTTTCAGGCTCGGCAGATATAACAGGCCTAACGGAATAAGTTCCGAAAGTTTCTTTGAAAAAATGGGAATAGGTTAATTTTTAATTAACCGAGAATCTTTTCGATTGCGGCGATTTCGACGCAAAGACAAAGAATCTCAACCGCTTTGCAGAGTTCGTCCCTTGACGGGAAGGTGGGGGCAATGCGGATGTTTTTGTCTTCGGGGTCTTTGCCGTAGGGATATGTTGCACCTGCACCGGTAAGAGTAACTCCTGCCTCCTTGCAGAGAGCAACAGTTCTCTTGGCACAGCCCTCGCAGACATCAAGACTGATAAAATAGCCGCCGTTGGGTACTGTCCAGCTTGCAATTCCTTTGCCAGAAAGCTTGCTTTCAAAGGCGGTGAGAACGGCGTCAAACTTGGGCTTGAGTATCTCGGCGTGTCGAAGCATGTGAGCATCAACTCCGGTCTTATCTTTAAGAAATGCAGCGTGGCGGAGCATATTGATTTTATCGTATCCGATAGTCTGAACGGTCATTCTGCTCTTGATTGCCTTGATATTTGTATCGGAAGCGGCAAGCGCCGAAATGCCTGCGCCGGGGAAGGTGATTTTTGAAGTAGAGGTTACTTCAATAAATAAATCTTCGTTGCCGCATTCTTTTGCAGCCTCAAAGATGTTGAGGAGCTTGTCGTGAGTACTTTCAACATGGTGTACGCAGTATGCATTATCCCAGATTACTCTGAAATCCTTTGCAGCAGGCTTAAGAGCAGCAAAACGGTGAACTGTTTTATCCGAATAAGTGATTCCCGAGGGATTTGAATACATGGGAACGCAGATGATTCCCTTGACTTTTTCGTCTTTCACAAGCTCATCTATCATATCCATATCGGGACCGTTTTCATTTGTGGGAATATTAACCATTTCAATTCCAAAATGTTCGAGAATTGAAAAATGTCTGTCATAGCCGGGAACAGGGCAAAGGAATTTGATTCCCTTTTGCGCTGCCCAGGGTTCAGCACCTGCACCGAAAATCATGCACTGTGCAATATAATCATACATAATTGTGAGGCTTGCGTTGCCGAATACAATAACATTATCCGAAGGAACACCGAAAATATCAGCAAAAAGTTTTTTACATTCGGGAATGCCGTCAAGAATTCCGTAGTTACGGACATCAAAACCGTTTGTTGCCTTGAAATTTCCGAGAAGAGCGGGGTTGAGCATATCATTTGAAAGCTCAAGCTGATCAGCGCCGGGCTTTCCTCTTGACATGTCAAGCTTAAGCTCAAGAGCTTTGTAGCCGTTATATTTTTCAGTGAGCGCCTCAAGCTTTTCCTGAAGCTGCTCACGGGACAAGTTTTTGATTTCCATTTCGAAAAACCTCCGAATCAGATTATTTAATCCTGTATATTCTATATTATGCAACATAATTTTGCAAGTGTTATTTTAAAATCCTGCAAAATTTCGTGGAAATGCACTATAAAAACACGATATTTCGCATTGAAGTGATGTATTTATATTCAAATCTTTGTAAAAAACGATTTCTTTGGATTACCCGAAGGATTTTTTTTGGCGAAATTCGGATATGTTATGAATGAAATATTAAAAATAATTTGAAAAGTTTTGATTTTTCTATTGAATTATTGTAGATTTAGTGCTAAAATAAACCGAATTTGCGCTTAAAGAAAGGAAGGATAAAATGTCCGCAGTTTTTGCAAACTTATTAAATCTTGAGTGGCAGCAGGTTGTAATGTGGCTTATCGGCGCATTGCTTATCTATCTTGCTATTAAAAAAGAAATGGAACCCACTCTTCTGCTTCCTATGGGCTTTGGTGCCATTCTGGTTAACCTGCCTATCCCTGACCCTGAGATAACAGGTGAGGTTTCGGGCGTAAGAGCAGTTATTGATTTCTTGTTTGAAATCGGTATCGACAGCCATGAGCTCTTTCCGCTTATTCTTTTTATCGGTATCGGTGCAATGATTGACTTTGAACCTGTTCTCACCAATCCCAAGCTTATGATTTTCGGTGCAGCGGCACAGTTCGGTATTTTCTTTACCCTCTGTCTTGCATCTCTCTTTGGCTTTGACCTCAAGGATGCGGCTTCAATCGCCATCATCGGCGCAGCTGACGGCCCCACTTCGATTTTCGTTGCCAATATGCTTAATTCAAATTATACAGCGGCTATTATGGTTGCAGCTTATTCCTATATGGCTCTTGTTCCCATTGTGCAGCCTCCCATCATCAAGCTTTGCACAACAAAGAAAGAGCGTCTTATCCGCATGAAGAATACAGGCAAGAAGGTTTCAAAAACAACAAAGATTCTTTTCCCTATCGTTGTTACAATTATCGTAGGTGTTGTTGCACCTGATGCAACTGCACTTATCGGTTTCCTTATGTTTGGAAACCTTATCAGAGAATGCGGTGTTCTCAACTCACTTTCAGATACCGCACAGAATGTTCTTGCAAATCTTATCACAATCTTCCTTGGCTTCACAATCGCTTCAAAGATGGTTGCAGAGGATTTCCTCAGATTTGAAACAATTCTTATTATGTGCCTCGGTCTTGTTGCATTCGTTGTTGACACCTTCGGCGGTATCATGATTGCAAAGCTTATGAACCTCTTCACAAAGAATAAGATTAATCCCATGATCGGTGCAGCAGGTATTTCTGCATTCCCCATGTCTGCAAGAGTTGTTCATAAAATGGGCCTTGCAGAGGATAATCAGAACTTCCTTCTTATGCACTCAATCGGCGTTAATGTTTCGGGTCAGGTTGCTTCGGTTATCGCAGGCGGTCTTATCCTCACACTTGTAGGCGCACTTGTTAACTGATAGGAGGTAAATAATATGGAACAGACAACACAGATTGCAGAACAGATTATTGCAACCGCAACAGATGCAATGCAGTATGAGTTTGCATTTACACCTGATAAGTTTGTGGATGCGCTCCCTATTATGGGAAACGGTATGCTCGGCATTTTCATTGTTATGGGAATTATAATTCTTTGCGTTTCGGGTCTTAACTCTCTCGGCTCACGCCCGAAAAAAGAAAAGAAAGACAAATAACTAATCAGATAATTAAGAAGGCTCGGAATTCGTTTGATGAATTCCGAGCCTTGTTGTATATATTGTTGTTTAGATAAGTGATTTATAAAGAGCGGTGATTTCTTCAACGCTTGTGTCTCTGGGATTGCCGGGGCAACATGCATCGTCGAATGCCGACTGTGCAAGGAAGGGGATATCCTCAGCCTTAACGATTTCTTTAAGGTCAGCAGGAATGCCGACATCGATTGAAAGCTGCTTAACTGCTTCAATAGCAGCCTTTCTTGCGTCTTCAATGCTCATTGCGTCTGTGCCTTCAACGCCCATTGCCTTTGCAATGTCTCTGTACTTATCACCTGTTGCAGGTGCGTTATATTCCATAACTGTGGGAAGAATGATTGCGTTTGCAACGCCGTGAGGTGTGTCATAAAGAGCGCCGAGAGGATGTGCCATTGAGTGAACAATGCCAAGACCGACATTTGAGAAGCCCATACCGGCAACATACTGACCGAGTGCCATGCCTTCTCTGCCTTCGTCAGTGTTAGCAACTGCGCCGCGGAGTGACTTGGCAATAATCTCGATAGCCTTGATGTGGAACATATCGCTGAGCTCCCATGCGCCCTTTGTGATGTAGCCTTCAATAGCGTGAGTGAGAGCATCCATGCCTGTAGCAGCGGTAAGACCTGCAGGCATTGTTGACATCATGTCGGGATCAACAATTGCAACAACGGGAATGTCGTGAACATCAACGCAGACCATCTTTCTGTTGTTCTGTGCATCTGTAATTACATAGTTAATTGTAACTTCAGCTGCAGTACCTGCGGTTGTGGGAACAGCAATGATGGGAACGCACTTGTTCTTTGTGGGAGCAACGCCCTCAAGTGAACGGACATCGGCAAATTCGGGGTTGGCAATGATGATGCCGACTGCCTTTGCGGTATCCATTGATGATCCGCCGCCTACAGCGATGATGCAGTCTGCTCCGCTTGCCTTGAATGCTTCAACGCCTGCCTGAACATTCTCGATAGTGGGGTTAGCTTGAATTGTGCTGAAAACATCGTAAGCGATGTCAGCACCCTTGAGAACATTGAAAACCTTGTCTGCAACGCCGAATTTGATAAGGTCGGGGTCGCAGCAAACAAGAGCTTTTGTGAAATTTCTTGCTTTGAATTCATCAGCAATTGCGGCAATTGCGCCCTTGCCGTGGTATGATGTTTCGTTGAGTACAAATCTGTTTGCCATTTTTATATCCTCCTGATGTTATGAATTAAAGATTAAGAAAATCTCTTCTGTATACATCTTCAAGCTTGAATGCCTTAACGATTTCTACAAGGTCGGGGTCTGTAATTGTGTTAACTCTGGGAAGATGCGCTGTCATCATGTAAAGCTGTGCAGCCTTTTCAACTGTTTCGATAAGACCGAAAGCCTCATCAAGATCCTTGCCGCAGCCGTAGATGCCGTGCTGACCCCAGATAACAAGGCGGAATTCCTTCATCTTTTCTGCGGTTGCGATGCCGATTTCGTTAGTGCCGCAAACCATCCAGGGAAGAACGCCGATTCCGTCGGGGAAAACAACCATGCATTCGGTGCACATTTCCCAGAGAGAATGAGTGAATTTCTTTTCGCTCAGCTCATGGACATAAGTCATTGCAAGAGTGTTTGTGGGATGGCTGTGCATGATAACTCTGTTTTCGGGATTCTTTGAAAGTCTTGAGATATGGCTCATAAGATGGGCGGGGAGCTCGGATGTGGGTCTGCCGCCGTCGCTGTATCCCCAGAGGAGCTCAGCTGTTGTTCCGTTTTCGGCAATTTTAATGATGCCGAGATTGTTTTCGGGGTCATCAATAACATTCTTGAAGTATTTGCCTGTGCCTGTAACGATAAAGATTTTGCCGATAAGAACGCTTGCATCAAAGCCCATTTCGATTGTTCTGATGGGAGCGTTGATGTCAAGATACTCTGCAACTTCATCGTTTTCAAGCATCATGCTGATGTTGCCGCCGTTTCTTTCGTCCCAGCCCATGCGATACATGTTAGCTGTTGCCTTGCACATGCCTACTACAAAGGGTGCTTCTAAAATGTTTTTCATTTTCTGTTCACCAATACCTTTTCTTCATATTCTTTAATGCTGTTTAAATAGCAATTTTCAACATTTTGTCTGCTGAGAAATTCTGCCCAGATATCACCCATGGGCATGGTTTTCATTTCTTCGCTGAGTATCATAAGCTCGGTGAAGTTTGCTTCGTCCTGAAGCTCTTGCATCTTTTTTGAGGGCTGAAGAAGAGCAAAAAGCAATGCCTTCTGAACATTTCTTACACCTGTTACCCATGCGCTGATGCGGTTTATTGATGCATCAAAATAGTCTGTTGCAATAAATACTCTGTCAAGAGCATCGTTGCGAACAATTTCTTTTGCAATTTCTTTTGTTTCATCATCGAGGATAACAACATGGTCACTGTCCCAGCGAACGCCTCTGGTTATGTGAAGAGCAATTTTATCGCTGAATGCGAGCATCGAAGGAATCTTGTCCGATACAAGCTCTGTCGGATGATAGTGTCCGTTATCCATAAGAGGAACAATGCCCTTCTGGATTGAGTAGCTGAGGCAGAATTCAGCCGAGCCGACCGTGTAGCTCTCAAGACCGATGCCGAATACTTTTGATTCAAGAGTTATATAAACATTTTTCTTGTCATATGGAGTTTCGAGAATTTCGTCAAGTGATTTTTTGAATCTTAGACGGGGAGTAAGGCGGTCTGCGGGAATATCCTTGTAGCCGTCGGGAATCCAGATATTCATAACGCAGGGATATCCGGTTTCTTTTGCAAAATAATCCGAAAGCTCAACGCATCGCTTGCCGTGCTCAACCCAGAATTTGCGCACATTTTCATCAGGTGATGAAAGTGTGAGTCCGTCTTTTACCATGGGATGTGAGAAGAAAGTGGGGTTAAAATCTATGCCGATATTTCTTGCCTTTGCAAACTCAACCCATTTTGCAAAATGTTCGGGCTTAAGAGCATCTCTGTCTGCTCTGTTATCGTCAAAAATGGCATAGCTTGCGTGAAGATTGAGCTTCTTTTTACCGGGAATAAGGCTGAATGCCTTGTCAATATCCGCCATAAGCTCTTCGGGATTTCTTGCTTTTCCGGGATAATTTCCCGTAGTCTGAATACCGCCCGAAAGAGCATCGTCGCTGTCAAAACCGCCGACATCGTCGCCTTGCCAGCAATGGACGGAAACGGTTATATCGCCAAGCTTCATAAGTGCTTCTTCGGTATCAATTCCGAACTTGCCGTAAAGCTCTTTTGCGCTTTCGTATCTGTTCATCTGTTTACCTCCGTATGTAGGATTATGGAAATGTCCATACAAAATATATGATACACTTGTTTAAGTTTTTTGTCAATAAATTCAAGCGCGGTTTCAGTTGTTTTCTGTTTCAATTTTTTTGAAAAAAACTGATAAAAGCTTTGATATTAACTGACTGATTTTTTCGCAAAGCTTCTTTACTTTTAAAAGCTTGAAAAGTTCCAGCCTTAATTTATCTGTTATTGAACAAATAAACCAAATGGCTATTGCAGAAAAAACAACTAATAAAATCATAATTAATGGACTGAAAGATGTCAATTCAACAAACTTTTCACTGATGAAATAGTTTCTGACTAACGGAAAATCATGAATCAGATAAACGCCGAATGTTGCGTTTGCAAAGAAAGCAATGAACTTGCTTGCTTTGTTTCCGAATTTAAGTTTAGAGAAGAGCATCAGCAAAGAAACCGATGCCAACAGTACCGTAGGAGAGCAATAGTTAATAAGAAAATTGCTGTTTTTTGCTTCGTGAAAAACATTTATTGAAGCATATTCAATTGCAAATTTACTTAGTAAATTTATAATTACACAGCCTGAATAAATTAATATAAGCCAAAGATTTTTGATGTTACTGCCGATATTGTATTTTCTGATGTATGCGCCGAAAATGTAAAGTGCGCTCAGCCATAAAGTGCTGTATCCTTTTTGTGTAACTGCGATGTCAATTTGAGATAATGTCGGAATAACTGTAAGGATAAGAATAAGAGAAAGGATAAGCTTTTTTGCGTCGATTCGGTTTAATGAGTTAATGAGATAATTGAAGAACGGAATAAAGAAATACATGCAGAAATATGCCGTAAAGTACCAGTATGTATTGAATGCAAAAGGAAAAATTGCTTCTAAAAAAATTTGAGAATTAACGGTTTCCGGAGCAACAAAGAAAAAAATGAGAGTAATACTCAATGAATAAAAAACAACATTAAATATAAGGTTAATTATCCCTGAATACTTAAATTTCGAAGCTACGCCGACATAGCCCGAAATTAATGCGTAGCAGTTAACTGCGCCGTATGCGGCTGTTTCCAGAATCCATGCGGTGCAATGCCCTGTTGAGAGTGGAGAAAGTGATTTTAAAACACCTCCGTGTCCCAGAATATGGAGAATTACTATCATTATCATCGATAGAATTCTCAGTGCATCTATACCGTAATTCCTTTTGTTGCTTTGTATTTCTTTTGTCATGTTATCCATCCTGACAGTTGATATTTGTGGCTTATAATATAGCACAAAGAACATTGAATGTAAAGAATTTGTTGCGTCTGTGAGGTGATGCAGAATTCAACATGCCTTGACAAAATATATCGGCTGTTGTATACTTTTAACATATAATATTATAATATATTTTAAAACGGACGAGGTTGTAAATGATGAAGGAATGGAAATATAAATTTTCTGTTATTATTCCTATTTATAATGTTGAAAAGTTTTTGGCCGAAACTGTTGATTCTGTTATTGAGCAGTCTATAGGCTTTGAGGAGAATATTCAGATTATTATGGTTAATGACGGTTCTCCCGATAACAGTGAAGAAATATGTCTTGAATATGTTAATAAATATCCGAATAATATTATTTATGTGAAGCAGGAAAATGCAGGCGTGAGTGCGGCAAGAAATGCCGGAATTCCATATGCCGAAGGCAAATATATCAATTTCCTTGATTCTGATGATAAATGGGCTTCAACCGCATTTGAAAAGGTGTATAACTTTTTTGAAGAACACTATGATGAAGTTGATGTTGTTTCTTGCCGGATGAAATTCTTTGAGGCGGTTAGCTCGTTTCATGCCGTTGACTATAAATACAAACGCGAAACAAGAGTTGCCGACCTTATGGAAGAGAGCGAACACGATTCAATTCAGCTTCATGTAACTTCATCTTTTTTGAAGACCGAAGCAATCGGCGATACCAGATTTGCTTATGGCATTAAATTCGGCGAAGACAGCTTGTTTATAAACGAAGTGATTTTGAAAAAGGCAAAGCTTGGTTTGGTTTCAAATGCAAGACATTTTTACAGAAAGCGCCGTGATCAGTCCTCAGCCGTTCAAAATCAAAGAAAAAACAAAGAATACTATAATGTTTCTCCCCGAAAATATTATTATTCGTTAATCGAAATGTCAAAAGAGCGCTACGGGTATGTTATTCCGTATGTTCAGAATATTCTGGCATATGACATAGGTTGGCGTCTCGACAGAGAAATTCCCGAGGGTGTTCTTAACGAGCAGGAATACAATGAATACTGCGAAATGCTGCATGATTTGCTTTCCTATGTTGATGACAAAGTCATTCTTGAAAATAAGGTTCATGTTTCCATTATAAGAAAGCTTACGGCTTTTACTATAAAAAATAAAAGCAATGATTTCTTTAAAGATATGGTATATAACCACGACGAACAGGCACTGTATTACCAAAACACAAGAATGGTTTCGTTAAACATGAATAACAATGCGTGCTTTGTTAATATTGCTGAAATTGAGAATGATTGTTTCCGAATTGAAGGAATAATTTCAAAATGGATTCTGGATTCAACGCAATGCAAAACCAAGCTTGTAATTTCCGTCAATGACAAAACAATCGAGCTCGAAATCAGTGATTATAAATTCAAAAAAGAAAACACTTTCTTTGGCGTTTCAACAACCTGCTATCGCTTTTCGGCCGATATTCCTCTTGCTGAGTTTTTCGCTGACGGAAAAAGAGATGTGTTTTTTAAGCTCGGTGTTTTGTTTGACGGTAAGCTTTGCAATGTCGGTCTGAACTACGGAAAGTTTATTGCTAACTATAATACTTTTCTGTTTTCTTCAACCGTTTATAAGCCGTATTATCTTAAATGCTACCGTACGGGAATGCGTGTGGTCAAACCGGTATGCCTGCCGTTCAGCAGGGCAGTTAACGAGGCAAAGTGTCTGGCGTGGCTGATATTGAAAAAACACAGAAGAGCATTTATGATAAGAATTCTCTACATTCTGTTCAACTTGTTCATAAAACAAGGGAAGAAAATATGGCTTATTTCGGACAGAAGCGACAAGGCAAGTGATAACGGAGAAGCATTTTTCAATTATGCGGTTAAATGCAATTCAAAAAAAATCAAGCCTGTTTTTGTTATCAATAAGGAAAGCGAAGATGTTGAAAGACTGAAGAAAAAAGGTAAGGTAATTTATTTCAACAGCTTTTTATATCCTTATTATTTCCTTTCGGCAGATAAAATTATTTCGTCATCAGGCGGAGAGTATGTAATTAATCCTTTCGGATGGGTTAATTGCAGATATCTTACGGATTTAATGCGTTTTGATTATGTTTTTCTGCAGCACGGAATAACAATGAATGATTTATCACCGTGGCTTCATAAGTTTAACAAAAATATTTCTTTGTTTATAACAGCGACGAGAAAAGAATATGAGTCAATTGCTGATACGGATTATCTTTATTCAAAAGACGAAGTAAAGCTTACGGGATTTGCAAGGTACGATGAGCTTGAAAATAAAGCTGAAAAGCTGGTTGTTGTTATTCCCACATGGCGCCGTTCCATAAAGGAAAGCTATGATTCCGAAACCAAGAGCGTATACTTTGACGGTTTCAAAGAAACGGATTATTTTAAATTTTATAATCAGCTTATCAACAACGAAAAGCTCCTTGCCAAAATGAGAGAAAAGGGCTATAAGGGTCTTTTCTGTCTGCATCCCATTCATCAAAAGCAGTATATTGATTTTGAATCAAACGATGTTTTTTCAATAAATGAGGGGTTTGCCAATTATAAAGAAATGTTCTCCAAAGGAGCTCTTTTGATAACTGACTATTCTTCCGTTGCTTTTGATTTTGCTTATCTCAGAAAGCCTGTTATATATACTCAGTTTGATAAAGAAGAGTTTTTTGAAGGACAGATTTTTGACCAGGGATATTTCAGCTTTGATGAAGACGGAATGGGTCCCGTTTGTCTTGATATAAACGAAACCGTAAGCGAGATAATTGCTTTGCTGGATAACCAATGCAATGTTTCTCAAAAGTATGTTGAAAGAATCAATTCTTTTTTTGCATACAGCGACAGAAACAACAGTCAAAGAATCTATGAAGAGATTATCCGCCTTGATGAAAGAAAATCAAAGCATTAAAAGAAATTATAAACGAAGCGGCTTGCATCGGAATTTATCCTTTGCAAGCCGTTTTTGATTTAATATATACCTTTTGATTTCTGCAAATATTTCAGCTGTTCAATGCCGTGACTGCCTGTTCAAGCTTGTCCAGATTTTCTTTTGTTGTTGCCCAGCTTGAGCAGAAGCGCACACCGCTTTTTCCGTCGGGAAGAGCACACCAGTAATCATAGGTGAACTCTTTTGAAAGAATTTCAAGTTCATTGTCGGGAATAATCGGGAATTGCTGATTTGTTGTTGAGTCAAACAGGAATTCATATCCGTTTGATTCAAAAATATCATGTATTCTTTTGGCGCATTCAATCGCATAAGCGGATATTTCAAAATAAAGACCTTCCTCAAAAAGCGTTTCAAACTGAATTCCGAGTAGCCTGCCCTTTGCAAGAAGTCCGCCTTTTTGCTTTATAACATATCGGAAATCTTTTTTCAGATAATCATTATTAATTATAAGTGCTTCTCCGAAAAGTGCACCGACTTTTGTGCCTCCGATATAGAATACATCGCAATTTGCCGCAACATCGGGAAGAGTAAGGTCGCATTCATCGCTTGCAAGAGCATAGCCGAGTCTTGCACCGTCTATATAAAGAAACATTCCCGTTTTTTTGCATACGGAATAAATGTCCTCAAGCTCTTTCTTTGAATAGACCGTGCCGCCCTCTGTCGGCAATGAAATATAAACCATTGCAGGCTGAACCATATGTTCACGGCAAATATCGTTATGGTGTGCATTGAAGCATTCTTCAATCTGTTCTGCAGTCAGTTTTCCGTCTGAAGAGGGGATAGCAAGCACCTTATGTCCCGTTGCCTCAATTGCTCCGCTTTCGTGAACATTAATGTGACCCGAAACAGCGCTGATAACACCCTGATGAATGCGAAGCGCACTGCTTATAACAGCAGTGTTTGTTTGAGTTCCGCCGACAAGAAAATGAACATCGCTGTCAGGTGTTCTGCAGGCATTCTTTATCAGTTTCTTGGCTCTGTCGCAGTGGGGATCGCAGCCGTAGCCTGCGGTTTGCTCCATGTTTGTTTCAACAAGCTTTTCAATTATCCTCGGATGAGCACCTTCAAGATAATCGCAGTCAAATCTTATCATTTTATTTCTCCTTCATCTTTCTTTCGCTGAGGATACCGCCAAAGCATATGCATGCCGCAGCAATGCATACACCTAGCATTATCATAAACACGGCGTTCCAACCGTGATTCTGCGAAACCGCACCGAGAGTATATGATGTAACAGTGCTGCCGATATAGCAGAAGGTGTTAAGAAGTCCTGCTGCAAAGCCTGCATTAAGCATTCTGCGGTAGTCGAGCGCAAACATGCTGGTGATAACATTGTTTATCATCGACATTCCGCATGCAACGCAGATAAAGCAAATCATAATCGTAACAATGCTGTGCATCTTCATTGAAACAAGAATACCGCCGCAAAGGATTGCCGAGAAAATATAGAATATGCAGTTCATTGCTGCATGGGATTTGATTTTTTCGTGAACCTTTTTGGCGATTGCCGCACCCATGGTTGATACCATCGGCAGAAGCAGTGTGAGAAGAATTGAGAATGACTGTGAAACACCGAATTCTTCATATAAAACGGAAGGAACCCATGTGTTTATGCCGTCTTTGATAAATCCGTTTGCAACTCCTGCAAACGCAGCGAGAAAAAGTGCGAGCAAAACAGGTTTTGCCATTTTAACTTTTTCACCTTTGATTTCTTCGGCTTGCTTGATTTTTTCAGGAGCTTTTCCGAAAAGGGTGAACCAAATAAAGGCCGCAATAACCAAAACAGCCGATGCAACATAAAATACCGTCTGCCAGCTTCCGAATTTAACGGATACGGAAGAAATTCCGTATGCAACAAGCGTTCCTATCGCAACGGTTGTGCTCATTGCAAGAATTGCTTTCGGCAACTTTTTATCGCTGACAAAATCCGAAAGAGTTTTAATAAGCGTACTCCAGAGAACAGACTGAACTATGCCGTTGCCCATCCATATGAATTTCATCAATGAGATGTCATTGCAAACAGGCATCATTATGTTGAAAACAGCTGAGCAAATCAGAGAGAGAAAAATCATTATTTTGGCATTATACTTTTTTGAAAGTATGCCGTTGACAATCTGCCCTGCACCGTATGCAAAGAAAAAGAATGAGCTGACAAGACCTGCATCTGCCTTTGTTACTCCGAGGTCAGATATAATTGCAACAATTGATGCGTTGAAATTAAGCCTGCCGACATATGCCGCTGTATAGGCAAGCCAGCAGATGAATATTATTTTGTTTTCATTTTTGTTTTTTATAAGTGTTTCCATTTTATTACCTTCTTCCAAACCGATAGTCTATCACTTTTGCTTGATTTGGTCAAGAAGAGTTTGAACATTTTGGTTAACACTGTCATTGACAATGTATTAAAAACATTATATAATGTTCTCACAATCCTGACATAAGGAATCATCCGCGTGAAAGGTGCATGAATATGATATATGTTATATATGCCATAGCTGCGCCTTTTTGTCAGGGCGCAGTTTTCTTTTTGCGGAGGTAGTTATGGAAAAAAGAATAGCGGTTATCGGCATCATAGTTGAAAACAAGGACTCGGTAGAAAAGCTTAATTCATTGTTGCATGAATTCGGCGACTGCATTATAGGCAGAATGGGCTTGCCTTATAAAGAAAGAAATTTGAATATTGTCAGCCTTGCTGTTGATGCACCTCAGAACACAATTTCTGAGCTGACAGGCAAAATAGGCAAGCTTGACGGAATAAGCGTTAAAACCGCTTATTCAAACAAGATTTTCAATGATTGATTTAATTAATAAGCTTGAAAAAGAGCAAAGCCTGACTCTTGTCGAATACGAATTCTTGATAGAAAACCGAACCGAAGATACCGCAAAGATTCTCGCAGAAAAGGCTGTTAAAAAGCGAAAAAAAGTTTACGGAAATGATGTTTATATCAGAGGATTAATCGAAATCTCTAATATTTGTAAAAATGACTGTCTTTATTGCGGAATAAGAAAAGGCAATAAAAACTGTGAGCGCTACCGATTGACTAAAGAGCAGATTTTATCATGCTGCGATGAAGGGTATCCTCTCGGATTCAGAACCTTTGTTATGCAGGGCGGTGAGGACTCGCATTTCAGCGATGATTTTATGTGTGAGGTTATTACCGAGATAAAATCAAAATATCCCGACTGTGCTGTTACTTTGTCGCTCGGCGAACGCAGCTTTGAGAGCTATAAACGGCTTTTTGATGCAGGTGCAGACAGATATCTTCTCCGCCACGAAACCGCAGATAAAGAGCATTATGAAAAATTGCATCCCGAAGAAATGTCATTTAAAAACCGCATGGAATGCCTGAAAAATCTAAAAAAAATCGGTTTCCAGACAGGCTGCGGATTTATGGTGGGTTCTCCGTTCCAGACAAATAAAACCATCGCAAAGGATTTAAAATTCATAGAAGAATTCAAACCTGAGATGTGCGGCATTGGTCCGTTTATCCCTCATAAGGATACTGTATTCCGCTGTAACCCTGCAGGTAGTGTTGAGCTAACCTGTTATCTTCTTTCGATAATAAGGCTGATATCTCCCGATATTCTTCTGCCTGCAACAACGGCTCTCGGCTCAATTGACCCGATGGGAAGAGAGAAGGGGATATTGGCAGGAGCAAATGTTGTTATGCCTAATCTTTCGCCCGAGGACGCAAAGCAGAAATATCAGTTATATAATAATAAGCTCTCAAGCGGAGCTGAAGCCGCAGAAAACAAGCGTATGCTTGAAGAAAAAATGGATTCAATAGGATATAAGATAGTAACCGATATCGGTAATCATAAGAAAGGAAATTGATATGGCAGTTTATAATCCAAAATCACTTAAAGCAGAGGAATTTATCAATCACGAAGAGATTCTTGCAACGCTGGAATATGCTGAGCAGAATAAAAATAACGCAGAGCTTATTGACAGCATCCTTGAAAAGGCTCGTCCCAAGAGAACCGCAACGGGAACAACCTGTGCGGGTCTTAACCACAGAGAGGCATCAGTCCTTCTGGCATGCGATATTCCCGAAAAGAATGAGGAAATGTTAAAGCTAGCTGAAGAAATCAAACAGGCTTTCTACGGCAACAGAATCGTTATGTTTGCTCCTCTTTATCTTTCCAACTATTGCGTGAACGGATGCGTTTATTGTCCGTATCATCTCAAAAATAAGCATATAGCAAGAAAAAAGCTTACTCAGGAAGAGGTTGCAAAAGAAGTTGTTGCACTTCAGGATATGGGTCATAAGCGTCTTGCAATCGAAGCAGGCGAAGACCCCGTTAATAATCCTATTGAATATATCCTTGAATGTATAAAAACAATCTACAGCATCAACCACAAAAACGGTGCTATTCGCCGCGTTAATGTTAATATCGCCGCAACAACCGTTGAGAATTACCGAAAGCTTAAGGATGCAGGAATCGGCACATATATTCTTTTTCAGGAGACTTATCATAAAGAAAGCTATCTTAAGCTTCATCCCACAGGCCCCAAACATGATTACGATTATCATACCGAAGCTATGGACAGAGCAATGGAAGGCGGAATCGACGATGTCGGTCTCGGCGTTCTTTTCGGACTTGAACTTTATAAATATGAGTTTGCAGGTCTTATGATGCATGCTGAGCATCTTGAAGCTGTTCACGGCGTCGGACCTCACACAATCAGCGTTCCCAGACTCAAAAGAGCAGACGATATTGATCCCGATGCCTTTGATAACGGTATTGCAGACGAACTCTTTGAAAAGCTTATTGCCTGCATCAGAATTGCTGTTCCCTACACAGGAATGATTATTTCAACAAGAGAATCCGAGGCTGTCAGAGGCAGAGCACTTCGTCTCGGTATTTCACAGATAAGCGGCGCTTCAAGAACATCCGTCGGCGGTTATACAGAGGAAGAGAGACCCCACGATTCCGAGCAGTTTGATGTTTCCGACCAGAGAACTCTTGATGAGGTAGTTCGCTGGCTTATGGAGCTTAAGCATATTCCGTCATTCTGCACTGCATGTTACAGAGAGGGCAGAACCGGCGACAGATTTATGACTCTTTGCAAAAATGGGCAGATTCTCAATTGCTGCCATCCCAACGCGCTTATGACTCTCACCGAATATCTTGTTGACTACGCAAGTGAAGAAACAAAGAAAATCGGATTTGAGCTTATTAAGAACGAGCTGAAAAAGATTCCCGGCGAAAAGGTGAGAGCCATTGCCGAAAAAAATATTGAGGATATTAAAGCCTCAAACCGCCGTGATTTCAGATTTTAAGGGGTAATCATATGGGATTAAATGAAACCGTTTCCGCCGAAAGAATTCACATCGGTTTTTTCGGTCTGCGCAACGCAGGTAAATCAAGCGTTGTTAACGCAGTTACAGGGCAAAGCTTATCTTTGGTTTCCGATGTTAAAGGCACAACAACCGATCCTGTCAAAAAAGCAATGGAACTTCTACCTCTCGGCCCTGTTGTTATAATTGATACTCCCGGTGTTGACGATGAAGGCGAGCTTGGCAAAATGCGTGTAAAAAGAACGAAACAAGCTCTCAATTACTGCGATATTGCCGTTCTTGTTGTTGATGCATCAAAAGGAATTCAAAAAGCGGATAATGAATTAATTACTGCTTTTAAAAACAAAAAAATCAGCTATGTTATTGCATATAACAAGGCTGATTTGCTTAAAACAATTCCCGAAGGCAAAGAAAACGAAATTTATGTAAGTGCTGTTAACGGAACAAATATTAATGAGCTTAAAGAAATGATTACACGCACGGCAAAAGGGTGGGAGAGCGGCAAAAAAATTGTTGCCGATCTCATTGAGCCGAATGACCTAGTTGTTCTTGTTGTTCCGATTGATGAATCCGCACCAAAAGGAAGGCTTATTCTGCCTCAGCAGCAGGTTATCCGCGAAGTTATTGAAAGCGGTGCGGCGGCCGTTGTATGCCGTGATACGGAGCTTAAATCAACTCTTGCATCTCTCGGCAGAAAGCCGAAGCTTGTCATAACTGATTCTCAGGCATTCGGTCGGGTTTCGAAAGATACTCCGTCTGATATTCCGCTTACTTCTTTTTCGATTCTTTTTGTCAGATACAAAAGTGATTTAAACGCCGCCGTTCACGGTGCAGCTCAACTTAACAAACTCAAAGACGGCGATGTTGTTCTGATTTCCGAAGGCTGTACCCATCACAGGCAATGCAACGACATCGGAACGGTTAAAATGCCGAATTGGGTTAAAAACCATACAAATAAAAATATTGAGTTTGAATTCACGAGCGGAAAGGATTTCCCCGAGGATTTGTCAAAATATGCGCTTGTTATTCATTGCGGAGGATGTATGCTCAACAACCGTGAAATGCAGTACAGAGCAGGTCACGCAAACGATTGCGGAGTTCCCATGACTAATTATGGAATTGCAATCGCCCATATGCACGGAATTCTCAGAAGAAGCATAGAATTATTTCCTGAAGCATTAAAAGAGCTTTAAAAATAACCGCCGAGGTTTAATACTTCGGCGGTTTTATCATATCTTATTTAAGCTTCCATGCAAGGTCGTTGAGGAAAAGTTCGTTTTCAAGACCTTCGGGGGTTGTATCCTTATTGATGTGAACAAACTCAATGTTCATTATGCGTGCCCAGTCGCGGAGCATTTCTGCATCTGCATCATAAGAAAGGACTGTGTGATGTGCACCGCCTGCAATAATCCAGCATTTTGCACCTGTGCAAAGATCGGGCATTGCTCTCCACATAACTCTTGCAACGGGGAGATTGGGCATGGGAAGAATGGGTTTTACGCATTCGATATCCTGACAAATCATTCTGAGTCTGCCGCCCATGTCGATAAGGCTTACAACGACTGCAGTGCCTGCCTTGCCTTCAAAAACAAGTCTTGCAGGGTCGCCCTTGCCGCCGATTCCAAGCTGATGAACTTCGATTCTGGGTTTGTCAGCCGCAAGAGTGGGACAGACTTCGAGCATATGTGCGCCGAGTGAATATTCAGCGCCGGGAGCAAGATTATATGTATAGTCTTCCATGAATGCCGAGCCACCGTTCATGCCCTCGGTCATAGCCTTGAGAATTGCTGTCATTGCTGAAACTTTCCAATCGCCTTCGCCGCCGTAGCCGTAGCCCTGCTCCATGAGTCTTTGGCTTGCAAGACCGGGGAGCTGTTCCATTCCGTGAAGATCCTCAAAGGTGTTTGTGTATGCCTTGCAGCCTTGTTCGTTGAGCATCTTCTTGATTGCGATTTCTTCTTTAGCCTGATAACGGACAGCATCAAGATTATCTGTTGCGATGTCATATTTTTCTGCATATTCAGCCATAAGAGCATTAACTTCCGCATCTGTTACGGCATTGATATATTCAACGAGTGTGCCGACAGGCCATGTGTTGACTTCCCAGCCGAGCTGTTCCTGTACTCCGACCTTGTCGCCCTCGGTAACGGCAACATTTCTCATGTTATCGCCGAAACGCATAACCTTAAGACCTTTTGAGAATGCGGCGCCGACTGCCGAACGCATCCATTTGCCAAGTTCAGCAAGAACCTTTTCGTCCTGCCAGTATCCCATGATAACTTTACGGGGTGTACGGAGTCTTGCAGCGATGAATCCGTGTTCTCTGTCGCCGTGTGCGGCTTGATTGAGATTCATAAAGTCCATGTCAATCTCTTCGTTGGGGATGTCACGGTTATACTGTGTTGCAAAATGGCAATAGGGCTTCTGAAGCTCTTTAAGACCGTTAAGCCACATTTTTGAGGGTGAGAATGTGTGCATCCATGTGATGATGCCCGCACATTTATCATCATAGTTTGCTTCTTTGACTACCTTTGAAATTTCTTCGCTTGTTTTTGCTGTCACTTTATAGACAACCTTGCAGGGGAGAAGACCACTTGCGTTCATCTTCTCTGCCATTTCTTCTGCTCTTGCGGCAACAATGTCAAGCACCTCGGGACCGTAAAGAAACTGACTGCCGACAACAAACCAAAATTCATATTTTTCCATATACATATTAGATCATCCTTTGCAATTTAATTAAATAATATTATTATTTCCATATAAGTCCGAAGGTGAGGATATGCAGAATCCACTGCCACCAGGTGTATTTGACATAGATTGTATCGCTGTATGAATACTCTCCGTCTTTTGTTTCGACGATTATTCTTGCACTGCCTAGACCTACGCATCTGATGTTGCCTTCTTCATCGACCTGTGCAACTGCTTCATTGGTTGATTTCCAGACTATGTCTTCCTTAGTGTACGGAAGATCCTCTCCCACAATAAGCCATGCCTTGAATTCTTCTCTGAAATAATGATTCAAGCCTGTTGACATAAAGAATGATGTGTCTGAACTATCAGCGCTTTCGATTTTTATTTTGAATTCACCGCAGCTTGTGAAATTAAAAGATAAAACATCACTGAACCCATCCTTATTTATTTGAGGATAAATCTCAAGATTATAAACGGTTTTGCAATATGATATCTTTTCAATATCAAGCATTACAACACTGAAGTTCTCATTCAATAAAGTAAATTCTTCAAGCTTATCACAAGATGTTTCAATTATGATGTTTGCATGGTAACTTTCACGGTTGGGGTCAGGCTCAATGACAATGGGAATTTCTGCTCTCGTATTATCGGCTAAGCAATATCCCGTAACAGGTTCATCCAAAGTTAATTCTTCGGGTGAGAATACTATGTCTTTTTCGTAATATGTTATCAGAAAGCTGACATTCTCGGGACTGCCTTCAAAATAATTGAAAGTTAAATAATAAGTTTTTCCTGCTTCAAGCTCATGTACATAAGAGTAATTGCCGTCGATATGCACGAATTTCTCATAATTTCCTTCTTCATATTCTTTTTCAAGAGCGATGTTTACATACGGATCCTCTGAACCGTCCGCAGTGGTGTAAAAACCGTATTTTCCGGTTTTTTCGGGAACGAATTTATACAAGCGTTCAAATTGATCGGCATCACATACGAATTCATTTCCCTCGGTTATTTCAATTGCAGCGTCTTTAATATTGTCGGCGTTGGTTTTATCAACATAAATATTGAAATACGGATAATCATACTGCGTATCACTATCGGGATTTTCTGCATATGAAACAGAAAAATCAACAGTATCACCCTTGGAAAGCATAAATGTATAATATTTCTTGCCATAGAAACAAGCAGGATCATTCACATTTTCTTTTTCGTTATGCGAAAAACTGAATTCAACATTGTTCCATTCATTTTCACATCTGAAAATATAGGCTCCGTCTTCGGGTGCGGTGAACCGGTATGTAGCCATATCTGAATCCGAGAATAATATATCCGAATAAAGCTGATTTTCAACAATATTTACAGCCTCTTCAGGATGGTTTTCCTGCCATCTGACAATGTGGAAGTAATTGGTTGCATTCTCAGGTATAAGCCAGTAATACGATTTTCCGCTTTCTAAATAGGTATAGCCGTATATGAGTTCAAAATCATATTCTTCATCATAGTCATACCAAATTTCATTGCCGTTTTCGTCAAGAATATAATCGGTGAAACCGTCTTTGAATACAGCTAAATAATTTCCGGATTCAATCGGAGTGAATTTGAATGCGGTTCTGTTTTCCTGTTTTTTGTCAGAATTATATTCCGTGGCAGAACCGATGTCGATACTGTTATTAATGTAATAATCTCCCCAACTCAAGGTTTCAATTGTGAAATCGGCCGGTTCTCCGCTGAGCGATCTTATTGTTATCTCGAATGTTTCTTCGTATCCGATACCGAATTTACGAAGTTCATTTGTCGATATAACTCTATTGTTGCGTGTGATATACAGTTCATCGTCGCATGATATTCTGTAAAAGCCTTCAAAGTAATTGTCAGCATTCGGATTATTTATTCTGATAATTTCATACTTATCAGGATATGCTGTGCCGGAATATGATTCTCCGACAGGAATATCAATTGCTGTTGATTCGTCAAAAATAAACTCGGGAGTTACTTTAACGGCAATATCTCCTGTTTTATCGGGATCTGCAAAGCTAATTTTGAAATATGCAGTTTCATCTTTCTTAAGCTTAAGAATGAATTCGGAGGTTCTGAAAGTGTCCTGTATAAGTCCGAATTGAGAGCAGATTTCGGTTTTGAACGCTCCGCCTGAAAGAGAAAAAGTGTGTCTGCCGTCAGCATTCGCAGTGAATTTAAACACGGTTTCTTTTCCTTTTTCAGTAACATTACAAATTTTTTCGTTAAGCGGTTCAACGGTTACAACATTATTGTATATTCCGTCTTTTCCGTTAAGTTTCATAAGAAGATTGCTTTCAAGCGAGGCTGTTGCTGCGAATGCCCAGCAGGTGCCGAAACCGCCCTGATTTTTAACAGTTGAAACATAGCCGTAATCACGCAGATCATATTTTTTCGGAAGATTATCCGCGAAAATTGACTGTGATCCTGAAATCTTGATCGGAGAAGGAATCGCCTCGTATGAATCCTTTGAAGGGTTGTTTACATATTCAAGATAGTCTTCACTGAAACGGCATCCCATCTCAACAAGCTCGTTGATATCATATGTTTTATCTGATGCATATTTGCGGTTAGTATTATCAATGCCGAAAACAGAGCTTTCAATAAAGCCGTTTGCTGCAGTGTTTCCGTTTGCTTTATTGCCTGATTCTGAGGTGAATGCTTTGATGCACCAGTTTGCGTTTTCTATATCGTCATAGAGATCAATGATAAGATCTGATGATTTATAATAGCTCTCACCTTTGTTTGAACGGGCTTCAATGCTTGTTTCTGACGGGAGCTCTAAGGGATAATAGCTGATGCCCAACGGATTTGAAAGTTTAACTGCAATTCCGAATCGGGTTCCCTTTCTGAGAAGCTCGGTTTTATCGAGGTCTACCACATGGTAACCGGCATTATCAAATGAGCCTGATGCAATCTTTTTTGCATTGGAACCGAAAAATCCGATATCGGCATCTGAAGGGTCTTTGAAATCACTGATGAGATACACTTCGTATTTTGTGCTGTATGTGTCGGTGTAGAACGAAACTGCTTTCAGGATTTCGTCTTTTGCCAATGTTTTTCCTTCTTCGGGAAAAACATTTACAGCATAATCAATTAAGCCGTAGCGCATACTGTAGCTGCTGCCCATTCCGTATTCGTCATACTGATAAATTTTATTGTAATCGGGAATGGAGTCATATGCCTCAAATGATGAGAAGTTTGAATATGCTTGATAAAAAATACTATCATAGTAAGAAATATAAATATATCCGTCATCACCCGAACCATCGCCCCAGCTGTTTTTGCAGATAATTGCACCGTCATCAGGCGGCTGAACCTTAAAGTTTTCTTTTGAATAGTTATCGTCCCATCCGATCATTGCAACCGCATGGTGTCCGATATTATCTGATGTACCGTTAACGGGAAAATAGTAGTTTGCGTAATTGCTGTAGTCGGTTGAATGTGCAAATGAGCAATACAATGCACCCTTATCTATAAGTGCTTCTTTGAGCTCAGAAAGGTTGTTGAGATACATATTTACTTCTTTTATCGGCAGAACATGCGGATAATCGGTATATGACATTTCGTTGTATCTGTAATCGGGATACGGATCGGTTTCCTCATTTACAGGACCGTCCCATCTTGAAAAGTATGCTGTTGCCATAATATTATTTCCGCCGTCATCAAGAGCTGTATCGCTCTCACCGAAAGGAGCATCAAGCAGAAAGGAAGAGGCAAGATTATATTCCGAAAAGTCAAAATAGTCCTTTTCGTTGTGCTTTGGCTTATCGTGTTCTGCGGCGAAAGCATAAAATGCAGCCGTGAAAGCAGAAAACAAAATAACCATTGCAAGAAGAATGCTTACGGTTTTTTTGATGTGTTTCATATAATTCCTCCAAATATACAATTAAGTATATTTTATATCTTTAACTTAATTATTTCAATACAAAATCCAAAATTTGTTTATGTTGTCTTGAAAAAAAGTCGGGTTTCTGTTACAATAAAAACGGATAGTTATTAATTGACTGAAAGGTGATATAAAATGGCTTGTAAAGTAATTTCTCACAGAGGCGCAAACAGACGCGCCCCGCAGAATACCATTCCTGCATTTGAGCATTCAATTAAAATCGGTGTTGACGGATTTGAAACCGATATTCACCTCACAAAGGACGGTATACCTGTTGTTTGCCACAATTATACAATAGACGAAACATCAACCGGAAACGGCGAAATACGCAGCATGACTCTCGAAGAGCTTCGCACATATGATTTCGGCTCATACTTCCATGAGAAATATGCAGGTACAAAGCTCCCGACTCTTGAGGAATTTCTTGCTCTTTGCGAAACAGCCGATATCGAAATAATGAATATCGAAATCAAGCCGCCCCTTGACGGTAACATGGAAATTGTTAAGAAAACTATTGATGCAGTAAAAGCTCACGGACTTTTTGACAGACTTCTCATTTCAAGCTTTAATCATAATGTTCTCGTTGAATGCAAAAAGGTTGATCCAAACTGCAAAACAGGTTATCTTTACAGTCCCAAACAGAAAATATTCTTTAAAAAGTTGCTGTTCGGTTATGTTGAATTTGCAAAAGAAATTAAAGCGGATTATTTTCATCCCCACTTTTCTACCGTTAATAAGCGATTTGTCAGCAGACTTCATAAAAACGGAGTTAAGGTTAATGTCTGGACTGTCAATGATGAAAAGGTTGCAAAATATCTTCTTGCCTGCGGTGTTGACGGTCTTATCACCGATCTTCCCGATGTTATGAATGAACTTGTATGATAATGATGAAATGTCCGAATTTTAAACAGAATTCGGACATTTTTTTGTTTTTGACCTGCTGTAAAATTTGACAAAAATACAGTGCATATGTTATTTTTTAAATAAAGGAGGCGTTAATATGTTAAAAAAAATAATTGCAATTTTAGTTTGCGTGATTATCGGCGTTTCGGCGTTTTCAATGTCTGCATTTGCAACTGAGTCCGAAGGCAACGATTATCCCTTTGTTTTTGTTCACGGTCTTATGGGCTGGGGCGAATATCAGGGCATTGATAAGTTTATGCCTTACTGGGGCACAACCGCAGGGAATATTCCGAAATATCTTGAAAATCAAGGATACGATGTTTATACTGCCTGTGTCGGCGGAGCATCCTCCGCATGGGACAGAGCCTGCGAGCTTTATGCTCAGCTTGCGGGAACAACCGTTGACTATGGCGAAGCCCATTCTAAAGAGCATGGTCATTCACGCTACGGCAGAACATATGATGAACCCTTATGCCCGACTTTCGGCAAGACCGATGAAAACGGCGATATAATCAAAATCAATCTTGTCGGACACAGCATGGGCGGTGTTACGGTTCGTCTTTTTGCATCAATTCTTGAATACGGCGATTCTGCGGAAAAAGCGGCAGGGGAGGATGTTTCCGATTTCTTCAAGGGAGGCAAGGGTGAATATATCCATTCAATAACAACTCTTTCCGCACCTCATAACGGCTCACTTGCAGCAGATAAGGATACCTATCCTGTCATAGATATCATGGTTCATGCGTTCTATTATATCTGGGGCGTTCTTGATAACACACCTCTGCGTCCTATCTGGGATATTCAGATGGAGCATTACGGACTTACCGATTATCCCGAGGATGGATTTGAAGGCAGCTTTGATACTCAGCTTATCGAAGAAATGCTTAATTCAAAAGACTCGGCATATTATGATTTGACCGTTAAAGGCGCGGCTGAGGCAAATGAAAGAATCAGAATGCTTGATAATGTATATTATTTTTCCTATTCATCCGAATGTGTTTTTGAGAGTCCGATTACAGGCAATCTTTATCCTGAGCCGACAATGAATCCTCTTTTCCTTCTCACTTCTCCTTCAATTTGCGGCTATGACAGAGATGAGCTTTTTGGAATTGCAATTGACGAAAGCTGGAGAGTCAATGACGGCATCGTCAGCACCAATTCTGCTCATCACCCCGACGGCGAGTCTTATAAAGATTTTGATGAAAACAATATCGAAAAGGGAATCTGGAATGTTATGCCTGTTATAGAATCAATGGATCATACGGATTATATGGGCGTTTTCACCAATCCCTTTGAAATCAGAAAATTCTATAAGGATGTCTGCGGTCTTGCAGCGTCACTTCCCGAATAAAAATAATTTCATGTCCTGCAGCATTCTTAAATGTTGCAGGACTATTTTATCAGTTTAATGTTGAAATACATTTTTTGTTGTGTTATAATTCCTAATGGTGGTGAATTATGGCTATTTATAAAACACAAAATGTAACCGAAACCGAAAATATCGGATTTCTTCTCGGAAAAACGGTTGAAGAGGGTTCTGTAGTTGCTATGTTTGGCGATCTCGGAGCCGGAAAAACCGCATTCACAAGAGGTTTCGCAAGCGGAATGGGTATCTGTTGCGATGTCAGCAGTCCCACTTTTGCACTTGTCAATGAATACAGGGGAGAGAAAAGAACTCTCTATCATTTTGATATGTACCGTATCTCGGGCTGGGATGATCTTTATTCCACAGGTTATTTTGATTATCTTGACGCAGGCGGTTGCCTGATTATAGAGTGGAGTGAAAATATCGAAGCGATTCTCCCTGAGGATTGCATCAGAGTAACCATCACCAAAACAGAAAATTTCAATGAAAGAAATATAGAGATAATTGGAGCTGAATCGTTTGAAAATACTGGCAGTTGATTCGTCGGCAAAATCCGCAAGTGTTGCGGTTTGCGAAAACGGCAGACTGATTAGCGAATGCTTTGTCAATGCCTCTTTGACTCACAGCAGAACCCTTATGCCGATGGTTAATAATGCTTTAACTCAGGCGGATATGAATATTAAGGATATTGATGCATTCTGCGTTAATGTCGGACCGGGTTCATTCACGGGAATCAGAATAGGAGTTGCAGCCGTTAAAGGTCTTGCTCTTGCTGAAAACAAACCCTGCGCAGGCGTTTCAACGCTTGAAGCGATGGCATATAATTTTGTGGATGATAATTGCATTGTATGTGCCGCAATGGATGCACGGTGCAACCAGGTTTATACCGCGCTTTTCCGTTGCAACGGTTCATCGGTTGAGCGCATTTGTGAAGATAAGGCAATATCGATTGATGAGCTTTGCGATGAACTTTCATACTATAATGAAAAGATTTATCTTGCAGGTGACGGTGCGGAAATTTGCATGAAAGCATTTGCAGATAAGATTTCCCATATTTGTCTTTCGGGCGAAAACCGCCGATATCAAAGAGCGTTCGGCGCAGCTCTTGCAGCTGAACAAAATAAAGAAGCGTTTACCGACTCTGCTTTGCTTGCTCCTGTTTACTTAAGACTTCCGCAGGCAGAGCGTGAATTAAAAATAAGAAAAGGAGAATCATTGAAATGATTGCAATCGGAAGCGACCATGCAGGCTATGAGCTCAAGCAGGTCATTATGAAACATCTTGAAGAAAGAAATCTCGAGTTTAAGGATTACGGAACCTATTCGTCGGATTCCTGCGACTATGCCGTTTATGCAGAGAAAACCGCAAGAGCAGTTGCAGACGGTGAATGCGAAATCGGTCTTCTTTTCTGCGGCACAGGCGTCGGTATCTCAATTGCCGCCAACAAAGTTAAGGGCATCCGCGCATGCTGCTGCTCCGACCTTTTTTCGGCTGAAATGACAAGACTTCACAATAACGCAAACTTGCTTTGCCTCGGAGGAAGAGTTGTTACTCCCGAAAAAGCGATTGAGCTTGTTGATATTTTCCTTGATACTCCCTTCAGCGGTGAAGAACGCCATCAAAGAAGAATTGACCAGATAATCGACCTTGAAAACAGATTTTAATCAAGGAGGTAAAATAATATGGCAAAAGTAATGATAATGGATCATCCCCTTATTCAGCATAAGCTTACGATTCTCAGAAATGTTGAAACCGCTTCAACTCAATTCAGAGCTTTGGTAAGTGAAATTGCAATGCTTATGTGCTATGAAGCAACAAGAGATCTTCCTCTCGAAGAGGTTGAAACTCAGACTCCGCTTGCAATTGCAAAAACAAAATCAATTGCAGGCAAAAAGCTTGCATTCGTTCCCATTCTCAGAGCAGGTCTCGGCATGGTTGACGGTGTTCTTGCTCTCGTTCCCTCTGCAAGAGTCGGTCACATCGGTCTTTACAGAGACCATGAAACTCTCATGCCTGTTGAATATTACTGCAAGCTTCCTGCAGATATTGAAGAAAGAGAAGTAATCGTTCTTGATCCCATGCTTGCAACAGGCGGCTCTGCAATTGATGCTATCACACAGATTAAAACCAGAAATCCGCAGAAGATTAAGTTTATGTGCATCATTGCTGCTCCCGAAGGTCTTGAAGCTCTTAAGGCTGCACATCCCGATGTTGATATTTTTGTCGGTGCGCTTGATGACTGCCTTAATGAGCATGGTTATATCATGCCCGGTCTCGGCGATGCAGGTGACAGAATTTTCGGTACAAAATAATTGATTTATAATGACAACATCCCGTATATTCATTTTTGAATATACGGGATGTTTGCTATTTCAGTATTGTTTTTGCAATTGCCTTTGCAATATTTTCTGCACCTTTATTGTCCGGATGAACTCCGTCTTTCTCAAACCATTCAGGGTGCTGAAAGGTTAAAGCATTAATATCGATTAATTTAAATTCTCTCTCTTCTGCAAGCTCTTTAACTGATTGCGTAATTTTACCGACATTATTTATATCAATATCAAATTCGGCAGGACCTTCGGTTTTTCCGTCAATATAAAATGCCGATGCAGGAGTGAAGATGTAAATTTCAGCTTTTTCGTTGTTTTCAATATACTTGTTTATAAGCTCGGAATATTCTTTCTTGAAGTCTCCCGTGCTTCTGAAATTTTCGGCTTTTGAATCGTTTGTTCCGAGCATGAAAACAATGATATCTGCGTCAAAAGCAAGGCTCTCTTTGAAAATTTCGTTTTCAATATACGGTTGGTCGCCGAAGGACTGTGCGGTTGAGCCGTTTATTCCGAAATTAACAACGCAGTAATCGTCGCCGAGCTCTTTTTGGAGCAGGGCAGGGTAGTTGTTGTTTTTCCAGTTTTTGATTCCGTGACCGTAGGTTGTGCTGTCACCGATGCACGCAACCTTAGTCTGTCCGTCGATATACTCAATGTTTGAATGCATTCCCGAAAGTCCGAAAAAATACATTCCGTAATACATAACGGCAAAGCTTAGCAGAGTGATAATCAATATAATGGCAATTATTTTTCTTGTTTTTGTCATAATCTACTCCCTGAAGCTTTCTGCCATAATTTCAAGGCATTTTCGGTTAAATTTTTCTGCGTCAAATCCCTCGGGTAATTCACCGTAACAGCCGATAGTAAAATGAATTATTTTGTTGCAGTCCTGAAAAACATATATTTTATCACCTGCTTCCGAATAATACATTGCTTCAAAATCAAATCCGAAAGAAGGGCATTCTCCAAAATTACCGAAGGCATAGGGAGTTGTTTTTGCTTCGGCAATATAGAGCTTTGCAACTGCTTTTGCAATTATCGGATGAGCAGTTTCGTGATAATCAACGCTTATGCCGCAAGTGATTTGATATTCTTCTTCGGTTTTGATTTTTGCATATTCATTCCATTCATAATTATCTTTTGCAACAGGTGTTTCCCAATTTTTATATTTATTTAATATTGATTTTTTGGGAAAACATGAAGCTTTGTCATCGGTAAAATCAATAACCGTTGCAAAAGGAAGATTCAAATTATCTTCAGGAAGCGGAGAGGAAACAGGAACATCGAATTTATTCCATATCAATATAAAACCGAATAATATTAAAACAATGGTTGATATTATATTTGGTGTTTGATGCATAATGGTTTCTTTTTTCCAGTTGATATTATCATCAATTGGTTTGTTTTTGTTTCCTGTTTTTATTTTAAGTATCATTCTGATGTTACATATTCCTTTGAGTATTTCCATAACGAAAATGATCAGAAACTCAATTACCATAAATAGTCCGTCGTATTCAGAAACAATCATAAAAGGCGAGATAAAAAGTATCAGAATCAAAACAGCAACAGAAAAAAGTATTTGCAGAATTTGCTTCAGCAATCTTTTGTTAGAAGCTTTTTTACAGTAGAAATCATTTTTTTCTTCGTTGTCAATCCTCAATGACGAATCATCAAATGAACGGTATATATCGTAATCAAAAGAGGATGAGACCAGTTCCCACCCATAACTTTCTCGCAGTTCTTTGGCGTCTCTGTATTCATTAAGACTGTCTTTAGGCCATATGCGGTGAAATGTTTTTTTCTTTTCGGATTCCACAAATTTTGCATATGTGTTTTTATAACCTTCATGTTCAAGCATAAGTCCTTGTGCTGCCATCATGTCAAGCCAGCATACAAGCTTTTCGGTATCATATAAAGAACACGGTGTAAATTTTTTCTTGCCCATGGCTATTCTCCTTTCCGATTTTATTATACTGTATAGCTGTTTTAATGTCAAACTGTCAAAAAACAGATGTGTGCATATAATATAGCAGAGGATATACCTCAAAATCGGAAAGGAATGATTGTAATGAACGAATACGGCGGATACAGATATCCGCAACGACAGATTCATAAGCATGAGTCATGTTCCTGCTCAGTCACTCCTCTGCCTGCAAACTATACCGTTGCGATGCTGTTTGTTCCTGTGCAGACGGACACAACTATGTTTGACGAAATGAAGGCATTTGAATGCGGAACCCTGTTCACCGTTCTTAATAAGCCTTTTGCAGGGAAGTGCTGTAAATGAGTAAGAGAGAAGCAATGCTTAAGAATCTGAGTGCGGCTCAATTCAAACTCTGGGAAATACACCTTTATCTCGACACACACCCGTGGGATATGCAGATGGTTGAAGCACACAGTAAAGCAGAAATGAGATACAAGGCTCTGCGGCATGAATTTGAAGAGAATTTCTGCCCTTTGACAGCTGCTAAAGCGCAGGGCGTCGAATGGCTTAAGGGACCGTGGCCTTGGGAGCTTGAGGAGTGTGATTGCTGATGTTTAATTATGAGAAAAGATTGCAGTTCCCTGTCAGAATAAAAAACCCTAACCCGAAATTCGCACAGATAGTGATAGAGCAATATGGCGGTGCAGATGGTGAGCTCGCAGCTTCCCTTCGTTATCTCAGCCAAAGATATGCAATGCCTTATGACGAACTGAAAGGACTTCTGACAGATATCGGTACATCGGTTGTACTATGGTCTCTTTGAGCATTTTTGCCTTCATTCTCGGTCACATTTTCGGAATATTGTTCAGCTTTCGGATAAAAAGAAGAACCTGCCGCCGTTGCAACGGAAGATAATGCGAATTTCCATTTGAATGGCAGCAGGTTTAGTTTTACTGTTATTATATTGTCTTTTGATACGGTCATCGACTCAAGTATCTGTTTTATGAACTCATCATTGTTCTCACCAGAAGTGAGTATTGCTTTTGCATACGCAACGCACTCGACTATTATTTCATCCTTTTTCTCACGGTCAAGTGTGTTGGCAACACAGCTCTGAAGCTCGGTTTTAAGGCTTTCGATTTCTCCGTCAAGCTGAACGGACATTTTTTTGAATTCTTCTCTTGTTATACACTTATCGAGATACAAATCCACAAGTGCTTTTCTGCGTTCGGTTTTCTTGTCGAACTGCTCTTTTTTACGCTCAAAATCATTGTTTTCTGTTTGAGAAAACACATCTTCCAGTTGTGATTTCAGCAAAGCAAGAAATCTGTTTTTGTCTGTAATAATTGTTTCAATAACATTTGACATTATGTTTTTCAGGTCGTCGTTTGCGATGTTGTTTGAAGGACAGCCGACCTCTTCACCGGTAACGGAATCAATATGCTTTGTTTTACCGTGCTGTCTGCGGTTATAACAAACCCAATGTTTGTAATAATTACCGCTCATAAGCTTTTTATTGTGAAACACAAAACTCGAACCGCATTCTTCACAAGTAATTTTACCCGAGAAACAATAGCGGTTGCCGAGTTTTTTCTTTTGCTCATCACTCGGAGAACGGCGTTCAAGCTCCTTTTGAGTCAGCTCAAAAAGCTCACGGCTGATAATTGGTTCGTGGTGGTCACGGATAATTACAAACTCTTCTTCTCCTCGGTTGAGAACCTTTTCGTGGGTTAAATAGTTCGGAGTCAGGGTCTTTTTCTGCACCAAATCACCGCAGTATTTTTCATTGCGAAGTGTGCGGAGAATTACTGTGTTAGTCCAGTTTTTGTTGGTGAAGGTTGGTATTCCTTCCTCTTTCAATTCTCTTGCGATGGTGCAGGTACCTTTGCGCTCAATTGTATATTTATGAAAAATCTTTCGGACTATCTCCGCACCTTCGGGATTTATGTAAAGCTTGCCGTCACGCACATCATAACCAATCATACTTTTGCCGAAAACAACACCCTGTTCCATTCTGCGTTTCTGACCCCATTTAACACGCTCGGAAGTCTTGCGGCTTTCTTCCTGTGCGATTGAAGCCATAATCGTTAATCGAAGCTCTGCATCGGGGTCAAGGGTAAAAAGATTATCGTTTGCAAAGATTACTCCTATACCGTATTCCTTGAGCTTACGGGTGTAATAAATGCTGTCGAGAGTGTTACGGGCAAAACGGCTGATTTCCTTGGTGATGATTAGGTCATATTTCTTAAGCTGGGCATCAACCATCATTCGGTTGAATGCCTTTCTCTTTTTGGTGCTTGTACCCGTGATTCCCTCATCAACATAAATATCATAAAGCTCCCACATCGGATTTCTTTCGATATATTCCTTGAAATAGCTCTGCTGACTTGCAAGGGAGTTTGCCTGGTCACTGTTGTCGGTTGAAACACGGCAATACGCAGCAACCTTTAATATTTTGTCGGTCTGAAATTTTGTCATATCGACACCTCCTTAATAGTAGATAAATGTATATTTACCGTACACATAGTGCCATAAGTAACCGATGTATATCAAGTTATACTTTTGAAAATAGCAATTATTATGGTTTTGAAAGTCACATTTCCGCCACAGCATCGTTGAAAACCTTTGAAATAGCCTCGTATTCCTGCAGATTTTCGCCTTGCTGTGACAAAAATCTGCACTTTCAAAACTGCTTTGCATCTGAAATGCAATAGATTGCGTGCAGTCGGGCATTTCTTCGATGCTGACATACGGCGTATGTCAAAGAGAAAAATATTCGAATGTGCGTGATATATTGTATTTCAGACATATGGATTGCTGTTTTCAAAAGTATTCTACCAAATATTCAGGTTAATATTCTCCAGATATCTGACCTGTTCTTCGGTCAGTTTTCCCGCTTGATAGAGGGATTGACACAAAGCATTCATAACGATTTTATCGAATTCTTCCTGCTCGGTTTTATTCAGTTGTATTTCAGGTTTCTCAATCATTATGTATTGCTTCTTTTTTCGTGCCAATCCCTCCACCTCCTTTAGATTTTATTCATAAGCGGGATTTGGTATAACTTATTTGATTTCAAGTGTTTTGACCGCTTCAGGGTTAATGAGATTTGCATCAATACTGTGTACCGATGAATCCGACCTGACCATACTCTGCGTATCTTTACGAGAGTCTGCGGATAATGCGGTTGCCTCTTTCGGCGATATAATAAAAATTGAAGTTACCGAAAAGCACAGGCTTCCTCTGACATAATGAAAACAGCATTTTCGCGGTAAGGTTTCTTGACGGAATAAGTAAGCTCAATGATGTCATCAAGATTGATATCACCTTCATTTTCGGTTACAGTACCAACCTGTGCCTGATGGATAATTCCGAGAGGTTTGCCGATTCCGTCACCGGTAAAGAATGCCTCTTCTTCGCTTCTTGAAAACCTTTCTACTATCATTTCATAGATAAAGTTTTCAATGTCTTGAGGAGTATCTTAAAGGAATTCACTTGAGACTTTTAGAAGTGTGCCAAGCTTATATGCATTGAAAACAATCTCATCAAACTCTGCAGAGGAAAAGTCAAAACGGTCATTTTCGTCATACCACTTGGCTTCATAGCCATCAACCATGTGAGGAATTTTGTAGGTGTGCTCGGTTTTGATTACCTTGCCGAGTTTACGCAGGATGTTTTCCGCTTCAAGGCTGTGTTTGTATGCCCAGAACAACCTTATATTGATGTTTTCTTCTGCTGAATTCGATCTTTCCGCAATCACTTTTTCAATTGCCGGAATTGTTGTTTTCATAGTAATGTCCCCCTTGTTTTTAGTAGTGACATATTAACTCTGAAAATGCATATTATCTAGCTATTTATTAGCGTAATCAGCACAAAAATTCAGGTTGTATTTTGTTATATTTATGATATAATTAGAACAATAAATCAGTGTTTATACGAGAAAAATGAGGAAAGTATATGTCTAAACAAAACTCAACCATGGTCACCGACCTGACAAATGGCAGCGTCACTAAACTGCTGCTCAAATTCGCATTTCCGTTATTCGTTTCAAACGCACTTCAGGCTATATATAATATTGTTGATATGATCGTTGTCGGGCAGTATATCGGCGGAGAGGGTATGTCAGCCGTTTCTATCGGTGGTGATGTACTGCATCTGCTGACCTTCGTAGCTATGGGCTTCTCGTCTGCAGGACAGGTGCTCATCTCGCAGGATGTAGGCGCAAGGCGTATGGATGCTGTCAAAAAGACAATAGGTACTATGTTCACATTTCTTCTGGGTATATCGGTTGTTATTTCCGTTGGTTGTTATTTCATCCGTGACTTAATGCTTGATTTACTCAACACACCCGTTGAGTCCTACGCTTTCACAATGGACTATACCGTCACCTGTATTTTCGGGTTGTTCTTCATTTACGGTTATAATATTATAAGTGCAATTCTTCGCGGTATGGGTGACAGCCGCCGACCGTTTGTGTTCATTGCCATTGCTGCAGTAGTTAACATGGTGCTTGACCTGTGGTTTGTTGCAGGTTTAAATATGGAGGTTTTCGGTGCGGCGTTGGCAACTGTAATTTCGCAGGGCTTAAGCTTCGTTATCGCACTTACATATTTGTACATAAATAAAGAGAGCTTTGGATTCGACTTCAGAACTGCATCTTTCAAAATCGACCGTCAGGCATTCAAAAAACTGGTGGCTCTTGGCGTACCTATGGCAATCCAATCAGCAGCCATTAACCTTTCAAAGATTGTTCTTACATCGTGGATTAACCTTTACGGTGTTGTCTTTTCGGCGCTCTCGGGACTTTACAACAAAATCAATATGATGATCGGCATTGTTTCTCAGTCTTTCACCACCGCCGGCAGCACAATGGTAGGTCAGAGTCTCGGTGCAAAAAAATATGACCGTGTGCCTAAAATTATGAAAGTAGTTTTGTACAGCAGTTTTCTTATATCCACAGTCCTTGCCGTTGCATTGTTTTTCTTCTCCGAGCCTATCTTCAGAATGTTCACCGGTGATGAAGAAGTGCTTGCAATAGCATCCATAGTTGTTCTTCCGGCAATTCTCAATATGTACGGTTCCGCCACACGTTCTGTGAGCTTTTCACTTATGAACGGTTCAGGAAATGCTAAACTGAACTTTGCTGTTGCCATCATTGATGGTATGATAAGCCGTATCGGTATCTCGGCTCTGCTCGGCTTTGCGGTAGGAATGGGTTGCCAAGGTTTTTGGTACGGTGATGCACTGGCAGGCTATATGCCTATGGTTATTGGTCTCATCTTCTTTTTATCGGGCAGATGGAAAAAGGATAAATCCGAGTGAAGCAAATAACTACATAAATTCCAATTTGACGAACTGAACATTTCAGATACACGGGCGAACTTTTAGAGTTGTTTTTCGAATTTAATATTGTTTAAGAGTTTAAAAAGTGATAGAATTTGATTATTATATGATAACGGAGGTTATTTGTTATGGATAAGAAACTTAAAATCGGCGTTTTCGGTGCGAGAAGAGGCTGCGGCATTTCACAGGGTCTTACTCTCACCGATAAAGCATTTATCAGCGCAGTTTGCGATTATGATGAATCAACTTATGAAAACATTAAGAAATATTGCTGTGAAGAAACAAAATTCTATACAGACTTTGATGAGTTCATTAACAGCGGTATGGATGCTGTTGTTCTTACCAACTTCTTTCATCAGCATGCAAAATATGCGGTTATCGCTCTTGAAAAGGGGATTCATGTTCTCAGCGAAACAATGCCAGCAGTAACAATGGCAGAATGCGTTGCTATCTGCCGTGCATCAGAAAAGAGTGGTGCAATCTATATGCTTGCGGAAAACTACGCTTACTTTGCAGTTATCAGCAAGCTTACGGAAATTTATCAGGGCGGTTCACTTGGTGAAGCTCTTTATTGCGAAGGTGAATATGTGCATCCTATGAGCCATGAAGAGTATGTTCATTACACTCCGACCACCACTCACTGGCGCGCTCTTATGCCTTCGGGATTCTATCTGAGCCATTCATTTGCACCCCTTATGAGAGTTACAAACGATATCCCTGTATCGGTTAACGCAAGAAGCATTTATACCGACGGTATGCGTCAGGAGCGTGAGGGCGAACCCATTAAAGATGTTGCATCAATTATGCTCTGCACAATGAGCAGGGGAGCAGTTGCAAGAATTACGGGTTGGGCTAAGTTCGGCGGTCACGGCAACTGGTACCGTTTTGCCTGCGCAAAGGGCAGTGCTGAAACCGTAAGAGGCGACGAGGGCAAAATCCGCCTTGTTTATAATGATTGGGAAATCCCCGAGGGCGTCGAAAAGGAGAAGGTTTCAACCGTCGGTTATCCTTTTGATAAGGATAAGGCAAGACAGTGCGGCCATTCAGGAGGCGACTACTATGTAGCTCACGAATTCTTAAGCTGTATTCTTGAAGGCAGACAGCCTTATTTCAACGCATACCGTTCGTGCGCAATGAGTGCGGTAGCTATTCTCGGCTGGAGAAGCAGCCTTCATAACGGCGCTGAATATAAGATTCCCGATTTCTCCAACGAAGAAGAAAGAAAGGCTTATGAAAACGATAATCTTTCACCCTTCCCCGATGAAAACGGCGTTGCAAACTATCCCTGCACAAAATATGATGCAGATAAATACGATATTTGATTTCTTATTTTCTCAATAAATAATAATTCACTTAAACAACTCTCAGAATTTTTCCGGGAGTTGTTTTTAAAAAATGGTATAATATACAAAAACTGTTTATAGGTTGTGAAAAAACATGTCAACAAAACTCTGGTATGATGAATTTATAAACGATTGGATGTGGGCGTTGCCTTTGGGTAACGGCAGAATCGGTGCTATGCAATACGGTAACCCCCATTGTGAACAGATTGAAATAAATGAAGAATCCCTCTGGTGCGGCAGGCAGATTCAGGAGAAGTATCACGCTTCACCCGAAGCACTCAAGGAAATCCGCCGCCTTGTCAGTGAAGAAAAACTTAAAGAAGCGGCTCAGCTTGCTCGTCAGACCTTTTTGTCAGACCCGCCCGTTGTCCGTTCCTATGAAAGTTTTGGAGAAATTTTCATTGATTTTCTCGATAAATCTCCCGTATCAAACTACCGCAAGGAATTGGAATTAAGCGAAGCTGTTGCCCGAATTTTCTGGACAAAAAGCAAAACAAACTTTAAAAGTGAATGTTTTATTAGTGAGGATTTTGACGGATTTGTTTATAAGGTTGAAACCGACGGAAAACCTTTTTCTTGTAATGTGAGCATTAAAAGAAAGCAGGATGCCTACAGCTCCTGCGTAAATCCCGACACAATTATTATGAACGGCAGAATTACATACAGCACCCATCCCCACTATGGTGAGGGCGGCGAGGGTATGTCATTCGGTGCAAAACTCCGTGTAAAAACAGACGGTGAACTGACTGCCGACCACAGCACAATAACCGTAACCGATGCAACATATGTTATTGCTTACGCCGCATTCGAAACAAATTACAATGTTGACAAATACGATATTGACGAAACCATTGATTTCAAAAGCAAGTTAAATAAAACAATCGAAAGCCTTGTAAATTCAGATTACGAAAAAATTAAGGATACTCACATTTCAACCCATAAAAAATGGTTCGGTAATGTTCAGCTCGAATTGGAAGAAACCGAAATCAGTAAATTAACCACAAACAAAAGGCTCAAAGAACTCAGATGGGATGAATATGATCCCGATTTATTTGCTCTTTACTATAATTTCGGCAGATATCTTTTGATTGAAAGCTCGGGCAAAAATGCAAGACTTCCCGCTAACCTTCAAGGTATCTGGTGTCACGACTTCAATCCGCCCTGGGGAAGCGATTTCCACACCAACATAAATCTTCAGATGAATTACTGGCCGAGCGAAAGTGCAAATCTTTCCGAAACTTCTGCGCCTTTCATTCGTTTTATGAAAATGGTCAGCTCTTTCGGCTCTGAAACCGCAAAGGAGCTTTTCGGTGCAAGAGGTTGGGTTATTAACCACACTACCGATGCATTCGGGAGATCGGGTGTTCACGACAGCGTTGACTGCGGATTCTTCCCGATGGCAGGACCCTGGCTTTGCCTCAATCTCTGGGAGCATTATGAATACACTAACAGCACGGAATATCTCGAAGAGATTTATCCTATTTTAAAGGGAGCCTGCGAGTTCGTTCAGGATTATCTGACAGAGAACGAGAAGGGTCAGCTTATCACATCGCCCTCCAACTCTCCCGAAAATGAATTTTATTATATTGACATTAACGGCGAAAAGCAGGAAAGTATGTTTACCGAGGGTGCAACAATAGATTTCCAGATTATTTATGCACTCTTCACCCGTACTGCTCACGCTTGCAAGCGCCTTAACAAAGACGAAGAATTTTCAAAAACTCTTTCTGAAGTTCTGGAAAAACTTCCGCCCATGGAAATAAGCGAGCGTTACGGAACAATACGCGAATGGATAAAGGACTATGAGGAAACCGAACCCGGACACCGTCATATTTCCCACCTTTTCGGACTTTACCCCGGTGACCAGATTAACGAAAGCAACCCCGAAATATATGAGGCGGCAAAGAGAACCATTGCCCGCCGTATTGAAAACGGCGGCGGTTCAACAGGTTGGTCAAGAGCATGGACAATTTGCTTTTACACCCGACTTAAAGACGGCGGAAATGCATACAAACACCTTAAATATTTACTCGAAAAATGTACTGCAAACAACCTTTTTGATATTCATCCTCCGTTCCAGATAGACGGTAATTTCGGCGGTGTTGCGGCTGTTACGGAAATGCTTCTTCAAAGCCACCTCGGCTCTCCCGATAACAGAGTTTCGGAGCTTTTACCTGCATTGCCGAATGAATGGAACAAGGGTTCGGTCAAGGGCATCAGGGCAAGAGGAAATCTGACCTTTGATATTTCTTGGGAAAATTCAATTCTAAAAAATGCTGCGGTAACTGCAGGAAACGACTGCATGTTGAGAATTAAATTAAATGACAAAACAGAGAATCTCAAGGCAAATAAGCCCTATACCATTGAAGATAACTGCCTGAAAACAGAACTTTCGGCAGGAGAAACAATAGAGCTCAGCAACTGTATATAAAATCCGGTTAGAAAGGAATTTTTATTAGTAAGACAAAATATTTTGATACAATGATTGGTACCGTTGCGGACGGTCAGTCAGAAAGTTATCACGGCGGTATGGTGCAGCTTTCACCGGATACAGTAACGGGCGGTGACAACGGTAACGGCTACAAGTATTGCGATAACACGATAGAAGGCTTCATCTTCAACCATATGAGCGGTATAGGCTGGTACGGTGATTTGGGTAATATCCAGATTATGCCCGTTACGGGCGAAACGGATTTAAGAAGCGGCAGTAACAGTCATGTTGAATTTTAAAAAAAGGCTGGAAATCGGAATTCTCTCACGACAGCAAAAAAACAGAAGCAGGCTATTACTCCGTAATTTTAGACCGTTACAATATTTCAGCGGAAGCAATAGCAAATGTTCACAGCGGTATATATTGTCAAACACAAAACAATATGAAAAACCGCTTCACCCGTGCATTACGCATTAATGAAGCGGTTTTGTTGCAGTAAAACGGACAATTACCGTTATTTTTTTATATACAAATTTCCGAAGAATGCTATTATTCTGTATAAAGGCTGCAGCAGGCTGTAAATCCATTCACTTTTATCAAGCTCATAGAATTTAATGTTTTCGATTACAGGATGCTCGCAATAAGCCATATCGACAGCCTGGCTGTTGTACGACTTAAACTTTGTGCCGTTTATGATTGAATAGAAATAATAGCTCTGCTGACCGTCGGAGGTTGAACGCATAGAGTTGAGGAAGGTGATTTCACCGCCCGACATTATGAGTGCCGATTCTGTTTTTGATGAACCGTCGTGACCGACATTGACAAACACCGAATTGCTGTCAACTGAATTCAAAAAAGATTTTCCACCGTAAATAAATGTGTTGAAAACAGTTATGTCGTCACAGGAATTCAGCCTGATATAATCGGTATGAATTCTTGTTATCGGAATGAAAACATAGTCAAATAATTTGTCTTCTGTCAAACGGGGAATGCCCAAGTTTGCATAGCCGTTTCTCGGTAAAGTGTTTGCGTTTTGCAGACAGCCCTCAATAAAAGCGTTGTTGCAAGCGGATAAATCAAACATTGATTCAAAGCAGCAACCGATGACCTTCTTGATAAAAGCTCTGTCTGAATTTGCAAGCTTTATTCCGCAGCTTGCAAGTGTTAAAGCGCAGTTGACAACATAAACATCATCATATTCGCTGTAAATAACAGGAGAAGTTTTCATATACTTGCCGCTTTCATCAACGGGATTGTTGAGAGGATAATCAAATCTTATTCCGCTTATGCCCGAGGCATTGCCGCCCAAAGTGATAAGCGGTTTATCCGATTCGCCGAAACCGTAATATGAAAGAATAAGCGTTCCTCCGCTGTTACCTGACTGGCAACGGGTTGCCACCGATGACGAGCCTCTAAATTCAACACCTGCAGGCACAGTTATGGGATTTTCGAAACGGTAAAGACCTGCAGGAAGATATACAATTCCGCCCGTTTTTGCTGCTTCATTCAGTTTGTTTTGAACTGAAACCGACGCATCGGTTTTGCCCGTTTTATCTGCTGATACAACATATAAAATCTCGGCAGGCTTTATGTGACCGTGTTCATAATCGGGTGTATATTCGCTTGTGTCCGCATTGTAGATACGGATGTTTTTGCCTTTAACCTTGCCTTTGATTTTAACATTCGTCAGAATCATTGCGTTTTCACCGGGGTCATGTATTGCACATTCACTGCCCTCAATAACGCCGTTGCTTATTCCTGTTCCCCACGAATAGCCTCGCTGAATAATATTCCCTTTCGGGATATAAACGCCGTAATTGCAATCGGTTATGTAAAGGTCAGTAAATTCGCCACTGAAGGTGTAGCGTGTGCCTTCCTTAACGAACATTCCGTAAAGCATATCCGAAACCTTAACATTGGCAAATTCGGGCCATTCGAGATCACCTATTATTAAACCGCAGCCGTTTTTGCGGGTATAATCATCAAGCTTATCCCTTTCGGGTGCATTGAAATCCGCACCTGCTTTGCACCAATATTCGTTTGAGATATAAAGAGTTTTAACGGTATCAACATCGGCTGAATTGTGGGCATTCAGTCCTTGATAAAGACAGGTTCCTTTAACATTTTCAACCGTCAGCATTTCGTGGCACTCATAAATACCGTTTTCACATTCCGCACTCGCACCGATTCCTCTGTAGGAATTGATGAGAGTGCAGTTTTTTATTGTCTGGAGCATATAATCGTCGTTGCCGACAACATAAAAAGTGAACGGATAAGGTTTTACATCTTCAATGCGCTGGTTAGGATACCAGACAGTAAGACCCACTGCACCTGCACTTGCACCAACGGTAAACAAAGCAGGATTCATCGCATCACTGCTTTCAACATCGGCAATGATTATTGTTCCATAGTCTGTTCCGTCATCGGGGTTCTGATAATCACCCATAAGCGTTACGAACTGACGGATGTAAATATTGCCCGTTACTCTGTATCTACCTGCAGGGAGCCACACTGTGCCGCCGCCGTTTGCCGCACAGTCATCAATCGCTTTCTGAATAACTGCAGTAACATCCGTTTCTCCGCTTTTGTCGGTATTGATAATTATATCGGCAACAACAACTTCATCTGTCGGATAAACAGTTTCAATTATTTGCGGTGTCTGTACTTCGTTTTCAGCGAAACAGGGAACGACCGTGTTCATTGTAATTAGAATGCATATCAAAAATGAAACAAATTTTTTCATAGCTGCACCGCCTTTGAACTTGATATATTAATTATAATTCTGTATTTCACTTATGTCAAACAGGCTGCAGAAAATTATAAATAATATCCCACAAAAATTGTGGGGTTAAGTTAATTTTGTTGGTTATACACTCTTTCCCATTTCGTATGCTTCAAGCATTGCTTTGGTGTTTTTGACTTCGCCTTTTTCATAAACACCCATACCATAAACAATGCCCATTTCTTTTGCTCCGTTTACGCAGTCGGCATAACCTCTGAAGCAATTAACAGATGCTCTGCACTCATCATAACCGTAATGCTCAAGCCAGACCTTTGTTGTGAGGAATATTTCTTCACGGGGAACACCGCTTTTGGCAATGGCATTGCCGACTTCTTCCTCGTTGAAATATGACTGTGCAGTATCGATTGAACGGTAGCCGACTTTAAGCGCATCAAGCACACATCTTTCGCATTCCTCACGGCTCACCTGATAAACACCGTAGCCGAGAATCGGCATTTCAACACCGTTATTGAGTGTTACATATTTCATAATTTTTATCTCCTTCCGATTGACTGATTCAGAATATTCTGTTATCATTCAAGTATATTCTAAAGCTTAAAGTTAACTTTAAGTCAAGAACTTTTTTAAAATAGAAAAATAATACTTTGTACGAAAGGATTACAAATTATGTATAGAAAGTATATGGCTTTATTGCTTGCTTTAACTATGCTGTTTGGCTTGCCATCAGGAGCATATGCAGAAGACGATATTCTCGAAAAGGATGGCTATGTGCTTGATTTCAGCACCGAATTTAATGATGGAAATTTGAACACAGAATATTGGCTGCCGCAGTATCTGCCTCACTGCACCACCAACACAGCAGGAGCCTCTGCAAGGTATAAAGTGGAGAACGGTTGCCTGAATCTGTACATCACAAAAGACTCTCCCGATTATTTCGGCGGTCAGCCCGGTTCTGCAGACCCCGACAACCTTTTATGGATAGCAAACGGTATTCAGACATGGGAAAAGAACAATCTGCATCCCGGCGGTGCTCAACAGATGCAGGTTGAGCCTTATGAAGGATACGCAACACAGTACGGCTACTTTGAAATACGGATGAAAATGCCCGATACAGGCGGTGGCGGATACGCATCATGGTGGCTTATAGGCACTCAGGATGATGCTGCTCCCGACGGAACAGGTTCTGTTCAGAATGGCGAAATAGATGTATTGGAAACCTTTTTTAAATCTCCCGGAGTGTTTGAACCCAAAGTTCATGCTTGGGACGATCCTGATCTTGACGAATGGACAAGCAAGGTTGAATTAGATGGAGATCCGAGTGACTATATTAACGAATTTCATACCTATGCTATGGACTGGAGACCAGAAGGAATAACCTTTTATGTTGACGGAAAAGAAGTAACACAAACAAGTGAATCACCGCAATACAGAATGTGTATGATTTTGTCTATGTATATAAATTCTGATTTCAGCGGTTGGGATGAACCCGATAATGTATATCCCATAGAATGGCTGATTGATTATGTCCGTGTATATAAAGATAAAAACGGTTATGACGAGAGCAACAGACTCACTGAATTTGAGCGTTTTATAAAAGATTTAGGTGACTCACTAACTGCATTCGGGCAGCGTATTTTATCATTTTTTCGACACTTATGTGCACAGTGCCGGCAGTTCTTTGAGCGTTTATTCAATGTGATACCTATATTTGTTTAATTTTGGGGAGGTCTTTTAATGAAAAAGCTTTTATCGGTAATTCTTGCTGTTTTAATCACCCTGAGCATAACTCCGATTGTGCTTGCCGCAGGAACAACATACTATATTGACAGCATATTGGGCAATGACGGAAACACGGGTTTGTCCGAAGCTTCTGCATGGAAAACAGTTGCTAACATTGCTTCATTAGCACTTGAAGCAGGTGACAAAATTTTGTTCAGGGCAGGCGGTGACTATGACTGCGCCGTTATGCTTACCTGCTCCGGAACTCAGGATAATCCCATTGTAATTTCATCCTACGGCGAAGGCGAAAAGCCACACCTTAATACCGACGCAAGAGATGCGGTTATGAAGCTTTTTGACTGCTCATATGTAACCGTTTCAGGCTTTGAAATTACGGCACACAACGGCGGCGGTATCTGGGTTGACGGGGTTACTAAAGAATCAAAGGGTGTCAGAATAGAAAACTGCGAATTCCACGATATGCAGAATCACACCGTAACCTCTCGTGACAACTATACAGAAGGTCCGATTTCAGGCAGAGCTGCAATAGTTATCAAGCGTTACGGCGGTTCATCTTATCCCGTCAACGATTTTCAGGCAGTAAATTGCAAAATATACGATGTAGGCAACGGTATATTTTTCACAGGATCTCAGGACCTGAACAAAAATGCACTTGTAAAGAACTGCGAGTTCTACAATATGGACGGTGAAGCTGTTGTTCTTGAAGGCTGCGACGGTGCTTTGGTAACGCATTGCCGTGCCATTGACTGCTGTCAGGGAGTAGGTCTTGATGAAAACGGAGAAATCCTGTATTTTACTGCCGCAATGTGGACTCATTATTCATCAAACTGCACCTTCAGCTACTGTGAAATAGCGGGTCAGAAAAACTACGGTGACGGAATGACCGTGGATTTTGACCACGGCTCATATAATTGCACATACGAATACATTTATTCTCACGATAATATGCGTTTTATGTGTAATAATCCTGCCAAAGGCGGTAACAGAGGTAATACGGTAAGGTACTGTCTGTCTGTTAATGATAATCAGGGCAGAAATAAAATCGGTGTATCCGACGGAGAATGGAATTTCAGCTTTTACAACAACACAATAATTAATTCACCTGAGTTCCAGATGACTCAGATTTATGATTCGCTGTTTGCAAACAATATTATAGTTTTTAAAGACGGTCATAAGTTTTACCATATAAATGAAGAAGCGAAAATCTGGAACAATACGTTTGCCAACAACTGTTATTACAATACTTTCAATCCCTCTTTTGATAAAGACGCCTTAAACACTCTTCCCGGCTTTGTGGGCGGTGATGACCCGATAAAAGCATATCAGCTTGCAGAGGGCTCGCCGCTGATCGGCGCGGGCTTTGAGGTTAAGGATGGCTGTATGACAGATTTCTACGGCAACGAAATAACAAGCAACAACATCGGCTGTTATTCCGCTGACGGAGAGAATGCCGAGCTTGAAACAGAAAGCTTCTTTGAAAAAGCCATAAGAATTATCCGTCAGGTATTTAATATAGCAATTGAAGAAATACGCAAATTGATTATTGATATTTTTGAGTGATGAAACAACTAACTTTTTCTGATAGCTATTTATGAAATTCATCATAAACTTTCGGCACTAAAAAAAGAAATAAACAAATAAGAATTTTAAGAGGTGTTTTATGAGAAAAGAAATTGATATAAATATTTGGGACAGAAAAGAGCATTTTGAGTTTTATTCAAAAATTGCAACACCGCATTACTGCGTGGCGTTTAATATTGACGTAACAAATCTGCTTACTTTCACAAGAAATAATAAAATATCTTTTTATTATTCGCTGATATATCTTTGCACACAGTCGATTAATGAAATTGACGAATTTCTGCTTGAAACAGAGGATAACAAAGTATTTAAAACCGACCGCCGTGTGCCTTGTTTCACAGATTTAAAAAAGGGTGCAACGAGTTTTCATATGGTGTCGCTTCCTTGTGACGGAGATATTATTGAATTTGCAACAAATGCCCGAATGGAAAGTGAAAACAATCCTCTGTCTGTATATTCTCTCGGCGGATTAAGAGAATCGCAGATTGTTTTTTCGTGCATCCCTTGGGCGGATATCACTATGTGTTCAAACGAGCGTGATTACACCGACCCAAAGCTCAAGGATGACACCGCTCCGATTCTCGTGTGGGGTAAATATACAGAGCAAAACGGCAAGTACATCATCAATATGACACTCGATGTAAATCACCGATTCATTGACGGATATTTCGTCGGTCAGTTTGTGCAGAAACTTGAAGAAAAAATTGCAGAGCTTAATTGAGTTTGACAAATTAGAATTTGACGAGGTAATATTATGATTACATATTCGATAATTATGTTTTTGACAGCGACACTTTTTCTTGTGATAGGTGTTGCAATATATCGGGGAAAAACCAATTTGATTCATGATTATCATCAAACAAACGTTACCGATAAATCCGCATATGGAAAATCTTTTGGAAAAGCAATGTTTGTTATCTCAACGGCACTTTTGCTCAGCGGAATAGTAAGTCTGCTGGGAGATTCGGAAAAGATTACATTGGTTGCGGTTGCAGTATTAATTGTTGGATTAATAATCGGATTTATCTGCATTTTTTGCGTGCAGAAAAAATATAATAACGGTGTTTTTTGATTGACAAATTCCAATTTGTCAAATTACACTCACAAAAATACTGAACCACCTCTTATCGGTGCTTGGTGCATCGATTGAGGTGGTTTTGTAGGTTCGGCTCTTTCCTCTGCCGATTGAGTGGAATTTGAACTGCAAAAGGGACCATTTCACTTCAAATGTAGGTACAGAAGAGCTTAGCCATATAGAAATGGTGTGCACACTTGTTTATCAGCTTACACGCAATCTTTCTGTTGATGAAATAAAGCGGCAGGGCTTTGACAAATATTTTGTTGACCACACAACGGGCATATATCCTGTTGCTGCAAGCGGCGAACCGTGGACGGCTGCAACCATTCAATCCACGGGCGATGTCATTGCTGACCTTAGCGAGGACCTTGCGGCAGAGCAGAAGGCAAGAAAGACCTATGATAACATCCTGCGCCTTTCCGATGACCCCGATGTTAACGATGTAATCAAATTCCTGCGTGCAAGAGAAGTTGTGCACTTCCAACGATTTGGCGAAGGACTGAGATTTGTTACCGATAAGCTTGATTGCAAGAATTACTATGCTTGCAACCCAGGTTTTGACAAAAACTGCGGATGCTGAAAATCAAAATAATATTTATAATAAAATCGGTGTACGGAGAAATCCGTATACCGATTTTGAGTAACGATACTTAGTGGTTGTCGGTTTGTTGCGTCTGTAATACAATAAATAGGCAATTTTGAAATTATATATTACAAATGTATAAATAACGGTGATAATATGCCGTTGCAGATTATTTGTCAGGGCTAAAGATTGATGCTATTGTAAACATCACCGACAAAGAAATGGTGTGCTCCAGCGATGTTGACCATGTTGTGCACACCGCCGCCGGACCTGAGCTCGATAAAGAGTGTCAGAGTATTGCTGATTTATCAATAGCTTTTTTAATATGTTATTAGCTATATCAGCTACTTGTGAGTAAAATATATACAATCAGGTTGTATTTTGTTATGTTTATGATATAATTAGCAGAAGAAAAATAAGCATTTTGTAAAAAGAGGAAAGCATATGTCTAAGCAAAAGTCCACTATGGTCACAGACCTTACAAACGGAAGTGTCACCAAACTGCTGCTAAAGTTCGCATTTCCGTTATTTGTTTCAAATGCACTTCAGGCTATATATAATATTGTTGATATGATTGTTGTCGGGCAATATATTGGCGGAGAGGGCATGTCAGCTGTTTCTATCGGCGGTGATGTTCTGCATCTGCTGACCTTCATAGCTATGGGTTTTTCATCTGCAGGACAGGTTATTATCTCACAGGATGTGGGCGCAAAGCGTATGGATGCCGTCCGAAAGACAATAGGTACTATGTTCACCTTCCTTTTAGGTATATCGCTTGTTATTTCCGTCGGTTGTTATTACATCCGTAACTTAATGCTTGATTTACTTAACACACCCGCTGAATCATATGAATTCACAATGGACTATACCGTCACCTGTATTTTTGGGTTGTTCTTCATTTACGGTTACAATATCGTAAGCGCAATTCTTCGCGGCATGGGTGACAGCCGCAGACCGTTTGCGTACATTGCTATTGCCGCAGTAGTTAACATTGTGCTTGATCTGGTTTTTGTTGCAGGTTTAAATATGGAGGTTTTCGGCGCAGCATTGGCAACTGTAATTTCACAAGGACTGAGCTTCGTTATCGCACTTACATATTTGTACATTAAAAAAGAAAGCTTTGGATTTGATTTCAAACCTGACTCTTTCAAGATTGACCGCCAGGCATTCAAAAAGCTGGTTGCTCTCGGTGTGCCTATGGCAATTCAATCAGCAGCCATTAATTTTTCAAAGATTGTTCTTACATCGTGGATAAATCTTTACGGTGTTGTTTTTTCTGCGCTGTCGGGACTCTACAACAAAATCAATATGATGATTGGCATTGTTTCACAATCATTTACCACCGCCGGCAGCACAATGGTTGGTCAGAGTCTCGGCGCCCAAAAATATGACCGTGTGCCCAAAATTATGAAGGTTGTTTTATACAGCAGCGTTCTTATCTCTACGATTCTTGCGGTTGCATTGTTTTTCTTTTCTGAGCCTATCTTCAGAATGTTCACCAGCGATGAAGAGGTGCTTGCCATAGCATCAATAGTTGTTCTTCCTGCAATTCTCAATATGTACGGTTCCGCCACCCGTTCCATGAGCTTTTCACTTATGAACGGTTCCGGAAATGCCAAACTTAACTTTGCCGTTGCCATCATTGACGGCATTATAAGCCGTATCGGTATCTCAGCTCTGCTTGGCTTTGCGGTTGGAATGGGTTGTCAAGGTTTTTGGTACGGCGATGCTCTGGCAGGCTATATGCCTATGGTTATCGGTCTTGTTTTCTTTTTCTCAGGCAGGTGGAAAAAGGATAAATCTGAGTAAATATATCTATTATAATAAATTAATAAAAACAACAAACCACTTCACTGTTCACAATTTCTGCATCGGTTGAGGTGGTTTTCTATTTTTGTTTATGAAAATCATTAATTACGGTATATCACTTATCCTTGAAATCAAAAAAATTTGTCCGAAACCACTCTTACGAGATTTCGGACAAATATAAGTTAGAATACTCAAACAAGTTTATAGGACGCAATATACTCAAAATCGGGTGAGAATACAAGTTTCGGATCTTCTTGCATAAAAATCGGGTTAAGATTATTCTCCTTGGCAGTGAGAGCAAAATGGCAAAGCGCAATTCCCATATCAACCTTCTGCATATCGAGAGCCGAACCGTCTGAAAAGTTTTTGCTGCGTTTAAGATAAAAATGAACTGTGTTATCTGAAACTACCGCTCGCCACGGCTGCTTGTTTACCGCTGAAGGAGAAAGTCTAACCATTTCCAGAGGTTCACCTAAGTCACTTGCTTTTTCTTTATTCAGCGGGGAATTGAAATTACCGTCAAAGAACAGTTCTTCGAACGGCAAGCGTTCATCAGCCTTGATAGCCTTCCGCATCATACCTTCACGCAATGACAACTTTTTTGAAGGATAGCCCAATGCACTTGCGCACGGCATCATCTCATCTGCTTCAAGCTCCATTACCTTTTCGTAAGCTGGGCGGTTCATTGTGCCGCCGAGCCAGACGGTTCCGATTCCGAGCGACTGAGCATACAGTATAAGCATTTCAAAGGAGTATCCGAAAGCAATGCTTGCGTTAGGTACACATTTGATTTTTCCGCCCACATATAAATCGGTTCCGACAACAACAGGGCAGTTAAGTCCGTTTTCTTTGCCGGTCATTAACCTGAACTCAACAGGAATGTCAAACGGATTTTCTACAGTTTCCGTAAATGCACAAAGACTGTCAATATCTTTTTGACTGAGTTTCCGACCGTCATAAGTGCGAACACTTCTTCTTTGACGGATTAATTCTTTAATATTGTTCATAAACTATTTTTCCATAACATTTTAAATCAATAACCAAAATACTGCACGCAATACTGTTCAACAGTATTTATATATTCCATTTCGCAAAGAGGATCAAGACCAAGACCGTGGTTGGAAAGCGGATAAAGAATGTAATTATGAACTGCACCTGCATTCTCAAAAGCAGCCTTAATTCTTTTTGCATTGCCTGAGGGGACAATCATATCCGTACCGCCGTAAGCAAGAATTGAAGGAACAGTTTCTTTTGTGACATAAGCTGTCGGAGAAACAAGGTTTATAAATTCCTCCGCCGTGCCGTTTGCAATCATTTCTTCTGTAATTTCAATTCCCGAAAGCATACTCGCAAGACCTACACTGCCCCACACTTCAGAATGAAAATCGGAGGGACCTACCTGGTTAGCGGTAAACACAAGTTCAATCGCAGATTCATCTGCCCTTGAAAATCCGTAAAGCATTGAAAGATGCGCTCCTGCAGAATAACCCGAAACGGCAAGTTTGGTTATATTAAGTTCTTTTTCCTCTGAAAAAGCCTTGATTTTATCAATTGCTTTGCCAATTTCATCACACATTGTAAGTGCTGTTACTTTGCCAAAAAAGCCATTGGCGTAGAGGGTGTAATTCATTGTTGCGGTGATATAACCTTTCTTTGCGAATCTTTTGCATTTTTCTGCCATATCCTCTTTGTTGCCGCCTGTCCACGAACCGCCATGAATATAAAGAATAACGCCGTTATGTTCGTTATCGTATGCAGAATCGGGAACATAGATGTCCATAATGTTTCTTTCAGCTTCACCGTAAGTAAGATTTTTGAATACCTCATATTCTTCAAATGATAAGCCGCCAATAAAAGTTGAAAAAACGCTGAATGAAGAAAGGATGACCGCAATTATTCTCTGTAAAATCTGTAACATTTTTTCTCTCCCTTTAAATTGATAATTACAGGATAAATCTGAAAGCGTAAATAATGATATTAAGAATGTTGTTGAAAATAAATCTCACAAAAGTGAAAACATAAGGAAATTCAAACTCCCAGTCATCAAAAGTATCAAGAGAGCCTATAAGAGAGGAATTATAGGTTATTTCGGGATTCTTGAAAGCCTTAGTTTCCATTTTCATTATACAAAGATTCTTACAGGCTTCACGCAAAGCATTGCCGAAACCGACCGGATCTTTTGCGTAAGCAAGCTTTACAGCAGCTTTATGTTGAATAACCTGCAAAGCCCACATGCCCGAAAGAATGGTATCGTTGCCGTTATAAACTGCAAGTACGGGGCTCATGTATCCGCTGCCCGTAAAGTTTGATGAATAGTCCGAAACAACAAAGCCTTCAAAGCCCCATTCTTCACGGAGCAGGTCTTTAAGAAGTGCAGAACTCGAACCGCACCATTTTGTTCCGATTCGGTTATATGCCGACATAATTCCCTTGGGCTGAGCTTCCTTGATGGGAATTTCAAATGCTTTAAGATAGATTTCACGCATTGCTTGTTCATCGCACCAGGTGAAAATACCTGTTCTGTGAGATTCCTGATCATTAAGCGCAAAATGCTTGATTGTTGTTACAAGGCTTTCGGAATTGGCGCCTTTGATTATTTCAGCTGCCATTATGCCTGAAATTATCGGGTCTTCCGAGAAATATTCAAAGTTTCTGCCGCCACGGGGATTACGGTGGATGTTTGCACCGGGAGCATACCATGTATCTGTACCCATATCAGCCGCTTCTTTGCCTGCACCCTTGCCCATCTCATAAGCAAGCTCAATGTTCCATGTGCAGCCGATTGCAGTTGCACAGGGGTATGCCGTGCCGCTGTCGGTATAAACCAGACCATTTCTTCCCTTAACGCTTGAGGGGCCGTCGTTATCCATTGTGTGAGGGATTCCAAGTCGTTCAATGCCGTGGGTCTCATATCCGCCATTGATAACGAGCATAGTCATTTCATCAAGCGTAAGCTGATCAAGAAATGCATTCCACAGACTCTCATCTTTTGCCACATCTTGCAATGTAATGGTTTTATCATATTTAACACCTATTTTGGGTGCTTCGCCTTCAGTTGCGGGGGAGGGAGTTTTGTCAACATCAATAAGATAATCGTCTTTTTCAAGCTTACGCAGTTCGGGATAAGTGCCCTCAACATCAGCTCTTGACATAATTTCGTATCCGCTGTAAACATCCTCGAAAAGATTTTCGATTTCTGTTCCCGTTGCAGAATCGTTTTTGATTATTTTTGTTTCTGCAATTTTATAATCATAAGTTGCAATATGATTTCTGACATCGTTTGCGACAATGATTTTATATGTACCTTTTTCAAGCACCCAAGCCTCATTATCTTTAAAGTCATAGGATGCCATACTGTCGGTTTTGAATGAGACTGTGAGAGTTTCACTTTCACTCGGAGCAAGAAGCTTTGTTTTTGCAAAACCACCAAGACAAATTGCGCTCTTTTCTATGCCGCCTTCAGTGTAGGGTGCGCTGTAGTAAAGCTGAACAACCTCTTTGCCCGCTCTGTTGCCTGTGTTTGTAACTTTGACTTTTACGGTTATATTTTCAGAATCAAAATCGGTCGATATAACCTCTTTTTCAAAGCTTGTGTATGAAAGACCATAGCCGAAAGGATACTGTACCCTGTCTTTTGCAAAGGTTTCAAAAAAGCGGTAGCCGATATAGATTCCTTCATAGTATTCAACGAAATGTTCGCCACCGTTATACTCATTGCTGCCAAAGCATTCGCTTGAAGGGTGGTCGTCGATGCTGTATGCGATTGTATCGGTCAGCTTACCAGATGGGTTGACCTTGCCGTCAAGCATCTGCGGTACGGCTGTCATACCGAATTCGCCGGGTATCCAGATGATTGCGGCGGCTTTGATGCTTTTGTATTCGTCAATCCAGCCCATTTCCATAGCATTGCCGATATTGAAAAGTACAACAACATTTTCAAACGCAGAGGTTACCTTTTCAACCATTGCTTTTTCATCATCTGAGAGGCTCAAGGTTTCAACCGTATGGTCTGTACCTTCTGCACTTGTTCTGCTGATTACGATTACTGCGGTATCCGAAAATTCAACGGCATTTTCAAGAAGTGAATCTGTAAGATACTTGGGATTCATTTCCTCAAGAGTATTCTTGGCAAGCAGCACCTGAAGAAGGTTATTTATAACCGTATTATCCGTTTTGGGAAGTTCATTTGAAAGGCAATGTTTCTCATAAAGAGCTCGAAGTTCTGTGTTGTATTCTATTCCCTCTGCCTCAAAAGCTTCATAAAGGGTTACGGGATCATCGGTTGTTATCGCACCCGAACCTGCTCCACCGAAAAACGGACAAACTGAGCCTGCACCGAAAATGTTGACCTTTTTGTTTAAGAGCGGGAGAAAATTATCCTCGTTTTTGAGAAGAACAATTCCTTCGCTTTCAATCTGAACTGCAGTTTCTCTTGTTTCTGCAATGATTATCGGGTCAACATCGCCGCTTGTTGCAAAAGCAAAATTGCTGAAAAGCATACTTAAAACAAGTGTAAGGGATATTACCTTCAAAAAATTCTTCATAGAAACACCTCTTTGATTAATTCTTGATTTCATTATACTTCAATATTTTTATTTTTTCAATATCGAAATATAAACTAATATGAATATTCTTATTTAACAGAGTACATATTGTGCTTTAATGCTGAAAAATGGTTGACTGTAACAAAATATGGTGATATATTTTAGATGAAGAAAAAGGAGGAAATAAAAATGAAAAAAATTACAGCATTTCTCCTAAGTATTGTAATGGCTTTAGGTATATTCTGCATCTGCGGGTATGCAGAAAACGAAAAAACCTTTTATCTTGTACTTGGCGATTCGATAGCCTACGGATCGGGTATTTTAAATTCGAAAGAAGCCTGCTATGGAAAAATTGTTGCAGATACCAACGGATATGATTATGCGAATCATTCCGTACCCGGCCATACAACAACAAACCTCATTAACCGTCTTAAAGATGAAAAGGTTATTGCCGATCTTAAAAAAGCCGATATTATCAGCATTTCAATCGGCGGTAATGATTTCCTTATGAGTAATCTTATCGGACTTATGTTTGATGCTATCGTTAAGGGAGATTACTCTGAATTTGACCGCATTGCAGACGGGTTTTATACTAACTTCTGCGAAATAATTAATATCATCAATTCACACAATACAGATGCGGTTATTCTTATCCAGACTCTTTATAATCCTCAGTCTGGTTATCTCAGAGCACCGTATCAGCAAGGTGCAGACAGAATCAATGCCGCAATTGAAAAGTACAATTCTGAAAATCCGGGTGAAATAGTTATAGTTGATGTTGCATCGGCACTTGGCGATGATATGGCAAACTATGCCGATGATGAAATCCACCCCAGTGCAAAAGGCAACGAAATCATAGCAAACATTATCCTTGATAAGCTTGAAAAACTTGAGATTGGGAGTGATGCCTTACCGGTTATCGCTGAAAAAGGCAAGGATATCGACATTCCGGAGGTTTTCACAATGCCGCTTCGATTTGCAGGAAACTTGTTCCATATAATCTCGGTTATATTTGGATTTCTTACAGGAATATTGATATAAATTAATTATTAAACACACCCACCAAAACATCAAACCACCTTTTATCGGCGCTTATATCTTCGTCGATTGAGGTGGTTTTGTATGTTTGTCACTATTTTCCTTGAAAATCTATTCTGTTTTTGACAACAACATCAGCACCGCACAAAACCTTTTGCTTTGCCTTTTTCATATTTTGCCTTACTCCTTTAATTATGCTATGAAGTCACTATATTAATTCTGTTGTGCCTGATTTGTTTTGGTTGCAGAATAATTTGGTTTTATGTTTTTTATCAAAGCCTTCTGTTATGATATAATGAAATTATGTATCAGATTTACCGTCAATTCAAGTGTTGCAAAAGCAGGCTAAAGGAATTATAATGGAAACAACGGATGAAAATTTGCGAGGTGTCAGTGTGAACAGACCTTATATTATCTGCCATATGGTAACGTCGCTTGACGGAAAAGTGACGGGAGATTTTCTTTTTACTCCTGAATGTGCAGGTGCAACTGAAACATATTATGAAATTAACCGAAAGTTAAGATGTAACGGATTTATCTGCGGCAGAATTACTATGGAAGGCAGCTTTACGGGCGGATTTTATCCCGACCTTTCTGAATATGAACCTGTAATTCACGATGGCGGTTTTAAGATGGATTATCTTATTGATGATATGACGGGCTTCTATGCAGTTGCTTTTGACCCAAAAGGCAGACTGGGCTGGAAGTCGAATAAAATAATCGATCCTGACGGTGATCCCGGTTATGACGGTGCACAGATTATAGAAGTGCTGACAGAGAGTGTTGATGAACATTATCTCGGCTATCTTGAAAGTATGGAAATTCCGTATATATTTGCAGGTCAAAACGAAATAGATGTTGAGCTTGCACTCTTTAAACTTAAGAATATTGTAGGCTGTGAAACACTTCTTTTAGAAGGAGGCAGCATTATAAACGGCTTTTTCCAGCGAGCAGATGTTATTGATGAACTTTGCCTCGTTACGGCACCGATTATTGCCGATAAGAACGACAAACCACTGTTTGCTGACGGCGTTGTTTCAGAATATAAGCTCACAAAATCGGAAACCATAAACGGAAATATTGTTCTCAATTATAGAAGAAAGAAATAAACAAGAATGTGTTTAAATGGTGATGAAATGCTGAATCTGACTTTTGAACAATTCAATAACATTGATTTTAAACTCTATGAAAAAAATCCTGTATTAAAAAATCCGAAGAATAGTTTTGTTATCGCTGATCCCAGTGTGTTAACGCCTTCAGATTCACATGATGGAAAATGGCATTTATTCTGTCATACATTTTTTGGTGTGTACCGATATGAAAGCGCTGACGGAATAAGCTTTAAAAACAAGGGCAGAATTGTCAATCGTGCTATGCGTCCGAATATCAATTACTTTGACGGAAAATATTATCTTTTTTTTGAGAGAACAAGACCGGTTATCCTTAATCTTTTAAGTCTTATTGGGGTAAAATGGAAATCGGAAATTTACTGTACAGAGTCCGAGAATCTTGTTGACTGGAGCGAACCGTATATTACAATCGGTAAAACCCGCAGTTTTGAAGGAGATGAGAGGGGAATTGCTATTTCTAATCCGTTTCTGATGAAAACTGAAAATGGCTATCGACTGTATTATTCCTGCGGACAGACTTTTATTAAAGATTGCGGATTCTGTGAGCCGACACATATAAGCTTTGCAGAAAGCGAGAGCATTGCAAACAGTTATATTTCAAGAGAAACACCTATTATCAGTCCTGACAAAGATAAACAATATCTTAATCTTTGTTCGGGCTGCTTAAAGGTGTATAAATTAGCTGACTGTTACATTGGTTTGCAAAACGGAATTTATGAAGAAGGCGGTAAAAGTTATTCTGCCATTATTCTTCTGAAGTCTTCTGACGGTGTCAGCTTTGAGTTTGTAAAGCCGTTCTTAACACCTCAGAAGTGCGGTGGAAACAATTGGATGGCACAGTATGTTTATGCTTGTTGTCTTACATATCACGATAACAAATTAAGATTGTATTTTAATGCCCGGAATGTGTCAGATAATATCAGGGGAAGAGAGAGCATTGGTATTTACGAGGCGGAAATAAAGGGCTAATTTTAATCTTTCCGAGAAATCTCAACGGAGAATAATTATGAATAAAATTATAGAAATAACAGATTTTCTTGCTCCGGAGCTGGATGTATATGCACGGTTAACCGAGGTGCAACTGTTAAACAGAGAGTTCCCCGATAGAGGTTTGTTTATAGCAGAAAGTCCGAAGGTTATAGAAAGGGCTCTTGATGCGGGCTATGAACCGGTTTCGTGCCTTATGGAGAAAAGGCATATTGAAGGTGAGGGGAAGCAGATCCTTACCAGAATAAAAGATGTTCCTGTTTTTTGTGCAGAATTTGATGTTCTGACGCAGCTGACAGGCTTCAAGCTTACGAGGGGTATGCTGTGTGCTATGAAACGAAAGCCCCTGCCTGACGCAAGAGAAATCTGTGAAAACAAAAGAAGAATAGTTATACTGGATAAGGTTATGAATCCGACCAATGTGGGTGCAATAATCCGCTCGGCTGCGGCGCTTGGAATGGATGCGGTAATACTCACTCCCGGATGTTCCGATCCACTGTACAGGCGTGCCGCAAGAGTAAGTATGGGAACCGTATTTCAGATTGAGTGGACTTTTTTATCCGACGACAGTCTTGATGAAATCAGGGCTCTTGGTTTTAAAACCGTAGCTATGGCACTTAAGGATAATTCTCTTTCAATCAATGACCCCGTTCTTATAAAAGAAAAGAAGCTTGCTGTCATTATGGGAACCGAGGGTGACGGACTTTCTGATAAAACCATATCAGAATGTGATTTTACCGTGAAAATACCAATGTATCACGGTGTTGATTCGTTGAATGTTGCCGCTGCATCCGCGGTAGCATTTTATCAGCTTGGCACTAAAATCAAGGACTAAGTCATGTTACCGATAACTGGGACTGTAAAAATTATTGCACATGTAACACAGCTTTTAACAAAAACTGCGGTTGTTGAATAATATAAATAAAAAAACAAATCGGTGTGCGGATTTTTCCGCACACCGATTCAGCTTTATGGTGTTATGATTTCAGTGATATTTTATTTGTTTAAAATTAACGGAGTTTTTGTCTTTATTCTTCATTGAATCTGAATGAGCCGGAAAGTAATGTGACGGAGTCTGTGCCGACTGTCAGCAATCCGCCGTCAGCGGTCGCTGTTCTCTTTTCGTTTTCGTTCAGCCATACCGTGCAAGGGCATTTTACAATTGAGGTTACAAAGGGGATGTGACCTGCCATAACTGCAAGCTCGCCCTCAGTTCCTCTCACATCCAATTTCACGCAATCCGAACAGAATTTGTTTCCGTCCGGTGAGGCGATAGTAAGCTTAAAAGTGTTCATATTTATGCCTTCTTTGCTTTTTCAACAGCTTCGTCAATTGTGCCGACAAAGAGGAAAGCGGATTCAGGCAGGTCGTCATGCTTGCCTTCGATAATCTCCTTGAAGCCTCTTATTGTTTCATTTATCGGCACATATTTGCCGGGGAAGCCCGTGAATTTTTCGGATACATCAAACGGCTGCGAAAGGAAACGCTGAATTTTTCTTGCGCGCTGAACAAGCAGCTTATCCTCGTCAGAAAGCTCATCCATACCCATAATTGCAATAATGTCCATAAGCTCGTTATATCTCTGAAGAATTCGCTGAACATCTTTTGCAACTGCATAATGCTCTTCGCCGACAATTTCGGGAGAGAGAATCCGGCTTGTGGATTCAAGCGGGTCAACGGCAGGGTAAATACCCTGTGAAGCAATGCTTCGGGCAAGAACGGTTGTTGCATCAAGATGAGCAAAGGTTGTTGCAGGTGCAGGGTCTGTAAGGTCATCTGCGGGCACATAAACAGCCTGAATTGATGTGATTGAGCCCTTCTTTGTTGATGTGATTCTTTCCTGAAGCGCGCCCATTTCAGTTGCAAGTGTGGGTTGATAACCAACAGCAGAGGGCATTCTGCCGAGCAGTGCGGAAACCTCCGAGCCGGCCTGAGTGAAACGGAAGATGTTATCAATGAAAAGAAGAACATCCTGACCTAAAGTGTCGCGGAAATATTCAGCCATTGTAAGACCGGAAAGACCTACTCTCATTCTTGCTCCGGGCGGCTCGTTCATCTGACCGTAAACAAGAGCAGTGTTGTTAAGAACCCCTGACTGTTTCATTTCGTTATAAAGGTCATTGCCTTCTCTTGTTCTTTCACCGACACCTGTAAAAACGGAGATGCCGCCGTGCTGCTTTGCAATGTTATTGATAAGCTCCATGATAAGAACTGTTTTACCGACACCTGCGCCGCCGAAAAGACCGATTTTACCGCCTTTTGAGTAGGGACATATAAGGTCAATAACCTTTATGCCGGTTTCAAAAATCTCAGCGCTTGTTGCAAGCTCGTCATAATCGGGTGCGCTGCGGTGAATGTTCCATCTTTCTGCAGTTTCCGGTGTAGGCTGATTGTCAACTGCATCACCAAGCACATTGAATATTCTGCCTAGTGTTTCTTTGCCAACAGGCACGCTGATAGGTGCACCTGTGTCTGTTGCATCCACACCGCGTCTGAGTCCGTCTGTGGATGCCATTGCGATGCATCTTGCGGTGTTGTCGCCGATGTGCTGCGCCACCTCAACGGTCAGCACTCTGTCACCTATGGGTATTGTAACAGCATTGTGTATTGTGGGAAGCTCACCCTCATTGAAACGAATGTCAACAACAGGACCCATAACCTGTGTGACCTTGCCGATTGTTATATTTTCCATTTTAATTCACCTCTTGTCAATTACCGCTTCCGGCTACGATTTCAGTAATTTCCTGCGTAATGGCGCCCTGTCTTGCACGGTTATATTCGAGTTGAAGCTCGTTTATCATTTCCTGTGCGTTTTTGCCTGCAGAGTCCATAGCCATTCTTCTTGCGGCAACCTCGCTTGCGAAGCTCTCTCTTACGCAAACGGTTATCATTCCTGCCACATATTCGCGTGCAACATTGTTCAGCACGGTTAGTGGGTCAGGCTCAAAAACAATACCGGCTGTGTCTGTGCTTTCGCTTTGAGAAAACGGAAGAAGCCATTTGATATAAGCCTCCTGACTCATAACCGATATATACCTTGTTGAAATTATTCCGAGTGAATCGAATTCACCGTTTGCGAATTCTTCACAGAGTCTGTCAGCAAGCTTTGCTGCCTGTTCAAATGAAAAATACTCGGAAGAGAGAAAATCTGTGCCGAATCTGTCACAGGCACGCTTGCCTATGGGAATAAATTCAGCATCGGAAAATCCTGAAGCAAGGCGGAACACATTTGCGTTGTAGCCGCCGGCAAGACCTCTGTCGCCGGAAATAACGATAATTTTTGTTCTGCCCGTGTCTCTTTTTTTCATATAAGGGCTTTTTGAGCATTCGCGGTCCGCGGCAAGAATTTCCACCGTTTTTTCAAGTGCTGCGGCATAATCCCGTCCCTTTTGCATAGCCTCGTTTGCCCTGCGTATTTTCGATGAGGCGACAAGCCCCATTGCATTTGTCAACTGCATTGTAGAGGTTACACTTTTTATTCGCACGCGGAGTGCTTTTGTATTTTCTGACATAGTTTAATTACACCTGCACTTCGGCAAGAATGTTTTTAAGTTCTTCTTCGTCTTCTTTTTCAAAGCTGCCCGCTTCGATTCTTGTAAGCCAAGCTCCGTATGAATTTTCAAGCTTTGCAAAAAGATTTTTCTCATAGTCGTGAACACGGTTTACGGCAACACTGTCAAGATAGCCCTTTGTAACGGCATAAACAATTGCAACCTGACAGCCTACGCGTACAGGTGCATTTCTGCCCTGCTTGAGCACCTCGACAATTCTTTCGCCCAGTGCAAGTCTTGCCTTTGTATCCTGGTCAAGATCACTGCCGAACTGCGCAAAGGACTGAAGCTCGCGGTACTGTGAATAGAGCAGCTTGAGCTCGCCGGAAACCTTTTTCATGCCTTTAAGCTGAGCTGAACCGCCTACACGGCTGACGGAGATGCCGGGGTTGATAGCCGGCATAATACCCGAATGGAAAAGCTCGGTTTCAAGGAAAATCTGTCCGTCTGTGATTGATATAACATTTGTAGGAATATAAGCTGAAACATCACCTGCCTGTGTTTCGATAATAGGCAGTGCTGTGATTGAACCTCCGCCGTATTCAGGTGCAACACAAGCGGCGCGCTCAAGAAGCCTTGAGTGAAGATAGAAAACATCACCCGGATATGCCTCGCGTCCGGGAGGACGGCGGATAAGCAGTGACAGTGCGCGGTAAGCAACCGCATGCTTGCTCAGATCATCATAAATGATAAGAACATCCCTGCCTTGTTCACGGAAATATTCCGCCATGGCACAGCCGCTGTACGGCGCAATATACTGAAGCGGTGCACTTTCTGCTGCGCTTGCGGAAACAATTATTGTATATTCCATTGCACCGTTTCGCTCAAGCTCGCTTGCAAGCTGTGCGACGGAGGTGCTTTTCTGTCCAATAGCAACATAAATACAGATAACATCCGAATTTTTCTGATTGATTATGGTATCTATTGCAATCTCGGTTTTACCAGTCTGTCTGTCGCCAATGATAAGCTCGCGCTGACCTCTGCCTATGGGTATCATGCTGTCAATAGCTTTGATGCCAGTTTGCAGGGGCACGCAAACACTCTGTCTTTCGATAATGCCGGGGGCCTCACTCTCAATAGGTCTTGTACCGCTGTATTCAACGGGACCCTTGCCGTCAATCGGTTCACCGAGTGCGTTTACAACTCTGCCAAGCAGCTTTTCTCCGACAGGCACGGAAACAACCTTACCGGTTCTGCGTACGGTTGTGCCTTCTCGAATATCGTTCTTGTCTGAAAGAACCGCAACTGAAACGGTTTCTTCTTCAAGGTTCTGTGCAACACCAAAGCTGCCGCCGTCAAACATAAGCAGTTCATTTGCCATACAGTTGCTAAGACCGTAGACGCGTGCAATTCCGTCACCAACGAGAATAACCTTTCCGGTTTCGGTCATATCTATTTTTGCTTTATAGTTTTTGATTTGGTTTTTAATTATATTGCTGATTTCTTCGGGTCTGTTCATGAGTTAATCACATCCTTCATTTTGCCCAGGCGGTGTTTGATGCTGCCGTCATATGTCTTGCCGTCAACATTAATTTTAATTCCGCCTATCAGTGATTCATCAACGGTATATATTGGGTCAATGCTTTTTCCTGTAAGCTTTTCAAGCTTTATAATTACACTTTGTTTTTGTTCGTCATCAAGCGGCACAGCCGAATAAATATCGGCAACGGTGCGGTTTGAATGAGCCATTGCAAGCAGTATATATTCCTCTGCGCATGCGTTCACGGTGCGGATTCTGCCGTTTTCACAAAGCACTTTAATAAATGAAACAACATGCTCCGTCATTGTGCCGAATGCTTCATCAATTGCAGCTGTTCTTTCGCTGAGGGGTATTGCAGGGCAGGCGAGGAATTCAACATAGTCCGGGTTTTCTGCAAAAACTGTTTTTAGAGCACACAGCTCTTCACAGTATTGTTCGACTGAATTTTCTTCTGTTGCAAGGTTAAAAAGCGCGCGTGCGTATTCCCGCTCAGTCTGTGCCATTTTCATCACCTATGCTTTCGATAAATGAATCGATGAAATGCTTGTGATCGTCTGCTGAAACCTCGCGCTCAAGAAGCTTCTCCGTAAGAACGGAAGAAACCTCGACGATTTCTTTTCTGACGGAAGCCTCTGCTTTTTTGTGTTCAAGTTCAGCCTGCGCCTCTGCCTGACGGATAATGCCGTCTGCCCTCTCTTTAGCCTGGTTGAGAATCTCCTTTTCGCGTGCGGCAGCTGTGCTGACGGCGGATTTTATGACACTGTCAGCTTCTGCCCTTGCATCCTGGAGCTTGGCTTCATATTTTTGTTTGTCTGCTTCAGCCTGTTCCTTTGCCTGTTGCGCTGCATTGTAATCGCTGTCAATTGCATTTCTGCGTGCGGCAAGCATATTTTTAACAGGCTTATACAGAAATTTCTTTGCAATCAGAAACAGCAGCACAAGGTTGCCGAGTGCTGCAACCATCTGCCATATATTGACTGAAATAACAGGTAAACTCTGCATAAGTTTTCACTCCGATTTTGTGCGGATAAATTAAAGTGCCTGAAGTGTTTCGACAAGAATGTCTGTCAGCATACCGGGTGCTACGAAAATAAGAAGGATAGCAATAACAAGTGCATAAAGACCTGTTGTTTCTGCGATAGCACAGCCCATAAGCATTGTTGTTGTAACAGAGCCTTTGCTTTCGGGCTGACGTGCAATAGCTTCACAAGCGCTTGCAACTGCGTTACCTTCACCGATACCGGGGCCGATACCTGCAATCATTGCCATACCTGCGCCAAGAGCGCAACAACCTAAAATAATACCAAGTGCGAGTTCCATTTGTTTTTCCTCCATTTTATAAATGTATTTTAGTTTTTATTTTTTGCACATTTGCGTGCTTGTTTCTGCTTGTAAAAATCTATGTCAAATGCACCTGCAACATACATCATTGTGAGCATTGCAAAAATGAATGCCTGAAGGCAGCCGCTGAACACATCAAAATATGCCGACATAACTGCGGGAATACCGATTTGAAGAATAGGAAAATCAGCAAGAAATCCCGGCAGCCAGCCCATAATTTTAGCTGATAGCCCGGCAAGCGCCGTGCCCAACAGAACGGAAATTACGGAGCCTGAAAGAACATTGCCGTAGTGACGGAATGCCATTGAAACAGGTGTTGCAAGTTCGCTTATCATATTTATGGGTGTAAGCAAAGCAACAGGCTCAGTAAAGCTTTTGAGATAGTGCAGGGGACCGCATTTCATCTTGTAATAAGTGATAAGCACAAACACAAGTACCGCCCAGCCTCCTACAATATTAATATCGGAAGTCGGGGGATAAAGACCGAAAAGAGTCATCAGACTCGATAGCGCCGACAAACCCATAATCGCAATAATGAACGGCGGAAAGCCCGCAAAATATTCGCCCATATTTTCTGAAACAAGTCCGTCAACCTTTTCAACTATCATTTCTGCTATGTGCTGACGCTTAAGCTCAGCCTTTTGAGTGAGGCCGTGTGTGAGATAAAGGCATAAAAAAAGCAGAACGATTGTTACAATAAGCGAATTTATCTGCGATTCCGTAACGATGAAATCCTGAATCGGCATAGGGACTGTAAAATAAATTCTTGCGCCTGAAATTGCTACGCCCTCGGAAGCAGGAGTAGTAAGCACCTTAAGAACAATTCCGCAGATTATCGGAATTATCATCATTGAAATGTAAAATGCGTCAACTATTTTAAATTTGAGGTTTTTTTGATTCATATCCTTCTTGTCACCTCATTTGCTTTGTTTATTAATGTATAAAGCGCGGAGTGTTACGGCAATTCTCGGAAAAATAAAAGGCACAATAACTGCAATAAGATTAAAAACAGGAACGATATGTCCGATGATTGCTACTGCAAAAAGCATAAACATACGCAGTGACTGAGAAAACTTCATCAAATTTTTTGCTTCCTTTTCTTCTTTTCCAAGAGCATTTTGAACAGTTATGCCCATAATAAAAAAGTTTCCCGTTGCAGCAATCGCGCCCAGAAGGTTGCCGAGCAGAACTGTATAGTCCCACTTACCTGTTATAAGATATACCGATTCCATAAGAGCGCTTAAAACAAGTGTGAAAAGCAGAATGTACAGTGTTTCCTTTATAACAGTTTTGTCAATTTTTTTCATAGCACCATGCCTTAAAACAAAAAATTTAATTTATTATATCATGTTCTCTGAATAAATTCAATCAAAAACTTTATTAATCATAATGAATATAGGAAAAAGTCTATAATTATAGGCTTGGATTGGGTGGGTTCAATTTGCTCCTTGCGGCAAATTTAATGATTATAACCAAAATATATGTGGGGTGGTGCAGGGAATTTATAGCAAAAATGTATTTACTTTTTGCAAACGGCTGTGATATAATATTTTTCGGTGTGTAGCGCTTATTTGCGCTCTGCACTATAAATATTGATAATTTTTATATGGAGGTATAATAGACATGGCTTACAAGTACGTATACCTTTTCTCCGAAGGCGACGCAACAATGCGCAACACCCTCGGCGGTAAAGGTGCAAACCTTGCAGAAATGACAAAGATCGGTCTCCCCGTTCACAGGGCTTCACAATCTCAACAGAAGCTTGTACAAAGTACTATGAGGACGGCAAGAAGATCAACGATGAAATCCAGGCTCAGATCATGGAGTACATCGTAAAGATGGAAGGCGTTACAGGCAAGAAGTTCGGCGATAAGGAAAATCCCCTTCTCGTTTCCGTTCGTTCAGGTGCCCGCGCATCCATGCCCGGTATGATGGACACTATCCTCAACCTCGGTCTTAACGAAGAGGTTGTTGAGGCTATCTCAGCAAAGTCAGGCAATCCCCGTTGGGCTTGGGACTGCTACAGAAGATTTATCCAGATGTATTCCGACGTTGTTATGGAAGTCGGTAAGAAATACTTTGAGCAGCTCATCGATGAGATGAAGGAAGCAAAGGGTGTTACACAGGACGTTGACCTCACAGCTGACGACCTCAAGACACTCGCAGGTCAGTTCAAGGCTGAATACAAGAACAAGATCGGTAAGGACTTCCCCTCCGACCCCAAAGAGCAGCTCATGGGTGCTGTTGAGGCTGTTTTCCGTTCATGGGACAACCCCCGTGCAAACGTTTACCGCCGCGACAACGATATTCCCTACTCATGGGGTACAGCAGTTAATGTTCAGATGATGGCATTCGGTAACATGGGTGATAACTGTGGTACAGGTGTTGCATTTACTCGTGACCCTGCTACAGGTGAAAAGCACTTGATGGGTGAGTTCTTGATGAATGCTCAGGGTGAAGACGTTGTTGCAGGTGTTAGAACTCCTCAGAAGATTGACCAATTGAAAGAGGTTATGCCTGAAGTTTATGAACAGTTTATCGGTATCTGCAATAAGCTTGAAAATCATTACAGAGATATGCAGGATATGGAGTTCACTATCGAAGATAAAAAGCTCTATATGCTTCAGACAAGAAATGGTAAAAGAACTGCTCAG
>JAZQGF010000033.1:0-107661 GCA_045539875.1 Acutalibacteraceae bacterium
AAGTTTCAGAAGAGTTGCCTTGAGTTGATGGTTTGCTCTGGAGTTGGGGTCAAAGCACATTTCAACAAACTTTTCCATTTCGGGGCTGTACTTTGTTTTGTGTTCATACAGTCTGCCTTGCGGATTATCCGTTCTGCCGTAGATATAATCCAGAGAAACATCGTAGTAATCTGCAAGCTTAACCATATTTTCAGGCGAAGGTGTTGCCGAGCCGTTTTCATATCGGTTGATGCTCGACTGCTTCATTCCCGAAATCTGAGCAAGTTTGTTTTGGGAAAGACCCACACTTTCACGGAGCGCTTTCAGCCTTTTGCTGATGATTTCCATCGTTTCACCTCCTAATATTTTATTGTGTAATTATTGTAGCACATAAGATTATAACTGTCAACTACATTTTCGCATAAGTGTCAAAAAGGATTTATTCAAAAAAATTATCCTCCGACGGATTAACCGCCGAAGGAGTTAAAAATCTTTTTACTTCAACAACTCATCTTTAAACATTTCAATATGCATCATAACATGTCCGATGTTTCCTTCGCCGGCATATTGCGAAGCATCGAAAAAATTATGTTCTAATGTAGACCAATACAACTCGTTTTCTTCTCCGCTTACCTCTATTGTTTTATTTAGCTTGCCGACATAAACTTCAAGATAACAATTTCCGAAATGATAAGTAAAGTCCATTAAATGAGAAAGTATAATATCGTTTTTGGTTATTGCGGTTTCTTCTTCAAGTTCTCTGTAAGCGGCATCAAATCCGTTTTCATCTTTTTCGATCTTTCCGCCAACAAAATTTGATAAACCTTTGTACGGATTTCTCCGTCTTTTGCACATTAGCATTTTATCGCATTCATTATTAAACACAACTATTGCGTTATAACCTTGCATTAAAAATTCCTCCACTAAAATTCAAATCAGCGTTCCGATTTTAACAATGCATAATAACAAGCGTCGCAAATGCCCTGATTATTCCAATCGGAACTGCGTAAAGTTCCCTCATATTTCATTCCGCATTTTTGCATTACTTTGCCCGAATTCGGATTTCTCGGGTCGTGTCTTGCTTCAATGCGGTTTACATCTACTACATCAAACAAGAAATCCATAACCGCCTTCAGTGCCTCTGACATTATACCTTGATGCCACCATGCTCTGCCAAGACAATAGCTGATTTGTGTTGATGAAACCTCTTCGTTCATAAAACCTACAGCGATAGCTCCAATCGGTTCATCGCCGTTTTCTTTCAAAACAATACCCCAATGATAATATTTTTCGTCTGAATATTGTTTTACCCAATCATCCATTATCCTTTGACTTTCTTCTTGATTTGAATGAGTTTTCCACATCAAAAACTTTGTGACTTCCGGATCAGACGCCCAATTCTTAAACATTGCGGCAGCATCTTTAGTTTCATATCGTCTTAAAATCAGTCTGTCTGTTTCTAACCTTTGCGTTCCGCAATGCTTCATATCTGTCACTCCTTCAAAATCGATATTTCTGAATTTAATTATAATGCTCATCAGCAATTTTTGCAACACTTGAATTGACAGTAAATCAGATATATAATTTCAGTATATGACAACCCAAACAAATCGTATTTGTTCAAGAAAACATTTTCGTTTGCAGATATAATTGTGTTGTAGAAATCGATTTTTACAGTCAATCTGAACATAGGAGAATGTATTATGGAGAACACAGAACTTATTTTCAAAGCTGTAGAATTTGCAAAACAAAATGCATCCGACAACGAAATATCCGTTGAAGATGTTGCTGCAAACGCAGGCTTTTCCATCGATTATTTCAATCGCATATTTCTTACTCACACGGGTTTTACCGTAACGGCATATATGAATTATGTCCGTTTAAAAAATGCAACAAAATTGCTTCGTACCACAGACAAATCCGTTTTGGAAATTGCTCTTGAAATCGGTTACGATTCTCACGAAGGTTTCACAAAAGCATTTAAGAAAAAATACGGAGTTACTCCGAGCGATTACCGTTCCAAAACGAAAAATCAGATAATGTATCTCGGGGAGATAACTGATAAAACCGTTGCTGCCCGTTTCATTCACAGCAATCCTGATTTTCAACTTATTGATTCCGACATCGTTATTGATTATCTTCTTGAAAAAGATGCAAAGCGTTACGGTTACTTTTGCACAACAATAAAATATTGCGGTCTTGAAATCGCCGCACCGAACGGTAAGTTTGAAAACGGTTTTATCGGAATCGGTGACAGCGGAAACGGTAAAAGTTATCTTGAAATTATGACGGATGATTTTAAAATTTTATCGGAATGGATAAAACGATTTCCGCAAAGAAAAACATTTTATTCAACAAAAGACGAAACAGAAATTTATGAAATTCTGAAGTCTTACGGGGTTGAAGAAAAGCTGAAAGTTACACAGCAAGCGTTGTATTCGGGAGAGCCGATTGAAGCAAAACTGCCCGACGGAATTGTTATCCGTTTGCTTAATTCTTCCGATAAAAAATTAATTCTCGAATGGGCAAACGGTAAAAAAGACGGTTATATAAATCATCTGCTCAATGATAAAGATTATCTTGATGAAAACAATCTTGAATACGGCGTTTTTGAAAACGGAGAATTGATTGCTGTTGCCGGATGCGGCATTGATGAAGTTCACGGAATGCGGCTCAACAACTGCTGTGCAATCCGTTTTGCTGAGGGCAAAGAAAACGAAAATTTGTATCGCACAATATTCGCTTTTGTTACCAACGATATATTGAACAATGGTGCGTTGCCCTTTGATGATATTCAGCACGGCGAATATGCAAAAACTCACGGAAATTTCACTTCTGTTGATTACGGATATGAAATTGTAAACAGAAGATATGACATAATTTAATTTCACAAACAGTTTCAGCCTGCGGATTTTTACAATTCTGCAGGCTGATTTTTATATAAATCTTTATTGATAAACACCTTGTTTTACTGCTTGCTCACTCTTTGGCAAGCAGTGCAAACCTACGTAACATTTGCATTTATTGCTTTGCCAATTACACGAATTTTCACCGTTTCATAAATTGGCAAGCAAGGCAAATGTGGATACAACTTGCCAAAAGTTGCTTGCAAGTTGTTCCGATTTTCAACCGTTCACTAACTTAGCAAGCAGGGCAAGTGTATATACACTCTCGCAAAACCTGCCTGCAAAATCGTTTCCGTTTTCACCGTTCACTATCTTTGCAAGCAGGGCGAGTGGATACCCACTTTTGCAAAAACCTCATTTTTAAATTATGCCGATTTACAATTCGTTCATAATTTTTCTCATCGGTTTTTTACCGCTTGTTGGTGAATTTCTTCCCCAAACCCCTAATAAAAATCGGAGAGAAAATTTAAAAATCTTCTCTCCGAGCGGCGCCCGTTGGGCTTAAAAGAAAAAGGCGAGACTTAATAAAAATCTCGCCTCCAACATTGCTATTATCCTCTAGGAGGGAAGAAATCATTGCCGTATGAGTTCTTTTCTCTGATTTTTCCCTCTTTGTTGTGAATTACAACTTCAGACTTTTTGTTGATTGCTATTTTTCTAGCAATCTCAATACTTTCCTTTTGAGTTCGAGTAACTACTGTAGCTTTTGAGTTGCCTTCACCTAACACCTGCCATGTTCCATCAGGACGGCGGGTAACGTGTTGATCTGATTTCATGATAAAAACATTCCTTTCGAAAAATAAAAGGATGAATCCACCAACACCCTTGTTACAAAATTTAAAAATTATTTGCGCTTTCTAAATCTGAAAGCTTTGATACCATACTGTCGCGCATAAATTCGCTTACCATTTTTAAGCGTAATGAACGCAGAATAAACGAATTCAGCGCAATCATCATGATGATAATTCAAAACGCAGCACCTCCTATATCAAGATTTTTTCTCGACGAATTCGAGAAAACTCTTGAAAAAAGTGTGCTTGATTGCTATACTAATCATACTGTGAGGGATTAGTATGGTGGATTAGCCACACTTTTCTCAAAATGAGCTTTTTCGAGTTGGCGCTCGAAAAGCTCTTTTTTTATGTTTAACAGCATATAGCTGGCAAACAACTTATGCAAGAACAGTTGCTTTTTTAAAATCAAAAAGCATTGCATTTTCCTCTTTAAGATGATAGCCTTCTACTTTATATGTTTGTTTTGAAAGATCCCAGCCCATCATATCCTGAAGAGTATTAAGAAGATCCTTGCCATTCCAACGAACCGAAATAATTTCCGATTTTTTAGGCTTGTAAAATGATGTTGCATTTTCCTCTGCTTCGTCACAAGGAACAATTGCGATTTGTTGTTCTTCAATATTAAGTAACAGAAGAACATTGTTTGGATAATTCAGCTTCATAACCACGGAACGATTAAATGTAACACCGTTGTTGGTAATTGAAACATAAGGAACGCCTTCTTTAAAATTAAAAACTGTAAAATTATCAAGTAATGACATTATCTCGCCTCCTTCTGTTCGATGAGAATATTATACAGTATATTTAGCATCACGTCAAGTGGTTTCTTCATCTGTTTTGCGTTTTTTACGTTTTTAATTGTTCACGTTTCGTGTATTTTTGTTGCATTTTTGCAACAAAAAATCATTTTGGAGTTCAACAAACATATATTCTTGCGAAGTTGTTTCTTCACTTTTTGCGTCACAAAACGTTTCGTTTGCGTTACGAAGCGCTCGTTAAATGCAAATAATATCCGATGAAATCGGCGGAACTGTGTTCCGAATATTTTGAAAAAATCGCAATGACACCGCAACGGTGTATAATTGCGCACTTTTTCAAAATGGTTATGTAAAAAACTTTTATGCTTATTTCGTTTGCAACGCCGCTGGTAAACACTTTTGAATTTAAAAACAACACTTTTGCACCGCATCCCAAAACAGTTGACAAATTATTCTTATATTGTTACAATAAATAAAAATTATGAAAGGCAGGTGGACAAGATGACAATGATGATTAACTCAATGAATCGGAGAGCCGTTTTGTCCGTTTGCGATTGATGTAATTTATATCTTTCTGTGAATTGCAGGCATCTCCGTTTCGGAGGTGCCTTTATTTTTTACAGAAAGAGGATTTAAAATGTACGAAATTAATTTCTGGAAAGCTATGGGGTATTACGATACGGGTATTCATCAAGGCTGGGGACGGCATTTCGTATACATCAAACATATAAAAGAAACCTCTCTTGAAATTGATAATGCAATTTCAGAACTTGTTAAGTCAACGGATTCGATTGGGATAAACCCATATAACAAACCGCAGATAAAAGAGGTTTATGGTGTCTGGAAAGAATACTGCAAAGAAATTCACCGAAAGCCACGTAGAAAAGATATTAAAAATATGGCTTGGAATGCAAGAAAAAACATAAATGTCAGTTTTAAAGCTATGTATTATAAGGGAAAAATAATAGGGTTTACATATAAATCTGATACAGAGATTAATTATGTCTTGTCAGAATATTTAGAAAAGGAAAGTGAAACTAATGATATTTGAAGATAAGAAAGTTATATTAAAAGACGGCACGACTGCCATATTGAAAACTCCTGAAATTGAAGATGCAGAAATGTTACTTAACAGTATCAAAACCGCAAGCAATGAAACAGAATTTCTGTCTCGTATAATTGAAGATTGGGAGACTGTTACTGTAGAAAGCGAAGAGAAATTTATTAATAATGTTCGCGAAAGTCGAAACACATTGTTTATTGCTTGTTATGCAGACGGTGTAATTGCGGGCAACTGTGACATCACTTTTAAAACCGGCAGCAAGACTTCCCATAGAGCAACAGTGGGTATCGCTCTTCAGAAAAAATATTGGAATATCGGTATCGGTTCAGCGATGTTTAAAGAATTGATGAAAGCTGCAGAAGAACATAAGGGCACAGAAATTGTTGACCTTGAAATGATTGAGGGAAACAACCGTGCTAAAGCACTTTACGAGAAATTTGGATTCCAAATCAAATCGGTCAAGCCCAATTTCTTTAAATTAAAAGACGGAACACATCAGAACTTGGTTTATATGCAGAAATATTTATAAAGGATTTGACATTATGAAATTAGTTATAATATTCGGCAATCTTGCTGTCGGCAAAATGACGGTTGGGCAAGAGCTTGCAAAAATCACAGACCTCAAGCTATTTCATAACCATATGACTATTGAGCCTGTTATAGAGATTTTCGGATATTATGAAGGTAAAACGGTACACAGATTACGTAAAGTTTTCTTTGAGGAGTTTTCAAAAAGCAATAACTACGGAATGATATTCACCTATGTCTGGACATTCGACCACCAAAGCGATTGGGACTACATAAATTACGTTTCCGATTTGTTCAAAGAGCAAGGTGCAGAAGTTTATTATGTTGAGCTCGTCGCATCACAGGAGATAAGGCTTGAAAGGAACTCAACAGAAAACCGTCTTAACAATAAACCGTCAAAACGAAATCTTGATTTTGCAAGAAAAGATTTGCTTGATACCGACCAAAAATACCGTACAGAAAGCTATGACGGTGAAATAACATTCCCGAATTATATTAAGATTGACAACTCAAATCTTGCACCCGAAGTTGTTGCGGAAATGATAAAAGATAGATTTGATTTATAAGGTGAGATTATGATTGACTACACTAAAATAAATTCAGAAACTTGGGATTCGTGGGCGGAAGACGGCTGCGAATACACCTTGCCCATAAGTCACGAGGAATACGAGAAAATTACTCCCGATAATTTTGTGGTTATTCTCACACCTTGCATTGCCGTTCCTCACGAATGGTTTGGTGATTTGAAAGGTAAAAAGGTGTTGGGACTTGCAAGCGGCGGCGGTCAGCAAATGCCCGTGCTTTCAAAACTCGGTGCGGAATGTACCGTGTTTGATTATTCCGACAGACAGCTTGAAGCAGAGAAAATGGTGTCCGAAAGAGAAGGATACAGCATTACGATCATCAAAGGTGATATGTCAAAAACGCTTCCTTTTGAAGATGAAAGCTTTGATTTGATTTTTCATCCCGTTTCAAACAACTATGTTGAAGATGTTTATCACGTCTGGAACGAGTGTTACCGTGTTCTCAAAAAGGGCGGCAGACTGCTTTCAGGTCTTGATAACGGAATAGATTATTTGTTTGAAGAAAATGACCCTCTGAAAGTTGTTAATCCTTTGCCGTTCAATCCACTCAAAATGCCAAAGGAACGACTTGACGCAATGATTGCAAACGGCGACGGCGTGCAGTTCAGCCATACATTGGATGAACAAATCGGCGGTCAGCTCAAAGCGGGATTTACACTCAAAGCATTATACGAAGACCGTGACGGAGAAGGCGGAAACATAATCGGCAAATACTATCCGCAATATATTGCTACATTTGCCGTGAAATAAAAACTTCATCTCAAACAAGGAGAAAGCCTATGGAATTATGGGATGCATATTATAAAGACGGTACTTTAGCAAACATAGATTTAATACGGGGCGAAATCATACCTGACGGGCTTTATCATCTTGTTTGTGAGGTACTCGTAAGACATATTGATGGCGATTATCTTCTTATGCAAAGAGATTTCAATAAGAATATTTATCCCGGTTACTTTGAAGCAACAGCCGGCGGTTCTGCTTTGAAAGGCGAAAATAAATTTGAATGCATAAAAAGAGAACTTTTTGAAGAGACAGGCATTGTATGTGATGAATTTACAGAATTTGCTTGCTATGTTTTTGAAGATGGTCAATCTTTGTTTCACTGTTTTTTATGCAATACGGATTGCAATAAGGAAAAAGTAAAACTGCAGCAAGGCGAAACAATATCATTTAAATGGATAAGTGAAAGTGAGTTTATCGAATTTGTTAATTCGGACAAAATGATAGACCGACAAAAGACAAGATATTTAAATTGGCTCAAAGAAAAAGGATACTTAGAATAAAAGGATGGGTGTTTATGTATAAATCCGAATTCTGTGAAGTGCATTACGAAGAAAGCTACAATGTAGTATTTGTAAAATGGAAAAAGTTTTGTTCTCACGAAAACTACCGTGAGCCTCTTTACTATGCACTTGAAATAATCAAAGAGCATAAGTGCGACTATGTTGCCGACACACGCACAGGCTTTGAAAACCATCCCGACGATACAAAATGGGTTGCAGATGTTTTTATGCCGACTGCGGCAGAATACGGATGCAAAACAATATGGTTCATCATTGATAAAGAAAACTCTTTGAAAGAAGAACTCGAAGGTCAGGAAAGCGATTCCTCCGACAAAATTGCATTCAGATATATTTACAGCTTGGATGAGGTTGCAAAATGAAAATCATCAACACTTGCAATAAAATAAAATCACTTTTCTCAGGCAGCTTTGATATGCCCGTATGGAGAAAATATGCAGGCGAAATATCAAAAGAATTGCCGTCAAAATGTGAAAACGATGCAAAAGATTATGATTTCAAAAAGGACGTTCTTCCTGTTCTTGAAACCGCATTGAATGAAGAAAAAACAGATTTTGTGAGTAAGAATTTTCAGGCTGTTGTTGACACTCTGAATGCTAATCTTTCAAAGCTTTTTGACACGGAACCTGATATAAATATCATTCTTTATCTCGGACTTTGCAACGGTGCAGGTTGGGCAACTACGCTTGACGGTAAGAATACCGTTCTTCTCGGAATTGAGAAAATTATTGAGCTTGATTGGGGCGACGAAACAAATATGCGTGCCTTGATTCTGCATGAAATCGGTCATCTGTGGCATAAGATGAACGGTCATTTGTATATCCCCGATTTTACAAAACGCAGAAAAGCCATACAACAGCTTTATCAGGAAGGTGTTGCTATGGTTTGCGAACATATTCTTTGCGGTGATGATGACTTTTATCATCAGGATAAAGACGGTTGGCTTGATTGGTGCCGTGAAAATGAACCCGAAATCAAAAAGGAATATCTCCACCGTCTTGATGCAAGGGAAAGTGTTCAGGACTTTTTCGGAGATTGGTGTTCGTATAACGGATATTCCGATGTCGGATATTATCTTGGTTGTCGGTTTGTTGAGCATCTTATGAAATCGCACCCGTTAAAAGAAATTGCAAACTTTTCGTATAGAAAGATTAACAAGGAATTTAAAGATTACGCCCGACAGAGGTGAGTTATGAAACTGACAAACTACGGTATGCCCACATTGATTGAAACAAGTACGCTTGAAGAATGTGCAAAATTGTGTGCGGAATCGGGACTTGATTTCATCGAACTCAATATGAATATGCCTCAGTATCAGCTTGATAAAATTGACGTGGATTATTTCAAGCGTGTTGCAGACAAATATAGTATTTACTATACCATTCACCTTGACGAAAATCTGAATGTCAGCGATTTCAACCCTTATGTTGCAGAGGCTTATATAAAAACCGTTGCCGACACTATTGGAATTGCAAAACCGCTTGGTGTCAAAGTGATTAATATGCATATGGCAAGAGGCGTTTATTTCACCCTGCCCAACAGAAAGGTTTATCTTTTCTCGGAGTACAAAGAGCAGTATCTCAAAAGTATTACTGCGTTCAGAAATATGTGTGAAAACGCTATCGGAGATGCCGATATAAAAATCTGTATCGAGAACTGCGACGGCTATGAGGAGTTTCAGAAAGAAGCCATTGAACTGCTTTTGGAAAGCAAGGCTTTTGCCCTGACTTTTGATGTGGGACATAATCACGGCATTGGCGGAACGGACGAGAAATTCATTATGAAACACAAAGACCGTCTGTGCCATATTCATCTGCACGATGCAGAGGGTAAGAAAAACCACCTCGCACTCGGTACGGGTGAAATTGATATTGAAAAATATATTAACCTTGCAAATGAACATAATTGCCGTGTGGTTTTGGAAACAAAGACCATTGACGGATTGAAGCAGTCTGTTGAGTGGCTGAAAGGATTTAATAATGCTTGATTTTATATCAAAAGAACCCATAAACAAAGGTTGGTCGTGTGATAAGAAATACTGTGTCACAACTGCTGACGGAACTAAATATCTTTTGCGTGTCACTCCGTTTGATAAAAGTGCGAACCGTGAGAATATGTTTCGTATGCAGCAAGAAGTTGCGAAACTCGGTATTCCTATGTGCAAGTCACTTGAAATGGGCGAATGTGATGAGGGTATTTACATATTTCAGACTTGGATTGACGGCAAAGATGCAAATGAGGTTATACCGTATCTTGCAGATTCAGAACAGTATGCACTCGGTCTTGAAGCTGGCAAAAATCTAAAGAAAATTCATTCTATTCCTGCACCCAAAAAACAGCCGGATTGGGAAACTCGTATCAACGACAAAGCTGATTTGAGAATAAGAAAATATAACGAATGTCCGCTGAAATATGATAACGGTCAGGCTTTTATTGATTTCATCAATGAAAACCGTTATCTGCTTAAAGGCAGACCGCAGGTGTTTCAGCACGGCGATTATCACATCGGCAACATGATGATCGAAAACGGCAAGGTTGTTATTATTGACTTTGACCGCTACGATTTCGGCGACCCGTGGGAAGAATTCAAAAGCATCACTTGGTGTGCACAGGCTTCTCCGCTTTTCGCTTCGGGTATGGTCAACGGATATTTTGACAATGATGTGCCTATGGAGTTTTGGAGGCTTCTTGCATTGTATATAAGCCTTGGTACAATTACTTCTCTGACGTGGGCGATTCCGTATGGTGAAGGCGAAATTAAGACTATGCGAAACCTTGCGAACGAAGTGCTTGAATGGTATGACAATATGCAGAATCCCGTGCCGAGTTGGTACAGAAGAAAGGTGTAATTATGATAAAAAAAGCAACCCCCAATGACACCAGGATATTAGCAGAATTAGCAATACAAATGTGGAGTAATCACACAGTTTCGGGACTTGAAGCAGAGTTTGCCGAGATTGTTTTAAACAAAGATGCTGTTTGTTTTATAAAATATGTTGATGATATCCCCATTGGTTTTGCACAGTGTCAGCTTCGTCACGATTATGTTGAGGGCACACACTCATCTCCCGTCGGTTATCTGGAAGGAATTTTTATTGTTCCCGAATATCAGCATAAAGGATGTGCAAAAGAACTGTTGAACGAATGTGAGTTGTGGGCGAAAGAAAAAGGCTGTACGGAATTCGCAAGCGATTGTGAACTTAACAACATAAACAGTTTTAATTTTCATATGGCAATGGGTTTTGAAGAAGCAAACCGTGTTATATGTTTCAGAAAAGAGTTGAGGTAATTCAATATGGTCAGAAAAGCAACTAATAACGATATACCTGCGATAGCCGAATTATACCGTGAGCAATTCAGAGAAATGGCAAAGCTGATTCCCGATTTTATAAAAGAAGGCGACCAGAGCACAGAGTTTATTGAGAATACAATTGCTAATGAAGAGTCAGATATTCTTGTTTATGAGAACGATGGTATGACTGTCGGTTTTATCCTGCTTCAAGCCAAAACAAGACCCGATTTTTCGTTTATGCTTCCCGGAAAATATTGCTACATAATGGACATAATCGTAACCGAAAACCACCGTGGAAAAAGCTTTGGAACAGCTTTAATGAACGCCGCAAAAGATTGGGCAAAAGAACGGGATTGTATTTTTATAAATCTTGATGTTCTTGTCAATAATCCCGGTGCAATCAAGCTCTATGAAAAACTCGGGTTTATCCCCAAAGCACAGGAAATGTATTGTAAATTATAATCAGGAGAAAATATGACAAACAAAGAAATATTACAAATAGCTTTACAGCAATCGGCGTATGACTGCAACTGTAATGCAGAGGATTTTCTTTCGTCTGAAAACAAAGTTGTTTTATCGCAGAAAAATGAAAAAGCAAGGGTTTATATGCCCTTGCCGCTTGAATGTGATTTAGTATCATACGGAAACAATATTGTGGCGCAAGTCAGTCCGAGAATGAAAGAAACCGTTGAGTGGTACATAGGTAAATATGCCGTTGAGCATTGTTTTGAATCACCCAATGTTATTGCACTTAACGAGAAATTAGCAGAGTTTGGATATAAAGTCTGCTTTATGGCGGAATATTTTCTGCCCGATGTCAACGAACTCAAAGAACTGCCCTGCGATTATGAAATAAGAGTTTTAAAGCCCGAAGAATTTGAGCAGTATTACACCGCCGAGTGGGGCAACGCTTTGTGTAAAAGCCGAAAACATCTTGATAAACTTGCTGTCGGTGCGTTTGATAACGGCAAACTCATAGGACTCGCAGGCTGTTCTGCCGATTGTGAAACGATGTATCAGATTGGTGTTGACGTTCTGCCCGAATACAGAAGAAAAGGTGTTGCATCCGCAATCACAAGCAGACTCGCTCTTGAAACATTGAAACTCGGCAAAGTACCGTTCTACTGTGCTGCATGGTCGAATATCAAATCTGTCCGCAATGCTATCAGAAGCGGATTCAGACCTGCGTGGGTCGAGCTGACGGCAAGAAACAGTGAATTTGTTGATGATATGAATAAGTAAGAAGGTGTTGCTTATGGCAAAAGTCTATTTAATCTGCGGCAAAATCTGCTGCGGTAAAACTACATACGCACAAAAGCTTTGTAAAAAAAAGAATGCTGTACTGCTTTCGGTTGATGAAATAACGCTTGCTCTTTTCGGTCAGCATTGCGGTGATAAACACGATGAATATGTAGAAAGAACAGAGAAATATCTGTTAAATAAATCTTTGGAACTAATCGAGAACAAAATCAATGTTGTTCTTGATTGGGGCTTCTGGACAAAAGAAGAACGAGAGTCTGCAAAAGGATTTTATAAGTCCCGTAATATCGAATGTGAGCTTTGTTACATTGACATCAGCGACGAAGTGTGGAAATTACGCTTACATAAGAGAAACAGCGCCGTGCTTGCAAATGAAACGAGAGCTTATTATGTTGATGATAACCTCGCCGAAAAATTTGCTTCGATATTTGAATTACCGAGCGAAGATGAGATTGATGTTATTTATCAAGGTGACACAGATGGAATTTGATGAGTTTATAAAGATGAGGGACATTAAAATCAGAGATAATGAACATTTGAGGGTTATTAAGTGTTTTTATCCGTTTCTTCGCAGTGTTTCCGGTGATGAACAATTATTGCCGTCACTTATTGGAAGTATTTTAGGTGTTGATTTATCGAATGTTACAGTTGAAACCGCCTGTTTTAACGGCGTAAATGACGGTAGTGACCCGCCTTATGTTAACGTTGACCTATATATCAAATTCAATAACGATATAAAAGTTTTCGTTTACGGCAGAAAACTTGAACATCTTTATGAATTAAAAGATAATGAGTATGTAATATTTTTGCTTGCAAATGAAATTAAAAGCAATGTTATAAAAACAGGAAACAATTATATCTATATCAAATAATTTTGAAAAAAAATCAAGGTAAAATGATAGACAGAAGTATTCCGTATTATAATTTGATTTTAAAATGCAATGAAATTTGCATAACACCAGTTTTGTTACCTGAAGGATACAGCTTTAAGACGTATAATAAAGGTGACGAAAAACATTGGGCAGAACTTGAATATGAAATCGGTGATTTTTCATCCGTTGAAGAAGCTGAAACATATTTCAGAAGAAATTACTGCAAACAAATTGACGAACTGAAAAAGCGTTGTGTTTTTGTTGTGGACGATAAAGGTAATGTTGTAGGCTCCTGTATTGCTTGGCACGATTTAAAAGACAAGGCTACAGTCGCTTCTCTGCACTGGCTCGTTGTTTCACCGAAATATCAAGGCAAACATATAGGTTTGGCGCTTTGCCAAAAGGTAATGGAGATTTTTAAAAAGTCAGAAGAATTTCCCGTATATATTCATACTCAACCGTGGAGTTATAAGGCTATTTTTCTCTACACCAAACTCGGCTTCAAAATTCAGAAAACCGATACTTTCTCACATTATGAAAATCAATATGTACAAGCTTTGGAAACATTAAAAACCATCTTAACAGAAAGTCAGATTACTCAGCTTATTAAATATTCAGAGTGAAACTTTTTGGGACACAAATATGAACATCGTCAGAAAACTCAAAGTATTAGAACTTCCGATACTTACACAGCTTTTCAACTACAAAGATATTGATGATATGATTTTTGAAAACACTCGCAGCATTGAAAACGGTATCGTTGATATTTTTGCTCTGTTTGATAATGACAATCTGATTGGCGAGCTTCATGTGAAATATGATAATGAAGATAAAGACTTCGCCGAAAAAGGGAAACGAGCATATTTGTTTGCCTTCAGAGTTCATAAAGATTATCAGGGTAAAGGATTAGGCTCATATCTTCTTGAAGCTGTAATTGATGAACTTACAAATAGCGGTTATCACGAACTCACCGTTGGTGTTGAAGATGATAATTTCCGAGCAAGATATATGTACGAAAAACTCGGCTTCATTCACCCCATTGCCCGAATAAAAGAAACCTATCAAGGCGACAGTTATGAATATGATTTGTTGTTGAGGAAAGAAACACTTTAAAATGGTGATTATATGAAAACACTTATTCTGAACGGCTCTCCTCGTAAAAACGGAGACACTATCAGTTTAATCAACAAACTAACGGAGCAATTAAATGGCGAATATAAAATAGTTGATGCTTATTACTCAGATATTTCTGCTTGTGTTGATTGCCGTTATTGTTGGAGCAACGATGGTTGTTCAATCAACGATGAAATGACTGAAATATATAATTATGTTTTTGACTGTGATAATGTTGTGATTGCTTCACCTATCTATTTTTCACAACCAACGGGCAAACTACTTGATGTTTGCAGCAGATTCCAAACATATTTTGCAGCAAAACATTTTCGCAACCAAGCACCTTTTATCAAACTAAAGAAAGGTGTGGTTATTCTTGTTGGTGGCGGTGACGGTAATCCTGAAGACGCATACAAAACTTCCTGCTCATTACTTAATCACATCAATGTTACAAAGATTTATCCTTTGGTTGGAAGTTTTAACACTAATGAATTTCCTGCGACGGAAAATGAAACAATAATATCGGAAATTGCAAATATAATAAATTACTTGAACAGTTAATTCTACTAAAAGAAAAAGCCATATAAGTTGATTTAAAAGTCAACTTATATGGCTTTTCTATAAATTATTAAAGTGTAATTGATGTAATGATTTTGATGTTAAAAGGGTTGATATATAACGGTATTTTATTGAATTTTTGTACTGTCAATGATATATCATCAAAACATCAAAAAAGGGATAAAAAGCGTTACAGAATTATTATCTCATATCTGACAACGGTGTGTAATCAGTATTATTTCGCAAATATTCTTCCATTTTACCGCTGAGCAGTAATCTGACATAACTCATCGGCTTGTTGTAGATAAGATAATCAAGTTCGGATGTCTCGTACATATTGTTTGCATATTCGTTTTCAACGGCGATGCAGTCGATTGACACCATAGATCCGTCAATAAGTTTTACTTCAACGCAGGCGGTATCAATATTAAATTCACAAGAAATAATGTTATTAATCATAAGTAAAAAAACTCCTTTTATTTGTTTAAAAAAAGTAGGAAAAGTAGAGCCTGAAACCGTTGATACATAAGGGATTGAAAGTGCGGTAATCGAGGGGTACGTATAGTTTGACCTGTTACCCCGATTTTGAGGTTACTTTTTCCACATAACGAACTTTAAGGTTGCAAAAATCAAGTGGTAAAAAACACTTTCATTACAGTTAAAAATTAACCAAATAGAGCTTCTGAAACCGTTGTATATCAACGGTCTCAGAGTGCGGTGATTCAGGGGTGCGTATAGTTTGACCCGTAACCTCAATTTTGCGGTTCTATTGTTCCAAAAGCTGAATTTCAAGTTGTAAAAAATCAGTCGATTTGCAACGGTGAAAAAAGTTTGACAAAAATTTAAAATAGGATTAAAATATAGATGAGTAAATGATCTTTCATAAGGAACCTCCTATCTGATAAAACTCAGAAAGGAAAAAACTACCGGTTAGCATGGCAAAGTCCAAAAAAGAAAATGATTTCGGCACAGGAATACCCAAGGATGTTATGGAATCTTTAGCAAGAGCTTTACTTCCGGAAATCAGGGCATTCTACGAAAGCGAAGAAGGAAAAGAAGCTTTTGAAAAGTGGAAAGCCGAAAGAGAACGAAGTACAGATTAATATAAATCTTAATTCGGCGGGGATGAATCATCATCCCCGTTTTCTCATTCTAAAATACTGTAAGAAATGAAAAATCCGAACGCTTCTCCAATCTTAAGGAGAGGGTTCGGATTTTCATCTTTTGGTCGGAGTGCAGAGTTTCGAACTCTGGGCCTCGTGGTCCCAAACCACGCGCGCTACCAGCTGCGCCACACCCCGAAATATTTAATATTCTTTCAGAATGTATTGATTTTACGCTTTGCGCTACCAACTATCGGTCAGAAACATTGTCGCACTGCTCGCTTGGAGCGCTTCGCATTGTTCTGTGTTTCTTCCTGCTCCGCCATTGCCTTTATCTGCCGCAGGAAGGCAGTCATTTCTGAATGGCATAAGGCAATAAGAATGTTTTACCTTGACACAATTATTCCCTTAGTGTAATATGAAAACAGAAAGGGAGTGCATAAAAATGGTAAAAGCAATTTTAAAAGTATTCATTGCCGTGCTTATGGCAATAAATCCGCAGCTGCCGGGCGTTCTTGACCTCGGAAAAATTCCTCAGGGCAAAGAGATTGATCTCAATGACTTTGAGCTTGTTTGGAGCGATGAATTTGACGGCGACAAGCTCGATACATCAAAATGGGGATATTCATGGTGGATAACCGAGCGCAAGGGTGGCTACTGGCATGAGGACATGGTAAGCGTCAGGGACGGCAATCTTGTAATCAGAGCCGAATACCTTGAAACTCCTCCCGAAAACTATTATCTGGATTCGGGGCTTGAAATGCCCGAATATAAGCCCGGTTGGTATACTGGTAAGGTTACAAGCCGAGGCAAATACGAGCAGTGCTACGGCTATTTCGAAGTGCGCTGCATTCTGCCTGCAGCAACAGGTATGTGGAGCGCTTTCTGGATGATGAACGAGGGCGTTTATAATGTCAATAATTCGGGCGAGGACGGCACCGAAATTGATGTTTTTGAATCGTTCTATTATAAAGACCACTGGTGGGGTAATGACGCTATTTCAACGGGCATTCATTATGATGGCTACGGTGAAGGTCACAGTGGAGTTGCTGTCGGAAAGATGTTTGTTGAAAATAATCCCTATGAGGAATACAACACCTATGGCGTTGAGTGGAACGAGGATGAATATATTTTTTATATCAACGGTGTTGAAACAGGACGCACATCTGCAGGCGGTGTTTCGAAGAATCCCGAATATCTGCTTCTTTCCTGCGAATTTGCGGGCGAAAACGGAGTGCAGAATTCAGACCGCCACGGTACGGGAGAAATTGAAAAAACACCGGCTGAAAACTGGCCTGCTGAGTTCAAGGTGGACTATGTAAGGTGTTATCAGTATAAATAATGTAAAAATTATAAGCCTCCGAAAATTGTTAAAGCAATTTTTCGGAGGCTTATGTTATATGATTGATTATGCGAAAATTGTGTTAATGAAATTAACTATGGCGCCGAAAACTATGTTGAGCGAAATTCTTGGCATTTCTGAGAAGCCGTTTGTGCCGTAGTTGTCATAAAGCCATTCGGAAAGATTCTCAAAGAAGGTGTAATCCTTTTCTTCTTCGGGCTCAACGGCTCCTGCTTTTACAAGAATATTGTTAAGTCTTTCTTCAGCCTTTTCAAAATCGCTGACCTCGCAGACATTTGTGTTTAAAACATTTTCTGCCTGTGCAACGGCCGCTTCAAGCTCTGCCTTATCATCTGCTGAAAGAGTAGCGGTATCAACTGTTTCAGCTGTATCGAGAAGAGTGTGAAGAGTTCTCACATCTCTGCCGATGTTGAACTGCGGGAATTCGGGTGAGGAATAAACATCCTTGATATCATCGTGAGCAATAAGCTCCATTGCGATTTTAAGAATAACATCGTTATGCTGAGTAAGGTCGTGACGCTGACCGTCGAAATAGAATGTTGTGTCAGGCAGGAGACCTGCGGAGGCGTCAACAACTCTGTCGGGTGAGATGTGGTTATGCTCGGGGTTGCTGCAATGTGTGTTTGCCTGAACATAATCCTCGGGAAGAGTTTCGCCGATGTTTGCTGCATATGCGCCCATTGATGTTGAATCAAGGTGGATTATGTAGTCAGCGTTCTGGGTGTTCCATGTTCCGCCTACATTAATCATGTTGTAGTCATACTGTGCAACATTGAATACCTGAATGCCCTTGTCAAGAAGCTTCTGAATGTTGGCATCGGAATTGAGCTGAGCCTGATAATATTTATAAGTCTGAGCCTTGATGTCTGCCATTTCGGGGGATGAAAGGTATTTCTGTGCAGCGGTGGGATAATCGCCCGAGGGGCAGAGTGCCCACATGCTGGTGCTTCTTATCATTATGTCTTCAATAAGAGTTTTAACGCCCTTGTTGAGGCATTCCATAAGAACCTCATCGGGAAGAATTCTTGCTATAACTTCAATCATTCTTGCGGTGCCCTTATCCATAAGACCGCTGTTTTCAAGAAAACCGTGATAAAGATAGTCGGCATCGAGGAAGTTGATTCTTCCGTTGAAAACATCACCGATGATGGTTGAGCCGTCAAGAGCAGGAACAATGTAGAGAACCTTATGAAGATCATCCATAATCTCGGGATAGTATTCAAAAATTGCGTTTGCAAAGGTTCCGCCCTGGCTGATGGGAACAATGTTTACCTTGCTGTGACCTGTCTGCTCCTTAACCATCTGAATGTAGTCATAAAGCTCTTTTGCAACATCGATATGGTTGCCGAAGGAGTTATATGTGAAATAATAAAGATGGTCTTTGGGAAGGTCTGTGGGATACATATGGAAAGGAATATGTGAATTGATTAAATCCTGTTCTTCCTTTGTGCATTCGGAATACGGATAATAATATCTTTCAAGAATAACATTTCCGGTGTTTTGCGCATTAAGGTCGCTTGCGTTTATGCCGAAGCTGTCACTGATTATATCGTTAAATGCATCGGAAAGCCCTGCGTCACGCTGAGTGATGAGTGAAAGAAGGGCAGGCACAACAGCTCTTTTAATGACATTTGGGAGCTGAATGTATGCAGGGAAGGCGGAAATCCTTTTGCCTTCATCGTTGAGAACAAAGTCGCCGTTTTCATCTGCAACAAAAACGCCTGACTGACCGAGACCGGGGATGATGATTGTCGGGTAGAATTCACATTCCGAACCGCAGTCGGTTGTTTTTTCGCTTTTCGCAAATGTGTTCAGGCTGAAGGCTGAAACAAAAATGACGGCGCAGAGAAGAATGGAAATAATCTTTTTCATTTTTATGCACACTCCTTTGATTGTTAAAATTATATTAACATATGTTTTATCTTATTTCAACAAAATCTTAACAAATAATTGTAACATTTCCCATATTTTATCCGAATTATTTTAATATTGATATGCAAAACACGGGATTTATTATTGTAATCAATAAAAAAATAATATATAATCAAATCAGTATTCGGAAAAGGAGAGGTTACAGTGGGCAGAGAAATGACGGCGGAAAAGCTTGAGAAACTCAGACTCAGGCGTGAAAAAGAAATTGCTAAGTGGGAAAAAGAAAAGGCAAGACCTAAAAAGAATATGTATTTTGTCTATCTGGTGTTTATTATTGCTCTTATCTATGCAACCGATGAAATAGCATCGCAGATAGGCACTCTTATGAAAACTGAAATCGCAAACGACCTTTTTTCGAAATACGGAGAAAGCTCTGTGGGTCTGCTCGATATTCTTTCAATCCTTGTTGTGCCTTTTCAGGCGCTTGGGCTTCTTTACAGACCTCTTGCCGACCGTTGGGGACGAAAAAAGTTTCTTATTATTAATACTTTCGGCATGAGTCTTGCAATGCTCGTTATCTTTTTGTCGGGTAATCTTTTTCTTTATTTTGTCGGTGCGGTTCTGGTTCAGTTCTTTATTCCTCACGATATGCATGTTGTTTATATTATGGAATCCTCACCGTCAAAGCACAGAGCAAGAACATATTCCTCAATAAAATTCTTTGCAAATATGGCGGTTATGCTTATTCCGTTGCTCAGAAAAACGCTCATGCATGATGCATCTGAGTGGAGAATGGTTTATTTTATTCCTGCAATAGTCGGTGTTGTAACTTGTTTTATCGCTCTTTTAACCGCAAGAGAAACCGATTCATTCATTGATTCCCGTCTCCGCTATCTTCGCATGACGGATGAGGAGCGCGAAGCGGAAAAGGCACAGAAAAATGCCGAAAACGCTCAGGGTGGACTTATCCCTGCTCTTAAATTTGCAATGAAGCATAATCAGCTCCGCTGGCTTTACATAACCTCATCACTTGCAAATCTCGGCTTTATCGGCACTATAAATTATCAGGTTATCATGTCTTACGGCTATGCCCGGAATTATGTTGAAAGCGGTCTTTTTGCTTCTCTCGGAGAAGATGTAATGAACGCTGTCAGTATCGGTCCCGTTACCGAAGCGCTGTTCATGTTCCCCGTCGGTTGTGCCGTTTCTCAGGTTATCATGGGCTTTGTTTCAGACTCGAAAGGCAGAAAAACAGCGGCAATAATGACTGCAATCAACTGCCTTGTTGCTTTCATCGGATTCTCGGTCGGCGCAAGAATGGGGTGGAACACCTATCTTGTCGGATTCCTCTGCGGTGCCTGTATCGGCAGCTTCTATTCAACAAACGATGTTCTTATTATGATGATAGGTGAATCCTCACCCACAAATCTGCGTTCCTCAACAATGTCTGCTCAGTTTATCGTTACGGCAGTCGGTGTTGCGATTTCATATATTGTCAGTCTTCCGCTGATAACCTTCCTCGGAAACAGCGTTACGGGGATTGTTTCGTTTGCACTGCTTGTTCCCGGATTTATCATGGCATTCTTTGCTCTTGTACGAAAAACGCACGAAACAAAGGGTGTTGACATGGATAAGGTCACGGGCAGCGAATGGGATTGATTTGAGGTGGATGAATGATAATTCTCAAAGGGTTAACGGCGTTTTTAACTGCAATTATTTTTATTTTTAACGCATCGGGAATTACCCGTGCCATTCCTTATTTTGCAGTTATCCCCGATATGATAAAGGTTGGCGCAGACTACATTTCTCTAAAAAGAAATGAAAATGCTGTTTCCGAAAAAGAACTTTCGGAAGAAATCGGAAAAGTTTCCGTTAAAATACAGCATCCGTTTATTTTTGCAGACAAAGAGTGTTTCGATGCTGCAAAAAATGAATATGTCAACCGAAGCTTTTCGGATTACACAGGCGGTCTGAGCGAATCCGTTCTTGACAATGCCGATGCGCTTCTTGATTTGAATATTTATCCTCCTATGGATTGTGTTCTTGACGAAGAGGACAGCATTCTGCCGATTTCAAGAGAGGCTATAAACCGAATGGTTATTCTCGGTTATGCGTGGCAGATAACAGGGGACAGCAAATATGCAGACCGTGCATGGCTTGAGCTTGAGAAGGTTTGCAGCTATGATGATTGGTGCACGGGTCATTTTCTCGCAACGGCAGAAATGGCACTCGCTGTTTCTGTCGGATATGACTGGTTTTACGGTTATCTTTCACAGGAACAAAAGGATATCCTTGCATCAAAAACTCTTGAATATGCAATTGAACCTGCTCTTTCAAAGAACTATCTCAAAAACTGGTTTACATGGTCAAAAAATAACTGGAACAGCATCTGCTACAGCGGAATAGGGATTGCATGCATGGCTTTCTCGTCATACTGCCCCGAAGAATCGGCGGAATTTCTTGCAATGTGCTACGCTAATATGCCTGTTGCTTTCGAGAATTTTACTCCGAACGGCGTTTATGCCGAAGGACCCGGCTACAGCCAGTCCGGCATGAATGCAATAGTATTTTTTGTTGCAACATCCAGGAATTATTTCGGCACCGATTTCGGAATGTCTGAAATTGAGGGTTTTAAGGAACTCGGATATTTTCCCGTTTATATAACAACTCCCACGGGCGTTTTCAATTATGGTGATAATAAGGCGAGAATGTGCTTCACTCCGGCTCTTCATTGGTATGCATCCGAATATGATGCGCCGCTGCTTGCGGTTTATCAGATGTGGGATACCGCAGATGAATTCACTCCCGATATCTCTGCAAATATCGAACGCAACGGCAGCGGAAAAGAGGATGCACTTTCTCTTTTGTGGTATGACAGAAGCTATACCGCCGAAAGCGTCAGCTTTGAGAATGAGCCTTTAGGTGTTTATCTTGAATCCGATGTCGGTCAATCTCTTGTGTTGATGAGAAGTGCGTATCTTGACAGTAACGCAACCTTTGCAGGCATCAAGGGAGGCTATAACTACACAAATCATGGCGACCTTGATATCGGCACCTTTGTTTTTGATTCTATGGGAGAAAGATGGGCGGAGGAGCTCGGCCCCGGAAGCTATGATGCTCCCGATTATTTTGTCAATCTTCCCGCCGGCGGCAGATGGAAAAATTACTGCAAGCGTGCGGAGGGGCAGAACACTCTTGTTATAAATCCCGATATGACACTTGATGATCAATATGCCCTTGCCGAATGCAGGTTTGATTATTTTCGCGAAACGGGCGGCGGAGGCATCTGCAGACTCGACATGACGGATGCATACCGAATGAACGGCGCAACTGATGTTTCAAGAACCTTTGAGCTTTATAATAACCGCAGTTCACTGAGAATTACGGATGATGTCAGATGTATTGTTCCAAGTGAGATTTATTGGTTTATGCATACAAAAGCGAATATTATAATTTCGGATGACGGCAAAACCGCAATCCTTGAAATCAACGGCAAAAAAATGAAAGCACTCCTTCATAATGACGGTGAATTTTCCGTTATGCCTGCAGAAGCACTAGGCGGAAAATATGAATATGATGCCGATTATTCCGATATACAAAAGCTTACGGTGCATCTTGAAGGTGTAACTTCGGCAAAAATATGTGTTACACTTGAACCTGCATAATAAATATGGCAGAGATTTTTTAAATCAAAAATCTCTGCCATTATTTATTTGCTTAAAAAATCAAAAGCTTTTGCGCCGCTGACGCTGTGCTTGCCGTTAAAAACATCAATTATCAACTTATCGGATGCGCCTGCGAGTGAATAAATTTTCTCAATCTCTCCGTGCGCTTTTCGGCTTGCGTCAATCGGAAACAATTTATCTTTTTCGCCCGATTCAATAAGCAGCTCTCTCGGTGCAAGGCTTGATGCAAAATCATAAATTTCGCCTGTTTGAAGTGTTCCCGGGATGTAGTTATCGGGGCAGTGCCAGAGCGAAAGAATGCTGCTACGGAAGGTGTTGACATATCCGCTGACAACAATTTTTTTAAATCTTTCGTCAATGACAGATGCATAAAGTGCCGTTAATCCGCCGCCTGAAATGCCCATGCATGAAAGCCTTTCAGGGTTAACGCTTTTGTTTTTCAGCAGTATTTCGGCACAGGCGATTGCCTGATAAATTCTGACCGAAGCAACCGTCAGTCCGTAGGGGAGAAGATGATGTGACAGTTCATCGCACGAGCTTATATAGAATGGCTTTTTTAAGTCGTTTTTAAGTCTTGCTTCGCCGAAACCGAAAAGCTCGGGTGCGGCAACAATGCAGCCTCTTTTTGCCAGTTCAACGGCAAAATTCTTTTGATAATTGTCGATATAACGGATGTGCTTTTTCTTTCCACTTTTTGAAATGTTCAGTATCTGCCTAACTCCGTAGCCGTGACCGCAGAGCGCAACAACTCCGGGAACAGAGTTCTTTATGTTTTTTGGAGTGAGAATAAAAACTGCCGTTTCAAGACCCTTGCAAAGCTCAAAGCTGTATTTCTGAAGCGTATATTCAGGATACTCAAGCGGATTTTCGGCGGGTACGGGATTGAACTCGGATGAAAGACTGCACAGGATATCCATGCCGAAAACCTGTTTTGCCCGTTCTCTTATTTTTTGCCCGATTTCAAGTGCATCCTCTTTGGTTTTTGCATTCTTATAAGGTTCTGCACGGAGCTTATCATAAATTCCGTCCATAAAACCGTCGGGAGAATAGGGGCTGTTTCTCATATTTTTACCTCAGAATAATATTTTGCCTGACTCAGCAGCGTTCTTGCTGCTTGTGCCGACATAAACAGTGTATTCGTTATCAAGAATCCATTCGCCGTTTTCGGAATTATAGAATCTGATATCTTCAATATCAACCTTGATTTCCGCAACAGCGGTTTTGCCCGGCTCAACGGAAATTCTTCTGAATCCTTTGAGGAGTTTGACGGGTCTGTCTGTTTCTGTGTTGTTGCTGCCGATATAAACCTGAACAACCTCGTCGCCTGTGCAGTCACCCGTGTTAGTAACATCAACGAGGACATTAATGATATTTTCATCCTTTTTAATCTCTACTTTTCCAAGCTCAAAGCTTGTATAGGAAAGACCGAAGCCGAACGGATAGTCGGGCTCAATGTTCTTTTTGTCAAACAGAGTATAGCCGTGGTAATAGCCGTATTCAATTTCCTTCTGTTTACTGCCGATGTGAAGAAAATCGGGATAATCAGCGGCATTTTTTGCGATTGTGAAGGGCAGCTTGCCTGCGGGATTTTTATCTCCGCTGAGAATATCTGCAAGAGCGTTTCCGCCCTCGAGTCCGCTGTAGAATGACATGAGAACTGCATCTGCAAGGTCTGCCCATTCTTTGATAATATAAGCACTGCCGCCCATGATATTAACTATCAACTTTTTTCCTGTTTTGGCAAGAGCCTTTATCAGTGCAACATCCTCTTCGGGAAGACGAAGGTCAACTCTGTCGCCGCCCGAGCCTTTGGGCTTTTTCTTGACATTGCCGAGATTAACAAGGAACTCGCCTTCCTGAAGCCAGTCACTTCCTACGCAGCATATAATGTAATCGCTGTATGACGAAGCGGCAACGGCTTTTTCAGGATTGCAGCCGTTGTAAACAGCAACATTTTCATTTCCGAAACGCTTTTTGATTCCCTGATACGGAGTGATTGTGTACGGACTGAAAACATTGCTGCTTCCGTGGTCGCCTGTGTTGATTTTTTCGGCATATCTGCCCACAACCGCAATGCTTGCGCTTTTCTTTATCGGAAGAGTCTTATCCTTGTTTTTGAGAAGCACCGCACCTTTGGCGGCAACCTCTCTTGCAAGGTCGGTATGTTCTTTTGAAAGTATAACATTTTTGGGATATTCTTTGTGTTTCGGAAGTGTCCTTAAAAGTGCGCGCAGAATTCTTCCGACACAGACATCGACGGTATCCTCGCTGATATCACCTTTTTTTATTTTGTTTGCAAGAAATGAATATTTGAAAGTATACGGCATTTCGATGTCAAGACCTGCGTTTACGCTTCTCGCGGCATCGTAAATTCCAAAGAAGAAATCCGAAATCGTAAATCCGTCAAACCCCCATTTGCCGCGAAGAATATCTGTCAGCAGAGTTTGGTTTTCACAGCAGTAGGTGCTGTTGAATTTGTTGTATGCACCCATTATTGACATTGCGCCTGCATCAACGCACTTTTTGAAATGCGGAAGATAAACCTCATGAAGAGTGCGCTCGTCAGCCTTTGCATCAACGCTGAAACGCAGGTCTTCAATGCTGTTGAGCGCATAGTGCTTGGGGCATGCGATTATGCCGTTATCCTGCATTGCTTTTGTGAGTGCAACGCCCATTTTGCCAAGCAGAAACGGGTCTTCGCCATAGGTTTCCTGCGCTCTGCCCCACATGGGATTGCGCAGAAGATTTATGCAGATTCCTGCAAAAAGATTTGCGCCGCCTGCACTTGCTTCTTTTGCAAAAACTTCGCCGACTCTGTATTCGAGCTCGTCGTCAAAGGTTGCACCTCTGAGCATTGAAACTGGAAAACAGGTGCTTTTTCCGAGAACAATTCCTCTCGGACCGTCTGCAAAAAGCACTTCGGGAATGCCGAGCCTTTTGCATCCGCCTGCGGCATAGGGTTCTGCATTGTAAAATCTGCCGCTTTTCAGAAAATTCTTTGCGGTAACAGACATTGCGTGCCCCTGCATCATGCGGATTTTTTCTTTAAGTGTCATCTCTTTTATAAGTTCGTCGGTAACTTCATTAAGAACTTCTTCGGTAGGATTTTTTTGATATAATTCAGATGCTTTGATATAATCCATTAATATGCCGCCTTTCATTGTGCACTTGTTTCGTTAAGATAGCTTTCAAAAGGTCTTTCGGTTTTCGGAACAGGGGAAGCCTTTTCAAAAATAATTTTGTTTCCGTCTGTTATGCTGAGAAATTTTCTGTATTCCTTATCTTCTTCAATGATTTTTCCGTTATCAACAAAAACACTTCCGCCTCTGCTTCCCGTCAGCGGCATTTCAGCAAGAATTGCTTCGAGTAAGGCTTTTGCGGAAATGAGCATGTCTTTGTCATAAAAATAATCGCTGAGCGATTTATGTGATAAAGGATAGTTTTGAATAAGTTCATTGATTTCTTCTAAAAGAGAAGCACAGCCTTCCTTATCCCGTATGAATGAGGCATATCGGCTCATCTTTTCAGGTATATGTTCGTAGTTGATTTCGCTTGATATCTCAAATTCTGAAACAAGATTTGCTGTTCTTTCTTCAGCTTCGTTAACGGCAGTAATATCAGGTTTATCTGCGGGATCATTTTTTATGTGTTCCGCACAGACAAGTCCGCCGACCTGTGTGTCGTTCAGCGCTGAGCCGCCGGGACGGGTAAGACCGAATGAACCGGCAGCTTCACCGATAACATACAGACCTTTAATGCAGGTCTGATAGTGCTCGTCGGTGTGGATTCCGCCGTTGTTATGTTGTGCCGAAACAGCAATTCTTAATTTTTGCGAGTAAAGGTCTATGCCTTGACATGCATAAACATTGATTGCTTTCGGGTTGAGGATTTTCAGTCTTTCAATCGGAGTTTCCGCAATTGCGCCGTTAGCTGAAAGATAGCTTTTTGTCTCATCAGAAAGGGAGTTAAAATCATATCCTTCGGGGTTCTTTGTGTAGTCAAGATACACTTGTTTTCCTTGCGAGATTTGCTCGTGAACAGCGGCGTCAACCCTTGAAGAATAAGGGATTCTGTCAAAGCTGAACGGCCATTGATAGCCTTTCAGAAAAACATTGTTGTGCATCTCCGAGGTGTATGGAAAATAATCGTTAAGAAATTCTTTTTCCACACCGTTTTTGTCTACACTTATGAATCTTGGAATGACCTGCATAAAGCTTCCCGAAACATTCCAACGGTAATCAACCGATGCCAATCCGTACTGCCACTGCGTAAAGTTGCACAGCTTTACACCTGAATTTATGAGGGTTCCCGTCATTCCGTGCTGAGAATGCGGAAAAACCGAGTTTTTATAGATGCATGCAGGTGCACCCGTTGCGGCAATAATCGTTTTTGCGGCGACGGTTTCGATTGAATTTGTTTCTTTATTAAGGACTGTTACCCCGTGAACGCGTCGGTCTTTTACTATTATCTCGATGACCTGTCTGTTATCGAGCAGGGGAGTTTTATTGTGCTCAAGAACTCTTTTTTCAAGTTCGTGCGTCATCATTTGTGATGTGAGCGGTCCGGCAGAGGTTGCTCTTGTTGTGTTGTCATGGTCGGTTTTGTATCCGGGATATCCGCCGAATTCGTCTTTTGGAAATTCAACGCCGTAATCGCAAAGGCGAAGAAAGCATTTTGCGCTGTTTATCGCCTGCTTGTATGCCTTGATTCCGTCGCAAGAGCCGAGCGAGCAAATATCTTCAGCCATTTTTGATGCGCTGTCCGATGAATGACCGTCCATGGATATTTTGTAGTAGGTCTGTTTGTCGCTGCCCGTGTTTCTTGAAGTCCCCGATAGTCTGTTTTCGCTTATAACAGCGATGTTTGTTATTCCGTATCTGTGCAGCCAGTCGGCAGCGCTGTAGCCTGCGGCGCCGCTGCCGATAACTATTGCGTCATAAATCTTTATCATAGTGTTCTCACATTAAATCCGCCGTCGCAGTCAATGACTGTTCCCGTGCAGAAATCAAAATTACCCATAGCAACCGAAAGAACGCATTTTGCGATATCCTCAGGCTGTCCCATTCTTTTTATCGGCGTTAATCCGCTTTCAATCATGTTTTCATATTTTTCTTTAACCTTTGCTGTCATGTCTGTTTCAATAATGCCGGGGCGGATTTCAATAACACTCACTCCGAATTCCGCAAGCCTTGCGGCAAAGAGTTTTGTTATCATTGATATTCCTGCCTTTGAAATGCAGTATTCACCTCTGTTGACTGATGCCGTGTATGCCGACATTGATGAAATATTAACAATTCTTGATTGCTTATTTTTTATGAGCAGAGGAACGAATTTCTGGGTAACAAAAAATGTACCTTTCATGTTGATATCCGCAACGAAGTCAAAATCTTCGGGAGTGATTTCAAGGATATCTTTCCGTTCATTAGGCGCAACACCTGCATTGTTCACAAGCAAGTCAATGGCACCGAACTTACTTTCTGCATAATTAGCGAGCTTTTCAATATCCTCTTTTTTTGAAATATCCGCAGCAACGAAATGAGCTTTATCGGGATATTCGTGCCTTAATTTTATAAGCTGTTCGCTTTCTTTTCTTGAGGAAACAATAACGCAGAAGCCGTTTTTTAAAAGCATTTCAGCAATTCCGAGCCCTATGCCTCTGCTTCCTCCCGTTATTACTGCAACCATGTTATATTCCTCATTTCTTCAAAACATATTTTTGATAATACGGCATGTAAACCTCGCCGTCTCTTACGGGGCAGCCTGCAACTGTTGCATTTCTCATTAACTGAGAGCATTTGCTGCATTTGAGGCATACTTTGTGTTTATCAAGTCTGCCGTTTGTGAGATAATCTTTATAGAATTCGGGATATGCAAATGCCATTCTGCCGAATCCCGCAAAATCCGCAACGCCTTTTTTTATAATATCCGATGCATATTCAAGGGCTTTTTCGCCTTCAAAGCTGAGAGCCGACATAATGAATTTTATATCGGGGAAGGCTTCGTTCAGTTCTTTTGTAACATCGTGAATGCGTTTGATGCCGATTTTTCCGTCCTCGGGTGCGTTGATGCACGGGCGGTTGATGTGCGGAATCAGATATGGGTTACCGAGAGTGAGATTTATCAGCTCAATTCCTTTTTTTTGAAGCTTTTCAATGATGATTTTTGTTTCCGAAAGGTCAATATTGTTGTTTTTATCGACTCCGTATCCGAAAGGATAGGGAAAGCAGTCGCAGGCATTGAGTCTTGTTGTTACAAAGGTGGTTTTCACTGATTGCTTTACGCTGTCTATGCAGTCAAAATAGAGCCTTGTTCTGTTTTCAAGACTTCCGCCGTAGATACCTTCACGCTCCATTGCGCTGAGAAATTCGTTGAAAAGATATCCGTGGCAGCATTTAACATCAATTCCGTCAAAGCCGACTTCCTCCGCAATCCTCGAAGCCTCAGCGTATCTTTGCGGAATGCTGCTGCAGTAATCATCGGATGCGATTACATACGGCTGGTCTTCTTTGCCGATTTCCCAGTGACTGTTGCGGTATGCAACAATCGGTTCGGGAGTGCCGTTTGGTTTGCTGAATCTGCCGCTGTGCGTAAGCTGAACTATAATAATCGGAGCAAATCCGTTTTCTTTAACTGCAGTTTCGCGTATTTCTTCAAGAAGAAACTTATAGCTGTCTTTTGTTTTATTATTCAGATAAAGCTGACGGGGATTTGCTCTGCCTTCAGGGCATACTGCGGTTGCCTCAAACCAGATTATGCCTGCACCTGATTTTGCGAATCTCAGGTATCTGCGCCTTGTCAGTTCATCGATTGCGCCTTCCGTTGTTCCGTCACAGCCCTCCATAGGCTGCAGAACAATTCGGTTTTTTATTTCTTTTCCGTATATTTCTATCGGATTGTTTAAAATGTTTTTCATTTTCTTATCCCCTGAATTCGGATTATATTATCAGCATAACAGAAACAGGCCGATATTGCAAATATTTATTTGCCAAAAAGTTTATTCTCCTTGAATTATTCCGTTTTCGGGTCTATAATGTATCTATCAATTTACAGAGAGGGGATTGCTTATGGCAAAGTATGATATTGTTGTTGTCGGTGCATCAACCGCAGGCAGTTATTTTGCAAGAAGAATGGCTGAAAGGGGCTTTGAAGTTTTTGTTATTGACAAAAGCATAAAGGAAAGAATAAGCCCCGATTACGATATCTTCCATATGGGTAAAGATGATATGGAGCGTTTCGGGCTTCCCAAGGTTGAAAAGGGCGACGGAATATATGCTTTTGAATTCACGGATTCATATATGTATTCTGCGTTTGGCGGTTATCCCAAGCCCTCGCCTTGCCCTGTTGTGGGAATGCATAAGCACGACTATATTGTCCGTATGAACGAGTGGGCATGTGAAGCAGGTGCCGTGATTGAATACGAAGCATCTTTTGTTGAGTGCATTTATAACGAAAGCGGAAGAATCTGCGGAATAACATATGAGAAAGACGGTGAAAAAATAAGCGTTGACTGCCGTCTTGTTGCCGATTGCTCGGGTATTCCCGCAGTTGTCAGAAGAAGTCTGCCTGACAGCTACGGAATAGAAAAATTCGAGCTTACTCCCGATGACATTTTGTTTGTTACGCTCAGATATGTCGATTTCACTGGAATAAAAGAGAAGTGGATGAAATCCCATTTCTGGATTTCTTATAAATCATGGATTGCTCCGGGTGCAGATGGCGAAGCGATTATCGGAATGGGTTCGTGCTTCGGCTTTGATTATGTTGAAAAGGTTTATGAGCAGTTCACAAAGAATGTCAGAATTCCTTCTCACAAAGTTAAGAGAATCGAAAGAGGAAGAACTCCGTATCACAGAGCGCCGTATTCGTTTGTTGCTGATGGATTTATCTGCATGGGTGATGCTGCATGCATAACAAAGCCCAACTGTGGTGAAGGCTGCACAGCATCTCTTGTTCTCGAGGATATAGCTGTTGATATCGCATCAAAAGCGATGGATAACGGCGCATATCCTACAAGAGAATCACTCTGGAGCATCAATAAGAGATATAACGATACGCAGGGCAAGGAGTTTGCGAACCTTATGGCACTTCTGACATCGCTTGTAAGACACAGCGCGAAAGCAAACGAATTCCTGTTTAAGCATGATGTTATTTTCAGTAAGAAAATTCTTGGCGGTATGAGCAACGGTCTTTCGCTTAATATAACAGATTATCTCAAAACGCTTATTTTTGTTGTTATCGGTCTTGCATCGGGTAACATTAAGCCTGTTGAAATAAAAAATATCCTTATGGGAGTTATCAACAGCGGAAAGCTTACCGAGCTTTATGAAAGATTCCCCGAAACTCCCGACGGCTTTGATGCATGGGTAAGCGAGGCAGAAGCTCTTTGGGAAAAAGCAGGCAAATTGGCGGATTGGAAGCCTCTCGGATAATAAAATTCAGCACACACCTGAGCATATTTGAGCAGGTGTGTGCTTTTCTATATAAAAAATAATATATTTACATATTGATTAATTTAAATAAATAGTGTAGAATATATTCGAATAAATATATTTTCGGGGAGGTACTTTTATGAAAAAAGCAATTTCTGTCATAATGTCGGCAGCAATTCTGTTGCTTGCGGCTTTCAGTGCCGTATCCGTATCTCCCTTAAAGCTTCCCGAAGTAATGACCGTCAAGACCTCCGAAAACAGTGATTACGGTTATGTTGATTATTCTTTTGTTGATGCTGAGGGAAAAGAGCTTGGCGTTTTTGGCGATATCTCCTATGAGCCTGAAGAAATCGCAAAGCAGGGCATCTCTTTGTTTTCATTTTTTAACTCAAGCAACTCTTCGGCAGCGCTTCCCGAATCATTTGATTCACGCGAAGGCGGCAGCATAACATCCGTAAAGCAGCAGGGACTGTCGGGTAACTGCTGGGCTTTTTCAACTATGAGTATGCTTGAAAGCGATGCAATTATCAAAGGGATTGATGATGCAGAAACAGCAGACTATTCCGAGGCGCATTTTTCGTGGTTTACTTCAAAAAGCCTTACGGATAATTCTGAAGATTCAACTTACGGAGACGGCCGTGCGGATGATGACCCGTTTATGGTCGGAGGCAACTGGATTATTGCTGCAGGCTCTCTTGCACGCTGGACGGGCGCTGCCGAGGATGCGGACTATCCCTTCATGCCAAACGATTTATCGGCAATGGGCGATTACGATGAAGGCTGCAGATACGATACGGGCAGCGGAGTTGTAATCAAATCGGCAGAAGAGCTTCTTGACATGGATGATGCCAAAGAGTGGATAATGACTCACGGCTCAGCAACACTCGCGTTTTATTTTGATACGGCATATTACAAAAGCTCATCAGCGGCTTACTATTATAACGGAACAAACACCCTTAACCACGAGATAACGGTTGTTGGTTGGGACGATAATTTTTCTTTGCTGAATTTTAATTCAAGCTGCAGGCCAGAAAGCAACGGCGCATGGCTGTGCCGAAACAGTTGGGGCTCCAATTGGGGCGATGACGGATATTTCTGGATTTCATATTATGATACCTCCATTGAACAGTTCGCTGGTATTTCTGCAAGAGATGCAGATGATTATTACAGAAACTACACTTATAACGGCGCAGGATGGGAATCTTATATCGGACACACAGGCACAGCAAAACTTTCAAATGTTTTCACGGCAAAAGGTCCCGAATTGCTCAACTCAGTTTCAACATACACAATGAGTCCCTCGCAGGAGATTAATGTTAAAATCTATAAAAATCTTCCTGCTGCATACACAAATCCCGAATCAGGCGAGCTTGTGCTTGAGTTTTCAACGGTGCTTGAAAGGTCGGGCTATCACACAATTGACCTTGAATCAAAGGTTGAGCTTGAACAGGGAACAATCTTTTCGGTAGTTATTGAATATGTAACAAGCGGAACTGTTTATATTCCTGTGGAGGCAAATGCTCAGGGTATGAATGCATATTCCTGCAATGCCTGCGAGAGCTATGTATGCCTTCCTGCATATAATCAAGGTTGGTATGATGTTATGGTTTACGGATTTCAGAATGTTTTTGTTCAGGCTTTTACCGAATGTAACCACAAGCTTACCGGAGAATGTCTTGAATCAACCTGTATTAACGACGGATATGAAATAAACACCTGCTCAATATGCGGAAAAATAGTCAGCGAAAAAATTATTCCTGCTTCCGGACACAGCTTTTCCGAATGGAGCGGATATGTTCACAATTTTGAAACCGACAGGGAAGTGAGCACCAGAACCTGTCTTGAATGCGGCTATGCCGAATCAAGCACTGTTTATCATGTCAAAAACACAATCACGATTGACGAACTTATTGATATGATTTTTGAAAGAATATTCGGTTTTTTGCGGCGAATGATTTAAATCTTTTGAGAAAGGGAACAGAATATGAAAAAGAAAACCTCTATAATGTTAAAAGCGGCCGGCGTAGCTGCAGGTGTTGTCGGTGCTCTCGGATTTACTGTTTTCCATGAAATAATGCACAGAGACGCTTTGCTTCCCGAAAAGATGAGCAAGATTATCAACAAACAGCCAGAGCCCGTTGAGCCTATTCCCGAGGATGAAAGAAAAATATGGTTCAATAATCAGGCACTTGAGGATTTTGAAATTATAAATGCAAGAGGCTTTAAGCTCAAGGGCTTTCTTCTTCCTGCCGACAAGCCCTCAAAAATTTATGTTTTCTGCAGTCACGGCTACAGAAACTGCGGTTCCGGAGAATTCAACTGCATGGCTAAGTTTTACCATGACAAGGGCTGGAATGTTTTTCTTGTTGACCATCAGGCGGCAGGCATGAGCGAAGGTAAATATATCGGTTTCGGATATCACGAATACCGTGACTGTCTGCAGTGGCTTGACTTTATGAATAATCATTTCGGAAAAGATATTCAGATTGTTCTCCACGGAGTTTCGATGGGCAGTGCAACCGTAATGCTTATGAGTGGCAGAGGCAGACTTCCCGAAAATGTGAAATTTACCGTTGCTGACTGCGGCTACACTTCCGCATATGACCAGTTTGTTCATAACGCAAAGGGATTGCATGTTCCTTCGTTCCCCGTTATCAATGCTGCAAATTTCTTCAACCGTGTTATATCGGGTTATGATTTCAGGGATGCAAGCCCTCTTGAGGCAGTTAAAAATATAAGAGTTCCCATGATTTTTATTCATGGCGGTAACGATGACTTTGTTCCCACACATATGGTTAACGAGCTCTATAATGCATGTTCAAGCGAACATAAAGAGCTTCTGATTGTCGAAGGTGCTGCACATGCAGAAAGCTATCCCACCGACAGCGAAAGCTACGAAGCTTTGATTAACAGCTATGCAGAAAAATATTTATCATAAAAAAGGGGCGCAGCAATACAATGGAAAATCAGATTTTGGTTTCGGTTATAATTCCGACTTACAAGCGCTCCGTCAGCTATGTTTCAAGAGCGATAGAATCTGTTCTCAATCAGACTTATTCCGCAGTTGAGGTCATTGTTATTGATGACAGCACGGATGAATATGAAGGCAGAAAAGAAGTTAAAGAATACATTGATGGATTGCAGAAGTCAAACTTGATTTATTGCCAGAATGAAAAGAATTTGGGTGGTTCTCTTTCAAGAAACAGAGGAATAGAGCTTGCAAAGGGCAGCTACATAACTTTTCTTGATGATGATGATGAATATCTTCCCGAAAAAGTCGAAAAGCAACTGAAATTTATGCTTGAAAACTCATATGATTTGACTTTCTCAAACATGATTATGTATTCTCAGGAAGGCAAGGTTGTTGACTACAGAGAATATAAAGACATTCCTTCTTTTGATAATGAATCACTTCTTCATTATCATCTTATGAAGCATCTTACAGGTACTCCCACATTTATGTATAAAGCCGAAAAGCTCAAAGAAATCGGCGGCTTTGAGGATGCCAAGATGGGGCAGGAATTCTATCTCATGCTTAAATCAATCCGCAGCGGTCTTTCAATCGGATATCTGCCCGAATGTGATGTTAAGGTTTATAAGCATCCCGACGGCGGCATTTCCAGCGGAATGAATAAAATCAACGGAGAAAATAAGCTGTATGAATTCAAACAGACCTTTTTTGACAGACTGAATGGAAAAGAAAAAAGATTTATTCGTTTCAGACACTATGCAGTTATGGTTGTAGCTTATAAAAGAAACAAAATGCCGCTTAAAATGCTTGGTGCAGGAATAACGGCGCTTGTTTCTTCGCCTGCTGATTTTGTTAAAGAAGTCGGCGGATTTGCAAAAAGAGTTATCAGGCACAGATAGAGGTGATAGGTTATGCCGTCAATTTATGAAGCACTGGTCAGCCGCAGAGAAAATCTTTCGTTGGTCGGTCTGGGATATGTAGGTATGCCGATAGCGGTTGCATTTGCCGAAAAGGGAATCAATGTTATCGGGTTTGATCTTAATGAGAAAAAGATAGAATTATATAAATCGGGTATTGATCCCACCAAAGAGGTGGGGGATGAGGCGATAAAGAACTCATCTGTTGAGTTTACCGCAGATGAAACACGGCTTAAGGATTCAAAATTTATTATTGTTGCCGTGCCGACTCCGGTTAACTCAGACCACACTCCCGACCTCACACCAGTTGTCGGTGCGAGTGAAACTGTCGGACGCAATCTTGTGAAGGGAAGCATAGTTGTTTATGAATCAACCGTGTATCCCGGTGTAACAGAGGATGTTTGCGTGCCCATTCTTGAGCGCGAGTCGGGGCTCAAATGCGGTGAGGATTTCAAGGTGGGATATTCGCCTGAAAGAATAAACCCCGGAGATAAGGTTCACCGCCTTGAAAACATAACCAAAATTGTTTCGGGCATGGACGAAGAAAGCCTTGAAGAAATAAAAAATGTTTATGACATTGTCATCGAAGTCGGAACTTATCCTGTTTCAAACATTAAAACTGCAGAGGCTATAAAGGTTGTTGAAAACAGCCAAAGAGATGTTAACATTGCGTTTATGAATGAGCTTGCAATGGTGTTTGACAGAATGGGAATTGATACCAACGAGGTTATCGACGGAATGAATACCAAATGGAACGCGCTCGGTTTCCGTCCCGGTCTTGTCGGCGGCCATTGCATTGGCGTTGATCCGTATTATTTTACTTATGAAGCTGAAAAGCTCGGCTATCACAGCCAGATAATTCTTAACGGAAGAATAGTCAACGACGGAATGGGCAAATTTGTTGCCGATGCCGCAATAAAGCAGATGATTCTTGCAGGAAAGTCCCCGAAAAAATCAAAGGTTTATATTCTGGGTCTGACTTTTAAAGAGAATTGCCCCGATACGCGTAACAGCAAGGTGAGTGATATTATTCGTTGCCTAAATGAATACGGCATCGAACCGTTTGTTGTTGACCCGTGGGCAAGCAGAGAGGATGCGCAAAAGGAGTACGGTGTGGAGCTTACCGATTTTGCTGATGTTTCGGATGCTGACTGCATTATCGTTGCGGTTGCCCACAAGGAGTTCAAAAAATTATCGCTTGATAAAATCAAGGATTTGTTTAAAGCAGGAAACGATGAAGAAAAGATTCTTGTTGATGTCAAGGGCTTATATTCCGTAAAAGATTTGAATGCTTCGGGCATGAGATATTGGAGACTGTAAAATGGTTCAATCAACCGAAAAGGTTCAGGTTCTGGTTGCAACGATGCATCAGAAGGATTTTTCAAAGGTCAACGAAATGAAAATTGCTTCAGATGTGTTTTTTGCAAATCAGGCAGATAAAACAGGCTATGAAACAAAAGCTTATGGCGGATTTTCTGCTGCAATGCTGACAACCGAAACAAGAGGTGTCGGCATAAACCGTAATTTTGCTCTGCAGTATTCAAGCGGCGACATTCTTCTTATTGCTGACGATGATATGGTGTATTCAGACGGATACGCCGATACGGTTAGAAACGCGTTTGCAGTTCAACCGGATGCTGATGCGATAATATTCAACATAGAAACCGTCGGCGCAAAGGTGCAGCGCAGAATGAATTCAAAATCATCAAGAGTTCATATGTTTAATGCGCTTAACTACGGCGCGGCAAGAATAGCGGTGCGCCGCAGCAGCCTGATAAGAGAGCGCATAACCTTCAGCACATGTTTTGGCGGAGGAACTTCTTTTTCAGCAGGAGAGGATTCGCTTTTTATCTGCGATATGCTGAAAAGGGGATTTAAAATTTATACATCACCCGAGGTTATTGCAACGGTTGACCAGAGCACATCAACATGGTTCAGCGGATATAATCAAAAATATATTTATGACAAGGGTGCTTTTTATGGTGCAGCTTTCGGAATCATGGCTTTGCCCATGTGCCTGCAGGATTTAATCAGACACAAAAAGATTTATAAAGATGCGGAGCTCAGTCTGTTTCAGGCGCTCAGCCTTATGAAAAAAGGCATTTCTGGTTACAAAGAAATGCAGCCGTGGACTCAGCATTCTGCCGAAAAGGATATTAAACATTGATGAATATTGTTTTTCTTTCACGCACAATCCCTGATGAATTTAAAGAAGAGGTTTTTAAAAAGCAGATAGGTTCAATGCCAAGCGCCGCCGTTGCATTCCAGAAAAAGCTTGTCGGCGGAATTGAAAACAATATCGGCAAGCCTGTTTCTCTTTTCAATCTCATGCCGGTATACAGCTATCCGCGAAACTACCGTGATGTGTTTGTTAAGGCAAAAAGATTTTCTCATTGCAGCGGTGCTGATGATTTCAATGCGGGATTTTTCAATCTTGTTTATGTAAAAAGACTGTTTCTTGCAAAAACTTATCTGCACCAGTTCAAAAAGTTTTTCAATCCTGATAGCTGCGATGCCGTGATATGTTATACGGCAGATATGATTTTGCTGCGTGCGCTGAAGTGGGTTAAAAAGCGTTATCCGCATATAAAAACCTGTGTTATAATTCCCGATATGCCTGAGTTCATCGACTTGAGCGTTGGGCAGTCACGAATCAAAAAAGCATATAACAGCCATCTTGCGGCGCAGACACGAAAAATGATCCCTTATGCAGGTTCGTTTGTTTATCTCACAGAGCAGTCTGCCGACTATTTCTGCAAAAGCAAGCCGTATACGGTTGTTGAAGGAATAGCCTCGGAACCGTACTGCAGAGATGAAGGCGTTGCCAAAAACGGAGATGAAAAAATAATTCTTTATACTGGAACAACGAACGAACGCTTCGGAATTTTAACTCTGCTTGAGGCTTTCGGTAAAATCAAATCTCCCGAATACCGTCTTGTTATTTGCGGCTGCGGAGATTCCGATAACATAATAAAAGAAAAAGCTGAAAATGACAGCAGAATTATTTTTCACGGCATTGTTCCTTACGATAAAATAGCCGATTTGCAGAGAAGCGCAACTGTTTTGGTAAATCCCAGACAGAATACCGGCGAATTCACAAAATACAGCTTTCCTTCAAAGAATATGGAATATCTTTCATCTGGAATTCCTCTTGTTGCTTATAAGCTTGACGGTATACCCGAAGAATATAATCCCCATATTGTTTATGTTAAGGATAATTCATCACAGAGTCTTTCGCAAACGCTTATTGAGGTTTGCGAATGGGACGAAACAAAAAGAAGGGAATACGGACAGGCGGCAAAGGATTTTGTTTTCAGCCGAAAGAATGCAACGGTTCAGGCTGAAAAAATTCTTTCTTTGATAAATGAAATCTGATGCAGTATGCCTTCGTTTTAAGATACAAACATGAATTTTAATCAAACCAAATATATCCGTCTTGATACCGCGGCGGTCTCTGTTTCGCTTTGCGTTTATCTTGCGTATGTCATACTTCCTACGGTATCTGCAATTCTTCCTCAGATTCTCAGATACGGCGTTTTGCTCGTTATTTTCGGCCTGTTTGCAATCGGAGCAATTCTTTTTAACCGAAAAAGCGGAGGCAAAACAGCATTGATATTTTGCGTTATAACCGTATTTATTCTGCTGATGTATCTCGGAAAATGGAGAAGCGGCGGAACTGATTTTATAACCTATGTGATTAATGCATATATGTTCTGGCTGCCGCTTCTGTATGTGCCTGCCGTCAATCAGCTCAGCAGTGACACAAAAAGAAAAATATATCTTTTTACGGTTTTTCTGTTTATGGTAACAGTTTTAACAACCATAATCGGAAGTATTGTTCATGCTGATTCTTCAAGAATAATGGCATCGGGTGTTGCAGGCGAATCGGGTGCACAGGTGCTTCAGTATTCAAAACTGAATATCGGCGGATACGGCTTCATTTACGGTCTTGTTATCTTTATGCCGTTTTTGTTCTACGGAGCAAGACGACTTAATCACAAATGGTTTTATATCGTTTCAATTATTGCTTCCATTATTACCGTAGTGCTTACCCAGTATTCCATTGCATTGGTTGCCGTTATTGCTTTGATTGCGGCGGTAATCGTTTTTACGCGAAAAAACACCGTTTTGTCGGTTGGTATAGCGGCTGCAGTGATATTGCTTTTTTTACTGTTGAAAGATTTCATAGTCGATTTGCTGAGTTTAATAACCTCGGTATTTTATGAAAACGGATTCAATTTCCTTTCTGACAGGCTCGGTCTTTTGGTTGAATTGCTGAGCACCAATGTTTTAACTGGCCATGCTCTGGTGCGTCAAAGTCTTTACCAAATGAGCCTTGATGCATTTCTGGTAAATCCGCTGACAGGTAATCTTATTGACTATCACACCCTCGGAGGACATTCAGAATTGCTTGACATTCTTGGTGCGATAGGCCTTTTCGGCTTTGTGTTTTTTGTTCTCTCTATGTCGGCTCATGTTAAAAATGTCCGCTCTCATAAAGGCACAAACGCCTATAAATATTGTGTTTTCTCACTTTTGCTTTTTGTTTTTGTCGCAATGTTCAATACGGTGCTCACTTCAAGTCCCATAGCTGTGTCTTTGTTTTTGATTCCTGCAATTCTGCCGGAAGAGGGGAGCAGGGGATTAATAAAAATAACTACTCACACAGGATGAATTTATGAAAACAGTTCAGATTAATATGTGCTCTGACGGGAGTACGGGAAAAATAATGCTCCAGATTGCCGAAACCGCAAGGCGTTCGGGCCACAGTGCCGTAACCTTTTCTACCCATCAGTTTCAGGTTAAATATAAAAAACTTCCCAATGCACCCGAAGGACATGTTTATTTCGGAACCTTTTTTGAAAATGCTATTCACTATATTCTCGGCAGCAGGATAGGATTTAACGGCTGTTGGTCATTTTTTTCAACCAAGAGACTTATATCAAAGCTGAAAAAAATAAAGCCTGATGTGCTTCATCTGCATAATCTTCACGGATTTTGCATTAATCTTCCCTTACTGTTCGGGTATATAAAAAAATATAATGTCAAAACAATATGGACTCTCCATGATTGTTGGGCGTTCACGGGTCACTGCCCCCATTTTGATATGATCGGATGCGAAAAGTGGAAAGAAGGCTGCTATGACTGTCCTCAACATACGGCATATCCGAAATGCAGCAAAGACCGTTCCGAGCCTATGTGGAATAAAAAAAGAGAATGGTTTTCGGATGTACCTAATCTGACTCTTGTTACTCCTTCGGAATGGCTTGGCGGCTTGGCTAAGCAGTCGTTTTTGAAAAAATATCCTGTTAAAGTTATCAATAACGGAATTGATTTATCAATCTTCAAGCCGACGAAAAGCGATTTCCGTTCAAAGTACGGCTGTGAAAATAAGCATATTGTTCTCGGCGTTGCGTTCGGATGGAGCGAGAGAAAAGGACTTGATGTTTTTATTGAGCTATCAAAGCGTCTGGCTGAGAATTATCAGGTCGTTCTTGTCGGAACAGATGAAAAAACTGAAGCGCTTCTGCCCGATAACATAATTTCGGTAAGACGCACTCAGAATCAGTCAGAGCTTGCCGAAATTTATTCAGCGGCGGATGTTTTTGTGAATCCCACAAGGGAGGAGAATTATCCGGGAGTAAATATGGAGGCTCTTGCCTGCGGAACCCCCGTTGTAACCTTTGCAACAGGCGGCAGCCCGGAAATTCCTGATTCAACCTGCGGATGTTCGGTTGAAAAGAATGATATTGACAGTCTTGAAAAACAGATTAAACGCATCTGCGAAGAAAAACCGTATTCAGCCGAGGCCTGTCTTGTACGGGCAAAAGCCTTTGATATGTACGGAAGATTCAAAGAATATATTAATCTTTATGAGGTAATAGCCCGTGACTGAGCTTCAGAAAGTTGAATTTGAATTATTGAAAAATTTTGCTGATATATGTAATCGGCTGAATCTTCGTTGGTATCTCGTCTGCGGAACGGCTCTCGGAGCTGTGAAATACGGCGGATTTATACCGTGGGATGACGATGTTGATGTTGCGCTGCCGAGAAAGGATTATGAAATCTTCCTTGAAAAGGCTCAGCGGATACTGCCGGACGGAATCTTTCTGCAAAATTTTAAAACCGACCCTGCATTCCCTCAGCTTTATTCAAAGCTCAGAAACAGCAAAACAACCTATATCGAAAAAAGCGTGGCGCATCTCGATATGAACCACGGAATATATATTGATGTTTTTCCGCTTGACGGTTATCCTGCCGACAGCGAAGAGGCAAAACTGCTTGAAAAGAAAATACGAATTTGCCGTTTGCAGCTTTCATGTGCATATAATCTTGATTTCGGAAAAAAAGAAAAGCTTTTCTATTCTTTTGAACGCTTGCTCGGTTTTCACAAACGGACAAACAAAACCGTCGAAAAGCTTAACGAAATTATTTCTGCCTGTTCGACAGACAGCTCCGATGTGTGGTGCAATCACGGCAACTGGCAAGGCAAGCTTGAATATGCTCCCCGTGAGCAGTACGGCATCGGTTATGAGTGTTTGTTTGAGGGACTGAAGGTTCGCATTCCCGAAAAATATGATGAGTATTTAACTCAGAAATACGGCGATTGGCGTGCCGATTTGCCCGAAGAAAAAAAGGTTGGGCATCATTTTTATTCTGTATGTGATACGGAAAAACCGTATACATTATATATTAAGCGGAAGGAGGATAAGTGATGACTGCAAAAAAAATACTGTGTCTGCTGCTTTCGGCAATGCTTATTCTTATGGCGTGTGCAGGCTGCACCGTGTCGGATGAAAGCCCTGTTGACCCTGAAGAAACAACAAGCACTGCCTTTGATGTTGATCTGGGATTCACGACCCTGAAATTCCCCTCAAGATGGAAGGATTCAATCAGAATCAGTCAGGATTTTGAAGGCAACATAGGCACCGTTGAATTCTACGGCAGCATGGGTAATCACGCAGAACAGCTTCTGTTTACTCTTTGTTTCAATCAGGATGGGGAAATACCCGTCGGTACTCTTCTTTCTGACGGACAGAATATTATTATCTGTGCCGATATGAATGAGCTTGAGTTTGACGAAAGCTGGACTCAGGAAGAAAAGGATAATTTCTGCGCAATGCAGGAGGATATCAATTATATTGTTGAATATCTGGAAAAAAATCCGGATTTCACCCTTAACTAAGGTTATTATGCTTTGTTCCCAAAGAAGCATTTAATAAATTTAATTTAAAGGAGTTCGAAACACTATGGGAAAACACGCAAAACTCTCTAAGGTTCTGGCAGTTGTTCTCAGCCTTTGCATCTGCTTAAGTGCTACTGCATTTATGTCATTTGCATATGATGAGAACTTTGTTTCAGAAACACATGAAGTGTTCTCAAGAACAACTTCAACAATTGCCCCCGGCGTAACACAGGACATAGTCTATGCGTACGCAAATGACGGCAAGCAGATGGCATATTATGTTGCTACTGCCGACATTACAAGAGACGATGTTGATGTTTACGCAAACTACATGAATAACCAGTGTACAGAGTTTGGTATGGCCAAGCTCACAGAGCAGATGGCAGCAGCTCAGCTCCGTAACACAACTGACACTACCGCCCCTAACTATAATCCCTATTATACGGTAGTTGCAGGTGCAAATGCTGACTTCTATAACATGAATACCGGTCGTCCTTCGGGCGCATTCGTTATGGAAGGAACAATCACAAACAATGCAAATAACAGACCTTTCTTTGCAATTCTTGATGACGGTACACCCATTATAGGTAAAAATAACACTGATTGGGCTGCGATTTCCGACCGTGTTCAGGAAGCTGTAGGCGGCAGCCAGGTGCTTGTTAAAGATGGTGTGGATGTTACTGCAAATGTAAGCGGCGATTATAATACCGACCGTCACTGCAGAACCTGCGTAGGTTATACCGAAGACGGTAAGGTTGTTATAATGTCTCTTGACGGCCGTCAGGAGCCCTTCTCATGCGGCGGTTCAATGCACGAGCTTGCACAGATTATGCTTGAAGCAGGCTGTGTTGCTGCTATCAACCTTGACGGCGGCGGCTCAACAACATTTGCTGCAAGACAGGAAGGCGAAAACGAAGTTTCAATCGTTAACAGACCTTCAGACGGTTCAGAGCGTGCAATCAGCTCATCTCTTATGATTGTTTCAACAACACCTCCCTCAGATGTATTTGACCGCGCAGTTCTTACAGCTGAAAATACATATGTAACTCCCGGTTCAACTGTAAATGTAACTGCAACAGGCGTTAGCCCTGCAGGCACAGCAGCTGAAATTCCTGCAGAAGCAGTATGGCAGCTTGCTGATTCTGCTATGGGTACAGTTGAAAACGGTGTGTTTGTTTCAAACGGTACTGTTGGCGAAGCTGTAGTTGAGCTTGTTTACAATGGTGAGGTTGTCGGTTCAGTAACAATTAATGTTGTAATCCCTGACATCGTTTTTGATTCAGCTTCTATGACAGTTCCCTACAACAAGACCTTTAAGTTAAAGGTTTCTGCAACAACCAACGGCGGAATGAATAAGGTTGTTCTTAAGGATTCAGATGTTGTGTTCGAACTCAGCGACCCTGCAATGGGTACTGTTAACGGTGCTTACTATACATCATGTGATGCAAGCACAGGTCTGACAGGCGGTTCAATAACAGCAAAGTTTGTTTATGACGAAACCAAGACCTCAACAGCAACAATCACTTTTGGTAAGGCCTCTGTTATTGCTGAAGATTTTGAGGATCAGGATATCAGCGGTTGGAGTGCAGGCTCGGCATATGCAAGAGCAGGCAAAGGTCATGCTACACTCGGCCGTTTTGAGAGAGCAAGTGTTGCTCTTGTTGATTCCGAATCCGGTAAGGTAAGAAACGGTGATTATGCTCTTGAGCTTACCGCTAACTTCGCAAAGACAACTGCTGCAGGCTATAAGGCAGTTAAATACACATTCCCTGCAATTGACCTTACAGGTGCAACAAGCTTCGGTATGTGGATGTATTTGCCTGTAAATGATGTTCATAACCTCGAATTTGATATTGGCGGATATGAGTATTATATTGAAGATGATGCAAATGTTGGCGAAGAAGGCTGGTATTATATCCAGGCTCCTGCAAGCAGTGTTGGTTCATCGGTTTCAACATTTACTATTTATATGACCGACCCCGATGAAACTTATTTTAACATCTACAATATTTTCAAGATTTATATTGACGATCTCACAATAGACTATTCCAATGCGACGGAAGACAGAGAAATTCCTGTATTCACAAAGGCAACTGTTGTAACAGGTCTTGACAGAGAAGAAGCATTGGCAGGTCAGACACTTAATGAAAATGTAATCACTGTTAAGGCATATTCAGCAGAAAACCTCAGCGGTAACTATACAGGTCTTAATCTTGACACTGCAAGAGTTTATGTTGACGGATTTATGCTTGCTGAAGAAGATTATACCTGCGATGAAAAAGGTATCATCACTGTTGGCGATATCGCTCTCAATAACGGTACACACACTTTCCGTTTTGAGATTGATGATAACGCAGGCAACACTGGCTTTATCACAAAGCAGATTGTTATCAATGAGGCAAACTCAGGCGTATATCTTGCTCGCCGTTCAAATGATGTATTCCCTCTTGCAGGTTCAATTGATTACTATGATGTAATTGCAAAAAATATTGAAAATGTTGAGAGCATTTCAATGGCAATCGACCTTGATACCATTAACTCATGGGAGCTTCAGGGTGCAGATGTTGCTTACGGATTTGAAATGGAATATACCGTTGATGATTTCTCAAATACAGCAACAATCAAGTTAACAAAGGTTGATGATGTTGAACTCGAGGGTGAAGCAGTTATTGCGGCTCTTCCCGTAAGAATATGGCAGACCGACAGCTACCTTGATCCTATCTTTGTAGAAGCAGGCGTAGTAACAAGCAATCCCAGCGCAACAGAAAATACAAGTATCTTTACTCCCGAAGCAATGTGGCACAGAGACTCACCCCGTCTTATTCAGGTTGAAATGAGCGTTTTGACTGCTCTCACTGAGTACGCAGACGGAACTTATGAATCAAATACAGGCAGCCCGATAGTTGTTATCACCGAGCATAACAGATACAGAGCAGCAGGTTATTATACAGCTGACGGTGAGTATGTGACCGGTGACCCCACCTTCTGCCAGCAGGGCAAGGAATCAACTCATGTTCATACCGCGACAGCTATTGAAGATAAGGCTGCAACCTGCACAACAGCAGGTTACACAGGCAGAACCTTCTGCGCTGAGTGTAACTCAGTTGTAGAGTGGGGCACAATCGTTCCTGCAACAGGACACAGCTACGAAGTAACCGACGGCGTTCTTAAGTGCGCATGCGGTAAAGTTTATAACGGCGAATATGAAGGCAAGCTTTATATTGACGGTATTGCAGCTGAAGGCTGGGTAGAGGATTCCTACTATGTTGACGGTGTTGCTCTCACAGGCATCCAGCTTGTTGACGATCTCTATTATGATTTCGGTGAAGACGGCGTTTCAAAGGGCAAGTATAACGGTCTTTATGATAACGGCGAAAACATTTATTACATCGGTAACGGTGCAATTATGGAAGGCTGGAGACTTATCGGCGACGATTACTGGTTCTTCTCATGGGACGGCGGCGCAGCTGCTGACGGTGAAGCACTTATCGACGGTTATAACTACAAGTTTGTTGACCATAAGCTTGTTGAAGGCGAATGGATTAACGACGGTAAGGGCCTTAAGTACAGATGGGCAGGCTCATTTGTTAAGAATCAGTGGTTTGAGCTTAACGGCAATACCTACTATTTCGGCGAATATGAGTATGCATCAACAGGTCTTTCAATTCTCCGCCTCGGCAGCAACAGTGCAGACAGAGCTGCTTATATGTTCACAGATGAGGGCGTTCTCGTTGAAAGAATTATGGGCGACGGTCTCAAGACCTTTGATAACGGCGCAGTTTATCTTGAAAATGATGTTGCAACATATGCAGGTCTTGTTCAGGATGCTGACGGCAATTATTACTACATCAACAGCTCACTTCAGGCTGTTAAGAACCGTTCATATGTAATCGGCGATTCAAAGGCAAACGGACTCCTTCCTGCAGGTACATATGAATTCGGTGCAGACGGTAAAATGCTCAATCCTCCCGTTGATGAGCCCGAAGAACCCACAGTAAAGAATGGTCTTTATACTGATGAAGACGGCGAAATCCGTTACTATGTTGACGGCGAAGCAACCTACGCAGGCGTTGTTGCAGATGCAGAGGGTAACCTCTATTATATCAACAGCACAAAGAAGGCTGTTAAGAACTGCACATACAAGATTGGTGCTTCAAGAACAAACGGCCTTTGCGATGCAGGTTCATATGAATTCGGCGCAGATGGCAAGATGATTATTCCCGAAGTTGTAAAGAACGGTCTTATTATTGATGAAGACGGTGAAATCCGTTACTATGTAAACAACGAAGCAACCTATGCAGGCGTTGTTGCAGATGCAGAGGGTAACCTTTACTACATCAACAGCACAAAGAAGGCTGTTAAGAACTGCACATATAAGATCGGCGCATCAAGAACCAACGGTCTTTGCGATGCAGGCACATATGAATTCGGTGCAGACGGTAAGATGATTATCGATGAAGAAGAACCCACAGCAAAGAACGGTCTCGTTGTTGATGAAGACGGCGAAATCCGTTACTATGTTGACGGCGAATCAACCTACGCAGGCGTTGTTGCAGATGCAGAGGGCAACCTCTACTATATCAACAGCACAAAGAAGGCTGTTAAGAATTGCACATATAAGATCGGCGCATCAAGAACCAACGGTCTTTGCGATGCAGGCACATATGAATTCGGTGCAGACGGTAAGATGATTATCGCATAATTTTAATTTCTATTCCTGAGTACGGGGTAACCCGTACTCAGGAAGTTGTTGTCATACGAATGCTTTTGCAAGCAAAGGTATTCGTATGGTAATAACAAATTTTGCGGTGAGGGGTGATTTTTTATTTTAATTACTTTTGTTTCAAATTATTTCAATCATCATCAGCGTTTTTTATCGCAGGAATTGAATAAACAGACAAAGGGTAATTATTATTTTGTTGCTACCTCAGAAATGCGTGAGGAACGCCGTGCATTGGGTTACGGCGAAAGCGATATACCCTCATATGTTATCGAATCCCATAAAAGCGAAGCTGAAAAATCCAAGGCATCGGAGCTTGCAGAAAAATCGGATGCGGTTATAATCGGTTCGGCAAGCGAAAATTATATTGAACGCAGAAAAGCTGATTCAAAGCTCATTTTCAGATACAGTGAGCGTATTTTCAAGCAAAAGAAAAGCATTTTTGATTTTGTTCGCAGCGGAATAGGATTCAGAATAAAAAATCCCCGCAATAAGCCGATATATCTTCTCAGTGCAGGCGCGTTTGTTTCATCTGATTATTCAAAATACGGTTTGTTCAAAAACAAATCCTATAAATGGGGATATTTTCCCGAAACAATTCGTTATGATGATATTAATAATGTAATTAATAATAAAAAGAAAAATTCAATTCTTTGGGCAGGCAGGTTCATTGATTGGAAGCATCCCGATGATGCGGTTAAGGCTGCCTTGATTCTTAAAGAAAAAGGTTTGGATTTTGAGCTTAATCTTATCGGCAGCGGTGAATTGATGCCTGAACTTGAAAAGCTGATAAGTGAAAACGGACTTAATGACTGCGTTCATATTCTCGGATCAATGAAACCTGAGCAGGTTAGGGCGCATATGGAAAAATCCGAGATTTTTCTTTTTACAAGTGACCGCAGAGAGGGCTGGGGAGCAGTTCTCAACGAAGCGATGAACAGCGGATGCTGCGTTGTTACAAGCCACGAAATCGGCTCTGCGCCTTATCTTGTTGAGAATGAAATTAACGGAACGGTTTATGAATCGGGCAATGTTGCAATGCTCAGCAACAAGATAGAATATCTTTTGAACAATTCCGAAAAAAGAGCAAATATGGGCAGAAATGCTTATAAAACAATTTCCGAAATATGGAATTCATCTGTTGCTGCAGAGAGATTGGTTAACCTCGCAAGCCGTATTATTGCAGGGGAAAAGCATCCCGATTTGTATGTTGACGGTCCGTGCAGCAAAGCTGAAAAGATAAAAGAAAACTGGTTTAAATAAAAAGGATTCTATATGAATATAATGAATATTCTGAAAAACAGAATAGTTAAAAATGCAGGGTGGCTAATCATCGGAAGAATCATTCACATGGTTTTATCGTTTGTTATCGGATTGTTGACTGCAAGATATCTTGGGCCGAGTAATTACGGACTGATAAACTATGCTTCTGCTTATACAACATTTTTTACCGCGTTCTGCACCCTAGGAATTAATTCTGTAATTATCAAAAATTTTGTTGACCATCCCGATGAAGAGGGCGAAACTATCGGCACAACCATTACTTTGAGATTTGTTTCAAGCCTTCTGTCGTTAGTAACAATTGTCGGATTCGTAAGCATAATTGATAAAAATGAGCCTGTGACCGTGTGCGTTGTGGGTCTTTACTGCATAGGGCTTGTTTTTCAGATTTTTGATACATTTAACTATTGGTTTCAGTCAAAGCTTTTGTCTAAGTATTATGCAATGGCAACACTGACGGCATATATAATTGTTTCTGCTTATAAGGTTGTTTTGCTTGCAGCAGGCAAAAGCGTTGAATGGTTTGCGGTTTCAAATTCCGTTGATTATCTTATCATTGCAATAATCCTTTGCATTTTCTATAAAAAGCATAACGGTCCCAAGCTTTCATTTTCAATAAGAAAGTCAAAAGAGCTTTTATCAGTCAGCTGCAGCTATATTCTTTCCGGCCTTATGGTGGCGATATATGCAGCAACCGATAAGCTTATGCTTAAGCACATGATGGATGAAAGCATGGTAGGATATTACTCTCTTGCAGTTTCTGTAAGCACGATATGGGCTTTTGTTCTTTCGGCTGTTATTGATTCAATGAAGCCTGGAATAATGGAATATCATAATACGGACAGAGAAAAATATCTGCTGATGAACAGAAGAATGTATGCAATTGTTTTTTATGTTTCTGTTTTAGCATCGCTCGGAATAACCGTTATTGCTCCTCTGTTTATAAAAATTGTTTATGGAGAAGCGTATCTGCCTGCCGTTACTCCTTTGAGAATAGTTGTTTGGTATGTTGCGTTTTCTTATCTTGGAGTTGCCCGTGATGCCTGGATAGTGTGCGAAAAAAAGCAAAAATATCTTAAGTATATTTATCTTGGTTCGGTAATATTGAATATAACCCTTAACGGTATTCTGATACCTCATATCGGTGCATCCGGTGCCGCAGCCGCATCCCTTGCAACGCAGATTTCAACAATCTTTGTTTTTCCGCTACTGTTCAAAGAGCTTCGCCCGAATGTGAAGCTGATCGCACAGGCTGTTATTTTAAAAGATGTTTTACCCGAAAAATCGGTCGGAGGAAGATAAATGAGTAATTTTAAAAATAAAACCTTACTTATCACGGGAGGAACAGGTTCGTTCGGCAACGCTGTTCTAAACCGTTTTCTTGAAACGGATATAGGCGAAATTCGTATTTTTTCCCGTGATGAGAAAAAACAGGACGATATGCGCCATGAGTTTCAGGTGAAAATGCCTGAGGCAGCAAATAAAATTAAGTTTTATATCGGTGATGTTCGCGATCTTGCATCGGTAAAAAATGCAATGCACGGAGTAGATTATATTTTTCACGCCGCCGCTTTAAAGCAAGTTCCTTCATGCGAATTCTTTCCGATTGAAGCAGTTAAAACAAATGTTATCGGAACGGAAAATGTTCTGACGGCCGCTATTGATGAGGGCGTTAAGAGTGTGATTTGCCTTTCAACCGATAAGGCAGCTTATCCTGTTAATGCTATGGGTACTTCCAAAGCCATGATGGAAAAGGTTGTTGTTGCAAAATCAAGAACAGTCAGTCCTGACAAAACAAAAATCTGCTGTACCCGTTACGGCAATGTTATGTGCAGCCGCGGTTCTGTTATCCCTCTGTGGATTGACCAGATAAAAAACGGACAGCCTGTCACGGTTACCGAACCGTCAATGACAAGATTTATTATGTCGCTTGAAGAAGCTGTTGACCTTGTTTTGTTTGCGTTTGAAAACGGAGAAAGCGGAGATATTCTTGTTCAAAAGGCTCCATCATGCACTATTCAGACACTTGCTGAGGCAGTCAGCAGCCTTTTTGGAGGCGATAAAGAAAAAATTAAGATTATCGGCATCCGTCACGGCGAAAAAATGTATGAAACGCTTCTTACAAATGAAGAATGTGCAAGTGCAATTGATTTGGGTGATTTCTATCGAGTTCCGTGTGATAAACGCAGCCTGAATTATGATAAATATTTCAATGACGGCGATGTTGAAAGAAATCCTCTTACCGAGTTTAATTCAAATAATACCGTGCTTCTTGATGTTGAGCAGGTAAAGAAGAAACTGATTGAGCTCAAATATATCAGGGACGAGCTTGATGCAATGGGAATCAAGTATTAAGGATAAGTTTTTTATGAACATTTTGATTACAGGCGCAGAGGGCTTTGTCGGAAAAAACATGACAGAAGCTCTCAAAAATATCCGCGACGGAAAAGACCGCACTCATCCCGAAATAAAAATTGATGAAATTTTTTGCTACGACTTGAATTCAACCGAATCCGAGCTGGATGAATACTGCCGAAAAGCAGATTTTGTTTTTAATTTTGCAGGAATAAACCGTCCTCTTAATCCTGAAGAATTCATGCTGGGCAACTGCGGATTTGCCGATACGCTTCTCGGATTATTTAAAAAACACAGCAATACTTGCCCGATTGTTCTTTCAAGCTCAATTCAAGCAACGCTTATTGGGCGATATGCCGATGGTGAATACGGAAAAAGCAAAAGAGCAGGGGAAGACCTTCTGTTTAGCTATGCAGAAGAAACGGGAGCAAAGGTTATGATTTATCGTTTTCCGAATCTTTTCGGAAAATGGTGCAGACCAAACTATAATTCCGCGGTTGCAACCTTCTGCAATAACATTGCAAACGATTTACCGATTACGGTAAATGATCCGTCGGTGTGTCTGGAGCTTCTTTATATTGATGATTTAATCAGTGAAATGCTTTCTGCTCTTGAGGGAAAGGAGCATCATTGCAGTTTTGACGGAATAAAAACGGTTTCCGACGAAAACGGAAAATTTTGCTGTGCACAGCCTACTCATTTTGTGACGCTTGGAGAAATTGTTGAGTTGTTAAACAAATTCAATGCCCAGCCTCGTTCATTAATTATGCCGGAAATTCCGTATAACAGCTTTGAAAAGAAGCTTTATTCAACATATCTCAGCTATTTGCCGAAAGAAAAGGCAGCGTTTGAGCTGAAAATGAACACTGATGACAGAGGGTCATTCACCGAGCTTCTGAAAACCGAAAAGTGCGGTCAGTTCAGCGTGAATATTTCTAAACCGGGCATAACCAAAGGTCAGCACTGGCATAATTCAAAGTGGGAATTTTTTATTGTTGTTTCGGGTAATGCGCTTATTCAACAGCGCAGAATAGGCAGTGATGAAATTATGAATTTTGAAGTCAGCGGCAAAAAAATTGAAGCCGTTCATATGCTGCCGGGTTATACTCACAATATAATCAATCTTAGTGATACCGAAGATTTGGTAACACTTATGTGGGCAAACGAAAGCTTTGACCCTGATAAACCTGATACATTTTTTGAAAAAGTATAGGAGGTGTTAAGAAGGAATGATAAATGAGAACGAAAAAAAATCTTCCGTGACTTCAGAAATCAAGTCCTCATCATCGCATCATAGCCATTCTCATCACTCTAATTCTCACTCTCACAGTCATTCTCACCACTCGCATTCTCACTCTCACGGAAGTTCAAAATCAGGCAAAAAAAGCTTGAAAAAGAAACTGAAAAAGATCTTAAAAAACAACAAGTATCTGTTTAAAACTCTTGTTGTTGCAGCTGTTCTGGCAGTTGTAATCAGTGCTGCCGCTGTTGTAGTTGTTGAAATTCAAAAAAGCAACAGGGTCGGCTCGGGAATCGTTGAGAATCAGAATTCCATAACCTCTTTGGAAATTCCGGAATTCGGCAGTCCGGTATCGCTTTTGTCCGATGCTGCAAGCTATTATCTTCAATCCGATTTGTCCGCCTCGGCAGAATCTTTGATTCAGCCTTACAGAAATTCTGGTCGTCTTGATATTGGTTCACCGGTTACACTCTCATACAATATAAGAATGAATTCGTCCGATTTATTCGTAGCATCGGCGAGCGCTGAAATATGGGAAAGCTCCGCAATCGAAAAGAAGCATAAATATGTGAGCTTTCATGGTTCAAAGAACACTGTTGATGTTTATAATCTTATACCGGGTATGAAATATACATACAGGATATCGGTAACATTGTCTGACGGTTCAACATCAGCTGTGGTTGGTAATTTTGAAACAGCATCTTCTCCGAGATTTCTTAATATAGACGGAGCGGTTAATGTTCGTGATATTGGCGGATGGGAAGCTGCGGGCGGTAAAATCATAAAATACGGAATGCTTTACCGGGGCAGTGAGCTTGACGGAAGAATAGAAAAAAACTATCTTGTTCAAAACAGCGGTATAATTGAAATGCTCGGCTCTCTCGGAATAAAGCGGGATCTTGATTTGAGAGCCGCAAACAAGGAGTACTCTTTGTTCAGTCCTCTCGGACCAAGCGTAAAAAGAACCTTCTATAATGCGCAGTTTTATGAAGATATACTTACAGCGGAAGGTAAAGAAGTTCTGAAGTCTGTGTTTACAGAAATTGCAAATCCTGAAAATTATCCGATTTATTTGCACTGCACCTACGGTGTTGACCGCACAGGAACAATTTGCTTGATTCTTGAAGCTCTTCTCGGTGTTTCCGATGAAAACATTATTAAAGAATATGAGCTTTCAAGTTTGTATCATAAGACTGTGACAAGAGATAATCTTGCTGATCTTTTGCAGCAGCTTAAGAGCTATGAAGGAAATTCTCTTCAGCAGAAAGCTGAAAACCTGCTTCTTTCGGCAGGAATAACACCGTCGCAGATACAGAATATACGCAATATTTTTCTTGGTGAATAACATAGAAAAGAGATATAAATATGAATATTAAATTAGATTATTCGGATATTTGTTTCAAAAATAACGGAAAGCTCAAGCTTCTTATAATTGTGGGCACAAGACCCGAAATAATTCGTCTTTCCGCTGTTATTAATAAGTGCAGAAAATATTTCGACTGCATTCTTGCGCACACGGGTCAGAATTATGATTATAATCTTAACGGTGTTTTCTTCCATGATTTGAAGCTTGAGAATCCCGAAGTATATATGGATGCAGTAGGGGATGATCTCGGCGCAACCGTTGGCAATATCATTAACTGCTCGTATAAGCTTATGAGTCAAATAAAGCCCGATGCACTTTTGATTCTTGGAGACACAAATTCCTGCCTTTCGGCTATCGCTGCAAAGCGTCTGCATATTCCGATTTTTCATATGGAAGCAGGTAACCGCTGCAAGGATGAATGCCTTCCCGAAGAGACCAACCGAAGAATTGTTGATATAATTTCCGATGTAAATATGGCCTATTCCGAACACGCAAGGCGCTATCTCGCAGACTGCGGTCTTCCTAAAGAACGCACTTATGTTACAGGCTCGCCTATGGCTGAAGTTCTCAATGCAAACCTTTCGGAAATTGAATCAAGCGAAATTCTCAAAAAGCTTGGTCTGGAAGCAAAAAAATATATTCTCCTCTCTGCACACAGAGAAGAGAATATTGATACGGAAAAGAATTTTATTTCTCTTTTCAGCGCAATTAATAAAATGGCTGAAAAATATGATATGCCCATTCTTTATTCCTGCCATCCGAGAAGCAAAAAGCGCTTTGAAGAAAGCGGCTTTGCTCTTGACAGTCGTATTATAAAGCATGAGCCTCTCGGGTTCCATGATTATAACTGCTTGCAGATGAATGCGTTTGCGGTTGTTTCGGACAGCGGAACTCTTCCTGAAGAAAGCTCATTCTTCACTTCGGTCGGAAAACCGTTCCCTGCGATTTGTATCAGAACATCTACAGAACGCCCTGAAGCACTCGATAAAGCTTGTTTTGTTCTTGCAGGAATAGATGAAAAATCCTTGCTCAATGCTGTTGAAACAGCGGTTGAAATGAATCTCAGCGGTGATTTCGGAATTCCGGTTCCGGATTATATTGAAGAGAATGTTTCAACTAAGGTTGTGAAAATAATTCAGAGCTACACAGGTATTGTTGACAGAATGGTCTGGAGAAAATATTAATAAAAAATCAGCAGCGGTAATTGTTAAAAATTACTGCTGCTGATTTTTTATTCGGTTACTTCTTCATAGAAAATACTTATTATGAGTTCTTTCAGCTTTTCGTTGTCAGCGTAAAATTCAATATATTCTTCGCTTTCCACGATTTCACCTTCAGGGGTTATAATTTCCTTGATTTCATAAGATGAGAGTCTTTCTGCGGTGTCCGATAAAACAGTGATGGAGCAATCGGTTACCATATAGTCGGCAATTGCATTGTAAGCATTAAGAACCAGTTCGTTGTCGGATTCGTATGCAGTCTTAATTTTCTTGGCAAATTCACCCATATACTGGCGCTGTCTGTTCATACGCGAAATATTAGTCTGGTCGCCGACGCCACCTCTGCCTCTGACATATGTTAACGCCTGTTCACCGGTGAGAAGAACTTTTTCGCCTTTAACAAGGGCGGGCTCAATCTCCGAAAAATCATCAAGAACTTCAACCTCAACACCGCCAACAACATCGTTCAGCGCCGCAACTGCGTCCATGTTAAGTGAAAGATAGTTTTCAATTTCTGTCTGATAAAGGAAATTTGAAACTGCTTTAACCGTGTTTTTGCAGCTGAGTTCAAGTCCGTTTCCGTAGGTGTGAGCAAGCGCAAGCTGACCTGTGACAGTACCGGCTTTTTCGCCTGTGACGCCGAGAACGGGAATTTCAGCGATAGTGTCACGGTTTATCTGGAGTACGGTGCAGGTTTTATTGTTGTTGTCAAAAATGAGCAGAGCAATAAAGTCTGCTTTATTTGAGTTGTTATATGATGCACTTTCATAAACCTTGCCGAAGCTGTCAATACCGAGCAGAAGTACGGTGTCAAGATAGTCCTTCGGCTTATATTTGCGGTTGTTGTGATATATATATTTTTTTTCTTCGTAAGATGTTGTCGGTATCGAAGAAACATTGCTCGCATCCGCTTTTTCTACAATATAATCTTCCGCTTTTGACATTCCGAAAAAGATGCCGACAAGGATGATTATTGCAGCAAAAAGCGCTGCGAGGAGTTTAAAAGTTGAACTTTTTATACTCTTCATAGCGCTTCACCTTTGATATTATTGCTTGGTTTTTGATTATTTAGCTCTTGAACGCTTCTTTGAAGCAGCGATAATCATGCAAACAGAACCCATTCCGAAAACAACAGCAAGAGTCCAAAGAACAGCAGTGCTCATATCTGATGTTGCAGGGGACTGAACAGCATCGCTCTTCTCTGTAAGGAAAATAACGGGGCAGAGTTCATCAAATATAACTGTTACTGTGCCATCGGGGTTAACGGTAACCGATTCAACAAACTGCCAGCCTGTTTCATCTGAGCAACGGGTAAGAGCCATGATTTTTTCTTTGAGCTCAGCGCCGATATCAAATCTAATCTGGAGCTTCTTGCCTTCTTTGAAGATATCCTGATAAGTACCTACAAGGGTGATATCAAAGAAATCACGAACGATCATTCCTACAGGAATGATTTCGTTGAGTTCTTTGAGTGATCTTGCATCAAGAACTTCTTGATATGAAGTTTCCATGTAAACAACATTTACTCTTTCGTCAGCAACCTCGATTTCGGAATAAGCAGTGACGATGATTTCCCCGTCGGGTCTTTCTTCGGTTACAATGTGAATACCTTCAATAACTTCATTGTTCTCATCAAGGATAAGCGCATCAAAAGAGATGCCGTTAAGGAACTGAGGAACAACTGTGGGATGATCTTTTGAAGGAACGCTGGGTCTGAAATCGCCTTCGGCAGCATAGGCTGCAACGCCGAGGCTTAATGCCATTATAACTGATAAAATAAGGGATATTGCTTTTTTCATTTGCTTCATCTCCATTATAAAATTTACTTTATTTCTTCTTCGCAGACTGCCATAACAACAAACCTGCGAGAATAGTCTGTTTCAAAACAAGTTGAAAGCATCAAAACCTTATCTCCGGGTTTAATTTTGATGTTTTCATCAAAAACCGCCATCAGGGAACGGGTTTCATATACTTCTTTAAAATATTTTTCAAAAACCAAACTATTATTAAAATTATGATAATATAAAATATGGGAATTGTCAAGCGGAACAGCACAAAAAACACGGTAAGTAAGCATTTTTTCGGGCGTATATACCGTAATTGTTTGATGAGTTTCAAATGTTTCGGGATTGGTGTAGATCTCCTGCAGCTTTCCAAACATTGCTCCCGAACTCATGTGATGCCCGTATATAATTGTTACAGGGTCGTTGTAATCGGTTTTATTGTAATCCTCAATAAAAAGCGAACCGTTGCGGTCATATTCACCGCGAATATTTCTTCTCAGATAATACGAATTGTCACCCTTGTGAAAAACAACAGGATGGTCAATATCAGTCCCGTTAATTTTAAGCCACGAAAAAACATCGGGTGTGTCCTTTTGAATTTTTTGAAAATCTATCGGACTTTTATATTCTTTTTTTTCGGTTGTGCCTTCTGTCGGTTGAACAGATGTTTGTGGCATAGCCGTTATTTCAGGAATATCCGTTTCTTTCTCAAAATAAAGAGCAAGAAACACGCATATCATGCAGAGAATTGCCAGAACGATTCCGCCTGCTGATAAAGCTTTTTTCTTTTTCATATAAAAAGCTCCTCCAAAGCAGATTTATTCTGCGAAAAAACAAGCCTTTCGTTTTCTGAGATTCTTTGCAGGGCATCTCTTCCGAGTTTGCTGTTTATGATTTCAAAAGCTTCTCCGAGATTAGGACGGCGTGTAACAACATTGTGACAGTCCGAGCCGAGAAGATGAATTTTTCCTTTGGAAAGGAGCGATAATGCAAGCCTTGCTGTTTTCTTATTACTGAAAAAGCTTGCATTTGCCTGAATAAGAACAGGAAGACCACTGAGCTTATCAATGATTTTTTTATCGTGAAGAAGCTTTATGTATCTGTCAACATGAGCTATCAGCGGAATCATTCCGCTTTTTTCATATATTGCAGAAAGCTCCGAAAGCATTCTGCCCGACCATCTGCACATCGGCATTTCAATCATTATTAAGGGAGTACCTGCGATTTTCAGTTCGTTGAGTTCTTCACAATCGCTGATACCCTCAAAATAACTGACCTCGGCTCCGGGTATAATTTTCGGGAGAGAAGTACTTTCTGCAGTTTCAAAGAGCCTTTTATATGAATGATTTCTTTTTGAAAGAAAATCACTCGGATTGGTTTCTGAAGCATAAAAATGCGGAGTGGCAACAATGTGGCTGATACCTTGCTGCTTTGTGAGCGTAAGCATCTCCAGCGATTCATTTATGCTTGAACTGCCGTCATCAATTTTCGGAAGAATGTGTGAATGAAAATCAATCATTTTGATTCCTTTTTCTCATAGCTTTCGGGTGATTTGTAATCACTGCCGTAGTATTTTGAATAATACTTGCTGTATTTGCCGTATTTGCTGTATTTACCGTACTTGCCGTATTTACCGTATGAACCGCTTCCATCTGTTGCGCCGTTATAAACAAAGCCTATAATGTTTGCTTCAACAAATTCAAGCTGCTTAACCGCATCTTTAAGAGTATCGGTTCTGCAGTAATCCTGACGGACTACAACCATCATGCCGTCTGTAACCTTTGAAACTATCAGAGCATCCGAAACGGCACAGACAGGGGGTAGGTCAATGAAAATATAGTCATAATGCTGCTTTAGCGAGCTGAGAAGTGATGCCATTCTTTTTGAGCCGAGAAGCTCTGCGGGGTTGGGAGGCAGGTCGCCGGAAGGAATGATGTCAAACCCGATATTGTTTTTAGTGCAGTTATATCTCTGGAAGGTTTCGGTAACCTTGTCAAGCCCTACCAGAAGATTTGAAAGACCTGTTCCTTTGCTGAGCTCAAGCTTTTTGCTGATTGAAGGGATACGCATATCCGCATCTATAAGAAGAACCTTTTTTCCGTTGAGCGCCATTGTGTATGCAGTGTTAATTGCCGTAACGCTCTTTCCTTCGCCTCTGAGTGCACTGGTTATGCCTACAACACGGCAGGCGGAATTATCTGCGAAAGAGAAAAGAATATTGGTTCTGAGTCGTTTATATGCTTCGGATGACGCAAAGTTCATGTTTTCGCATATTGCAGTGCCGTCAAGAGTGTTGCCTGATGCGGCACTGTTCTTTTTATCTTTTTTAAATATGCCCATTTTAACTTTCTCCTTTCGTGCAGATTAATTCTCCGAAGAGGTGTATGAAGAGGTATAGTATGAATTCGATTTTGAATTTCGCATATTGGGAATTGCAGCCAGAATGGGGTAGGGATATGTTTGGCTGAGATATTGCTCTTCTCTTACGAATACATCAAACAGTTCTTTGATAACGATAAGTGCAACACTGATAAAAATGCCCATTATTACACCGATAAAGGTGTTTCTTGTGTAACTCGGTCCCGAGCGTGAAGTGGGAACGATAGCGTAGTCAACAACTCTTACGGAGCTGCCATCAACGATTTCTGCAATTCGTTTGGGAAGAAGGGTTGCGATGGCATTTGCTATTCTTTCGGATTCTGCAGGATTGGTGCTTGTAACAACAACCTCAAAAATTTCCGTTGAGTTAACGGGAGCCGCCGAAATCATGTTCTGAAGCTCAATATAGCTTCGGTCAAGCTCGGCATATTCGATAATTTCGTTAAGAGAGGTTCGTGCCTTTAAGATAACGATATAGGTGTTAACAAGTTCCTGTGCAGCGCTCAGAGAAGAGGTTGAAATATTGAAACTTGTGTTACCGACGGAAAAGTTACTGTTGTTAACATAAAGCAGAGTTCTGGCTTCGTAGGTCGGTTCAATAAATACATATGTAAAACCGAATGTTGCGCAGCCGAAAATAATTGCAGCAAGAATGACTGCCCAGATTTTTTGCCAGACTGCTTTTACCAATCGGAGAATATCTATCTCAATAACTTCTTCTGTTTTTCTCATTAAGATTCACATCCCATAATAAAATCATATTCCCTAATATTATAAACTAACAATATAAAAAAATCAATATTTATATTTTTATATATATAACAATAATGTTGACATTGCTGTAAATCAAATTGTATAATAGCATCAAAAGGAAAGGATGAATGAAGAATGCAAAAAATTCTGAGCTTAATATTAAGCCTTTTAACGGCAATAAGTCTTGCAGGCGAAGGCTTGCCGTATTGCTTTAAACCTACTCTTGAGATTGATGCGGCTGTCAGCATGGGCGAGATTTCAAGCAGGGCGTCGGGTTATCTTTACGGCCTTGCTCAAAGCGGTGTACCTGATGAAGCGATGAGCGAAAGCATAGATATTTCAAGCGTTTCGCAGAAGGTTATAGGCGGTTTGCAGCATCCGATAGGAGATGTTGACGATGTTGCGCCCGTGCTTGATAACTGCGATTATATAACCGTTTATCTTCAGGATTGCTTCGACACTTGGTATTATTGCCATGATGAGATATGGGAAATGAGAAAAGCCGGAAATTATGACTGTGTTTCCTTTGTTGAAAGCCGATTTCTTCCGCAGGTGACAGAAAAGGTAAAGGAACTTTCGCAGAAAGAATATTCAGACAGACTGGTTTATTGTCCGTATAATGAAACGGATAACGCTGTTTGGTTCGGCACTCCTTCCGATGACGGAACATGGTTTATGTTTGATGATGCGGCAAAGCTCAGATTTTATGAAGCATGGAAGCTAACATATAATCTCATACGCTCAATTGATTCCGATGCCGTTATCGGCGGACCGGGTTACTGCGATTATGACAGCTATGAAATCCGCCATTTTCTTGAATATTGCAAAGAAAACGGCTGTCTGCCCGACATTATGATTTACCATGAACTCGGTGAAAAATCGTCACTTTACTGGCAGGAGCATGTTGACGATTACAGAAACATTGAAGCAGATCTTGGTATTCTCGAAATGCCGATAATCGTTACTGAATACGGCACCATGCAGGAATGCGGTGCGCCTGCAGATATGCTGAAATATGTTGTTGCCATTGAAAATTCGGGAGTTTGGGGCAATGTTGCTTATTGGCGTCTTGCCAATAATTTATGCGATACCGCAGCGGATAATAACAGCCCGAATTCCAATTGGTGGCTTTACCGCTGGTATGCCGATATGGAGGGAGAAAGGCTTCAGACAAAGGTTATAGATATTCTGCATTCCGATTTTGCCAATATGATAAAATATAATTACAAGCGATTCCATTATGACGGTTTTAACGGCATTTCATCCATAAATTCCGATAAAAATGAAATAACCGTTATTTGCGGTGGCTGTGATTATCCGGGAAATATAAATCTCAAAAATCTCGGAGAAACAGAGCTTGACAGCAAGATTGATGTAAAAATCGAGTGCGTGTATTTTGAGGGAATAAGCGGAACAGTTAATTCCCCGATACTCGTCAAAGAATATACGGATAAAGCCGTGTTCGGCAAGCTTAAAATTGAGCTTGAACAGATTGACCCTACCGCTGTTTACCGTGTTGTCATAACCCCGAATAAAGGAGAAAACAAGGATTATATCAACAATGGTTTGCCTGTTCGCTATGAGTTTGAAGAGGGACAGCTTTCGGGACTTGCCTATACTTATGACAGCGCGTATGCAACAACGGGAAAGCAAAACGGTATGGTCGGCGGCCTTGAAAATGACGGAGATGCTGTTACCGTAAGCTTTGATATTTCCGAAAGCGCATACTATGATTTATCAATCATTTTCGGCAATTCAAATGACGGAAAAACACCCGATGACCGTGTTGACTCACTCGCAGAAATGACCCTTGACGGAGTGAAATCGGAGGTTTCATTCCCCAACACAATCAAGAGCGAATACACCGATAAAATTACGCAGGTTCATTATCTTGAAAAGGGTAAACATTCCCTTACTCTTGCTCATAGAAAAGGAACTTTTGTTGTTGATAGTCTTCTGATTTCAAAGCATTCAGATGAGAAAAAAATAACCGTTATCAGCGACAGCGACAGAAGCGTGAACGGAACAAAATCTTTCCTTGCAATCGCACCTTGTGACGGATTTTTTGAATTGAATATCGGTATTCATGCTGAATTTAAGATTGACGGTGCAACGGAAAAAAACGAAAACGGAAAAGCTCTTGTATATCTCAGAAAAGGTCTGAATTATATTGATGTTAAATCAGATACGGAAATAAACTGTGAAATAACCAAAACTGATAAAACAGGGTTTACGGCAGAGTTTGCTCCCTGTGATATGTTTCTTGCCGACGGCGCAAAGATGAAAGAGGGCAAAAATGCAGAGTATATCGACGGAATTTCGTCGCTCGGAGGAAATGCGGAATTTAAAATCAATGCACCCGAACCTGGCAGCTACAGAATGACTGTTGAGTATGCAAACAATGAGGAGGGCGGAGTTCACAGCTATAATGTTGACCTTATCGAACGCTATATCACCGTTGATGTCAACGGCAAAAAATCAACTCTCTGGTGCAGAAACACCTACAGCTGGGATACCGTTAAAACCGTAACAATGAATGTTGAGCTTGTCGAGGGTGAGAATACAGTTGTTTTCTCAAATGACGGTTCAAACAAATTTAATAACCGTGATTCATATGCGCCGCACATTTACTCCGTATCGGTTAACAAAACCTGTAATTAACAATACACGGTCACAGCGATAAACAAGCACTGTGACCGTGTATGTTATTTTATCATGTCAATTCCTCTTTGCAAAGTTTCCGCATCAATGGCACCGCTTGCTTGAGCAATCAGTAAACCGTCAGCATCAATAAAATAGGTGACGGGTATGGAATAGGTGTAATATTTGCTGCCTGCGTCTTCGTTTATGTCATAAAACACAGGGAATTCATAGTTCCGGCTTTCCATAAATGATGTTGCCTGCTCAAAATCCTCGCCGTTGTAACCGTTTGTGAGGTTAACCATCATAAACTGAATTTCATTGCCGAGATTTTTATATGCCTCATTGAAATCGGGCATTTCCATTTTGCAAGGTGAACACCAGCTTGCCCAGAAATTGAGAACAACGGGTTTGCCTTTAAAATCCGAGAGCTTATGCTCTTTGCCGTCCTTGTCAATAACCGTAAAATCGGGAGCAGGCTCATATTCAAATTCGGTTGTTTCTTCCTTTTGTGAGTGTTGAGTTTCTCCGAAGGTTGCAGCGGTTGTTGTTGAAGAGAAAACATCGGGCTTAAAGTCGCCGCTGAGCTTGTCATATGCAATGTATGCACCGCCTATTATAACGACAAAAACCAGAATTCCTATAAGCAGTTTGATTTTGTTATTCATAGTTTGCACCTCAGCTTAAAATTCCGAGCAGTCTGCCGAGAAGACCCGTCATCATCGCAATGCCGACGGTTATAAGCAGACAGCCACAGATAATATTGATTGTTTTATAATTCTTTTTAATGAATGTAAACGCGTTTTTTAGTTTGTCAATGAGCAGTGCGCTTGCAACAAACGGAATACCCAGACCGAGAGAATAGCAAAGCAGCATGATAATTCCCGTAACAGTCTGACCCTGCTGAGAGGCAAGCATCAGCGCGGACCCGAGAAAAGCACCGACGCACGGAGTCCAGCCGACCGAAAAGATTATTCCGAAAAGCAGAGAAGAGAAAAATCCGAGCTCCTTTCCTGCCATGGGATTGTTGATTCCCTTGAAAATATTGAGCTTGAAAACTCCGAGGTAGTTAAGTCCGAAGAAAACAACAACCAGACCCGAAACAATGTTAACGGCGGTCTGATATTCTTTAAGAAAGCTGCCTATTGTGCCTGCCAATGCGCCCATGAGTACAAAAATAGCCGTGAATCCCGAAACGAATCCAAGCGAATTTTTTAAAGTTTTTGCTGCAGTCCTTTCGCTTCCGCCCGCAAAATATGAAACATAAATCGGCAGCATCGGCAAAAGACATGGTGAAATGAAGGTTATTATTCCTTCAAGAAATGAAACAAAATATTGCATGGTTTACCCTTTCAAAATTATGATATAGTTTATTTTATCATATTTATATAAACTATTCAAGAATGCTTGAAATAAATTTGCAATGCTATATAATTATAGCGGTGATAGAAATGACAGAAAAATATATCCGTGAGTGTCTTTTTAAAATGCAGGATTTGAAATACCGTGATTTTCATGCGAAGCTCATGCCGACGGTATCAAAAGAATTGATAATCGGGGTGCGCACTCCCGATTTGAGAAAGTTTGCAAAAGAAATTTCGAAAACAACACATGCCGCCGAGTTTCTCGGAATCCTGCCGCATAAATATTATGAAGAAAATAATCTTCATGCGTTTCTCATTGAATCAATAAATGATTATGACATCTGCATAGCGGAGCTTAACAGATTTCTTCCGTTTGTTGATAACTGGGCAACCTGTGATATGATGCGTCCGAAGATTTTAAAAAAGCATCTGCCGGAATTGCTTTCTCAGATTAAACTTTGGCTTAAATCCGATGATACATACACAGTTCGTTTTGCAATGGAAATGTTGATGTGCTGTTATCTTGATGAGCATTTCAGCACAGAATATCCCGAAATGATATCGCAAATATGCTCCGATGAATACTATATAAAAATGATGCAGGCATGGTATTTTGCAACGGCACTCGCAAAGCAGTATGACTCCGTAATACCTTATCTTGAACAGAACAGGCTTGATGCGGATACTCATAACAAAACAATCCGAAAGGCAATTGAAAGCTACCGCATAACGAACGAGCAGAAAAAATATCTGCGTACTTTGAAAAGAAATTAATTGCATTATGAATTTCCATGTGGTAAATTATTTACAGGTGATAAAAATGAAAAAATTTATTTCTGTTATTTTGGCATTATCAATCGTTTTTGGCTGTATCGGTATTTCAGCATTTGCACAGGAAGAATATCCGATAAAACGCAGCAATCTTCATGTCAGAGACCCTTATGTTCTGGCTTATGACGGAAAATATTATATGTACGGAACTTGCCTGAGCAACGGAAAAGGCTACGGCTGCAGCATAAGCGAAAATCTTGAGGATTGGTCAAATCCCGTTCAGGTTTACACTCCTGCAGAGGGTTCCGATGAAATTGCGGATTTCTGGGCACCCGAATGCCATTATTATGAGGGCGGCTTTTATCTTTTTGCAACCTACCGTTCGCAGCAAAGCGGAAAGAGGGGAACGGCAATTTATAAATCCTCATCCCCGACAGGTCCTTTTGAAATGATAACCGACGGTCACATCACTCCCAAAGAAATTGACTGCATCGACGGTACTCTTTATATTGATGATAACGGCCAGCCTTGGATGGTTTATGTTAACGAATGGACCTCAAGTCCCGATGAGGTCGGCGAAATGGCGGCGGCAAAGCTCAGCGATGATTTATCGCATTTTATAAGTGAACCGATTGTTCTTTTCAGAGCAAGAAAGCATATCTGGACAACAGGAAGTGTTACCGACGGTCCGTGTCTTTACAAAACCGAAAACGGCAGACTGATTATGCTTTGGTCAAATCTTGATAAAAACGCAGGCTATGCTGTCGGAATGGCAGCCTCCGATAACGGCAAAATTGACGGCAACTGGATTCACTATCCCGATCCGTTTTATAACAGAAACTATAAAAATGAGTTTGACGGCGGTCATCCCATGTTATTTTATACCTTTGAAGGTCAGCTTATGATGTCAATTCATTCGCCCAATTCATATTCGGCAGAGCTTTTTGAAACCGCGGATTTTTATCCCATAGAGGACAGGGGAAACACTATTGCAATTAAAAATGACGGTGCTTTCGGCTTCATCATGGATATCATTTACGATGTTTATTATTATGCTGTAAGCCTGTACTTCAAAATAAAGGAGATATAATTATGTTTTACAAGATTGAAAATGAATTTCTGACATGTGAAATTGATGATATGGGTGCTCAGCTCCATTCACTAATGCTTAAAGAAAACGAAAAAGAATACATATGGCAGGGCAATCCCGATATCTGGTACGGTCAGGCACCCGTGCTTTTTCCCGTTATAGGTCAGCTTATTGACGATAAGTTTCGCTATAACGGTGCTGAATACACCATGCCCAAGCACGGACTTGCAAGAAAGCTTCTTTTTAAAGTGAAGGAATGCGAAGGAGCAAAGGCTGTTTTCAGTCTTGAAAGCGACGAAAACACCCTTAAAAGCTATCCCTTTGATTTTGAGCTTCTTGTTGCGTTTGAGCTTAAAGAAAAATCCCTTGTCAACACAATGACAGTTGTCAACAAAACCAAGGGTGATATGTATTTTTCAATCGGCGCACATCCGGGCTTCAACTGCAAAATCGGCGATGTTATTGAGTTCGAAATGCCCGAAACACTTGAAACGGAGCGCATTGACAGCGATAATCTTCTTATTCCCGAGAAGTTCCCTGTTATTGAAAATTCAAAGGAAATCGTAATCACCGAGGATGTTTTTAAGAAGGATGCGCTTATCCTTTCGGGTATTAAATCAAAGAAGCTGGCAATTAAGGGTGAAAATGAAATTGAATTCACCTTCGGCGACTGTCCCGTGCTTGGCATCTGGGCAAAGCCCGGCGCACCCTATGTCTGCATCGAGCCTTGGTACGGCATCAATGATGACAGAGATGTTAAAGACGATATCTCAAAGAAAAGAGAAATTCAGCACCTTTCCGAAGGAGAAAACTTTGAGTTTTCATGGGTTGCAGAGGTTAAATGATTTATTAAAAGACCGCTTGCATTATGCAGGCGGTCTTTTTTGTCAGATATACTTATTAATAAACTTCGTTATCGCATCCCAATAAATCTCGGGATAAACATAGCCCGATGCAGCATGTGTTGCACCCGTAACAACAAGTCTTTCCTTTTCGCATTCTGCGTTCTGATAAAGCGGATAATTCATCCAGAACGGAACAACCGAGTCCTTATCTCCGTGAATAAAGAGGGTTGGAGTGCTGCTGTTTTTGACCTGCTCAAGCGGTGAATTATCCTTGAAATCAAATTTCAGCTTTCTCTTTGCAACTGTGTTTGCTACGCTGAGAATTATATCCGCCGGGATCTTTGTCGTTTCTCTTATCTGCACGGTGTACTGATCCCACATAGAAGTGAATCCGCAGTCTGCAAGGCAGCAAATAACATTTGCAGGCAGCTTTTCACCTGTTGTATTCATAACAGTTGCCGCACCCATTGATGCTCCGTGAAGAATTATTTTTGCGCATGGGTTTTTGTCAATTATATAATTAATCCAGTCAATGATATCGAGTCTTTCAAGCCAGCCCATTGTGCAGTAGTCATGCTCGCTTTTGCCGTGCGCTCTGAGATAGGGAAGAATAACATTATATCCCATTTCGTAAAAACGCCTTGAGAAAATGCTGTTCTGTGAGGGGAGACCGGTAAAGCCATGACAGGAAATAACATAAACATCGCTTGGATTTTCGTTTTCATAATAATCAGCATAAAGACATACGCCGTAACGGTTAAAAAGAAAGAGTTCTTCACACGGCTTTTCTCTGTAAAACTTAATTCCTGCAATAGCTTCTTCGCTTTCGTAGAAACACGCGCTGTCCTCAGACGGCATAAGTGAACCGTCTTCAATTATCTTTTTTATTCCGTTTTTGCTGAGATAGCTTTCGATAAACCAATTGCCGAGAGCGGCTGATGCAATGCCTGCGGCAGCTCCTGTGATTGCGGCTTTCTTGAAAAATCCGTTTTTCTTGCTCATATATATCCTCCTTTGTAAAAATAATAAAAGCCGTGCACTCCTGAGAATGCACGGCAGAATAATTAGTCTTTATTCTTATGACGCATGATTTTTGAGGTTGTGTTTTTAACGAATTCGGTGCGTCTGATTTTGAAGTCAACGATTCTCTTGTAGGGAGGAAGCTTTTCGTTGACAGACTGAACAACCTCGTCCATGATGTCGTGCAGTTCTTCGTCTGTATATTCGTCGGCATCCTTGCCGTATCTGTCCTTCATTTCTTCAAAGTTGGGGAAAATTCTTGCTGCAACGATTGTTTCGCCCTTCTTGTTTTCATCGCCGATAACAAGGCTTTCGCCAACTCTTGTGTCTGTGCTGAGATGATATTCAAGCTCTTCGGGATAAATGTTTTTGCCGTTGCTTGTAACGATAACATTCTTGCTTCTGCCCGAGATATAGTAGTGGCCGTGCTTGTCAACATAACCGAGGTCGCCTGTGTGGAACCAGCCGTCTTCGTCAATAACTTTTGCGGTCTCTTCGGGATTGTTATAATATCCGAGCATAACCATGCCGCCCTTGACGCAGATTTCGCCAACGCCTGTATCGGGATCGGGGTTAAGAATCTTTGCTTCGCTGCCAGGAATGGGCTCGCCAACCGATTCAGCCATGTGGAGCTTATCGTGGTTGATGATTGCAAGGGGAGCGCATTCAGTAAGACCGTAGCCAAAGATAATCTGAATTCCGAATGCCTCAAAGTCCTTGAGAATCTGAGGATTGATGGGTGCGGCGCCGCAGATGATAAGTCTCATGTTGCCGCCGAAGGTGTCAATGATTTCCTTGAAGAATACCTTCTTAAGGTCAATGCCTACTTTTGCTGCAGCCTTAACAAGAACTTTGCCTACCTTAAAAAGTGTTTCTCCGTGGGGCTTGTTTTTGATAGCCTTCATAAGTCTTCTGTGAACGGTTTCAAGAAGAAGGGGAACTGCAACAAAAACAGAGGGATTGAATTCCTTCATGTTTTTGAGAACATATTTGAAGCCGTCGCAGAAAGTAACCTTTGCGCCGCAATAGGGGGCAAAGAAAAGAATAATAGTGCTTTCGTATGTGTGATGAAGCGGAAGCATTGAAATACCGCAGTCTGAGGGGTCGATTTTAATAACGCTCATTGCAGACATAACCTCAAAGCAGAAGTTTCTGTGGCAGAGCATAACGCCCTTTGACATACCGGTTGTTCCGGATGTGAAAAGAAGCGAGCACATTTTGTCGGGGTCGATTTCTGCGTTAAGATAACGGGTATCTCCGTTTTTGAGAAGCTCTTTGCCCTTTGCAATAAGGTCGTCAATATGAAGAATGCCTTCTTCCTTCTTGCAGTTCATTACAACAATAGTAAGATCCTTTTTGAGCTCATCTTTTCTTGCGTTGAGCTTTCTTGCGATTTTTTTGTCGCAGAGGAAAAGCTTAACATCTGCTGTGTTGAGGATGTTGTTGATATCGTCGAAAAGAAGCTCTTTATCAACGGGCACAATAACGCCAACACCTGTTACGGTTGCCATGTATGAAAGGCACCACTGATAGCAGTTGTCACCGCCGACTGCAATTTTCTCGCCTGTAAGCCCCATATCGGTCAGAGCAGTGCCAAGAGCCTGCATCTGTTCGTAGTATGTCTTATATGTGATTTCGTAAAGGTCGCATTCACTTGTCTTAATTTCAAAGGCAGGTCTGTCACTGTAAAGCTCAACACTCTGCTTTATCAAATCTCTTAAATCTGTTATTTTTCTGACATCATAAAATGTTTTAGTCAAAAAACACACCCCTGACTATATTTTTCTCTATACAGAAAACAGTAGATATTCTAACATTTTGAAAATTAAAAATCAAGAGTTAAATTATTAAGAATTTTCTAAATATTGTGCAGAAGATTAGTGAAATGTAATATATTTTGCGCTTTGTTAACATTTTTCTGTTATCCGATTTTGCAAAATTATATATTCTTGCTTTTATTTGTATAATGTGATACAATTAATACATAAACAACAGAGGAGGCTGATTTATGAGCGCAAATTCTCCCTCAACAGATAAATTACGAAAAGACGGCTATGTTACCAACAGAAGCCTTTTTGCGTATGCTGCAGGTATCGCAGGTCAGAATATGCATTACGGCCTTATAAGCGGATGGCTGTTTTATTTTTGTAACACCGTTTTGAAAATCAGTGCGGAAGCGGTAGGTTTGATAACAAGCATAAGCCGTTTGTGGGATTCGGTCAATGACCCTCTTATAGGCGCGTTGATTGACAGACACACCTTCAAAAAATCGGGTGAAAAGCTTCGTCCGTATCTTATTTATCTGCCTGCAATCATAGGTATTCTCAGCCTTCTTATGTTTAAGGATTGGGGTCTTGACGGAAATAAGCCTATAATTTATGTTCTCGTTTTTTATCTTATCTGGGATTTGTTTTATTCTATGCAGGATGTTGCCCTTTGGGGAATGCTTGCTCTCAGTTCTCCGCGTTCCGAAGAGCGAGCAAGAGTTGCTCAGTGGACTGCAATCGGTGTTACCGCGGGCGGCGCTCTTGCAGGAATCATTCCTCTTGCAAAGGACATTGCAATCAATAATTTCGGAGCAACGGATAAATCCTTCTTTTTTGCAGCTGCGCTGATACTCGGTCTTGGCGGTCAGCTTATTTCAATGTCGGCATATAAAATGAAGGAATCCGTTAAGAATGAAAACAATGAAAAAGAGAGTCTTTTTGAAGCGGTTTTTGTTCTTCGACACAACAAAACCATGCTCCTTATTTCTCTTGCGAGAATTCTTGAGTACATAAAGCTTTCCGTTCCATGGGCATATTTCTTTGAAAGCCAGGTGTTCTATAAAGTCGGCGGAACGGATATCGGCGGAGGCACCGTTCAGTTTGTTTACGGACTGCTCACCGGTGCACCCGGCACCTTTGCTCAGTTTGCCGCAACCAAAATCGTTGATAAAGTCGGCGGTATGAAAAAGGTTCTTATACTTGCACAGGTATCTTCAATTGTTTTGAGAATTATTTCTTATTTTGTAGGCTTCAATAAAATCTGGAAAATCATTCTTGTTGCTGCTTTTATGGGGCTCCAGAGCATTCCTGCATTTATGGTCAATATTGCCCACCGTTCGCTTATGAGCGATTCAATTGATTATGTTGAATACAAAACAGGCAAGCGCACAGAGGGCATAACATTCTCAATGCAGAATTTCGGAACAAAAATCGGTGAGGCTGTTTCTCTTTTTATCAATGGTAAGCTTCTCACTCTTGTCGGTTATAATCAGAATCTTGCAATGACTGCCCAGAATGCTGTGTTTATGAAGTGGCAGTGGCCCATGTTCATTCTCGGACCCATTGTCGGTGCGGTTCTTTATCTTGCGGTTATTATTTTTGTTAAAGACGATAAAGAAGAAAGGAAATTTATAGAAGAAGAACTTAAAAAGCGCCGTTCTTCTGCTGTCGAAATCGCAAAAGAAGAATTGAACTCCATTTAATAGCTAAAAGCCGCCGTCAGGCGGCTTTTTACTGCAATTTGACATCAACATATATTTATGTTATACTATTTTAAGTTGAAACTCATAATTATAAGTTGCAGAATGAAGGCCGGGTTATGAAAAAAAGCGGAAGATTTTTAAACAGAGATTTGATACTGTATCTCATTGATATGTCTGTTATCGGTGCTGTGCATATCATTGTGTGGCTGTTTGAATCTTTTATTAACGGAACCTCGCAGTATGTGTACAGATATTTTTGGGGCATAGGAATTGTTGTTGTCTCATATCTTCTCAATTTTTTATTTTTTAAAGTGAATAAGACCATTTGGCGTTATAGCGGAGGCCGAGATTATCTGAGGATTTTTGTTGCGTCAATATTTGGTGGAATTCTGTCTTGCGGATTGATAAGAAGTTTTGTTTTTCTTGATATGCCGATGGTTTTTTGTATTCTTTCTGAGTTGATTACCGTTCTTTTTTTGGTTTTCTCAAGAGTTATTTACCGAGAAGTTCTTAACGGCAATAAGGGTAACTGCTGCGGAAAAAGGCTTCTTATTGTCGGGGCAGGTGAAGCAGGCTCAAGGATGATTGCCGAAATAAAAGGACGCCCTGCCTGCGGACTCAATCCTGTTGCGCTTGTTGATGACGATTTGCAAAAACATCGCAGAAGCATCAACGGTGTTAAGGTTTTAGGCGGAGTAACCGATATTAAAAGAATATGCGAAGAAAATGAAATAGAAATTATATATATTGCCATTCCCTCGGCTACCAATGAGCAGAGGGCTTATATTCTTGATGAATGCACCAAAACAACATGCCCGGTAAAGACTCTTCCGTTCTTGACTGATATTTGTGAAAGCTCTGATTTTATCAGTAAGGTGCGTGATATAACGCCCGATGAGCTTCTCGGCAGAGAACCTGTTGATATTGCAAACGAAAAAATACTTTCATTTGTTAAGGATAAAACCGTTGCAATAACCGGAGGCGGAGGCTCGATAGGCTCTGAGCTTTGCAGAATAATTGCAGCTCATTCCCCTAAACGCCTTATTATAATTGATATATATGAGAATAATGCTTATGACATTCAGCAGGAGCTTATTCAAAAATATAAGGATTCTCTCGATATTATCGTCTATATCGCAACCGTGTGCGATTATAAAAAAATCAACAGCATTTTTGAGCTGGAAAAGCCTGATATTGTTCTTCACGCTGCAGCTCATAAGCATGTTCCTCTTATGGAAACCGTGCCTGATGAAGCAGTGAAAAACAATGTTTTCGGAACTCTCAATGCGGCTCTTGCCGCCAAAGAAAACAAGGTTAAAAAATTTATACTTATTTCTACCGATAAAGCTGTTAATCCCACGAATATAATGGGAACAACAAAGCGTGTTTGCGAAATGATTGTCCAGTATATTGACAGTATTTCAACGGATACGGTTTTTGCCGCTGTAAGATTCGGCAATGTTCTCGGTTCCAACGGTTCTGTTATTCCGCTGTTTAAAAAACAGATTGAGAACAGATGCGATGTAACGGTTACTCATCCTGAAATGATAAGATACTTTATGACTATCCCCGAAGCAAGCCAGCTTGTATTAACAGCGGGCGCAATGGCAAAGGGTGGAGAGATATTTGTTCTTGATATGGGAAATCCCGTTAAAATTGACGACCTTGCAAAAAAAATGATAAGCCTTTCGGGGCTTGTTCTCGGCAGGGATATCAATATTGTTTATACCGGTCTCAGACCCGGTGAAAAGCTTTATGAGGAGCTTCTTATGAGCGAGGAAGGTCTTCAGAAAACCCTCAGTGAAAAGATTTTTATAGGAAAACCTATTGCTATGAATTATGATGAGTTCAAAGCTCAGCTTGAATCGCTTGATAAGATTGTAAACAAAGATGATGTTACATCGCTTGAAGTTGAAGATAAGCTTCACGAAATTGTTCCGACCTTTAAAAGAGCACTTTGATATTATGCAAGGAGCGGTACTGTGTATTTAAAGTTTTTTAAACGACTGATAGACTTTTTGTTGTCATTTATCGGAATTATTGTGCTTGCAATACCCATGCTCATTATTGCGGTAATTGTTAAGCTTGATTCTCCCGGACCTGTTTTCTTTAAGCAGAAAAGGGTAGGGATTCACAAAACTCATTTCGAAATCATAAAATTCCGTTCAATGTCTGTTAATGCTCCCAAGGATATGCCGACCCATATGCTTGAAAATCCGGAGGCATATCTCAGCAAATGGCAGAAATTCATCAGAAAAAGCTCGCTTGATGAGCTGCCTCAGCTTTTCTGCATCCTTAAAGGCAAAATGAGCATAGTCGGTCCCAGACCTGCTCTCTGGAATCAGGAGGATTTGATTGCCGAAAGAGATAAATACGGCGCAAACGATATTAAACCCGGACTTACCGGCTGGGCACAGATTAACGGCAGAGATGAGCTCCCTACAGAAGTTAAAGCAAGGCTTGACGGTGAATATGTTGAAAAGGTCAGTTTCCTTTTTGACTGCAGATGTTTTCTTGCAACAATCGGAAAAGTGTTAAAGAGCGAAGGTGTTGTTGAAGGCGAAAAGAGCCTAAAAAAAACGGAAGAAAATAAAACCGTAACCAAATAACAAAGACCCCATCCGAGGATGGGGTCAATTTTTTATATTATTTCAATCATTTTTCTGAGGTTTTCAAGACCGATTTCAATGCCGTCAAGGCAGTTTTCAAGCCCCTCAAATTCAATGCTGACATAACCGTCATATCCCGAATTCTTTACGATTGAAAGGCATTGCATAACGGGAATGTCGCCGTGGCCGATTATTGAACCTCTGAGATAGTTTCCTCCTCTTGATTTGAAGAAGCCTTTGCCCGGATTAAGTCCGTTGCCGTTCTTTATATGGAAATCCTTTGCGTGAACATGTTTGATATAAGGTGCAAGTCTGCCTGTGGCCGATGCACTGTTTTCGTCAACGCAGCAGAAATTTCCTATGTCAAGCAAAACGCCGAAATTTGAACTGCCGACGCCTGTGATGATTTTCTCAACACGCTCGCTGTCCTGACAGAAAAATCCGTGATTTTCAATACAGGTCACGATTCCTTTTGTCTGTGCGTATTCGGTAACTCTTCCGCATCCGTCAATTAGGCAGGGGAGAACCTGATCAAATCCTGCGCTTGCTTTTATATCATCAGGCATCCCCCATGCAGCGTCGTGACGCATGATTTTTGCTCCGAGAATTTCTGCAATATCAACCTTGCGGCAGATTCTTTCGACCTCTGCATCAAGACATGAGTCATTAAGAAGATTTGCCGAAATTGTGTATGCGGTGACGGGAAGAGATAGCTTTTCGCTCTCTTCTCTTATCATTGCGGCATATTCCGATTCGCTGATTCCTTCGGAAGGGGAAAGGTCAATGAATTCAATTCCGTCAAAGCCCATTTCCTTAGCTTTTTTCATTATGCTGATCTGTGTTTCTTTTCCGGAAGAGATGAGCTGTTGAAAGCTGTAGCTGCTGACTCCGATTTTCATTCTGTTTCACCCTCAACCAAGATTCTTAAGAAATTCAACGGCGCATCTGATATCCTTTTCGGGATCGTCGCCGACTTCTCTTTCGATTGTAAGGAAGCCTTTATATCCGATATCCTCAAGTGCATTGAGATATTCAGGCCATTTTACGCTGCCTTCGCCCAGAGGAACTTCAAGGAATGAGTCCTCGGTTATGATAACATCCTTCTTAAGACCGTAAACGATTTCGGGGTCCTTATAGAAAATCTGCTTGCCGTCCTTTGCATGAGTATGAACGATGTATTTCTGAAGATTATAAACAGCGCCTACAGGGTCATCACCTGTTACCATAACAAGGTTTGCGGGGTCGAGGTTAACGCCTACGCCCGTTGAGCCAAGTGAATCAAGGAATTCCTTGAGAACAGCCGAGGTTTCGGGGCCTGTTTCGATTGCGAAGTGAGCACCGATGCTGTCTGCATATCTTGAAAGCTCAAAGCAAGCTTCCTGCATAACTTTATATCTGTCGTGGTTTTTATCTTCGGGAACAACGCCGATGTGAGTTGTAACAACATTTGTGTCAAGCTCTTTTGCAAGATCAATGATTCTCTTTGACTTCTCGATTTTTTCGGGATTTCTGTCTGCAAAGCTGAATCCGCCTCCGCCAAGGTCACCGCAGAGCGCTGAAATAACAAGACCGTTATCCGAAACAAGCTTTTTGAAGTCAGCGATTTTAGCCGCATTCATATTTTCGGGTGACATTTCGCCGTGAGTGGCATAAACCTGAAGACCCTGCGCACCAACTGCAGCAGCTTTTTTCACCGCTGTTGTAATGTCTGTTCTGAAGCTGTCGATGATAACACCGATGGGAAATCTGCTCATATCAAAAACTCCTTTGTGTTTATTTTATTTAATTTATAATAGCAAACATTGTATCAATTGGCAAGTTTTTTTTATAATTAACTTTACATTTTTTGAATTTGTGGTATATTATTATTTGTATAAATATATACTATGTAAGTCGGAGGTATTTTATGGCAAAATTAAAGGTTGCGGTTATAGGCTGCGGTAACATTGCAAATTCCGCCCATATTCCCGCGTACATAAAAAATGATGAGGTTGAAATCAAGTATTTCTGCGATATAATTCCCGAAAGAGCAGAGAGATGCGTTGAAAAATACGGATGCGGAACCGCAGTTAAGGATTACCATGATTTTCTCAACGATCCCGAATTGGATGCCGTATCGGTTTGCACCCATAACGATTTTCATTCAATCATAGCAATTGATTTTCTGAAAGCAGGCAAGCATGTTCTTTGTGAAAAGCCTGCCGCAAGAATTCTTTCCGAAGCTCTTGAAATGCAGAAGGTTGCCCATGAAACAGGAAAGATTCTGAATATCGGCGTTGTTAACAGATTCAATACATATGTTATGAAAATCAGGGAGCTTATCGAAAGCGGAGAGCTTGGCGAGGTATATCATGTGTATGCATCTTTCAGAAGCCACCGTTCGATTCCCGGAATCGGAGGCGATTTCACAATAAAGGCAAAGGCAGGCGGCGGCTCGCTTATTGACTGGGGTGTTCACTTTATTGACCTTGTTCTTTATTGCTGCGGCGACCCGAAACCCGTTTCGGCATCGGGTGAAGCATTCTGCAAGCTCGGTAAAGATATAAAGAATTATGTTTATACAAGCATGTGGGCAGAGGATACAGCCGACATGAACGGTACATACGATGTGGATGATTCGGTAGTAGGACTTGTGCGCACAACCGGTCCCGTTATCAGCTTCAACGGTGCATGGGCACAGAATATCGGCGAAAGAGAAATGTTCATCGATTTTATGGGCGACAAAGCAGGCATAAGACTTGAATACTGCTCAGATTTCAGACTCTGGTCGGTTAAAAACGGTATGCTGACCGAAACAAAAGTTTCTGCAAAAGAGACAAACATGTATGAAAACGAAATCAATGATTTCATCAGATGCATAAAAACAGGCGACAAAAACCAACAATATATTGACTATGCAGTCGAAACATCAAAGATTTTACAGGCGGTTTACGATTCGTCCGACAGTCACAGCGAAATAAAAATATAATTAAAGGGGTTTGATTTATTATGGATATCAGAATTTTTAAAAACGAAGCAGAAATCGGTCAGGCAGCAGGTAAGCTTTTCTGTGATTTTGTTAAAGAGAAGCCCGGCTGCGTTCTCGGTCTTGCAACAGGTGCAACTCCTGTGCCGACCTATAACTATATTGCAGAGCAGTATGCTGCAGGCAATGTATCATTTAAGGATGTTAAAACCTTCAATCTTGACGAATATTGTGACCTTCCCAAGGATCATAAAAACAGCTATTATACTTTTATGAATGAGAACCTTTTCTCAAAGCTTGATATCAGCCTTGATAATGTCGGTTTCCTTGACGGCAACGCAGCAGATCCCGAAGCAGAAAGCGCACGCTATGCCGCAGATATCGCATCAAAGGGCGGAATCGACATTCAGCTTCTCGGTATTGGCAGAAACGGTCATATCGCATTCAACGAGCCTGCTGACGAATTTACCGGCGAGAGCCACAAAATCAAGCTCACAGACAGCACAATTGAAGCAAACTCAATTTATTTTGATGATATTCCCATGCCCCGTTATGCAATGACAATGGGCATCGGTTCAATTATGAAGGCAAAGAAAATTGTTCTTATTGCAACAGGCGCATCAAAGGCAGAAGCAGTCAAGGCTATGATTAAAGGTCCCGTAACTCCTCATTGCCCCGCATCTGTTCTTCAGCAGCATGAAGATGCTGTTATCTTCCTTGATGAAGCAGCGGCAGCACTCCTTTAATTGACATCTGTAGGGCGGGAGCTTGCTCCCGCCGTTAAAATAATTCTGTTCATAAAAACAGGAGGTATAATCCAATGGACAAGAAAACTTTCTATATAACAACTCCGATATATTATCCTTCGGATAAGCTTCATATCGGACACACCTATTCAACCGTAGCTGCCGATACAATGGCTCGCTACAAGCGTTTTCAGGGTTATGATACTTTCTTCCTGACAGGTACTGACGAGCACGGTCAGAAGATTGAAGATAAAGCAAAGGAAGCAGGCGTTACTCCCAAAGAATATGTTGATAATATTGTTGCAGGCATCAAAGACCTTTGGAAACTGATGAACATTTCAAACGATAAGTTTATCAGAACAACCGATGAATACCACGAAAAGGCTGTTCAGAAGATATTCACCAAAATGTATGAAAAGGGCGATATCTATAAAGGTCATTATGAAGGTCTTTACTGCAAGCCCTGCGAGTCCTTCTGGACTGAGACACAGGCTGTTGACGGTAAATGCCCTGACTGCGGCAGACCCGTTACCAAGGAGCGTGAAGAGGCATATTTCTTTAAGCTTTCAGCTTATGGTGACAAGCTTCTCAAATATTACGAAGACCATCCCGGATTTATTGAGCCTCAGAGCAGACAGAATGAGATGGTTAATAATTTCATCAAGCCCGGTCTCCAGGATCTCTGCGTTTCCCGTTCATCTTTTAAATGGGGAATTCCTGTTCCGGTAAACGAAGACCATGTTATCTATGTATGGCTTGATGCGCTCACCAACTATATAACAGCTCTCGGTTTTGGCTCCGAGGACGATTCGCTTTATAAGAAATTCTGGCCTGCAGATGTTCACCTTATCGGTAAGGATATCATCCGTTTCCACACTATCTACTGGCCTGCATTCCTTATGTCAATTGATGAACCCCTTCCCGAAAAGATTTACGGTCACGGTTGGGTGCTTCTTGAAGGCGGAAAGATGAGCAAATCAAAGGGCAATGTTGTTGATCCCGTTATTCTTGCCGAAAGATACGGCGTTGACGCGCTTCGCTACTATCTTCTGCGCGAAATTGCCTTCGGTTCGGACGGCGTTTTCTCAAATGAAAATCTTATCAACAGAATCAATTCCGACCTTGCAAATGACCTTGGCAACCTTGTTTCAAGAACGGTTGCAATGGTGCAGAAATATTTCGGCGGAACAATTCCTGCCGAAAGAGAAGCAGGAGATTTTGATGAGGATTTAAAGGCTCTTGCTGCTCAGACTGCGGCGGATGCCGAAAAAGAGCTTGATAATCTTAATTTCTCCGTTGCTCTCACAAACATCTGGAAGTTTATTTCAAGAACCAATAAATATATTGATGAAACCGCTCCCTGGACTCTTGCGAAGGATGAAGCAAACAAGGCAAGACTTGCCGAAGTTATGTATAATCTCTGCGAGAGCATCAGAATTATTTCCGTTCTCATTGCTCCCTTTATGCCCTCAACTGCTCCCGAAATCAGAAAGCAGCTCGGCATAAGTTCGGATATTGCATGGGCTGAATGCGGTCTTTTCGGCAAGGAAGCAACATATACCGTTGTTAAGGGAGATATCATCTTCCCCAGAATCGACCTTGAAAAGGAGCTTGCTGAGCTTGAAGCTGCAAAAGAGGCAGCAAATCCCGTTAACCCCCTCAAAGAAGAAATTCAGGGCGTTGCAAAAATTGCAATTGACGATTTTGCAAAGGTTGATCTCAGAGTTGCAAAGATTACCGAGTGTGAACCCGTTAAAAAGGCAAAGAAGCTCTTAAAGCTTACTCTTGATGACGGAACAGGCGACCCCAGAACCGTTGCATCAGGCATCGCAAAGTGGTACAAGCCCGAAGAGCTTATCGGAAAGAGCGTTATTCTTGTTTCAAATCTCAAGCCTGCAGTTCTTTGCGGCGTTGAGAGTCAGGGAATGATTCTTGCTGCCGATGTGAGCGAGGATGATGTTAAGGTCATTTTTGTTGACGGTATTCCTGCAGGAAGTAAGGTTAGATAAAATTTATGTATAATAATATCTTTGACAGTCATGCGCATTATGACAGTGAAGCGTTTAATGATGACCGCAAAGAGCTTGTAAGCGCCCTGCCCGAGCAGGGCGTTTGCGGCATTATTAATTGTGCCAGTGATATGGCTTCTGCATTGACAAGTCTTGAGCTTGCTGATGAATTCAGTTTTGTTTATGCGGCTTGCGGCATTCATCCTCACGAAGCTGATAAATGCAAAAGCGGATATTTGCCTGTGCTGAAAAAGCTATGCATGGAAGAAAAATGCGTTGCAGTTGGTGAAATCGGACTTGATTATCACTATGATTTTTCTCCCCGTGACATTCAGCAGAAGGTGTTTGAACAGCAGATAGTGCTTGCAAAAGAGCTTGATTTACCGATTATCGTGCACGACAGAGAAGCGCATGAGGACACTTTGAATTTGCTTAAAAGGTACAAGCCCAAGGGTGTTGTTCACTGTTTTTCCGGCTCTGTCGAAATGGCAAAGGAAATAGTGAAGCTCGGTATGTATATCGGTCTCGGCGGTGCGGTTACTTTTAAGAATGCGCGCAAACCAAGAGAAGTTGCGGAATTTGTGCCTGACGATATGCTGCTGATTGAAACCGACTGCCCTTATATGACGCCCGTACCTCACAGAGGCAAGCGATGCGATTCTTCATATATACCCTATACCGCGGAGGTGATTGCCGAGGTAAGAGGTACAACGGCGCAGGCCATCCTTGACCTGACAAGAAAAAATGCAAATACACTTTTCGGACTGGAGTTATAAAAATGTTTTTTCACGAAAAAACCTATGACATAGATGAGCTTGCAAGGTGGAACCTTCATCTTCATACCAATCTTTCACGCTGCGCAAAAAAAGAGATGACAGCAAGGGATATCGTTAAGGCTGCGGATGCTGCAGGTCTTGAGATGATCGCGCTGACCGACCATAACTATCCTCATAAGCAGAATGCCGTTGCACAGCAGAGATATGACCTCATGCGTGAGCTTGAGGGCTTTGAGAGAAATGTTAAGGTGCTTATCGGTGCCGAGCTTTCTGCTTACGGCATCAATAAGTTTGCTGATGATATTGCCTGCGATAATTCTCTTGATTACAGGCTTTATACAACCAATCATTATCATCAGGATTATTGGGAGCATCCTGCAGAAAAAACGCCCCGAGCCTATGCAGAACATATGCTTGCAATTATGGAAGGCGTTATTGCAAGCGGAAGAGCAGATTGTTTTGCCCATCCGTTTATGGCAGGTTATGTTAAAGCCTTTGAGGATTTCCACGATGTTACGAGGTCTTTCAAGGATAACGAAATCGGCGATATCATGGAAAAAGCCCATACAAATGAAATTGCATGGGAGCTCAATGTTCCTGCGATTTTCGGCGATAATGATTTTTACAAGCGTTATTTCCATATCGGAAAGGAAGTCGGAGTTATTTTTAATCTCGGAACCGACGGGCATGCGCTTGAGAATGTTGATACCAAAAGATTTACCGAAGATTTAAAGAGAATACTTTATTAAAAGAAAAACCGTTATGAATTCTCGTCTGAGATTTCATAACGGTTTATTTTAAATATTAATTTGTTTGTTTTTGATTCTGTTATTAACAGTTTGTCTTAAAAGCGTATAAAGAACAGCGCACAGAGGAACACTGATAAGAATTCCAACCACTCCGAGCAGGTTTCCGCCGATTGTAACTGCGGTAAGAACCCATATTCCCGGCAGACCTACCGACTTTCCGACAACCTTGGGATAAATCAGGTTGCCTTCAAGCTGCTGAAGAACAACAATGAAAACAACAAACCATATTGCCTTCATGGGGCTTACGAAAAGTATCAGAAAAGCACCTATGCCCGTTCCTATGAACGCGCCGAAAACGGGAATTAACGCTGTCATTCCTACCAGAACAGATATAACAGCTGCATAGGGCATACGGAAAATGAGCATTCCGATGAAACACAGAACGCCGATTATAACCGCTTCCGTAAGCTGACCTGTCACAAAATTGGTAAAGGTTTGATCTGTGAGCCTGATAAAGCTGAGGAATCTGTTAATCTTTTCTTCTTTAAAGAATGCATAGAGGGTTTTCTTTGAAGCTTTTGAAAGCTTCTCTTTCTGTGCAAGAAGATAAAATGAAAATGCAAGTGCAATAACAAGATTAATAATACCCGAAACAATTGAACCCGTGATGCCGAGTGTTTTGTCAACAATTCCGCTGCTGTTGATTGCATTGCCCAGAACACTCATTATTTTTTCGGCATTAAATGAAAATTCGGGCAGGGTGAAGCCGTGGATTTCTGCAAAAGAAACAGCCGCCGTAAGCCAGCCTTCGATTTTGGTGATATACTGCGGAACGGATTTTGCAATGGTTTCAAATGTGTTTTTGAATTCGGGAATAATCATAAAGATCAACGCAAAAATAATGCCAACCATGATCACCGTGCTCAGAATAAGGCAAACGGGACGCCTGAGTTTTTCAGTGGTTTTAGTTCTCTTTCTAAATGTTATATTCCAGAGCTTTTCAAGAGGTCGCATTAAAACATTTATTACAAATGCAATGCAGAATCCGAGAATGAAAGGCTCAATAACGGTGAATATTTTTCCGAAAAGAGATGAAACCTTGTCCGTGTTATTAAGTCCCCAATAAAGCAGGATGATAAATGCCGCAACGGCAGCAATAATCTTAAATGTTTTCTTTGTAAATTTAAAAGTTATGCTGCCGATGTCGTCAATTGATTTTTGCTTCGGTTGAGGTTCGGCAATCTTTATTTTTTCTTCTTTGCCGTTTTTCATTGATACGCCAAGACCTTTCGATTAAGAATTAACCTTCTTCTTTTTCATAAACGCCATACCGATAAGCATGATTACTGCAAATATAATGAGGTATCCGGGAATTTCCGCTTTGTGTGCAACGAATGCAGCAACAACCATGAAGAGGCTGCCTGTGATTGCAAGAGCAGGCACAACAATGCGCTTGAAAACAGGAAGCTCCTTATCAGAGAACATCTTAAAGAAGATGGGAATGTAGAAGGGATAGATTGTAACAATGGGAAGCTCAGTGGGGTCAAACGCAAACATTTTGAGTGAAGCAGCTGTATCACCGTTAAGGTTTGCAAAATAGAAGTAAACAAGCCATGCTGCGCAAAGAAGGAGAGCGAGGATTGATGAGTTGCCGGGCATGTTTGTGTGCTTGTCAAGATATCCGAAAATGTGAGGTGCAGGACCTCTGCCTCTGCTTGCAATTGAGTAAAGACCTCTTGTGCAGCCGAGCATAAGTCCGTTAAGTGTACCGAGACAGGAAACGATAACAAAAACAAAGATGCCTGTACCCATAGCTTTGCCGAATACTGCGCCGAATGCGTTTCTTGCGGCTGCCTGACCGCTTGCCATCATATCTGCATTTCTGATGCTTCCTGCAAGACCTACATAGTAAAGAACATAAATTGCAACGATGATAAGTGAGCCGATAACAAGAGCTTTGGGAAGATTCTTTTTGCCGTCTTTGAGTTCGGCATTAATTGATGTTGCAATAATCCAGCCTTCATAAGCGAAAACGGTTGCACAGACTGCAGTGAAGATAGCTTCGGTTGCAGGTACGGGATTAACAACTGTTGTGAAGTTTTCAACAAGAACGCCATTGTCGTTTGTGATGCCGTAAATTGTTCCGACTACGCCCATAAGAAGCAGGGGAACAAGCTTGATAAAGGTTGTTGAAACCTGGAATTTACCTGAAATAATGGGTGAAAGAGTGTTGAGTGCATAACTGCCGATAAGATAGAAACCTGTTAAAACAAAGCACATACCGCTTGTCGGGTCTGCGCTGTCGCCCTGAAATACAACAAGAGTGTATCTTGCGGAAAGCCATGCAAGAGCCATTGTGAGGGTGGGATAGTAAATTGTGCTTAAAAACCAGCCGATAACATAGCCGTATTTTTCGCCTATTGTTGCTTCGGCATAGTCAACAACGCCGTTGACTTTTTCATATTTTGTTGCGAGAATAGAGAAAGTGTAGGCGGAGATAATCATAATGATGCCGCCGATTACCCATGCAAGAATACCTATTTTAAGGTTTCCGCCGGTTTTGTTGAGAATTGCTTCTGCCTTGAAGAATACGCCGCTGCCGACAACAATACCGACTACCATGCATATAGCGGTAAGCAGGCCGTATTTTTTCTTGAGTTCGTTTGCCATTTTAATACCCCTTTATAAAAAATTTAATTAAATTTTACATTAATATGTCACAATTGTCAATTAATTTTTACAAAATAAACAGAATATTACCCATGAAAATAAAATCTTTGCTTGCTATCAAAAACGATGTATGATATAATTCCCACAGAAAAACTCTACGGAGGTATCAAATATGATAAAAAGAATATCCGCTGCAATTCTTTCGTTTTTGTTTTTGCTTTGCTTATGCTCATGTAATCTTGACAATGAAAAAGAAAACGACGGTTTAAAAAACAATGCTACCGTCACTGCAAAGTCCACCGCGGTTCATAACCATTTTAAAGACAGAGTTCCTGAATTTGACTTCAATAATAAGCCTGTTGAAAAATATGAAGACGGTCTGAGTTATTCATTATCCGTAAAGTGCTCAGACAGAGAGTATAGCAGCTATCTGAAAAAGCTGAAAAAGGCAGGCTTTGAAGTAAATCCGATTGAAGCAGATACCTATTACAGTGCATCGGATGAAAAAGGATATTTTGTTGAAGTGACATATGTAAACGAAATGCTTACGGTATATATCGGAACGGCATAAAAATAAAGGCAGTGTGCAATCCGTTAAGGGACGGCACGCTGCCTTCATTTTGCTTTTACAGAATAATACAAATCAATCCGCTGCAGCCTTCGTTAATAACTCTTTCAAGAGTTTCGCGAAGCTTAAGTCTTGCATCGCCCGGCATGCGGTAAAGCTTGTTGTGAAGCCCTTCGTTAACCAGCTCATGCAGGGATGTTCCGAAAATGTTTGACTCCCAGATCATTGCAGGATTTTCTTCAAATTCCTTGAGAAGATATTTTATCAGCTCTTCCGACTGCGATTCTGAACCGACTATGGGTGCGACCTCAGTCTGGATATCTGCTCTCATAATGTGAAGTGAAGGAGCGCTTGCCCTCAGCCTTACTCCGTATCTGCCGCCCTGTTTCATTATTTCGGGCTCTTCAAGTGTCAGGTCATCAACATCCGGCAAAACAATTCCGTAACCTGTGGCTTCAACTTCGTCGAGTGCATTCTGAATGCGCTGATAACCGCTTTGTGCAGCTGAAAGCTCTTTGAGCTTTTTCATAAGCTGCTGCTCGTTTTCAACCGAAACTCCCGTTTCCTCTTCGATGACTTTAAAGAAAAGACCGGGATGAAGCGCTACGGTTATCTTTGCGCTTCCGGTTGAAAGATCCGTTTTGTCAACATGAGAGCTGCAAACAAATTCGTTTTCCGCAACCGTTGAAGCGAAGGAAGTGATATCGCGAACTTTTCTGAGGCTCTGCGCCTCGGAACTTATTTTTCCGAATATTCCTGCTCTGAGCCAATGATTTTTATCAAGAGAAGTAATCCAGCCCGGAAGATCAATTTTAACCTCTTTTATAGGAAATTCAAACAGAATATGCGAAAGAATTCCGCTGATTTCTTCCGTTGTCAGTTCAAGACAGTTGACGGGTATGACGGGAGCGTTGTAATCAGCTGACATTTTTGCGGCAAGGGCAGCCGCGGCAGGTGAATCTGGCTGCTTACAGTTTAGAAGGACAACAAAAGGCTTGTTGATTTCCTTAAGTTCATTTATCACTCTTTCTTCCGCTTCGGCATATTCGTTTCTCGGGATTTCGCTGATTGAGCCGTCGGTTGTAACAACAAGACCTATCGTTGAATGTTCCGAAATAACCTTTCGCGTGCCGATTTCCGCCGCCATGTTGAAAGGAACTTCTTCGTCAAACCACGGAGTTTTAACCATTCTCGGTGCTTCGCCCTCAATGTAACCGAGTGCGGAAGGAACGATATAGCCGACGCAGTCAATCATGCGAACCTTCATTCTTGATTTTGAAGGCAGAGAAATTTCAACAGCGTCTTCAGGGATGAATTTCGGTTCGGTTGTCATAATCGTTCTGCCGCCTGATGACTGGGGAAGCTCATCTGTTGCCCTTTCGCGGCGCAGACTGTCCTCCATGTTGGGCAGAACCATGTTTTCCATAAATTTTTTGATGAAGGTTGATTTGCCTGTTCTTACGGGACCTACAACTCCGATGTAGATGTCGCCGCCTGTTCTTGCGGCAATATCCTGATAAATATTACTGTTAGCCATTGTTTGTCCTCCGATTTTCTTTTGAATTTTCACTTCCGTAAACAATATGCGTAATCGGGACAATGTATGACCTCAAAATAAAAATGCAGGGTGAAAATTACCCTGCATTTTGTTATGACACTGAATCCTTAAGTGTTGCAAATATTATTTCGAATCCTGTTTTATTTCAGCTTTCGTTTTTAACTTCGGAAAGATTTCCTTCGCTGACCTGCATGAACTGCGGATATTTTTCTTCTGTATGTACCGTTGGCTGACCGTCATAGCGCGCTGCCCATTCAATGAATTCGCAATAATCGGGGCCGAATGCGTCGTGTCCGTTGTTTTTGATAAACCAGGTGTATTCCGCAAACAGACATGTTGACGCATCAATAATCCTGTCCGGAGAAACATGGTTGTGGCCGCAACCGATTCTTTTCTGGGAATAGTTTTCTCCGAAAGTTTTTCCGTAAGGAGCCAAGAATGCACCAAGACTCATATATTCTGTATCAATAAGGAAATCCGAGTGTGCTTCTCCCTTTGCGCTTACGGGGATTGTAGAAATGTTGTATCCTGCGGTAATAACAATATCCGTTCCGCACGATTTGGCGTCAAGAAGAATGGTTTCAATATTCTTCTGAACATTATAATGGTAATAGTCTATTTTTTCGGTAATAACGGCGTATTCTTCAGAACCCTTGAAAACCTTTTCTTTTGCGGTTTCATAGTATTCATCGGGAACAAACGCCCAAACTCCGGGAAGAGTACCCATAATATCTGTAAGACATTCATCAAACACTCTGTCAAACTGGTCGTCAAGAACCTTCTGGATATAGCACAGCAGACCGTCGACAAGCTTGAATGTGTTAAGAGCTTTTATAAGTATGGCGATAAACCGGCCTGTTGAGTTTTCATAGCCCATAATTCCGCTAAGGTAATCCGCAAGTGCGTTCCCTTTTCCGATAACAGAAACATCCTGAGCGAAAATTGAGCCTATAAGAGAAAGGCCCTGATAAGCAGGAGAGAGTAAAATAAGCTTTTCAATATCCGCGCTTCCGAAAAGATGCAGATAAGAAGCAACCACGGTGTTGCCTTGACTGTGTGCCGAAAGAATGATTTCATCGTGTCCGGTTAACTTCTTTACGGCAGCTATGTATTCTTTAAGGATTTTTGCGTTTTCAACGGGATCAAGACGCCAGTCATATACAAACTGAAAATACCCGTTATCGTCGCTGTCATCGCTTGCGAAAGCAGTATTTTTATGGGTGTCAACTGTCGGAAGCTCATATTCAACGCCTGTGTTTTCGGGTGCGTTTCCTTCCTTGTCGCATGCTGCGGGAGAAAGCATAGTTTTGGCGGCTTTTATTGCATAGGTACCGAATGCCTCCGAGTTACCTGTCAGCAGTCCTAAAAAGACCGCTTTGAGAATATCGGGAAGAGCTTCATCCATAACTCCTTCCTCAGGAGGAAAGACTAAAACACTGTCATCGCTGTAGGGATTAAGGTAAATCGGTTCTCCGAATCCCGGAACATAAACAACAGGCGTCATGCCGCAGCTGCATTCTGACGAATCGGCATATGCAGTTGTGCAGATTGAAAAAATAATTGCGAATGCAAGCAGAATGCTTAATGTTTTTTTCATTGTTTATCATCCTTATCGATAAAATAAAATGCTGAGCGCAAATAATGCCTGTGCGGGGAAATATGTGACGGCAACTCCGACCTCTGGCCGCTTAACCTTCGGTTGCCCGAAAAGCTGTGATGCAAGGAAGGCATCGGAGACCATAAACATTGCTCCTCCGAGTGCAAGACAGATTCCGAAATGAGAATTGCCGCTTAATATGGAAGAAATACCTCTTGTTGAAGCCACAACGAATGAAATTATAAGCAGAAGTGAGTAAAGATACATTACTCTGTTTTTACCTTCGAATTTGATTTTATCCATCTTGATGTGAACGATTCCCATAATAACAACCGCAAGAAACAGTATGCCCATATGAAGGAGATTCGGCATCAGCGAGGGCGTGCAAACATTTAGGAAGGTTGAAATATATGTTACATGTCCGAGTGAAAAGAAAGCGACTCCGATAAGGAAGGTTTTTGGTTTATAATCGAGAAAAAAATCGCCGATAAAGCATAAAAACAGAGCTGCAAGCATGCAATATGCATATGCATATGCACCCGTCTGCACGGCTGCCGCACATATACCCGTAAGCATAAAAGATGCAGAAGAGAGCATTTTTGAAATGAGCAGTCTTTTTCTGAATATGGGTGAAAACTGATAAAGAAGCGTCATAATAACAGTTAAAACCGCAAAGGAGTAAGATAAAAATCCAAAGAAATTCATTTCTGCACCGCCTTATATCACATAAATTTAGCAGCTTGTTCCGTTGCCAATTTGTCGCATCGTTCGTTTTCGGGATGACCTGCATGCCCTTTTACCCAGACTATTTTATATTCATGCTTGCGGATTTCCGTTATAAGCTCTTGCCATAGCTCGGGATTGAGAACGGGTTTTTTATCTGCTTTTTTCCAGCCGTTTTTCATCCAGTTCCATATCCAGCCCTGCAAAAAGGCATCGGCAACATATTTTGAATCGGTATAAATTGTAATATCACATTTTTCTTTGAGCATTTTCAGCGCTTCAATAACTGCCTTAAGCTCCATGCGGTTGTTGGTTGTTGACTTTTCACCGCCACTGAGCTCTTTTTCGTGAATTCCGTATCTGAGAATTGCTCCCCAGCCGCCGGGACCGGGATTGCCCGAGCATGCTCCGTCTGTGAATATCTCAACTTTTTTCAGGTCTGCCATGTTTTTTACTCCGTAAAATGTTTTTTTAAATTATAGCACTGTTTTATTCTTCAAACAAGATATATTTTGGTTATTTCTTATTAATTTTGCCAATAATATTTCAGAGAAATCGGAAAGGATGATTTTTTTGAAAGCAGTTATTATGGCAGGCGGAGAGGGCAGAAGGCTCAGACCTCTTACATGCACTTTACCAAAACCGATGGCAAGAATTTTCGGCAAACCTATAATTGAATATATATTTGATTTGCTCAGGAAAAACGGAGTGGTTCATGCTTCCGTAACGCTCGGATATATGCCCCATGTAATTGAAAATTATTTTGAATCGGGCTATAAGGATATGAAGCTCAAGTTCATAAAAGAGGATGTGCCGCTTGGTACCGCAGGAAGCGTGAAAAATGCCGCTGCGGATTTTAAAGAACCGTTTATCGTTATCAGCGGCGATGCGGTTTGTGACTTTGATTTTGAAAAAATCATGCTTTTCCATAAAGCAAGCAACGCTAAAATAACAATTGTTGCGGCGGATGCCGAAGACCCCAGGGAATACGGCGTAATTAAAGTGGGCGAGCATAACCGTGTTGTCGGATTTATCGAAAAACCGTCATGGAGTCAGGCGGTGAGCAGCCTTGCGAATACGGGAGTATATATTATCAATCCCGAATGCCTTGAGCTTATTCCCAACGGGAAAAAATATGATTTTGCCTCGGATTTGTTTCCGCTTATGCTTGAAAGAGATATGCCGATTTTTTGCTATCATACCGACAGCTATTGGTGCGATGTCGGCAGCATTGACGCGTATCTGAAATGTCAAAGGGATATGATTGACGGTGCGGTTAAAATCCCCATAACACCTACAGCTGAAGGGATTTATTCCGCAAACGGACTTCCGGGCGGTGACTATGGAATAATTCCTCCTGTCTATATAGGAAAAAATGTTGAAATATCTGACGGCGCGGTTGTGGGACCTTATGCATTTATTGATGATAATTGTTGCATAGGACCCAATTCAAAGGTAAAATTTTCTTCCGTTCTTGAAAAAAGCTGGCTTGCATCGGGAACTTCGGTTACGGGAGCATTGATATGTTCCGGTGCAGCACTGAAAAACAGAGCTTCGATGTTTGAAAAAAGCGTTGCAGGTTCCGGCAGCGTGATAGGCGAGGATGCAACGGTAATGCCGGGTGTCTCGGTCTGGCCGGGAAAAATTGTGGGTTCCGGTGTGAGCGTATGTTCGGATGTAAAATACGGCAGCGTAAAAGCAGGCTTGATTGACGAAGACGGAATCGGCGAAAAAAGCGGAGCATCCCTTAACTCCGAAACCTGTGTACGGCTCGGCTCGGCAGTCGGAAATACAAGAAGCGGCAAGAAAACAGGCATTGCAAATGACGGCTCAAAAACAGCGCAGGTAATGCAGCTTGCAGTGATGTCCGGTCTTGCGGGAAGCGGAAGTTCGGTCTGGGATTTCGGAGAATGTTTTGAGGCACAGCTTAATTTTCTTGTTAATTTCTGTGGACTAGGTGCAGGCTTGTTCATCGGCGGAAAGGACGAAAAGTCCGTTAAAATCTGCGGAGAAGGCGGGCTTTCAATACCCCGTTTTTTTGAAAGAGAAATTGAAAGCGGAATGTCGGTCAGAGAATCGGGGGAGCTTTCCGAAACAACGATAAAGGAAATTTCCGATATGTCGAGCATCAGGCTGCTTTATAATCAAGAACTTTTAAAACAAGCGCCGTACGGACTTCAGGGAATCGGAGCTTCGTTCAGAAGCGAAAACGAAAGTATAAAAAATCTTCTTGAAAATATATCCTCAAGGCTTGGTGCGCATTCGGATAATAAACTGATATTTGAAATAAATACGGCAGGAACGCATATCTGTGCACAGACAGAAAACGGAGTTGCGGAATACGAAAAGCTGCTTGCACTTTGCTGCCTTAACGAAATGAAAAACGGAAGAGATATTGCCGTTCCGTACGACGCGCCGGAATTTCTTGATTCTCTTGCAAAAAGCTGCGGCAGAAAATCGTGCAGATATCTCAGCACACCTGCCGATAATTCGGATTCTGCGGCAAGACGACTTGCCGCAAAGCAGATTTTTGTGCGCGATGGACTGTTTCTTGCGGTGAAGCTCATGTCAATTATGAAAGAAAGGGAGAGCACTCTTGATGAGCTTCTTTCGGAATTGCCGGAGAAATATATTGTGAAAAAATCAGTTCCGATTTCCTTTTCGCCAACCTCGCTTTCTTCTCTTATCGGCGAGGAAACGGTCAGCATAAAAAATGATTTTGAAGGAATAAGGCTTGTGAGGAGCAGCGGAAAGCTTCTTGTTATTCCCGAAAAGAACGGAGAAAGGGTTAAAATTTTTGCAGAGGCCGATTCAATGGAGGCAGCAAACGAGCTTTGTGCCGATATTGAAGATGTTATTAAAAATGCAGAGGAAAACGGAAAAAGTTAACATGTCCTTATAATTAAAATATTTGTTAATTATATTATTAAAACTTGACTTTGAACCAATAAAAGGATAATATATACTGTGGAGTAGGGTTGCTGCTCCGCAGAAACATAAATCTGATTTGAAATATATATTTATTTACTACTGACTACTACCAAGATAGGAGAAATCATGCAGAAAAAAAACAACAAACAAACAAAAGAAAAAAACACCAAAGAAAAAATTGTGAAAGATAAGCAGACTAAAGAAAACGGAATAAAAAATCAGCAGAAAAGCAGAAATTTCCGCGGTAATAGAAAGCCGCAGAAGGGATATTCAAAATCCAGAAACGGCTCGGCGAAGAAATACAGAAAAACTCAGGAAATCCCCGTTAAGATTTCATTCCTCGGAGGACTCAACGAGGTTGGCAAGAATATGACTCTTTATGAGTACGAAAATGATATGTTCCTTGTTGACTGCGGTCTTGCATTCCCTGACCCCGAGATGCTCGGCGTTGACCTTGTTATTCCCGATTTCAGTTATGTTGAAAAAAATATTGATAAAATCAAAGGTATTGTTATCACCCATGGCCATGAAGACCATATAGGCGGTCTTGCATATCTTCTCAAAACTGTCAATATTCCCGTTTACGGCACAAAGCTCACAATCGGGCTTATTCAAGGCAAACTTAAGGAGCACGGTCTCCTCAGCAGCGCAAAGCTTCATGAAATCGCTCCGGGAGATGTTGTTGAACTTGGTGGATTTTCCGTTGAAGCAATCCATGTTAACCATTCAATTCCCGACGCAATAGCCCTTGCAATAAAGTGCGACGGCGGAACGATTATTCAGACGGGCGACTTTAAGGTTGACAGCACACCTATTGACGGCGGAATGATTGATCTTTCCCGTTTTGCTCAGCTCGGCAATGAAGGCGTTCTTGCTCTTCTTTCTGATTCAACCAATGCCGAAAGACCGGGCTATACCGAAAGTGAGCGCAAGGTCGGCGAGTCATTTGAGGTGCTTTTCAGAAAAGCGGGCAGAAGCAGAATTATAGTTGCAACCTTCGCTTCAAATATCCACAGGGTTCAGCAGATTATCAATGTTGCCCATTCGCTTGGCAGGAAGGTTGCTATTATGGGCAGAAGCCTTGAGAATGTTGTTAACATCAGCGCTCAGCTCGGCTACCTCAACATTCCCGAAAATGTTCTCATCAATGCAGATTTAATCAATAAATATCCTGCAGACCAGATTGTTATAATAACAACGGGCAGTCAGGGTGAGCCTATGTCGGCTCTTTCAAGAATGGCATTTTCCGACCACAGAAAGGTTGAAATTTGTCCTAACGATTATGTTATTATCTCGGCAACGCCCATTCCCGGCAACGAGAAGACAGTCGGCAAGGTTGTCAATGAGCTTCTCAAGCTTGGCGCAGAAGTTATTTACGAAAAAATGTATGATGTTCATGTTTCGGGCCATGCGTGTCAGGAAGAGCTTAAGCTTATAATGGGTCTTGTTAAGCCGCAGTATTTTATTCCCGTTCACGGAGAACAGAAGCATCTTCGCAAGCACGCAATGCTTGCAGAGGGAATGGGAATTCCCAAAGATAATATTTTCATTGCCGATAACGGTTATGTTGCGGAAATGACTTCAAGCTCAATCAAAAACGGTGCACCTGTTCCTGCAGGTAAGATTTTTGTTGACGGCTACGGTGTCGGCGATGTCGGAAGCGTTGTTCTTCGCGACAGAAAGCATCTCGGTCAGGACGGCATTATTGTTGTTACCGCTTCGGTTGACTATGAAACAGGTCAGCTTATTGCAGGGCCCGAGGTTGTTTCAAGAGGCTTTGTTTATGTGAAAGAAGCAGAGGAGCTTATTGCTCAGGCACGCAAGGTTGCCGAAAAATCGCTTGAAAACTGTTACTATAACAATATTACCGATATAAACGCAATCAAGGGCAAACTCAGAGATGCGGTTTCTCATTTCGTATATGAAAAAACAAAAAGAAGCCCGATGATTCTTCCGATTATTATGGAGGTATAAATGAAATTCAAAGGTTTTTGGTATGACAGCTTGATAATCTGCCTTATTGCAGGAATTTCTGCGGCTTTTATTGCCATGACCGTTTTTGTTGAGCCGCGCCTTGCAATTGCAGAGTGTATAGCTTTTCTCATTGTTTGCGTTATAGTGATTTACAGAGCCGTAACCGCAAAAAACAGATATAAGAAATTCATAATTAAAACTTCAAAAAAGCTCGATTTTACTGATAACAGAGTTCTTTCATCATTTCCTTTTCCTGTTGCTGTCTGTGACGGAAAGGGCTACATAAAATGGTGCAGCAATCTTTTCCTCAATGAAATATCCTGCGGAGAAATAACCCAGACCGATAAAATCGAGAAATACACAAACGGAATCAGTCTTGATTCGATTGTTCATTCCGAAGAAACCTGCGTTTCGGTTGACGGAAGATACTATTCTGTTTATACAGTCAATTACAAGTCAAACGGAGAGGAGCATACCGCACTTTATTTTCTTGACAACACAAGGCTCAAGAAAACTGAAATTGAATATTTCAGAACTCTTCCGTATGCCGTGATGATTGAAATGGATAATCTTGATGATGCAAGATCGGATTTCAGAGACAGCGAAAAAACCGAAATCAGAAGTCAGGTTGAAGCTGCGCTTGATAATTGGTCGGAGTCATATGACAGCTTCATCAAGAAAATCGGTGATGACAGATACCTGCTTATCACTGAAAAAAAGAATATAAACCGTATGATTGAAGACAGGTTTTCGGTTCTCGAAACCGTCAGGTCTTATGAATACAAGGGCAAAAAAACCGGTGTTACTCTTTCTGTAGGCGTTTCATCGGGTGACAGCATAAAAAGTTGCGAAAAGAAAGCACGCAAGGCGCTTGAAATGGCACTCGGCAGAGGCGGCGATCAGGTTGCAATCCGTAATCAGGACGGCTACGATTATATCGGCGGTGTTTCAAAGAGCGCAGAAAAGCGCAACAAGGTTAAGAGCCGTATTGTCGGTTCAACGCTTGCTGAGCTTATCAAATCGAGCAGCAATGTCATAATTATGGGTCATTCATATACCGACCTTGATGCAATCGGAGCTGCGGTCGGTCTTGCCTGCGCGGCGCAGAGCTTTGAAATCCCGGTGTATATTGCAACTGACAGAAAAAAGACACTTGCCGCTACTCTTATTGAAAAGCTTGACGGCGAGAATATGGGCGACATTATTATTGGTCAGGAATTTGCTCTTGAGCTTCTGAACAAAAAAACTCTTCTTATTGTTGTTGATACCCACATAGAAAGCTTTGTTGAATTCCCGAAGCTCTATGAAAAGGCAGAAACAAGAGTTATTATCGACCACCACAGAAGAGCTGTTACCGATATTGAAAACGCGCTTATTTTTCACCATGATCCCGGTGCTTCTTCAGCCTGTGAAATGGTAACCGAGCTTCTTCAGTATATCAACCCCGATATAAGTATCAGCCCAACTGTTGCCGAAGCATTGCTTGCAGGCATAATGCTAGATACCAAGGATTTTGTTATCGGCACGGGAGTCAGAACCTTTGAGGCGGCGGCATTCCTCAAGGATAAAAATGCCGATACGGTCAAGGTTAAACGACTCTTTGCAAATACGCTTGAAATGAACAAACTCCGCACAGCTGTAATTTCTTCGGCAGAAGGCTTTATGAAATGTGCAATTGCTGTTGCGGATTTCAGTTCAAAGGACATAAGGGTTATTTCTGCTCAGGCAGCAGATGAGCTTCTGAAAGTCAACAATATAAAAGCATCTTTTGTTATGTTTGAAAATGCAGGAGCAATCAACATTTCAGCAAGAAGCTTCGGCGAAATAAATGTTCAGATTATCATGGAATCCCTCGGCGGCGGCGGACACCAGACTATGGCGGCGTGTCAGCTTAAAGGGTACGATATGAAGAAAGCCAGAGCAGCACTTGAAGCTGCAATAAAAGATTTTTTTGAAAAAAATTAAGGAGACATATAAAATGAAAGTAGTATTAACTCAGGATGTTAAAGGACTCGGAAAAAAAGGTGAGCTTGTAAACACCTCAGACGGATATGCAAGAAACTTCCTTTTTCCCAGAAAGCTTGCTATGGAAGCTAATGCTCAGGCAATGAGCGAGCTCAAAAACAGAGAGGCTGCCGAAAAGCACCGCATCGAAACCGAAATTGCTGCCGCTAAAGCAAGCGCAGCAAAAATTGAAGGCAAAACCGTTAAGCTTTCAGCAAAGGCAGGCGCAAACGGCAAGCTCTTCGGCTCGGTAACATCAAAGGATGTTGCGGCGGAAATTTCAAAGCAGTTCGGTCTTGAGCTTGATAAGCGCAAGGTTGCGGTTGAAGATATCAAATCATTCGGCACATATCCCGTTGAAGTGAAGCTCTATAACGGCATCTCTGCTTCAATGTTTGTTATGGTGTCCGAATAATCAATCCGAAATAATCCGAACGGAGAATCAAAAATGGCAGACAACAGTTTGTTATCGTTAGATAATATTCAGATGCCGTTCAGTGCGGAGGCAGAGCAGGCGGTGCTCGGAAGCATTCTTGTTGACCCCTCGTGCCTTTCGCAGGCGGCAGTATATATCGGACCCGAGGCGTTCTATCTTCCTCAGCATTCGGCGATTTTTGAGGCAATGATAACCACCGATGCATCGGGAAAAATCATCGACCCTCTTGTTATTCTTGATACGCTTGTTCAGCAGGGAGTTTATGATAACGGTTCTGGCAGAAACTATCTTTTTGAGCTTGCCCAGATGGTGCCCTCAACAGAGAATGTTGAGATGTATGCAAAAATTGTCAGAGAGAAGTTCTATATGAGAACTCTTATCGGCATTTCAAGCGAAACCATCGAAAGCGCCGTTGCTCAGGAAGAAACAGCGGATACTTTGCTTGATAACGCTGAGCAGAAAATCTATAATATCCGTCAGGGCAAAACCACTAATGCCCCTTCAAAGCTCAAGGATATCATTGTCAACAATGTTTATGATACCCTAAAAAAAATAACAGGTGAAGATAAAGAGCTTTATAAAGGTTTCACTACAGGATATTCCGATCTTGATAAGGTTTTAACGGGTCTTAACCGTTCTGACCTTATTCTTATCGGCGCCCGTCCCGCTATGGGTAAAACCAGCTTTGCTCTCAACCTTGCTCGCAATGTTTCGGCAATAGGAAAACGAAAGGTTCTTTTCTTCTCACTTGAAATGACTAAGGAACAGCTTGCAATGAGAGTTCTAGGCACCGAAGCAAGAGTTTCAAGCATGAAAATGAGAAACGGCAATATATCTCAGGATGAATGGGTAAGGCTTGGTATGGCAACAAGCGCGCTTAATGACTGCGAGCTTTATTTTGACGATACCTCAAATATAACCGTTCCGGAAATGAAGGCGAAAACAAGGCGTCTCGGCGGTGTTGAGTGTGTTATTATCGACTATCTCGGTCTTATCAAAGGCAGCACGAGAAGCGAAAACCGCGTTCAGGAAGTCAGCGAAATCACCCGTAATCTTAAAATGATGGCAAAGGATCTCAACATTCCTATTATCTGCTGTGCTCAGCTTTCGAGAGGCACCGAGGGAAGAGGAAAATCGCACAGACCTCAGCTTTCCGACCTTCGTGAATCAGGTTCGATCGAGCAGGATGCCGATATTGTTATGATGCTTTACCGACCCGATTATTACAGCGGTGAAAAAGATGATGACGGTTCAGATGACGGTTCAGCGGCGGCAGAGGCAAACATTGCCGAGGTTATCGTTGCCAAAAACCGTCACGGCGAAACGGGAACGGTTCAGTTTGCGTTTGACGGCGAACATACTCTTTTCCTTCAGCTGGAGAAAATTCACGATGATTAATAAAGTTAAAGCCGCGGTCGAAAAATATAATATGCTCCCCGAAGGCGCAACAGTTGTTGCAGGTGTTTCGGGCGGAAGCGATTCAATGGCGATGCTGAATATTCTGAATTCCCTCAAAGATGAATACGGAATAACCTTGATTGCCGCCCATGTCAACCACGGTCTCAGAGGCGAAACAGCAGACAGAGACGAGCGTTTTGTTAAAGAAAAATGCAGCGTAATGGGTATTGAATGCCGTGTTCTCAGGGCGGATGTTTCGGGCGCCGCAAAAGAAAAAGGCATCGGATTTGAGGAATGCGGCAGACAGATAAGATATGAATTTTTCAATTCTCTCGGAGATAATATTGTAATTGCAACTGCTCACAATCTCAGCGACAGGACTGAAACCTTTCTCTTCAATTTTGCGAGAGGAAGCACGCTCAGAGGGCTTTGTTCGATTCCCGCTGTCAGAGATAATGTAGTCCGTCCTCTTATCGGTTGCACAAAAGACGAAATCAATGCTTTCTGTGCCGAAAATTCAATTGAATATGTGACGGACGAAACCAATTCCGATGTGGCTTACTCAAGAAACAGAATCCGTCACAATGTTGTTTCTCAGCTTTGTGAAATCAATCCGTCATTTGAAAAAAACGCGTCAAGGTGCATCGAGTCGCTCAATGAAGACGAGGCTTTTCTTAATTTGCTTGCGAAAGAGCTTGTTAACAAAGCACGGACAGACGGCGGATATGACATAAAAATTCTCCTCGATTCAGCTTTGCCTGTTATGAAGCGAGCACTGATTATGATTGCGGAAAATGAAACAGGGATAACACCCGAATACCGTGCTGTTGAAAGCATTGCAGAAATTCTTGAAAAATCCGGCAGGGTTCAGATTAACGGCGGAGTTACGGTGAGAGTCAGAAAAGGGATTCTTGGTTTTCCTTCTGCATCTCATGGCTTGGGCAACGCTTCAATTGAAACGCAAATTATTAATATTGATGAAACAAATAATTTACAAAACATTTTAAAACAGGACTTGGAATATTTCCTGGATTATGATAAAATACACGGAAGAATGTTTGTCAGAAGCCGCGAAGCAGGTGACAGAATATCTCTTGCAGCAAGGGGATGCACAAAATCATTGAAAAAACTTTTCAACGAGCTTTCCGTGCCTCCCGAAAAAAGAGATTCAATTGCAGTTGTTGCCGATGATGACGGCTTGCTTATTCTTGAAGGAATAGGAATTGACAGGCGTGCGGTTGTTACCAAAGAAACCAAAAAAGTTATGATTGTTAAAATAACAAGATAACAAATGGGGCATGAAAGGAAAGACTTAATGCTTAAGGATATTGAAAAAATATATTACAGCGAAGAAACTTTAAAAGAAATCGTTCAGCGTCTCGGCGCTCAAATAACCGAGGATTATAAAGATAAGAATCTTCTCCTCGTCAGCATTCTCAAAGGCTCCGTTATATTTATGGCAGACCTTATGAGAGAGATAAAGGTTCCTTGTGCTATTGATTTTATGTGCGTGTCAAGTTATGCCAACAAAACCGAGTCTTCGGGCGTTGTTAAAATCGTCAAAGATCTTGACATCAATCTTGAAGGCTACGATGTTCTGATTGTTGAGGATATTCTTGATTCGGGCAAAACTCTCAGCTATATAAAATCCATTCTCATGTCAAGAAATCCAAAGAGCATGAAAATCTGCACTCTTCTCGATAAGCCTGAGCGAAGAGTTGTTAATGATGTATGGTCCGATTATTCGGGCGCAGAGGTGCCTGATGAATTTGTTGTCGGCTACGGACTTGATTATGATGAAAAATACAGAAATCTTCCGTTTATCGGAGTTCTTAAAAGAGAAGTATATGAAAAATAAAAGCGTACCGTTTGGAAATGCTATTTAAGGAGTGATCGTTCCAATTGAACACTAAAAACACCAATTCGGGTAATTTTAAAAAGAAAATCGTTACCCTGCTGCCTTATATTTTGATTCCCGTTATGATTATCAGCGGCATGGCATTTTATGCAAGCACGCAGCAGCAGGAAAAAACTGAATATTATGAGCTTGTTGCTCTTTTTGATGAAGGTAAGGTGACCGAGTATAAGCTAAACCTCAGCAGCGGTGCGCTTGCATATTATGTTGAGGGCGATAAGCAGGAAAAAACCTTTTCAGTTCCCAGCGTCAGCCTTTTTGTTGAGGATATTCACGACAGCGTTATAAAATATAACCGCGAAAATCCCGATAAAAAAATAAAGGCGGATTATGTTGCCGGTTCAACAGGCGAGTGGATTTATAATATCGTTCCCACTCTTCTGTTGCTTGTTGCAATGGGTGCATTAACATTCTTCATGTTTAAGCGCATGAACCAGACAATGACCAACGAGAATAACCGCACCATGAGTTTCGGCAAGGCAAGAATCAAGCATGCCAAGGACGAAAAGAGAAAAACAACCTTCAAGGATGTTGCAGGTGCGGATGAAGAAAAAGAGGAGCTTGAAGAAATTGTTCAGTTCCTTAAGGATACCTCAAAGTTCGATTCGCTCGGCGCAAGAATTCCCAAGGGTGTTCTTCTTGTAGGACCTCCGGGTACGGGTAAAACTCTTCTTGCAAGAGCCGTTGCAGGCGAAGCTGATGTTCCGTTCTTCTCGATTTCGGGTTCCGATTTTGTTGAAATGTATGTCGGTGTCGGCGCATCAAGAGTTCGCGACCTCTTTGATCAGGCTAAGAAAAATTCACCTTCAATCATTTTTATCGACGAAATTGATGCCGTCGGACGCCACAGAGGCGCAGGCATGGGCGGCGGACATGACGAAAGAGAACAGACTCTCAACCAGCTGCTTGTTGAAATGGACGGTTTCGGCGCAAACGAAGGTGTTATTGTTATCGCTGCAACCAACCGACCTGATATTCTTGACCCTGCTCTTCTCAGACCCGGCAGATTTGACCGTCAGGTAACCGTTAACTATCCCGATACCAAGGGCAGAGTTGAAATTCTTAAGGTTCATGCAAAGGGCAAGCCCATTGCTCCCGATGTTGACCTTAACAGCATAGCACACGCCACTATCGGTTTTACCGGCGCAGACCTCGAAAATCTTCTTAACGAAGCAGCGCTTCTTGCAGCGAGACGCGACAAGAAGGCGATTACTATGGAAGAAATTGATGAGGCTGCACTCAAGGTTCAGGTAGGTACCGAAAAGAAATCCCATAAGATGAACGAAAAAGCAAAGAAGCTTACCGCTTATCACGAAGCAGGCCATGCGGTTTCTAGCTTCTATCTTAAGCATGAAGACCCTGTTCATCAGATTTCAATTATTCCCAGAGGCATGGCAGGCGGCTATACGCTTTACAGACCCAAGGAAGAGAAGAATTACACTTCCAGAAATGAAATGCTCGACAGTCTTGTTGGCCTTCTTGGCGGACGCGTTGCCGAAGCTCTTGTTCTCGGCGATATTTCAACAGGTGCATCAAATGATATTGAACGCGCTACTGAAATCGCCAGAAAAATGGTTACAAAATACGGCATGAGCGAAAAGCTCGGCCCAATCTCGTTCGGCGGTGAAAACCATCAGGTTTTCCTCGGAAAAGACTACAGCAATGTTCGCAACTATTCCGAAAATGTTGCATCTCAGATTGATGAAGAAATTGAAAACATCATCAGAAATGCTTACGGAAGAACAGAAACAATTCTCACCGAGCACATGGATAAGCTCCATATTATTGCTCAGAAGCTCTTCGAAAACGAAAAGATGAGCGGTGAAGAATTTGCTGAAATTATGAACGAAACTCCTTCCGTTTCAACTGGAGAATAAAAAAACAACACCCTCGGTTCATTACCGTGGGTGTTGTTCTTTTACTGTCAAAATTCTTTGTCAATAACCATTTGTTTATAATCAAGATATTCAAAGCCGATGTTTTGGTAGAGCTTTTTGGCACCTTCATTTTCATCGCCTACCTCAAGGCGAATTCTTTTTATTTTGCCCTTGAATTCATCCTTGAGAAAGTCAAAGAATTTTTTGCAGATTCCATTGCTTCTGAATTTCTCCTCAACAAAAAGCTCTTCTATCCATGCTGCCATGCCGCCGACCTCGGTTTCAAATTTCATCGAAACAATCGCATATCCTGCAGGTGTGCCGTCGCATTCAAACATATATCCTTTGATGAAATCTGAAAGATCAAATGACGCATGAAACGCAGACATCATAACATCATCGCTCGGAAAATGAAGCACGGCAGGAGGAGCATAAAACTTTTTAACCATACCGAAAAAGCATTGCTTATCCGACGGCTGAAATTTTCTGATAACTATATCCATTATTCTTCGTCCTCTATTACAATATTATTGGTATAAATATATTCCTGCAGATATTCTTTGGTTGCATCGATGTCAACAACCTCTACCCACTGTCCGTTAATGGTGTCGGGATGCATATGCTCATCTGTCGGAACTCTGTTTTGCTCAATGTCAAAAGCAAGAATTCCAAAACCGCCTTTATATGCAAGTCCCGTTATTTCAGCTGCAGACATATCGGTCTGAATCATAGGAAAAACATCCTGCATTGTTGAAATAAGCTTTCCGATGCCTGAGGTTTTGGCTTGTCCGATAAGAGCAGTTATAACCTTTCTCTGGCGGTAGGTTCTCATATAGTCTGAATCAAGCTTTCTTATTCTGCAGTAAACAAGAGCCTCTGCGCCGTTAAGATGAACGCTTTCGCCGTAATCAACGGTATGACGGGTAGTTCTGTTGATAAATTCAGCCTCCTTTTTTGTAACCTCAACATCAATTCCGCCGAGCGAATCAATAATATCGGTAAACATTTCAAAGTCAACCATAACATAATGGTCAATGTCAACGCCGAAGTTATATTCAATCGTATCAATAACAAGCTGAGGACCGCCGTATGTGCATGCAGCATTGAGTTTCGCTTTTTTACCTTTTGACGGTATTTCAACCCAGCTGTCACGGAGAAACGAAGTCAGCTTTATTTTCATATGCTTGTAATCAACCGAAACGAGAATCATCGAATCGGAGCGCGATGCCGAATCCGAACTTCCGTCAACGCCCATAAGAAGTATGTTTGAAACAAGAGGGCTGCTTTTCAGCTCATACGAAGAAACATATTCATTTTTCTCGAGGTCATTCCTTGTGTATCCCGATGCAGCCGCAAAAACAAAAATAAATACCGAAACAAAAAGAAAAACCGCAAGAAAAACAGTCGCAACGGTTTTGATAAATCCGCGTTTCTTCTTTTTTCTTTTCTTGGGTGGCTCTTGCGGCGGTTCGGGCGGCATATCAAGATTTGTTATTTCAAAATCGTTGATATTCTGCCTTCGCTTTGAAATATATATATCTTCCATAAAATCACCTTTGCAATCAGTTTTTTACATTCTATCGCAAAAAAAGGAGATATACAATACTTTAAATGTAAATATTTTTAATTAATACAATTAAATGTTTGACATTTTGTTAAAGGTGATTTACAATATTACGGAGCGTATGTGCTGAGTGAATCGGGCAGTCGCGGGCAGTCGCTTAACCGATTGCGTGAGGAAAGTCCGAGCTTCACAGAGCAGGATAACGGCTAACGGCCGCCGAGGGTGACCTTAGGGAAAGTGCAACAGAGATATACCGCCTGTATAGAGTGACGGGAGCAATCCGAATTATTCCTGAAAGCGTGTCTTTTTAATGCTTTTCGGTGTTTCGGGATTGAAAGGCGTAAATTTGCGAGTATTTTAGCGAAGAAAAGACGGAAATCATCCGATAAAAACACAGTTTGGATTATTCCCGTCACTCTATACAGGTAAGGGTGGAAAGGCGAGGTAAGAGCTCACCGGCGTGCGGGGAACCGCACGGCCCTGCAAACCCTATCCGAAGCAACACCGACAGGGGGAGGAGCTATGCTCCGGCGTCTGCTCGACGATACTCCGAAGGGTGGCTAAAGCCTTGCGGCAACGCAAGGCGTAGACAGATGATTGCCTTAAATGACAGAACTCGGCTTACAGATTCTCTCGGCACTCGCTCAAATTTTTATACTGTTTCAAAAAGTATGATATTTGGTTGATATGGAAGAATTGGTAACAATAACAGGAACGGTTGAATACATAACCTTCCGCAATAATGAAAACGGCTACACTGTTCTTGATTTTTCAAGCGGCGGTGAGCTTTTTACTGCAACAGGCAATGTCGGTGAGCTTTATTGCGGCGAAAAAGTTACCTTCAGCGGTCAGTGGTCGGTTCATCCTACCTTCGGCAAGCAGTTTAAAATTGAAAGCTGCAGGCGCGAAATGCCCGAAACCGCCGCCGATATGCTTTCATATCTATCATCGGGAATTATAAAAGGTGTCAAAGAAAAAACAGCACAGAAGATTGTTGAGCGTTTTGGTGAAGATACTTTTTCCGTTATCGAAAACTGCCCTGAGCGTCTTGCTGAAATAAAAGGTATTTCCCGTGACAGAGCAAGAGAAATTTCAACCGAATTCAAAAAGCGTGCCGCAGAAAGAGAAGCATTGATTTCTCTTGAAAAGTATGGCATGACTACTGCAGAAAGCCTTCGTGTATTTAAGGTGTTCGGAAAGAATTCGGTTGTAACGGTTGAAAGAAATCCTTATTTGCTTTGCTCTGAAAGAATCGGAATTACTTTTGAAAAGGCGTGTGACATTGCAGAAAGACTTCCTGTGCGTCCTGCTGATGAATACAGGATTTCGGCAGGAATAACCTATGTTGTGCGCCACAATCTTTATAACGGTCACACCTGCCTTCCCCGAGAAAAGCTCATTCCTCCTTGCTGTAATCTCCTCGGCTGCAGTGAAGACTGTGTTGAAATTCAGCTCGATAAGCTGACAGAAACATATCATCTTATCAGTGAAACCATAGGCGGCAGAGAGTTCATTTTTTTGCCCGATATTTATGAAGCAGAAAAAAATGCGGCGAAAACGGTTTTGTTTATGAAGCGTTTTGCTCCGAAATGCTTCTGTAATATTGACGAAGAAATTAATAACGCAGAGCTTATCAGCGGTGTGCTGTATAATGAACAGCAGCGGCTTGCGATAAAGCTTGCTGTTGAAAAAGGAATTCTTATCCTCACAGGCGGTCCGGGTACGGGAAAAACAACAACGCTCAGAGGTATTCTTAAGGTGTTTGAATCTCAGGGGCTTGAGGTTGCGCTTGCGGCGCCCACAGGCAGAGCCGCAAAGAGAATGAGCGAGCTTACGGGCAGAGATGCGCAGACTATTCACCGTATGCTTGAGGTTGAATGGGATAAAAACGACCGTCCTGTTTTTCAGCGCAACAAAAGAAATCCGCTTAGTGCCGGTGCGGTAATCATTGACGAACTGTCAATGGTTGATATAGTTTTATTTTCAAGTTTGCTGGATGCACTTCCTATCGGCTGCAGGCTTGTCATGGTCGGAGACTCAGACCAGCTTCCTCCTGTCGGTGCAGGCAATGTGCTCCATGATATGATAAATTCAAAGGCTCTTCCTGTTGTTGAACTCAAAGAAGTGTTCCGTCAGGCGATGGAAAGCCTTATTGTTACCAATGCCCACAGAATTGTTAACGGCGAAATTCCCGAGCTTTCAAAAACGGACAAAGATTTCTTTTTCATGGAACGCAACAGCCCGTTTCTTGCAGCCAAAACAGTAACTGAGCTTTGCTCTGCAAGGCTTCCGAAGGCTTACGGATATTCTCCGCTTGAGGATATTCAGGTTCTCTGTCCATCGCGAAAAGGTGAGTCGGGAACCGTTAATCTCAATAAGCTTTTGCAGAATTCAATAAATCCTCCCGCAAAGCATAAGCGCGAGCACATGTTCGGTCAGCGTGTTTTCCGTGAAGGAGACAAACTGATGCAGACAAAGAATAATTATAATATTCCGTGGACAAGCAAGGAAAAAGAAGGTCTCGGCGTTTTTAACGGCGACATAGGATTGCTTGAAAAAATTGATGAGTCGGCCCATATTTTGAAAGTCAGGTATGACGATAAAATTGCAGAATATCCGTTTGAAACCGGTGCAGAGCTTGAGCACGCATATGCCGTGACGGTTCATAAAAGTCAGGGCAATGAATTTGAGGCGGTTGTTATGCCCGTTTCAGGTGTTGTTGAACAGCTTGCATACAGGAATCTGCTTTATACTGCAGTAACGAGAGCCAAAAAGCTTATGATTCTTGTCGGTTCACGCAATGTTGTTGAACGAATGACGCTCAACGACAGCAAGGCGAAGCGGTATTCCGCACTTAAAAGTTTTATAATGCTGGGTGAAGACGGATGATGAATCCGATAAAACTGATACTCTGTTCTCTTCTGCCGAAAAGGTGCGCATATTGCGGAAAGGTTATTCCGTCGGATTATTTGAAATGTACCGAGTGTGCAAAAACTCTTCCGAGGATCACAGGAGTTACCTGCATAAAGTGCGGAAGAGAAAAAGATTTCTGCTCCTGTAAGGGTGCCGAAATGTATTTTGAAAGTCTTGTTGCACCGTTTTATTTTGAAGGTAATGTCAGAAAAGGTATGCACGAATTTAAGTTCAGAAAAAGTCCTGATAATGCAAAAGCGTATGCCGTCGAAGCTGCCGAAACGGTAAAGCAAAGATTTTATAATATTAAATTTGATTTTATTACCGAAGTACCCATGACAGTTAAAAGCCAGAAGTTAAGAGGTTATAATCAGTGTTCGCTGCTTGCCAAAGAGATTTCGGAATTAATCGGGGTTGATTATAAACCCGAAGTGCTTTCTAAACTCTATGAAACCGAAAACCAGCACGGTCTCAGTTATAATCTGAGAAAAGGAAATCTTACAGGTGTTTTTGACATTTCTCAGCCTGAACTGGTTAAAGATAAAACGGTTCTTGTCTGCGATGATATTTCAACATCGGGCGAAACTCTCAATGAATGTGCAAAAATGCTGTGGCTTTACGGTGCAAAAGAAGTATATTGCGTTGCGGTCGCTTTAACCAAAAGCAATAAAAAGAAAAAATAAAAGAAAGGCGGTGAAGAAATGCTCGGAGTAAATATCGGAATTGATTTGGGAACAACATCTATCGTTATTTATGTTGAAAACAAAGGCATTGTCCTTTCGGAACCTTGTGCGGCGGCTTATGAAAAAGAAAGCGGTAAGCTGATTGCAGTCGGTAAGCGTGCATGGGATATGGTTGGCAAAAATCCCGATTCGATAAGAGTTGTCAGACCAATGGAGCATGGTGTTGTTTCGGATTTTACTGCAACAAAGCATATTCTTCGCTATTTTCTTTCGAAAATTTGTAAAAACATGGTGTTCAAGCCCAATGTAGTTGTTTGTGTTCCGTCTATGGCAACGAGCCTTGAAAAAAGAACAATTCTTGACCTTATAACCTCTGCCGGTGCAGCAAAAGCGTGTCTTATAGAAGAGCCTCTCGCTGCGGCACTCGGGGCAGGGCTTAAAAGTGACAGACCTGTCGGAGCGATGATTGTTGATATCGGTGGCGGAACAACCGATATTGCCGTTATAACAATGGGCTGCATTTCCGTCTCAAAGTCTATAAAGGTTGCAGGTAATGCACTTGACGAGGCGATTATGCGTCAGATAAGGCGTGAAAGAGATGTTATTATCGGTGAAAAGACTGCGGAATTCATAAAAAAACAAATCGGTTGTTCTTATCTTCGTGATGTTGAGCTTGGTCTTACCGTAAAGGGAAAACATTTTATAACAAATCTTCCCGTAAGCATTGAGGTCAGTTCAACGGAAGCTTATCTTGCAATGCGTCCTCATCTTGAAGCAATCGGAGAAGCTGTGCGTTCTGTTCTGGAGCTTACACCTCCCGAGCTTTCGGCAGATATCCTTGAATCGGGCATAAGACTTACAGGAGGCGGAGCGTTGCTTCAGGGTATAGACAAGATGATTGAAAAGAAAACGGGAGTCAAAACCGTTGTAGCAGAGGATTCGCTCAGCTGTGTTGCTCTCGGAACAGGTGAAGCTTTGTCTCATATGGATATTCTCGGTCAAAACGGTTATGTATTTAAGGCGAGAGATGAAATTGGGGGACTTGAACCTGAAAAAACCGAATAAATTAATTCAAACCGTCCAATAATGTTGCTATAACATAAAAGGACGGTTTTTATTATGAAAAGAAAAATTTTTGAAATATCGGTTTGCGCAGCGTTGGTTGTTTCAATAGTTTTCTCGTTGGCAGGTTTTCAAAACGAATGCAATAAATTAAGAAATGATGTTTTGCGTCTTCATATTCTGGCGAATTCAGACAGTGAAGAAGATCAGCGTGTCAAGCTTGCAGTCAGAGATGCACTGCTGAGCTGCGGTAAAAGGATTTTTTCGGGTGAAATGAATGTTAATAACGCTGAGGAACTTCTTATGTCTGAAAAAAATGAACTGATTGATGTTGCAAATAAGGTTCTTGAAGAAAACGGATTCAGATATAAAGCGCAAATTGTGTTTGCCGAAGAATATTTTACAACCAGAACCTATGACAGTTACACTTTACCTGCCGGTAATTACAGTGCATTGAAAGTCATTCTCGGAGAGGGTGAAGGCCATAACTGGTGGTGTGTGATGTTTCCGCCACTTTGTCTGCCTGCTGCAGCAGAAGATACCGACACAGAGTTTTATTTCAGCAGCAAAAGCAATGAAATAATACAAAGCAGTCCTAAATATGAAATAAGATTCAAAATAGTAGAAATAATAGAAGAAATAAAAAATAGAATATATAGTATTTGAATTAATTACAATAATATATATGTCAAAACTGTGTGTTTGTGCAAATTTTATAGATTTTTTTGACTTAATCCTACAATAATGTGCATAACGGGAAAGCGTAAAAAAATCCAAAAAAATTCTAAAAAAAGTGTTGACAATTCAATTTCGATGTGATATATTAGTCAAGCACTCACGAAACGAGTGCACAACGCACCTTGAAAATTAAACAACGATTCAAGAAAAAACCCTTGAAGATTAATTTGAGTATGTACTTTCAAGTACAGCAGTAATTCTCGTGAAGAACGAGGAAAAAATGTCAGTGAATGACATTTTGAGCGATTAAGCTCTAGAAATGATTTGGACACAGCATAGGCTGTGTTTAGATAAAATTTTTAGAGAGTTTGATCCTGGCTCAGGATGAACGCTGGCGGCGTGCCTAACACATGCAAGTCGA
>JAZQGF010000034.1:0-2569 GCA_045539875.1 Acutalibacteraceae bacterium
CAATCGCGCAGAAATACAACTGCATTTTGACCCGCCTTGACTACCGGCAGGAACAGGGGCTTATGTCCTCTATCCCGTTGGGGGAAAACCTTATCCATATCCAGCGCGGCTTGACGACCAGCAGCACCGCCGTTTTCGTTCTTGCATTTGCTTTTTCGCTTGGCGGTAATCCTCATACAATTTGCTTTTTCTGTCGTTTAAGCTGCTATACTCCTTGCGCAGCGCGGCGAGATCGGGCAGCTTCTTTATCTGCATTTCCTTTAATGCCCTTGCCGCAGCTTCAAACAGGATAATTTCGCTTTCATGCCCCCGCAGATACTTTTCCTTGTCCCGCGACTTCTTGTATTCCTCGTAAATCGGTTTTAATTGTCGGTATGTGGTCGTGTGCTTGATAAGCAGCGACAAATCAGACATACGCTGCTCTACGTCCTTAACCGCCCTTGCCGCCGCGTCATGGGCGGTCATAATATCCGCGATTTTGCTTTCAAGGTCGCTGTAATATTCAATCTTGTTTTCAGTCAAGAAGTTCATGCTTTTTGCAGCCTGTTTCAGATTATGGATTTTCACCCACCGTTCATAGCCCGCCGATTGTTGGGCTTTAATGCTGTTTTCAATATCGACGACAAGACGGATTTTCTTATCTTCCCGCAGCGGTTTTGACTTGGCGATATATACGCCCTTGATACGTTCCTTTATCGCTTCTTCCGTATAGGCCGCGCCGAGCGTCTTTGCGCGGGTAAACCGTTCCTGTCCGGCAGCGCGGAAAGAAATATATTTGCCCTGTTTGATTTCATACCCCATTTCCTGCAAACGGCGCAGCAGTTCGTCAAAATCTTTGACTTGGGGAATGAGGGTATCTATCGCCGTTTTCAGCTTTGCTTTGTAGCTTGTCCCTTGCTTTTCGGCGGTGTATTCCGCATAGCTTTTCCCTTTGTCCTGTCCCGGCACGACAACGGATAGCCCATGCTCTTTACATATCCTGTCGCTGGTGCGCCGGATAGCGTGATAGCTTTGCTTGTTGGAATGGTACTTTTTGTAGTCAACGAAGCTAACCGCATTGAAAATCAAGTGATTATGCAGATGGTCTTTATCGACGTGAGTTGTCAAAACAAACTCATACTTGCCGCCTAAAATCTCTTTGGCAAGTTCCATGCCGATTTTGTGCGCTTCTTCCGGCGTGGTTTCGCCCACCGCAAAGGATTGTATCAAGTGCCGCCCTAAATGTGTGCCGCGATCTCCGGCAGTTTCTCGCGTCCATGCAAACTCTATATCGGCGGTTTCCAGCCCGCAGCCGAAAGAGGACGCAAGCAGTTTCCCGTCCGTCTTTTCGGGATTTAAGATATAGTCTATCGCGGCCTTTAAGGTTGATTTAATAGGGTGCGTCTTTGTAACCGCCATATCTCGTCCACCGCCTTTTTTATATCCTCAATATCCTGCTGGTAAACCGTCCCCGTCGCGTTGGCGCGTTTGGCAATCTGGTTGATATTCCGGCTCACCGCTTGCAGTTCCCGGATATATGTTTTTGTGTCGCTCCGGTCAACGACAAGGATATACCCGTCAATCGCCATTTTGCGCAGATACGCTCCGTACTGCTTTATGGGAAGCTGCTTCATTTTCTCGTCGATCAGCCGCTTTTCTTCTTCCGTAACGTAAAACTTCATTTGGATATTTCTCTTTCGGTTTTCCATTTCCGCGCCGCCTTTCGGTATAAGGGTTTGGGATTATCCCAACAAGCATTTTTCGCAAACGGGTACTCGTTTGCTGTGCTTGCTATCTACTCCATACCCCTACCGAAAGGCGGTATTTGTTGCGCGTCCCCTCAATTTTGGGCGCAAAAAAAGATTGCAGCCGCCATGCGCTGCAATCCTGCATTTCCCGTATGAAAGAGGTTAGCCCTCTGTCTTTTCGACTTCCGTAATTTCCCTTGCCGTTGCGGTTACAATCCGTATGCCCTTATCGCTCATACCGTCCAGCAGCGCGTCAAGCTGCCGCCGATTGGTAGATTTCTCCACGTTTTTGTTCGGAAAGAAAAATTGATCGACGGAAATATGATACCGTGTTACAAGGTCATAGAACACCTGTAAACTCGGTTGCTGCCCCTTGTTCTCAATATTTGTAAGGTAGCGCGGGGAAATATATAACTCGTCGCTTACCTTTTTCCGGCTCTCGCCGCGCTCATTTCTCGCGGCTTTTATAGCTGCCCCGAAAGCCTTAAAGTCGTACAATGGTACGGGTCTTTTTGCCATTTTCATTCACCCTATTACATTTTACAGTTCACCTTTCTTTTTGGATATGTCCACACAATTCATATCATTAGGTTAAATACTTCCTGTTGTGTATTGACAGTAGACTGATTTTCTGATAAAATAAAATGTATGTAAAAGGAGGCGGCGTTTATGTTGCATAGCATGCGTATTAGATAAGCATTGAAAAAAGGATTTTCCCATTTTCAACATGGGCTTTTTTGTCATGCTTATTTTGCGGATGCTATACAAAAAACTAACGACGTATAGATATAGTATAGACATAGTGCAAGCTATGCCTTAGTTTTGTTGTACTGCTCTGTGCA
>JAZQGF010000035.1:0-295370 GCA_045539875.1 Acutalibacteraceae bacterium
AATTTACAGGCTGTGCCTGAATAATTTTTTTGGAGAATGCTGTTTGAAAATGAACAACACCTTGGAGATAGTAATGTAAACCGTGAGGTTTGCAAATACTTCTCCGCAAGCCTCCGGTGATTGAAAGTCAACAATTTTTGGAGGTTTAACAATGAAAAATGACTGCATCATTCGTTTGGAAAGAACAGAAGAACACCGTGAAACCGAAACTCTCGTCAGAGAAGCATTCTGGAACGTTTACCGTCCCGGCTGTCTTGAACATTACTTGCTCAATCAGCTGAGGAACGATGAAGCGTTTGTGCCCGAACTGAATTTCGTTATGGAAAAAGACGGCAGGCTGATTGGTCAGAATATGTTTATGAGGGCGGTTATCAAAGCTGATGACGGCTCAGATTTGCCCATTATGACTATGGGACCGATTTGCATTACTCCCGAACTACAGGGTAAAGGCTACGGCAAGATACTGCTTGACTATTCTTTGGAAAAGGCGGCAGAGCTTGGCTGCGGTGCGCTTTGCTTTGAGGGAAACATCAATTTTTACGGCAAAAGCGGATTCACATATGCAAGCGAGTTCGGTATACGTTACCACGGTTTGTCCGAAGGTGCGGACGCATCGTTCTTTCTTTGCAAGGAGCTGAAAAAGGGTTATCTTGACGGCATCAGCGGTGAATATACTCCGCCGAATGGATATTTTGTTGATGAGGCAGAAGCCGAAGAATTCGACAAACAATTCCCGCCGAAAGAAAAGCTGAAACTCCCAACACAACTGTTTTAATCTGACCAAACAAAAAGAGCCGTCCGAGCAATCGGGCGGCTTGATGTTTATATGTGCGTATGATATACTGAACCCGTAACATTACGAAACGGAGGCAAAAACATGAAATACGATATAGCTGCGTTTATATGGCCGTCATATACGGGCGATGAGCCGCGCACACGCATTTTCTGGCCCGAAGGCTACGGCGAATGGCAGACGGTAAAAGCGATGACCGACAAAGGCTACAAGGGTTGCCGATGGCCGAGAATACCGTCTTGGGGTTACGTCAACGAAGCCGACAGCCGTGTTATGGAAATGCAGATTGATTGTGCCGTTTCGTACGGAGTGAACGTTTTTATCTATGACTGGTATTGGTACGATAACCGTCCGTTTCTCGAAAACTGCCTTAATGACGGATTCCTCAAGGCACGCAACAACAAGGATATGAAATTCTGTCTGATGTGGGCAAACCACGATGCAACCCATCTCTGGGACAAACGGAATTCCGACTATGACCTTTCAACCGTCATCTGGAGCGGTGTTGTTACTCCCGAGATTTTTTCAAACATCTGTGACAGAACGATTGAAAAATATTTCAGCCGTGAGAATTACTATATGATTGACGGTTGTCCCGTTTATATGATTTTTGACATAGACAACTTTATCCGTTCTTTCGGCACGAGTGACGAATGCAGGAAAGGTATTGATGAATTCCGCAGAAAAACCGTTGAGGCAGGCTTTGACGGACTGCATTTTCAGGTTGTTCATTGGCGCAACCGTGTTTTCAACTGGCTCGATGATTCCGACAGCAATAAAGGTGTTGACTCTGCTGAGATGTACCGTTTTCTCGGAGTTGATTCCGTAACGAGCTATAACTGGGGCTGTTCAACGGATTTTGACGGCGATTATACCGAGATTACGGACAGATACGTTGGTGAAATTGAAAAGGAAACAGAGAAACTCAACGTTCCGTTTTATCCGAATATTTCGGTTGGTTGGGATAACAACGTGAGATTCAATAAATATATTCCCGGAGTTGTGGAAAACAATACGCCCGAAAACTTCAGGACCGCCTGCGAAAGAATAAAGGATTTTGCGGATTCGGCGCTTGAAAACGGCATAATGAAAGCTCCGTTTATTACGGTAAACAGCTGGAATGAATGGACAGAAACAAGCTATCTTCAGCCCGATGACCTCTACGGTTACGGCTATCTTGAAGCAGTAAAAGAAGTTTTCGGTGAATGATATTTACTATCCACGAAGCGTAGGTTGAGAATTTACAATAAATGAATTATACTGTAACCGTAAAGGAGAAACGGCTATGGATAATTATATTACAGGTGCAACAATCAAACGCTTGCGTGAAGCAAAGGGAATCACGCAGACTCAGCTTGCCGAGCAGATAGGTGTCAGCGATAAGGCTGTGTCAAAGTGGGAAACCGCAAAGGGTCTGCCCGATATTACGCTGATTGAACCGCTTGCAAAGGCTCTCGGCGTGTCGGTTATGGAGCTTATGTCAGGCGATACGGTTATCAATAAAAACATTTCGTCAAATATCCTGCGTTCAAAGTTTTATGTCTGCCCCGTATGCGGTAACGTAATCCGCACAACGGGTGACACGGTTATAAGTTGCTGCGGAATAACTCTGCCGCCGCTTGAAGCGGAAGATGTTGACGAAGCACACGACATAACCGTTGAAAAGGTTGAAGACGAGCATTTTATCACCGTCAGCCACGAAATGACAAAAACTCATTTCATATCGTTTATCGCATATCTGACATCCGACAGAGTGCAGTTTGTTAAATTCTATCCCGAAGGCAACGCAGAAACCCGATTGCAACTCCGTGGCAGAGGATATTTGTATATCTACTGCAACAAACACGGACTTATGAAAAAGAGGATATAACGCAAAAGCCGTCCGAGTTTTTACGCTCGGACGGCTTGATTTTTTAACCGGCAATCTGTTTGCACGATAAGATTTTTGAACCTGAGCAGGAAAGCTCAACGGTATCGCCTGCTTCAAGCAGCAGCATATTTTCATGCTCTGATGCTTTTGCTTTGAAGATGTTGTTTTCCGTGTCAATCAGATAAATATAGGTGTTTCCGTCGATATCAATATATTTTACGGAAGCGATTTTAACGGTAACATTCTTCGCTTCATCGGTCGGTGTCTGAACTTCGCTTATGCCGAGCATAGCTTTGTATTTTGCGATACATTCCGCCTGCGTTGCGGCAGTTGTAACGATGTTGTACTGCTCAACATTGACTGCGGCGTAAAGCTTCACAAGTCCGCCCGAATCCTTAAGCACCATAATATAGGTGGGATTGCCCTCAACATTAATCAAAGAGGGGAACGAAGCCTGATAGCCTTTTTCCTGAACTTCACCCTCTGCGGCTGCCATTGCGGATTTTTCATCGGCACCTGCAATCGCATAGTAGCGGCTTTCGCCCGTTCTTTCGTTGGCAAGAAGGAAGCCGATGTTTGAGCTGTCGCCGTTAACGGAAGTTACGCCCGTGTATATCCAAATATCGCCGTCTTTGGCAACATAACCGTAATCGGAAACGGGAGTTTCGTCGGATGAGTCATCTTCTGAATTGTAGGTTGTAACCTGCTTGCAGCCTTTTTTCGCAAACAGACTGTTCATAAATCCGTTCTGATACATTCCGTACCAGTTATACTGCTCGCAGATAAGGTCGCCGTGGAAAACAACGTCAATCCATCTCGGAATATCCGCAACATCATATTTAACAATTTCGCCCGATACGGGGTCAAGCACGATGCAACCGATGACGGTTTTTCCGCCGAAAAGAGAAATTGTTTTATCAACGATTGATGCAACATAATAAGGCTTTCCGCTTTCATCGATTTCAAAATGAAGATTCTCTGTCATTAACGTGGGATATTCCAGCCAGATGTGTCTTTTTGCATCTTCAAGAAAATAGGCGGAGGGAATATATTTCATGCCTTCGGATTTTTCAAACGAAGCTGACATTGAAACGGGGTCAACGGTAACATAGCCTTTGACGCCCTCTTTGTTGTTCATCCATTTGAAAAAGCCTGCATATTCAAGAGCAGAAACCTTTACGGGTTTTCCGTTGTAGTCAATCTGTATGTAATCGTTTGAAACATCAAACTGACTGACGACATCCGAAAGAGCACCTATTTCACGGTCGCCGAGCATTCGTGCCGATGCCGTATCCATAAGAGCAATGGAATCGGTTTCTACGGACTCCGATAAATCGGCGGTGAAATCAGAGTCATTAACCTTCAGAATTTTTGCATAAGAGGTTGCGTTGAACATAGTGCTGCCGATAATGCCTGCTCCGATAACGATAACAGTCAAGGCGATGGGCAGAATATATGGAACTATTGAAAATCTGAATTCGCTGTGTTTCTTTGTTCGTCCCTTTGAACCTGTCTTTTTTGAAACGGTTATCCAACCGAAATCTTTGCATCCTTTTGCAAGTCTGCCGGCAAGGATTGCCGCAAACAGGGCAAGGATAACAATAATCCAAAAGCCGGGATTATGGATATTGATTGCGGTGCTTGAAATAAATAATCCCGCTGCTGATACAATCAGACCTGTAACCAAGCCCGTAATCAAACCTGTAATAACAGGTACTACACCTGATTTTTTCATGTTTTTCACTCCTTATTAATGGCATTCATCTATAAGACGCTTTAAAAAATTTTTTGGTCTATAATATTATGCCAAAATTTCTTTTAACAGTCAACAGCACGCCTTAAGCAATCCCACCGCACCTGCGATAAGTGCAACGGGTACGAGCAGAACAAATCCGCCGACGAAAATTGCGAGAAGAATAAATGCGGGCACTGCAATTGCAAGCAGGATCGTTGCGCCGATTTTCGCAGCACCCCAAGTTAACTTGAATGCCAATCCTATGGCTTTGAAGAAAAGCCAGATTGCAAGAATCGAAAATATTATTTCAATCAATATAAATCACTCCTTGATATTATTATATTGCCGTCTGAATTATCCTTGCCGTCTTTTTTGTTTGATATCTCTACCCCGATAGTTCGTGCATATTCGGGATTCTTTGCAAGTTTTTCTGTCAGTCTGATTGCCAACATTCTCTGTCTTGGACTCATATGCAACACTCCTTTGTGTTTTCCTTGACTATATGATAGCTCAACAAATCGCAAAACTGAATTACACTTTGTGCGGAAAAAAGCAATGTAAATTTGCAATTTGTGCAAGTTTTGGCATTACACCTCATCCGACGGCATTCGCCGCCACCTTCTCCTCAAGGAGAAGGCAATAAAAAACGGTGCCCTGTTTGATTCCGGACACCGTAATTTCTTATTTGCCTTTGATTTGGTTGTATTTTTCTATGTTGATTTTCTTATCCGCGAGCATCTGCTCAACCCATAACTGCAGAGTTTCAACGGTAATTGAAATTCGTTCAAGTTCTTTCTGTATGAACACAAAATCCTTGATTTCATCGTCATCAATCATACCGTCGGCGGTGATTTCGATAAGTCTTTCCTGGCTCTTTTTCATTGAATTGAGAGATGAAAGCATTTCGAGAACAATCTGTGCGAGGTCTTTCACTTTAACTTCGGGCACGTATTTTTCACCGATAGGACATTCCTTTGAGCAGTAATGGTTGCAGAGAGTCGGCTCGCCGTAAATTTCGGCAAGTAACATTACCTCATCGGGAGTTATCGGAAATTTGCCGTTTTCAATTCTTTCAAGACGCTCGGGCTGAATGGGATTATCCATAAGCGATGCCTTGTCGCAAACATCGTCTCTTGTCAGGTCATGCTTTTTTCGGGTTTCTTTGTAGATTGTGTCTGCCATATTAATTCACCTTCATATAATATCAATCTTCTGAAAATATCAGACGGCTTTCAGCTTTTACGGTTTTATGTAGTCGGGGAACTCGAGGACGTGTGTTGTTCTGTCGAAAAGTCTGAAATCCAGACCGTTATCCCACACAATGCAGGGAATACCGAATTTGTTTGCGGTGGTGATAAAATATTCTGCTCTTTCGGCAAGATTTTCGAGATTGACTCTGTCTGTCCAGCCGAATTCACCAAGCACAACACCATAGCCTTTTTTGATTATAATTCTGTAAATATTCCTGAGGATTTTATACATTTCATATTTTTCAAGCAGTGTGAGTCTGTTTTCGCAGTCAAGGAATTCGCTTCTGTGTGCCGTTCCGTAGTAGCAATGAATGGAAACAAGAACATGGGGGTCATCGGGAAGTCTGAGTGCGGAAACAGGTTCGGTTTCGCAGCGTGCCGCATAGGTTGTGATTGAAACAAAACGGCTTTCGTTTTTGCCTCCGCTTTGGCGTATGGCTTTGAGTGCCGCAAAGTTGAGGTTGTTGACAACCTCATAGTGCTCAGGAATACCGCTCCATTCGGTATCGCATCCCACTACTCTCGGCTCGTTCATTGTTTCAAAAATGAGGCGTTCGTCGTAGTCCTTGAAATACTCGCTCACCTGCGACCAGATGGCGGTAATAACCGCTGTTGCGTTTTCTTCGTGCGCTTTGTCGGTAATAAGCCAGAATGTGTCATCGTGATGGATATTTATTATGGCGTACATTTCATACTCGAGAACCCAGTCAACAATCTGCTTTACACGGGCAAGCCACTCTTCGTCAATCACATAATTCTCATCAAGGTGCTGTGCCCATGTTATCGGGATTCTGACGGTGCCGAAGCCCGCCTCTTTTACGGCTTCTATCATTTCTTTGGTTGTATATGGGTTGCCCCAGTAGATTTCGCTTTCAAGACCCATTTTTTCGGCTGAACCCATTTCGCAGGCTTCAAGAGTGTTTCCGAGATTCCAGCCGTTGCCTAAGTTTTTGGCAAATTCAACGGACTCTGTCTGCGGTGATTCGGGGAAAAATACTGTGTCAACGATATTCGAAAAACAACCGCTGAAAAAAGTAACGATGGCGGTAATAAATGCAACAACCGACTTCATAATAATATCTCTCCGTATAGTTTGTTTACAAGATACATCTTATCAAAAAGCAGATTGAAAATCAAGCAGTTAACCGTCAATGAAGTATAACAGCCGTCCGATTTCTCGGACGGCTTGATGTTTATTTGTTTGATTTTCTGAGTTTTGCAGAGAGCTTATCAAGTCCTTTATCAACAACGGAGAAAAGGAATTTTACGATTAACACTGCGATAAGTCCGCAGATTGCTCCCGCAACAATTCCGCCGAATACATCTGTGCAGTAATGCACCTGAACATAGATTCTCGAAAATCCCATAATTGCCGCAAAAATCATTGTGGGGATACCCCATTTTCTGCTGTGCCAGATGAGTGCGGTTGCCGCTGCAAATGCCGATGCGGTGTGTCCCGACGGGAACGAATAGCTTGAGGGTTTATAAACAAGCTCAGGGAAAACGTATTCCGTACCCCATACGGCATATTTTTCGGGATCTGACTCAAAGAGATTGAACGGTCTTGGTCTTGCAAAAAACTCTTTGAGGAAAAGGTCGCTGCAAAGAAGCATTACGGTAAGAGCGACAAGCACGGCAAGACCTGCCTTTCGGTATTTTTTGGTGAATAAAAGTACAAAACCGAGAACAATAAAAATTGCACCCGCATTGCCGAGGGTTGTGACTCCGACCATAAAAGCATCAAGGAAACCGTTCTGTATGCTCTGAATCCATTGGAATACGCTGAGGTCAAAACTTAAAAGCGAATCAAAAAACAAATCCTTTTCATCTCTTCTTTCTGTTTTTATGATTGTATTCTAACACGAATCGTATAATATTTCAATATAGCATTAACACTTCAAAAATTAGAAAAATAGGGACTCTGAAACCCTTGTATATCAACGGTTCTGAGACCCCGCAACTTAAGGGTACGTATAGTATGACCTGTGCTCTCGGTTTTGTGTTTCTATTGTATTAATTCATCTTTTCAAAAGTGGAAAAAGTAGCTTCTGAAAGCGTTGATATATATGGACTTATGAGCACGGTAACCGAAGGGTACGTATAGTATGACATGTTGCCTCGATTTTACGGTTACTTTTTCCACATTTTTATTTTTGATTTGCCGATATTGTTTTCTCAAAAAGTATAATAAAGCAGAAAATACGGCACTCATCATATATTTTACCGAATGAGATTTCATAATCACACCGAACTAAATTACAAAATCTCACCGAACAGAAATTAAAAATCTTACCGAACGGTATTGAAAAATCCGAAATAATGTGGCATAATAACTGCATAAGGAGGTATCGGCTATGAAAAAAACAGCAGATAAATCTGAATACAAGCCGCGAGTTATTGATGAAACGGTAAAAAAATATCTTGCAACTTTCGGTGCCGTGTGCATTGAAGGTCCTAAATGGTGCGGCAAAACATGGACTTCTTCTTATCACAGTAACAGCGAATTTTTGATAGGTAATCCTGCGAATAATTTTCAGAACAGAGCTTTGGCTGAAATGTCTCCGTCACTTGTTCTTGAAGGTGAAACTCCAAGGCTTATTGATGAATGGCAAGAAGTAACTTCCATATGGGATGCAGTGCGTTATACCGTAGACCAAAGAGCAAAAAAAGGACAGTTTATTCTTACGGGTTCATCCACACCCAAGAGAAAAGGTGTGCTGCACAGCGGTGCAGGAAGAATCGGCAAGCTTCGTATGAGAACAATGTCGCTTTATGAATCCGGTGATTCAAGCGGTGAGATTTCTTTGCAGGAGCTTTGCAACGGTAAGATCACTCCGTCTCTTACAGGTGAAGTTGATTTGCGTAATCTTGCCAGTTTTGTGGTTCGAGGCGGCTGGCCAGGAAATCTGAATGTTCCCATAGAGAACGCATCCCTTCTGCCCCAATCATATCTGGATGCCATTCTTGATGATGATTCACAAAGAATTGACGGCAAAAAATACGATATTTCTAAAATGCGTTTGTTGCTCCGTTCTCTCGCAAGAAACGAAAGCACTACAGCAACAAACAAAAAACTTCTTGATGACATTAAAGAGATTGGCGATGAAACAATCGATTCGGATACAGTAACAACTTATCTGGATGTATTTAATCGCCTGTTTCTTCTGGATAATCAATTGCCGTTCTCAACAAATATCCGTTCATCAGTTCGTGTAAAGCAGGCCGAAAAACGTCACTTCTGTGATCCTGCTTTGGCGTGTGCGTTGCTCAAAGCAACGCCTGAAAGACTTATTGGAGATCTTGAAACTTTCGGATTTTTATTTGAGGCTCTTGTTGAACGTGACCTAAAGATTTATGCAGAATCTTTCGGTGCAAGTGTTTACCATTACCAGGATTATAACAACAAAGAAATAGATGCAGTTATCGAACTTGAAAACGGCAAATGGTGTGCATTTGAAATTAAACTCGGTGCGAATCAAATTGATAAAGCCGCTTCAGACCTGGTATCTCTTCGTGACTCAATTGCAGCAAACGGCGGTATTGCACCGTCTGTACTTTGTGTAATCTGCGGTATGTCCAATGCAGCGTATATCAGACCTGACGGTGTTTTTGTTGTTCCGATTACAGCGTTAAAAAACTGAAAATCAGCTATATTCATAAAGCACACAGTAATACCTGATTGGGTAAAGCAGTGTGCTTTTTGGTTTTATGTGATTTTTCAAAAATTTTTTCGATTAATTCCGTTCGGATATTTCATACATTTTATTAAATGAAAAGCGTATGAAAAGTAGCTTCTGAAACCGTTGATATATAAGGGATTGTGAATGCCGTAACCGAGGGGTGCGTATAGTATGACCTGTTACCCGATTTTGCGGTTACTTTATCGACTGATACAAAATCTTATAACTGCCGTCATCACAAATTCCTACATGAGCTAAACGGCAATTTTTCTCTGTTTTTTCAACAAGATCGATTATTAGTAAGCGTTCTTTCCGTGTCTCTTCCTTGGTGCGATTGTACTCCGAAACAAAATCTGCCAGTTCCGATTCGTTTTTAATGCTCAGATCTACAGAGTAATACCACATTCCGCTCTGGAGAATAGTATCAATATCGTAACCGTAAAGCAATGCCATTTCAATAGAAATCAAATTGAGCTTAAACAGCAGTTCATCGGGCTCAGGCTTGCGCACTACTGCAATCTGAGAAGAAGTCCAGTTACCCTCGGGCAAAGAATCAATTATCTCTTCATCAATATCCCCGGTATAAATCTGACCGTTGTTTTTGCCGTATGCAATCAATTCTCCTGCAGTAAGATTATCGTTGATGAGTTGATACATAGAATAAAACATTCCATCCAGACTGTTGATGCCGTTCTTTTGTATCAGTCTGTCCAGATGATTCGCAATATCCGACGAAAACAGATAAATCTCTGTGTCAACAAAATTATTAAGCGTAAAATCCGCAACGATTTCAAGATGGTTTGCACTATCGATTTCACGAACAATTCTATGATAATCCGCTGTTACTGTATCCCCTGCAAACTCATATTCCGTTCCGTCGGCATTAATCCAAAGCCTGTGAACTTCCGCACAACCGTTCAGCATCAGACCTCCGAGTTTTGCGAAGCGGTGTACAATCTTTTTTACCGTACTTTCATATACCGATGTGTTTTCAATGTGGTAATATTCTCTGATTTTTTCTTTCATAAAAATTTTTCTCCTTTCAATATTCAATAAAAAAAGAAACCGCTTTTCAGCGATTTCTTCTGAGTTATATCAATAATTTAATCTTTAAATTCTATATCTGTTTTATACAAAGCCTTATTCTAATTTTTAAAACAAAACTTTAGGTTTAAAAACTAAATCATTTTAAAAATATGATACATATAATTGCTTCAAATAAACTTTAGAGTATTTTAGAGTACTTTAGAGTAGGTCACTTAAGTCATATTATGAATCTTTTAAGTTAAACCATATAATTCTGAACTTTCAGCAATTTCTTCTGTGCTATTCTGCAATATTTCATATTATCGGAAAAATTCTCAGTGCGGGTATCCGTACGGTTTTTGCCGATAACGGCAAAGTTGATTATCTCATATCCGATAGCGGAGTGTAATCTGTATTATCCCGGAGATGTTCTTTCAGTCTTCCGCTGAACAATAGTTTCACATATTTCAGCGGGTCATTATAAACAAGATAATTAAGTTCCGAGCGTTCATACATATTGTCGGCATATTCATCCTCAACTGCGGTGCAATCAATTCCCACCACAGACCCGTCTGTCAGAGTGACCTCAACGCACGCAGTATCCATATTAAACCAACAACTTCTGATAAATTTCTTCATTTTAGCACATCCCTTATTTTTAATGATAACACAAAACAAACAGAAACTCTGATTTTTACCCTTTGCGGGTTGATACGGTTGAAAGAATCAATTTAGTGATATGTACTAAATAATTCCCATCCGTTTTGACAAATCAAGCATATTTACGCAGAAAATATCGGACTGTACCAATGTCATCATTAACGGGTCGCCTTCGCGGATACGCATGGTGCGGCGGATTTCCTTGGGTATAACGACTCTTCCGAGGTCGTCAATTCTTCTTACAATACCGGTGGCTTTCATTTTATATCTTTCTCCTTATTTATTTTAGTTGCCCTGTTATTGTTTGTCAGATTCTGCGGTTTTATACGGAACTTTTTCGGTAACAGTTCATTTCATTCTTCATGTATTTTTATTCTAAACCAACCAAAACAGCAGTTTTGGTTTAATAAAATCAAATGCGTTATGTTTTGTTGAGGTGCAAAAGGTTAAACAGACAATAGCAAATTACATAACCGTATACTTTGACGCCGGCGAAAGCTTCACCAAAACGGCTTGCGTCGGGCATTCCTTCGCAGGCCGTTTTCGATTTTATTTGAATGAAGCGTTGAAATGATTTTATATATCTGTTATAATTAAAAAATAAACATTAACTTACAGGAGTGTTCAGTTATGGAAAAACCGTCAACAATAATTGCTCTTTCGGGCAAGGGCGGAGTGGGTAAAACCTCAATTTCCGCAGCGATAGTCAAGCTGCTTGTACAGGCATATCCCAACAAAAAAATCCTTGCCATTGACGCTGACCCCGCAGTCGGTCTTTCAACCGCACTCGGCATTGATGTTAAAATGACAATTGACGATATCCGCAAAGAAATCGTTGAAACCGTCGAAGACGGTCAGACCAAAGCCGCCATTGAGCTTTTAGGCGACGCAAGATACAAAATCTTCGATGCTCTTGTTGAAACGGACGGATTTGCATTCATTGCCGTAGGCAGACCCGAAAGCGCAGGCTGCTACTGCAAAATCAACACCTACCTTAAAGAGGTTATCAGCATTCTTTCAAATGAATTTGACTATGTTGTTATCGACGGCGAGGCAGGCATTGAGCAGATAAACCGACGCGTTATGGAAAAGGTAACTCACCTGCTTCTCATCACCGATGCAAGCAAAAAGGGCACTCAGGTTATTTCAACAATCAAGAGTGTTGCCGATGAGCTTGTAATGTATAAAAAAATCGGTGCAATCGTCAACAGAATTCCCGACGAAAGCGTTATTGAGCATATTAACACAAACGGAATTCCCGTTTTATCGTATATCCCGACGGATTCAAACCTTGCTATTTATGACATTGAGGGCAAAAACATAACCAAGCTGCCCGATGACTCAAATGTTGTTGAAGGAGCAAGAAAAGCTCTTATTGAAATGGAGATTTTAAAGTGAGAGATTTAAAGCATCTTTATGAATTTGAAAATTTGCTTCAGGAAGCAAATAACGCCCTTGTTCAGCAGGCGAAGTCCAACGGCGGAATTGCGCTGGGCTATACCTGCTACCATATCCCCGAAGTTCTTCTCAACTGCGGAAACTGCTTTTCCGTAAGGCTGCGTGCGCCGCGCACGGGCTCAATGGACATTGCAACATATTATATGAGCAACTTCCTCTGCGGTTATTCAAAGGCTGTTCTTGAGCGTGCGATTGAAGGCGGATATAATTTTCTTGACGCGCTTCTCGCCTCCGAAACCTGCTCCGAAATGAACAGAGCCGCCGAACATTTTGAATTGCTTAATCTCGTTGAAAGCGATAAATTTTTCTTAACCTTTCTCGATATGCCGTTCAAGATTGCCGACCATACGGTCAGACACTATGTTAAACAGACAAGGCTGAAAATCCTCGATAAAATGACTGAGGTTTACGGCGTCGACACCTCGGATGCGGCGCTTTTAAAAGCGGTTGAGGAGCATAACGAAGTCTGCAGACTTATGACGGAAATCGGCAGCTACCGCAAGGAAGATAATCCGCGCATCACAGGCTATGAATTCCACATTCTGAGCCTTGTTACATATTGCTGCCCGAAGTCGCTTATCCTTCCCATGCTGCGTGAAACCGCGGAAGAACTGAAAACGCGCGAGCCCGATGCGAAAAAGAATTTCAGGGCAAAAATCGTTGTTGTCGGCTCTGAAATGGACGACCCCGACTTCACGGCACTCATTGAGGACAGCGGCGCACTTGTTGTTGCCGACAGATACTGCTTCGGTTCCATGCCCGGCAGAGAAGAAATAATCATTAATCCCGATGAGGATGTGCTGACGCAGATTTGCATGCATTATCTTAAAACAAGCCAGTGTCCGAGATATATGAGCCATGAAAAGGTTCAGGAACGCAGGGATTATGTTAAGCAGCTCGTTGACGAATATCACGCAGACGGCGTTATGTATGAGCAGCTCAAATTCTGCGAATACTGGGGCTACGAAAGAGCTCTTGCTTCGTATGTTATGAGCAATGATTACGGAGTGCCCACTGCGGCGGTTGACAGGCAATATACCGCCTCGGCTTCGGGACAGCTCCGCACCCGTGTTCAGGCTTTTGTTGAAAGCCTTGAAATCAAAAAAATTCAGCGTGAAAGGGAGGCGAAAAAGAATGGCTGATCTCGGAAAGCTCTATTCGGAAGACCGAAAGGCCGTTCTTAAACACAGAGAATGGCGCGGATTCAAGGATACGATGTATGACTATTACCGCTGGCTCGTCACATGGAAGGACATGATAGTCATGGTGCTAAAGGCACCGATATCAACCGTCAAGGGACTGTGGCGCTACCGCTGGATGGCATCATATCTTTCAACACCTTCGTTCATTGACAGACACACTGCCGGTCTTAGAGGTGCACATCTTCGCATTGTCCACCTTCATTTCAATATGATAGTCAAGCACGCAACGGGGCTTATACATACATCCTTCGTTGCAGATGAAAAAATAAACCCCAATAATAAGCTCTCAAAGAAAATCGTTCTTACCGATGAAATTATCCCCAACGAAATTTTTTCGGGATTCCCCAATCTTACGGTTATTCCTTTGCAGACCATTCCCATCTTCCTCACCTCAATGGTTGACCAGCAGATAACTCCGCCTTACCTTGAGGTTACCGAGAGCTTTGGCGTACCTGCGGATGTATGTCCTCTTCCGAGTGCCGAGGCAGGCGTTGCAATTGAGGACGATTATCCCAAAATGGGATGCTGTATGGTTGCAACCAACATGCCCTGCGACGGTTCAGTTATGAACTCAACCTTCCTTGACAGACGCCTCAATCTGCCCGTTCATCTGTTCAACATTCCCCTTCGCTATAACGATGAGGATGTTCAGGAATATGCGGTTGAAGAGGTTAAAGAGCTGATCAAATTCATTGAAGAGCAAACGGGCGAAAAGTTTGACTGGGATGTTTTCTTTGAAGCTCTTAAGAATTCAAACAAACAGCTCGAATATGAGCTTGAAAAATGGGATATCAACAAAACTCCCTATCCGCAGATGACGGGTGCCGCCTTCTGGCTTTACAGAATTTATTATTTCAATCTTTCGGGCGGCGTTGACAAGCGTTTCCTCAAGGTTGATAAAAAGGTTAATAAGCTTATGCTGAAGGCATACGAGAAAAAAGAGCCCGTTTCAAAAGAAATGCGCCACCGTGCGGTTGTCTGGAGTTGCCCTGCAAACTATTACACGAGCTTTGCAAACTGGCTTGAAAACTGCTGGGGTATGAATGTTGTTATGGATATGGAAACCATGATTTCCTATATCAAATATAACACTGAAGACAAAGAGCAGGCTCTCAAAGATGTTGCAAAAACATATCAGCGTTCGATTATGCGTAAGCACACAAAGGGCGGCTACCGCAATGTTGTTGACGAGCTTTGGAGAATCGTTGAGGAATACGATGCCGACACGGTTATCATGTATGACCAGATTTCATGCAAGGGCATGGACGGTCTGGCAGGCATTTTTGACGATCAGGCAAGAGAGCGCAACATCAATTTCATCTGGGTAAAGCAGGACCTTATGGACCCCAGAACAATTTCAAGAAGAGATATGCGCGAGCAGGTTAACAAATATATGCAGACCGTTCTTCAGGAGGAGCCTCTTGACCCCTCACTTGTTGATTTTGAAGATGACCTTGCTTGGTAAAAAGTGATAAAGGAGTAAATACTATGAAATATTTCGGCGGATGCGATGTTGGCTCAACCTATACAAAATGCGTTATTCTTGACGAAAACGGAAAAATGGTTGCCAATGTTACAAACAGAAGCAAAATAAATCCCGTTGCAAGTGCCGAAATCGCTCTGGGCGATGCAATTGCACAGGTTGACGGTCTTAATTCGGCTGAAGAACTCAGCTATCTTATCGGCACGGGCTACGGCAGAAACAAGGTTCCCTTTGCCGATGAAAACATCTCGGAAATCAGCTGCCACGCAATGGGCGTTCATGTCACAAACCCCGAAGTCAAAGCGATTATCGACATCGGCGGACAGGATGTCAAGGGCATCTCAATTGACACCGACGGCACTGTTAAAAACTTTGCCATGAACGATAAGTGCGCCGCAGGCACAGGCAGATTTTATGAAGCTATGGCAAATGCCTTTGAAATGACTCTTCCCGAATTCTCAAAGCTTTCGCTCAATGCAAAGAACACAATCCCCATCACCGCGCAGTGCACGGTTTTTGCCGAAAGCGAAGTAATTTCTCTTGTCGGCGAAGGAAAGCCCATGGACGAAATCGCCGCAGGCATTCAGCTTGCCGTTGCAAAACGCTGCTTCGTTATGGCTAAAAAAGCAGGCGCAACCGACAGCATCACCCTCACGGGCGGCTGCGCAAAGAATGACGGACTCAAAAAGGCAATCGAAAAGGTGCTCAAAATCAAGGTTGTTGAGCTTTCAACCGACCCTCAGCTCATGGGTGCGCTCGGTGCGGCAGAATATGCACGCCAGAAAGGACTGGCAAAATAATGGAAGTTTTATTTATAATACTCGGCGTTATTCTTGCGTTTTTCGTGATCACCTTTACTATCTATTTCTTCAACATGGATATGAAGCTTATCCGCAAGGTTTATGACCTGCTCGGCAAACACTACGACAGCATGAAAAGGGATAAAAAACTGTAATGAAATTTTTTGATTTGCTTATTGAGGAGCTCGGCGACATCACCGACCTTCTTGAAAAAAAGTCACATCCCCTCTCGGATGCATGGCACGATGCAGGCGGCAATCAGGTTATTATGCGGCGCGACACCGCATTTGAGCTTGACGGCGTCGGCTTCAACCTTGTCACATCGAAGAAAATCAACGATGAAATCATTGTTATCGGAGATGACCTCGGCAAGATTAACCACGACAGCCGTTTTGCACGCATTGCAATAATCGAAATCGACAGCACCGAGGACGAGCAGGCGGCATATAAGCTCATCAAAAAAATTGAGTATGTCAAATACCACTGTTTTCCCGACGGCTACATGATAAGAACAACCTCTCGTTCACACAAAGAAGCGGTGCGTGTTTCAAAAAAAGCTGTTAAAGACGGAGTTGGTTTTCAGAAAATCGGCTCACTTCTGATTGAAAAATACAGGGGAATCCCTGCCGTCAAGGGCGTCCGGCTGATATTCATAACAAATCCCGATGCGGATTTCGCTCATATCGAAAAGCTTGCGGCAAAAAATTATGAAATTGCCGAAACACTCAATCACATTATGAACAGCATCAATTTTGACTGCGACACCTGCAATCTCAAGCCCATATGCGACGAGGTTGAGGGCATGAAAGAGCTGCATTTTAAAAAATCGGGCAAAATGAAATAAGGAGATTAATTATGATCGCAAAATTCTTTTCACTTTTTATGTCGTTCATCATTATGATTTCTTCATCTCTCGGCATCGTTTTTGTTGCTCCCGAGAGTGAAACAATCGAAAATGTTATAATAATGATCGGCGACGGTATGGGCTGGAATCATTTGTACGCAACTCAAAATAAATACGGCATTGAGCTTGATATGCTCACAAAAACCGACTACCACGGCTTTTCAAAAACCCGTTCCGCAAGCGACGAAGTTACCGATTCAGCTGCAGGCGGCACTGCCCTTTCAACGGGCAGCAGAACCAAAAACGGTCATGTCGGCGTTTATATGCTCGACCCCTATGAGGTGATTGCAACTCCTGCTTCAATTACGGAAGCGGCAATCAAATACGGACTGAGTACAGGCGTTGTTACTACCGACACACTCACGGGCGCAACTCCCGGCGCATTCTCTGCCCATGAAAGAGACAGAGATTTTCACGCTGAGCTTTTTGCAGATCAGGCAGCATCGGACATTGACCTTATCTGGGGCTCAATTGATGAAGCAACGGTAACAAAGGAAGCCTGCACCGCAAACGGCAAGGAATATGTTTCAACCTTAAGCGAGGTTCAGTCGCTTGAACTCGGCACTAAATCCATCGGTCAGTTTGACAGCAATACTCTCTGGCAGGGTCTTGACAACGGCGACCAGCCCACACTTTCCGAGCTTACCGTTGAAGCGATTGACATTCTTAATCAGGATGATGAAGGCTTCTTCCTTATGGTTGAGGGCGCTCATATTGATAAATGCTCTCATTCGCAGGACGGTGACGGCGCAATGACTGCAGTTCTTGAATTTGACAGGGCAGTCAGCAAGGCTATCGACTTTGCCAAGGCAGACGGCAACACTCTTGTTATTGTCACCGCCGACCATGAAACAGGCTCGGTTACTCCCAACGAGGACGGCACCTACACCTGGACAACAGGCGACCACTCCGCGGCGAATGTTCCCGTGCTTGTTTACGGCAGCGATTCATTTATCGAGGACGGCGAGGTTGTTAAAAACACCGATATCCCCCGAAGAGCATGTGCATTTATGACAAACAACGAAATCCTTCTTCCCACCACATATTTTTGCCTTTTCGGCAAGAAATCAAACTAAACATATCAACACAAAAACTCCCTCTGTTTTTTAACAAAGGGAGTTTTGCTTTATGTGCAGGCTTTTAAAAGTCCGACCGCACCGGCGATGAGCGCAACGGGGATAAGCAGGATAAATCCGCCTGCAAAAATCAGACACACAACGAAAACCGGAATTGCAAGCACAAGCAGAATTGTTGCAACTATTTTTGCCGTGCCCCAGGTAATCTTGAATGCCAGTCCGATTGCCTTAAAGAAAAGCCACACAGCAAGGCAGGTAAAAATTATTTCTAACATAAAATCACTCCTTAGTATTATTGTATTGTTATTCCGCTGCTTCGGGAAGGATTTATCTGATTTTTCCTTGTGACTATATAATAGTCCATCAGCCCCAAAAACTGAATAACACTTTGTGAGGAAAACGGCATATCATTTTTCGCAATTTCTGCAAAATTCGCTGTAACATCTCATCCGTCGGTATTCGCCGCAACATTCTACTCAAGAAGAAGGCTGAAAAACGGTGCCCGAGTAATTCGGACACCGTATATATCATATACCTTTTATTTCGTTGTACTTTTCAAGGTTGATTTTCTTATCGGCCAACATCTGTTCAACCCAGAGCTGGAGTGTTTCAACCGTAATCGAAATGCGTTCAAGCTCCTTCTGAATGAAAACAAAATCCTTGATTTCATCGTCATCAATCATGCCGTCGGCGGTGATTTCAATCAAACGCTCCTGACTCTTTTTCATTGAGTTGAGCGACGAAAGCATTTCAAGCACAATCTGCGTTAAATCCTTGACCTTGATTTCGGGAACATATTTTTCGCCTATGGGACACTCTTTTGAACAGTAGTGGTTGCACAAAGTCGGCTCGCCGTAGATTTCGGCAAGCAGCATCACCTCATCGGGAGTTATTGGAAATTTACCGTTTTCGATTCTTTCAAGGCGTTCGGGCTGAATGGGATTATTCATAAGCGACGCCTTGTCGCACACATCGTCCCTTGTTAAATCGTGCTTTTTCCGTATTTCTTTGTAAACAGTTTCTGCCATAGTGTTTCTCCTTTTGAAAATGCTTTCATATATTAATCTGTTCCTGCCGCTGACTGTTGTAAAGTTTTTTCGCCTGAAAGAAGGCAAAAACGATACAGATAAATGAATAAACCGAATAAATAAGATATGTTGTCATTTCGGGTGTATCCCCGAGCATTGTTATGTATAAAGCCGTTCCGATTATGCCGTTGATAATCATCAGGAATGTATACTCAACATAGGCAAACATCGTCAGAAAATAGATAAGTATCCCAAGCAAATTAGTAACGCTGTCAAGAAAAACATATTGTGAGCCTATAAGCGGAAGAACAATCCACATTGCAGCCAACGCAACGGCAAAACCGAGCAGAATAAAAATCCGCTGCTTACGGCTCAGCTTGCGCAGCACCGTTGAATGTTTCCATTTGTTTTTGTTCCAGCGGATAAAGGTTAAAAGCTGAATCGGAAAAGAAAACAGCAAAGCGGAAAATGCCGATCCGTAAAGATTATAATAAATATAAACCGCACCGTAAAGCAACGAGTTTATGCTGCCGAGCAGGTTTGCGTATCGGTTTATGCGTGACTGAAGCAGCCCGATTATCAGTGAGATATACAGCGGAAGAATCCGCAGAAAGCTCTGCTGAAAATAAATGCCTGCAGCAGTGATAAGCGCCGCTGTGCAGCCCATAAGTATAAAAATAAATATATCCTTTTGGGAAAATACGGTTTTATTTGTCTGCTCCTGTCTGCGCAAAGAAGCATCCTCCTTTTCGTTTTTTAAATACTTTAATCATAATTATAGCATATGTTGTATTTTTTCACAACACAAAAAACCATGCTCCGATTTGCGGAACATGGTTTTGCTGTATATTTAGATTAATACCAGATAAATCCGAGCAGAAGAATTCGGATTATCCATTGCCACCAGGCGTAGGAAACGGTTACATCGAACTTTGCCGTATATCCTGCATAACTAACCGTAATTGTCTGAGTGCCTGTTTTATCTGATGAAAAACCGTTTGCATGGATTGCATTGGTTTTGGTCACAATTTTCGATGAACCGTCGGAATAAACCACCTTTATAACAAGACCGCTTAAATCAAGGCTGTCAATCTTATATGTATATCGTGTCTTGTTCGGCGGCGATACAATTCTGATACCCGTTACGGTTATTGCTGACTTTTCGTAATTTGCAACAACAGTTATATCATTTGCAGGCATAGTTTCGGGAATTGCAGGCATCCAATTCTTGAAAAGACATCCGTCAAGAGTCGGATTTTCGGGAGGGGTAATCGCTGAACCGTAGTCAAGTGTTATCGGAGCAATTTCGGTTCCGCCTGCTGTATCAAATGTGATTGTATATTGATTCACCCGCCATACTGCTGTAAATTCAAGATTTTGTGCGGGCATTGTTTCGGGAACAGAGGGAGTCCAGCCAACAAAAGTGTATCCCTCTTTTTCGGGATTCTCGGGCTGAGTTATGGCAGTCTGCTCTGTTACGGTCTGCTCTGTTGCAACGCCGTCAACAATCCATTTAACGATATAATCCTTTGCAGGAACTATATCCGTACAAACCGCATATTCGCTGAAATGGTTTGCTTCAAGAATTATATATCCGTTTTCAACGCTGATTTCATCGTGTGTGAAGCTATCGTGGTCGGTGGGTTCGGTTGCATCGGAATACCAATGTATAATCTTGAATTTCTTAAGGAATGTTTCGTCTGCGGTAACGGAAATCGTTTCACCGTTGAATTCAAAAACAAAGCAATCATTGATGAAATCTATGTTTTTCGCTTCAATATCATATTCACTCACAGCGGAAAGCCCCGATTTCATAAGATTCATAAATTCTTCCGAGGCCTTGATTTTGACGGTTATTGTTCCGTTGGAAAGAGGCTGAATGTTGTTGCCGTCACCGTCAACAAGCTTGATATCAAGCACCTGAATCGGTTCAACCATCAGGCGGTTATAAAAACCGTTCTGTTCATAGGATGATGTTGCATCACCCAAATCCGCAACAACAAGATGAACATTGCCTGCTTCCCAATCGAAATTGTTGTCGGTATGATTGATTATAACGGTTTCGTCGTCACTTTTGAGGGTGTAGTGGATTGTTATTCCGCTGAAGGTTGCACCGCTTGCAACTCTTTTCCAGTCGGCTTTAGTGCTGCCGTAATAAATATCTGTAATACCGCTTGAATTGAATGCGGTTGAAGCCAATGTTGTGAGAGTTTCGGGAAGACAAATTTCAGTAAGTAAAGTGTTCGCACCGAATGCATTCGCTCTGATTTCAGCAAGACCTTCGTTGAGCGTTACCTTTTCAAGCTTTTTACAGTTATAAAATGCCTGACCTCCTATTACCGAAACGCTTTCGGGAATTTCAATTTCCGTCAATGAGCTGCAGCCATAGAAAGCTTTTCCTTCAACAGCTGTAACACCTTCGGGTATTACGATGCTTGTTAAAGCAGGGCAGCTTGCAAACAAAGAAGTCTCGATTTTTTTCAGACTTGCCGAAAGCTTTACGGATTCAAGATTGCTGCATACATAAAACGCCTCAGCATTGATACATTCAACACCGTCATACATCGTTATGCTTGTGATTTTATTGCACTGATAAAAAGCTCTTTCTGCAATAAGTTTGGTTTTTGAATAGAGCCGGCAATCAGAAGCGACGGTATCATTATCAACATCAAGCAGATAATTGTCAAGATATAAAAATCCATTATCCCAGTTAGCATAGTCATTATAGTAGCCCGACTGCAGAAACGCATTTGTTCCGATGTATTCAAGATTATCGGAAGCAGAAATATCAGTGAGGTTTGAGCAATAAGCAAAGGTCTGGCTGTAAATGTGCGTTACACTGTCGGGAATAACAATGCTTTCAAGACCTGTGCAACAATAGAACGCACAAGTGCCGATGCTTGTTACGCTGTCGGGAACAGTTATACTTGTAAGCTTATCATAATTAGCGAACAAATTCTTTTTAATTTCAGTTATTCCGTCGGGAACAACAAATTCCGTAACAAGCTTGCCTCCGATATATAAATTCTCGGCAAAATAAAGCGGATTTGATGTTGTTCCGCCGAATTTTATTGAACACCAGCCTGCCGAATCACCGGTATAATACACATCCTTAACAGCAGTGCAATCCGTGAACGCATAGCTGTTTACGGATGTCAGACTTGCGGGAAGAGTAACGCTTTCAAGGCTCGTGCATCCGCTGAAAACAGAAGTCGGTAAGTTCGTTACGCCTTCGGGAATAACGATACTTTTGATTGATGTGCAGCTGTAAAAGGCTGCTTCTTTAATGGAAGTTACGCTGTCGGGAAATGTGATATCTGAAAGGTTTGTGCAGTTTTTAAACGCATTCATACCAATGGTTTTTATACCTGTTCCCAATGCTATGCTTTCAAGACCTGTGCAGTCCATAAATGCTTCGGTAGGAATTTCGGTTATACCGTTTCCGATTGAAATATCGGTAAGAGAAGTGCACCCTTTGAATGCATACCTTCCTAAGCTTGTCAAAGCGTCGGTAATCTTAATTTTCTCAAGATTTTCACACTTGAAAAAAGCATAGTTTCCGATGGTTGTCAGTTCTTCGGGCAGGGTTATGCTTTTGAGCGATGAACAGATATAAAATGCGTTTTCTTCAATTGTTTTTAATCCGTTGCATCCCGTTATTTTTGTGATTGTTTTATTGCCGCAGAATGCACCGCTGACAATAGTGGTTACGCTGTCGGGAATGTTATATTCCGTCAGACTTGAAGCGTTGGGGAATAAAAACAACTTCGTTTTATCATAGCTGTAAAGCACGCCGCTTTCATCAGCATAAAAAGAAGTATTTCCGTCCTCAACGGTTACAGATTCAAGGTTCTTATAACCTGCCGCATTGTTAAAATAAAAATTGAGTGCAATGCCTGCGGTTACATCTTTTGCTATCGTTATTTTCTCAATCGATGAATAATAGGATTTCCATGGAGTGGCATTCCAATAACCTGTGCCGTCAATGTAAAGCTCGCCGTCATTATATAAAGTCCAGTTGACATCTCCGCTTGTGCCGCTTGCAGTGATTTCTCTTTCGGTTGCTTCTGCTTTGAGTGTGTTCATTCCGAAAACCGACATTGTTCCCATAAGAACAACGCAAAGAATAAATAAAACCGAAATTTTAAGTTTTCTGTTCATTTTATGCCTCCGTATTATTCATAAGCAGTTGCGGTGTAGCTGCCACCTGCTTCTGCTGTTATGTTGATATCGTCTGCAATCGCCTCTATGCCATATTCATCTGACAGCCTGTTCTCAATTTCGGTTGCCGTTATTATTTCGCCTGCTTCAAAATACAGCGTTTTGGTCGTGCTTGTTTCTTCGCCCCATACGGTTACCGTCACCGTTGCGGGAGAAGATGCTTCGGTTGTGGTAGTGGTTGCCTTCGTTGTGGTGGTAGTGGTCACAGGCTTTGTTGTTGTAACCGCTTTTGTAGTTGTGGTAGTGGTTTGCTTTTCAGTTGTGTTTGATTTTGTTGTTGTAACCTTGGCAGTTGTTGTTTCTTCTTCAGTGGTGGTTGTATGTAATTTAGTGGTAGTCGCTTTTATTGTGGTCTGTTTTTGTGTTGTGGTTTTTGCCTTCGCGGTGGTTGGTTTGGTTGTTGTTTTATTTGCAACGGTTGATTTTTCGGTTTCTTTTGTCTGAGTAACCGTTGAGGATTGTTTTTCTGACGATGCTGAAGTTCTTGCTGTTGAGAATTCAGATAATGAGCTTCCCGTTTCCGTAACGGGCGGAATAAATACCGTTTCACTCTCAAAGCCGTAATCGGGTGCCGTTGTGTATTCCTCAACAAAAGCAGTTGCAGTTGTTGTTTCGGATTGGATTTTATTCTTTACGGCAACCGTTGTGCCGACCGCCGATCCCGTAGCAATACTTGCGGCGGCAACGCCTGCAACAACCTTTTGGGCAACGCTCATTGCAGCAACCTTTGCACCGATTCCCGTTGCAGCGGTGGCCGTTGTGCTTGCCGCAGATGCGGATGCACTTGCAGCAGTTGCAGCTGTGGCTGACGCGGCAATTCCTGCTTGTGAAGCCGCCGTTATTCCTGCAAACGCGGCGGTTTGTGCGGCACTGCCTGCAAACGATGCAGCGGTAATATCTGCAGATTTTTTGAGAGCGAAAATAACAAGTCCGAAGGGCGCAACACTGAAAAAAGGCAAACCTTTTTTCTTGCGCTTCTCCGCTTCTTTTTCAATATCATCCTTTGCTCTTGAAATTCTGCTTTTAACCGCACTTTCACTTATGCCGAGCTCCTGTGCAATTTCAGCATAGCTCATATCGTGTTTATACCGCAGCAGCAAACACAAACGCTTGTCCTCTGTCAGACTTTGAAGCATTTCATTGACATCTTCAACGCGTTCATCTGCTTCGAGCGATGCTTCGGGAATAACCGCAATATCGTCTTCTTCAAGATTTTCGATAATATCGTATTGGTCTTCGGTGAGCACCGAAGGCTTTTTCTTTTTTATGTAGTCGCGACTCTTGTTTGCGGCGATTCTTATAAGCCAGTTTTTGATTTTATCGGGATCTTTGAGCATGCTTATATTTTCCATAGCCGCAACAAAGCAATCCTGAACCAAATCACGGGATTCTTCTTTGTTTTGCGTTATTTCACAGGTGATTGCATATATTTCGGGCGAAAGCTCAATATAAATTTTTTCAAAAGCCGATATATCTCCGTTTTTTGCTTTTTGAGCAAGCTCGGAAAGCTGAAGATTATCCATTCTCCACTTCCTTTTTCATAAACTGTTCACATTATAACAAAACCTTTTATACATTTCAATTTATTATGACGATTTTTGGCGATATTTGTTTACATTAAATTTCTGTGAACTTTTGGCATGACTTGCAACTTTTTTATTATAAAATCGTCGATTTTTTTGAAAAAGACTGCAACTTTTTGATTTTTCAATCGACTTATCTTATAGAGGCTAAAATAAAGGAGATGCAAATTATGAAAAAGCAAATAACAAAAGTTGCTAAAAAAGTTTTAACGGTTTGCCTTTGTCTGTTAATTTCTTTTGGCAGCATACCTTTGAGTGGTTTTGTAGGATTAGAATTGCCTGACTTACCCGAAATTAATTTTGGCATTTTGAAGGCATCGGCGGCGACGCAAGCGCTTTCGGAAGACGGAGAATTTTACATCAGTTCGATTAACACATCAAATAAAACCGCAAGCTTTGCAGGTGTTGTTGATGAAACGGTATCTTTTACCGATGATTTTTACTTTATTCCCAGTAAAACCAAATATAACGATGAAATCTATATTATTACAGGTATAGATGATTCTGCTTTTCGGAATTCCGGAGTAAAAAAAGTTGAAATTCATTCGGATATTACAACTATAGGTGATGGTGCATTCCGAGACTGTGCAGTTCTTACAACGGTATCTTTTGACGAAAGGGCAGATGAACAAACACTAAAAATCGGTTCATATGCATTCTCGGGTTGTTCTTCACTTGAAAGCGTAAATCTTGAGGATTCAAAAGTAACATCGGTTGGCATAATGACATTTGCAGATTGTGTTGCTCTGGAAGATATAGTTTTACCTAACAGTTTAACAACTTCAGGCAGGGGTATGTTCTATGGTTGTAAGTCTTTGAAAAATGTTGTTCTGGGCAACGGAATAACAGCATTATTAGGTTATAACGAAACTGGTGATGATGCAGGTTTTTTTGAGAATTGTGAGAGTCTGACAGAAATAAATATACCCAAGCAGGTGACCGAACTTGAACACAAGACCTTCAAAGGATGCAAAAAATTAGAGTCTGTTGTGTTCGAGGAAGGAAGCGAGCTTTCGTTCATTGGCGGATATAGAAATGCTTCACTTAGTACGGTTCCTGTAGGATATATTTTTGGCGGATGTGAATCATTAAAGACAATCAATATTCCCCAAAAAGTAGAATCTATTGGCGTAAGTGCATTCAATGGTTGCACATCCCTTGAAACAGTTATCTTTGAAGAAAGAGGAGAAAACGGCGAGTCGCTTACTTTAGGTAACTATGTTTTTTCGGGTTGCAGCAGTTTGAAGAATATTAACTTTGAAGCTTCAAATGCGACATCGGTTGGCATGATGGCATTTGCGGATTGTGTTGCTCTGGAAGATATAGTTTTACCTGACAGTTTAACAACTTCAGGCAGGGGTATGTTCTATGGTTGTAAGTCTTTGAAAAATGTTGTTCTGGGCAACGGAATAACAGCATTATTAGGTTATAACGAAACCGGTGATGATGCAGGTTTTTTTGAGAATTGTGAAAATTTAACAGAAATAAAAATACCCAAGCAGGTGACCAAACTTGAACACAAGACTTTCAAAGGATGCAAAAAATTAGAGTCTGTTGTGTTTGAGGATGGAAGCGAGCTATCGTTCGTTGGCGGATATAGAAGTGCTTCTTTTGGTGATGTTCAGGTAGGTTATATTTTTTCCGGATGTGAATCGCTAAAGGGAATCGCCTTACCTTCAACAGTTGTTTCAATAGGTGTTGGCAGTTTCCAGAAAACCAACATAAGCGAGCTGACGATTCCTGCCTCTGTTGAATTTATTGGTAATAGTTTGTTCAAGGATTGCACATCTTTAAAAAATATAATTTTTGAAAAAAGAACAGATGATCAGCTTCTTGAAATCGGTTTATCTGCATTCTCGGGTTGTTCTTCACTCGAGCATATAAATCTGCAGGATTCAAATACAACAGTTATAAAAAATCAAGCCTTTTATAACTGTAAATCCTTGACATCTGTAAGATTACCTTCAACACTTGAAACCCTCAGCGCCAGTGCCTTTGACGGCTGTGATTCAATAAAACTTTATATGGACACTGCGGAACCGGAAGTACTTGTTACAATCATTGACGAACGCTGGCCGTTTGAAATAAAAGAAACAGGTTTAAAAGACAGTGATGACAGAAATCTGGATTCCGATAATACTTATTACAGATTAACACAAAAGCTTTCTTCAAGCAAAAACGGTGTTTCCCTGACGGTTAATTACGACTTTAAAGAAACTGTAAAAAACAACATTTCAAATTGCAATATCAGCATTAAGGTTCCGTCAACAGTTGCCTTTAACACATCCACAGTAACTGTAAACGGAGTTAAATGGGCTGATGTTTCAACAAAAAACAACGGTACACTTCTAAATGTCAATAATGTCCCTGCTTCGGGAACGGTTGAATTTAAGGTTATCCTTACAGATACAAGCTATTTTGTGAGCTACGCTAAAATCGGATATAAACTCAATAATAAATCATATAGCGAAGTAATGGGAATAATTAATTCGATTAACGATATGATTACAATTAATGCTCCGAGCGAAACAAACAAAAAGGATATCACTGTTTCCGGTATAGCTTCGCCTGATAAAGAAATTGAGCTTTATATTAACGGAGAATATATCAAAACCGTTATGGCTTCAAAAACGGGAGCATATTCCGAAACCCTTACTCTGCCTGTAAGCGGAAATGCTGAAACTTTTACCGTAGAGGCGAGGATTAATAACCGAAAGAATATCGCATCGGCAAGTGTTGTTTATTCAAATGAAGCGGTGATGATAACCTCCGCCAAAATGATTTACAGAGGTCAGGAATATGACCTGATTGCAAATCAGGGCAAATTGCCTGTAATCAGCTGGACACCATATTCTTCGTTCTCTTTCATTATCAAAGTAGACAATAAAGATGCTGTAAAGGCTGTTTATGTTGTTAACCCAAAAGCCGGCGGAAACAACGCCCTGTTATGTGAATATAATGAGGAACTCGATGCATACACAGCAACAGGCTTTAAAGGAATAGTTCCGAGTAATTTAAGTGTTCTGTGTATAACCGAAAACAATAAAGATGAAATCAGTTCCAAATTAAGTGTTGATAATGTCAGCGACGATTTCAAAGAAAGCTTTGATGTTGATTCTTTTGAAACAGAAGTTGTTAAAAACACTTTATTGGAAGATAAAGAAAACGGCGAGCTGATTTTCAGAGCTTCTGTTCCTGAAAAAGATGACTTGGAGTTATCATTTAAAAATTTACCGACAGATGGAATAACATCTGAAAAACTGCTGAACGAAGGTTATGAAAAAGAGCAAAGCAAGGACGGCACCTTAAAATATTCAAAAACAACCGAATATGAAAACGGTCAAGTGGCGAGAACGGTATATTTTGAAGAGTGCAACAAAATAATCAGTGGTTTTGCAGAAACAATCAGCAACCCTGTAGAGGTACTTAATTATTTAATAGAATCATTTGGTGGAGAAGGAATTGAGCTTTATACTGATATCAAAGATGTGACGGAATCTTTTGCGGAAGAAGCTTTTGAAAATTCCGGTTTGGATGAAATTATATTTAATATGATAAATACCGGATTGCCGACGGATACTCTCGAGCTTTTGGAAAGCAGCAAAAATATTGGCGGACTGTATACCCAGTTTGCAGTAAAGGTTTTAAAACTTTGCTTTTTTGAGTATGATGATAAAGAAGCGTTTAAGACCGATATTATATTTGCCGTTGCTTATGGTGCAGGGTTTATTGAATCTTTAGTTTGTCCACACATTGCACTACCGACAGGCTTGATTTTAGGCTTTATTGAAATTCTTCCTGCATTAGATGCATTCCTGACTTCCGATTTCAAATTCATCATCGACCCGTCGGGTATAGTTTACGAAGCTGTTCCTTCAAATACAATTGAAGGCGCAACCGTTACTGCATTATGGATTCCGTATGATGAAGAGGTTCCCGAATTCTGGAGTGAAGAGTATCCCGATATATCAAAAGCGATAGTCTGGGATGCGGAAGAATATGATCAGATAAATCCGATGAAAACGCTGTCTGACGGCAGTTATTCATGGGAAGTTCCCGAAGGCTGGTGGCTTGTAAAAGCCGAAAAAGACGGATATGAAACCGTTTACAGCGAGTGGATGGATATCCCCCCCGAAAGATTTGATGTAAATCTCGGTCTTATATCAAATTCGGCACCGAAAGTCGATTTTATAAATGTATATGAGAATGAAATAGAAATTGCATTTACGCAATATATGGATATTGAATCCGTAACAGCGGAAAATATCAGCATATCGTTAAACGGTAAAACCGTCGAAGGCACTTTCAGCCCCGAAAACGAGGAAAGCACTTCCGATAACACGATGTCATATGCAAGTGTTTTCAATTTTGTTCCCGCTTCTCCGATAAACGGTTCTGTAGATATTGAAATTTCAAATGTTGAAAATTATTGCGGAACAAAGCTTGAAGGAGAATTTTCTCAGAGAAACAATGTTGTTTCAAAGGTTGAATCACTTTCTGTGTCTGAAACTGTTTCGGCGGCGATCAATTCGGATAACACAATTACGGTTTCGGCATATCCTGCATCTGCCGCAGCAGGTAAAAAAGTGTTTTTAACATTAAGCAACGATTTGATTGCTTCCGTAGATTGCAACGAAATAACTCTTGACGAAAACGGAGAAGGTGTTGTTAATGTTCATGCCGAACTTCCCGGAGATGTAATAATTTTGTTTGCGCTTGAAAATACAAACCTGTCATCATCTGCAATTGTTTTTGTCAGCGGTGCCGTAAAATCCGACCTTACAGAAAAGAATGAAGTGTTTACAATAAATTGGATTGTTGACGGATTTAGTGATGAGCAATTTGTTGAGGCAGGCTCTGAAATCATTCTCCCCCACTCCCCCTCTAAAGACGGATTTGCTTTTATCGGTTGGACACCTGAGGTTCCGGATATAATGCCGGCAAACGATTTATCTTTTACCGCTGTATTCGAAAAATCCTATATCTGCCCCGATTGCGACAATGAAATTATCGGAGAAGATGAAATCAATGACCACATTACAGCGGAGGCAGTAAAAAAGATAACCGTAAAAATCAAAAACAACTGCGGCACAAAAACAATCAACTACGGCGAAACTCTCCGCCTGACCGCAAACACTTCAAATATGCCTGCGGATGCAAAAATCTTCTGGTTTGTTGACGGCGTTAAGAAGGGCGAAGGCACAATATTTGAAGTTTCTCCCGAAAGCGGCAGCGTTGAAGTAACCGTTAAAGTTGTTGACGCAAACGGAAACAACTATGCAGGTGCAGATATTTCCGATTCACAGAAAGTTTCCGTAAACTCAGGCTTCTTCCGGAAGATTATTTCATTCTTCAAGAATCTTTTCGGAATAAGCAGAATAGTTACTCAGGCTTTTATGGTTAAATAATAATTTTTGAGGAGTATCTATATATTACGGGCACACTCCGACCTTAATTGGTTGGGGTGTGCCTCAAAAGGAGTTTTGAAAATGAAAAAATTTATTCAAACGCACACTCTCGATTATCCTTGCTTCCGTGATGCTTTTATGCATCGGTATGATTGCAGGAGCTGAAACGGAAGAAACCGTTGAAATCATTGCAGAAGGCTCTACAGAAACCGGAATCGATTGGAAGCTTGACAGCAAAGGCAATCTGGCAATAAGCGGCGAAGGCAAAATCTTTTTTGAAAGACCGCCGTATATTCCTTGGAGAAGCTACCTGAGCCAGATAAAAAGTATAACCATAGCTCACACTATAACCAATATAGGTGACTACGCTTTTTAGGTTTACATAACAACTCGCTTTGGAATGCTGATATTTATTTTAACGGAGAGCTTCACAGCCATTCTTACTCATCATCCGTAACAATAGAGTCAACCTGTATCAAAGCAGGTGTTATGACCTACACCTGCGAATGCGGAAAGAGCTATGTCGGAGAAATCACATACACTCCCGTTGTGCCCCACACCGCAGGTGAATGGGAAAACGATGAATCGGGCTATAAAGTTAAAAAATGCACGGTTACTTCTGTTGAGGACGGCGAAACAACCTTTACCGCAACCGTTTATGATGCAGACGGCAATGTTATCGAAGAAACCTCTCAGACATTAACTTCAAACGCAGGAGTTTTCGAGATAATCGCCGACTTCTTTGAAAAAATCTTCGGTTTTCTTCTTAGCTTGTTTAAATAAAAAAATATTCTTTTATACAGCCAAAACTCTGTTTGACAAAAAGCCGTCCGAGCAATCGGGCGGCTTTTTGTTTGCTTTAAGTTTTTGTACAAAAATGATTACAGAAAAAGCGTGCAGATTTGCTCTGTACGCTTTTATAAAACATTTCTCAATAATCCTTAAGCCCTTCTGATTCACGGGCGATTCTGTTAATTAGGTCCTTGAAAAATCTTATGATTTTTTCAATAAAATTTTCGCCTTCATATTCAGTGTCCTCACCGTCTGCGCCGTAACAACCGATGTTATTACCCGTTATGACATTGCCGAAAATGTCGGTTTTCAGGTCGTTGCCCTCAACTTCAATTCCCGCACCGATAAGAGGTGAATCTTGCGACAGCTTAAAGCTTTCAAATGATGTGAAATCGCTGCTTGCAAAACCCGGAACGGTATTTTTTGATCCCAAATCGCAAAACGGATTTACGGTATTGTAGTAGCAGTTGCCTGCAAAAACATTTCCGTCACGGAAATAATCTGCCGCATCGCAAACAACAACATAGCCGTCGGCAGGAACGATGATATTATTTGCAATAACTGAATCATACATATCTATCATATAAAAATCGGCACAGTTGACTATTGTGTTGTTGTAAAACTTAAGTCCGTGTTCGCCCGGATTTGCCGAAAGACGGCTTCTTCCGCCGTTGTCATTGACGGACAGACAGTAACGCACCGTGTTGTTATTGTGTCCGCTGTAATTCGGACAGTTGCAGATAAAACGCATATTGTCGTGCGAATAAATATACTGATATGTGCAATTGTTTGAGTGCGAATCGAAATCAACTGCCATTCCGTCGCCCACATTCTTCTGACCCGCTATTTCGCAGTACTGAATTGTGCTGTTTACACTTCCCCAGAACCACATTGCGGCGGTGTAATAAAGAATCTCTCCGTTTTCATTTGTTCCGGGACCCTGACAGCAGTTGATGGCACGGCAGTTTGTGACCAACGCACCGTCACACATACCGACAATTACTGCCTCGGCATCCATTTCGTGAAAATAGCAACCCTCGATAAGCAGACCTTCGTTGTAGACCGGATCAATATCCTCTTCGTTTTCGCACCACCAGGTCTGCGAATCGTTCCACGAACCCCAAATCATAAAGCCGTTGCCGCAGTTATAAACCTCGCAGTTTTTTATTGTAAGGTCATTGACGGCATATCTTGACCTTGCAGGCAAACCTTTAACCATTACCGCCGCCCTTGCACCTGCGGCACCGTTTGAAAAATCGTCACGGCTTTTTACTCTGTAATTCTGCATATCGGCGAAATAAACATTGTCAATAATAATGCCTTTGCTTGTCTGATTAAGTGTATCAATCCATATTCCGCCGCCGTTGGGCGCTTTGATATGCAGATTTGATACGGTTATGTATGAACAGTCAAAAAGGCGGAAAACCTCTGTTTTTTCATTTGTTTTCAGTATTGCTTTTTCACCTTCGCCGTAGGAGGAGATAACAATCGGATTTTCTTTTGTACCGCTGCAGGTGAGTGTTACGGCACAGTCATATTCGCCGCCGTTTTTAAAAAGAAAATGCGTGCCCGCTTTAATGTCAAGATTTTTAAGACCGCCTATTGTTTTTACGGGACTGTTTACATCTGTTCCGCTGTTGGAATCGTCACCGCCAACGGAATCGATATAGTAATAATTCTTTTCTCCTTCAGCCGCAAAAGCAAAAAATGCTGCACTTGTGAAAACCAGCGAAAGCACAACCAGAAAGCTCAGAATTTTATTTATTTTTTTCATGCATATCTCCCCTTGTGAATTGGATTTCGCAATAATTCCTGTAAATTTTACGAAGATCTTTTTTATTATATCATGTCATCCTCTCTTTCTCAACAGTTCTTTTGCTGTATTATGAATGTAATTACGGATTTGTCGAGGATGTCGATTGCAAGAAAAAAGCCGACCGAAAGCGGCATAATTATGATAAGAATACACCGTTGCTTCAAAAATAAAACAACGGTATTTTTATGTCCGATTTTGAAAAGTGATGTTTTAATACTTACTCTTGCAAAACTTCAATCTGAAAGATATAATGGAAATATAACAAGTCATTTTAACTAAGTTGCCTGAAATGTTATAACAGTAAAAAGTTTTAAAGGTGATGAAAAAATGTTTTCACGAATAATTGCAGTGATAATGTGCGTTGTTTCTGTTTTCACTGCTCCCTTTTCGCAGCTTTTCTCTGAAACGGAGCTTAAAAACGAGCTTGCAAAGGGTAACTATGAAAGCCCTTATATCGTGAGACCTCTTAACGGGATAACCGTAAACGGTGTGCCTGTTGACGAATACTCCGTTGTCACTCCCGATTGTGCAAACGGCGCTCTCTGCTCCAATGCCGCACAAACCCTTTGCAATGAGCTTTATAAGGCTTGCGGCAAAAAGATTGCCGCAGCCGAAAACGCTGCCCAAAAATCCTTTATAATTAACGCTGCTCTGAATGATACGGACAGCTTCAGCCTTAAGGTTGAAAACGGTAATATTTATATCACGGGCAGCTCGGGTGCAGGAATTTCAAGAGGAATAACCGCTTTTGCAGATGAAGTTTTGCTGGGTTCACAAGGCAGTTATGACTTTAAAGACGGTTATGAGTTTAATAAAACTTTCTCGGATTATGTAACATATGAGGATTTCGGGGCTGTGGGTGACGGCAAGGCAGATGACTTTGAAGCTATCGTAAAAACCCATGAATATGCAAACACAAACGGTTTAAGCGTTTTTACAAATGAAACCGCAACATATTATATCGGCGGTGCAAACAAAACCGCTTACATTATGACCGATACCGATTGGTCAACCGCACGCTTTATAATTGATGACACTCAGGTCGAAAACAGAAGTGCATGGATATTTAATATTGCACCGTCACAGGGCGTAATAAATATAACCGATAAGGTTTCTCATCTTAAATCCGATGCAAAAAATATAGGCATATCACTTGAGGACAAAAGCTTGGTTGTGCTTACGGATTCTAATGTCAAGCAATATATCCGCAAGGGTGCAAACCAAAATTCGGGAAGCAATCAGACAGATGTTATACTTGTTGATGAAAACGGAAGCCTTTCACCGGAAACTCCGCTTGTCTGGGACTTTGATTCAATTACCGCTGCTGCGGCATATCCCATCGACACCGAAATATTAACCGTAAAAGGCGGCAGATTCACAACTCTTGCAAACAACGCAGCTTCTGAGTATAACTATTATGCAAGAGGTATTCAGGTCAGACGCTCAAATACCGTTATAGACGGAATATATCACGATATTAAAAATGAGGGCAAAACCGGTGCGCCGTATTCGGCTTTTATCAGTCTTTCATGCTGTGCTGATGTAACAGTAAAAAACTGCACATTTACAGGTCATAAAAAGTATTCAACCACAGGCTCTGCAGGAACATCCGTAACAATGGGCACTTACGATATAGGAGCTGCAACAGCGGTTAATGCAAAATTTATCAACTGCAACCAGACAAACGATATAACCGATATTGATTATTGGGGAATCGCAGGCACTAACTATTGCAAGAATCTGGTGTATGATGGCTGTGCACTTTCACGCTTTGATGCACACCAGGGTGTTCTTAACGCAACGGTTATAAATTCCGTTCTCGGTCATCACGGAATAAAACTGATCGGAAGCGGAACGGCTCTGATTGAGAACACAACCGTTTTAGCCGAAGACTTTGTTGACTTTCGTCCGGATTACGGCTCAACTTGGAACGGTGAGCTGATTATCCGCAACTGTAAGTTTTATCCCACGGGTATATCAAGCCATATTATCAATGCAGAAAATTCGGAGGACCATGATTTCGGTTATACTTGCTATCTGCCTCAAAGAATAGAGGTTGACGGCTTCTATGTTCACAGAATCGGAAATAATTATCTTTTCACCAAGGTTAATTCAAAGCATAATTCCGATTCATACAATGCAGAATATCCCATTGTTCCTCCGCAGGAAATAACCGTTAAGAATTTCAGCAGTTTGCTTTTCGGAGAGCTTTTCGTTTCGAAAAACAAAGCGATATTTAAGGTTGAAATTACATCAAATTAAACATAAAAATGACCTCCTTGTATTTGGTAACACCATTTTACAAGGAGGTCTGTGTTTTGTTGAATGTTCGGAGATTTATTTGTGTTTTTTAGCTTTATTATTGGATTTAAGATGTTTTCTGTACTCATCGCGAATGAGAGCATATGATATTAGATTTTCAATCAAATCAACAACTTCAGGATCGTCAAGAGTCCACAGTCTATCGTGAGTAAGGCATCCCAAATAAAATTTGTTTCCAAATACTATTTTAGGATAAATGCTTTCAGCGAAGATTCTTAACTCTTCAATTTTACCGCTGCCGATATTTCCTACAGCAATTCTTCCGTGATGATAAAATTTTATTTTGTCTCCGTTTACCGTTACATTATCGTCAAGAACGAGTTGAAGTGAATGGTGTGATGATTCTTCAGTGTCAATTCCTATATTCAGGCTTGTTTTTATATCATCGAGTTTGCTGTATGTACGATAATTTAAAAGACCAAACGACACAAACTCTGTATTCCCTTTATATTCAATCAAAAAAGATCTGTATAAACCTGAAGAAACTCCACCTGATGCATCGCCGTATGAAAGTTCTCTGATTCCGTAGTCTTCTATTAATGTGAAAATCTGATATTTTTGGCTCGGCATTTTTCTGTCGGTATCAATCAAAAAAGCCTCAAATAAGTTCATAGCAGGAACAGCTAATTTCATTGGTGTTTTCGTGCTTATTGCAAAACTGCAATCCTCACGGTTTTCTGAAACATAATTTTTAAGTTCATTAAACGGCGTTCTGCTGCAAGGTTCATTGGGAGGCAGTTCAACATAATATCCCTCAAGCATTTCCTTATATTTTGGGAAATCTTCGATTATAATATAATCCTTTTTATCATTATCATATCGGCAATACTGCGCTTCACAATCATTTACTAACATAACATAGCTACACAGCAATAACTCGCTGTATTCAATCACCTGGACGGCTGCATAATCACCCAAACAAACTCCGGGAGCTTTGCACTCTATAACAGCTATGGGATACAAAATTTCATCCTTATCTAATCCTAAAATTAAAATGTCAGCACGCTTGTTTGATTTAATACCAAAATGAGAAAGATGTTCCTCAACAGCAATCATTTCAGGAGGAACTTCAAGCTCATTTATCAGATGATAAATAACCTTTTGTCTTACTGTTTCCTCGGGAGTAACGCAAACCAATCTTTTTCTTATCGGGTCAAGATAACAATCTGCGTTATTTCGCTTATAAACAGGAGGAAGTAAGGCCTTGTCAAAATCAAATTTCATATATAGTCACCCCTTTGTTACTGAGTAAATTATATCACAAGTTACTGTCCCAAAAAACTCTCTTTAAATATTTTTTGATAATTTTTATCAACCATTCTGCGGATTGACCGTGTTTATAATATACACACAAAAACTCCGCTTGCCGATTGCTCGGTAAACGGAGTTCATTTTTTTTATAGATTTTTATATCTTATTTTTCGATTTTTCTTCTGACTTCTTCTGCATCTTTTTCTGCCATATCAGCCTCAACATCATAACCTCTTTGGCGGAGGGTATCAGCAATTTTCATATACATTTCAACGGATTTTTCGTATTCTCCCAAAGCTTCATATAAGCTTGCCTTGCAGTAAAGTTCATCGCAGAAATATGAGCCTATTTCACCTGCTTTGTCATAATACTCCATAGCTTCATCGTATTTTTTGAGCTTCTTTGCAATATCTCCGCCGTGAATATACAACTCCCATTCTTCGGGGAATTTAGCGACTGCTTTCTTGAATTCTTCGTATGCTTCCTCGTAACGTTCGGCATACATATATGCGGCAAGCAAAAGGCTCCACTCATTCACATTGTCAGGATTGTTTTTGACGATTTTTTGTTGTTCCTTAATGTTTTCTTCATCTTCGCCAAGCTGTGAGCAGAGCTTCATTCTCTGCGTGCGAGTTTTCCAATAAGCAAATTCATCGGCACTTTCGCCTTGTTCTAAAACTTTGTCAAACCAATAGAAAGCATTTTCTTTGCCATAGTGCATCAAAAAATAATGAATTATTCCGTATTCCCACATATCGTATGTTGTTAAGGAATTGCTTTTTATCAGCTTTTTAAACTCTGCATCAGCACGGATAAAATCTTCAATATTATGTGTATCCTCAAAAACTGATGCAAGACGCTGTGCGTAGTTATCGTAAGCAACGGTGCTCTTTTTATAAAAATCATCAACCGTCACTTCATAGAGTCTTGCGAGTTCGGGCAAGGTCAGAACATCGGGAAGAGTTGCTGAGCACTCCCAACGGGAAACAGTCTGAGAATTAACGTTCAGTTTTTCTGCAACCTGCTCTTGTGTTAAGCCTTTTGCAAGACGGAATTTCTTGAGATTGTCGCTGAATATATTGTTCATCATTTTCACCTTTTCATTTTTTCTCGAAGCTTCTGATATGATTATATCATTCAAGTTTGAATTTGATAAGGTCTTATTTTGTGAACAGACTCTTGATTTATGTATAGTCAAGCGCAAAAACTCCCCACCGATTACTCGATGGGGAGTTCATTTTAAATATAGAGGTTAACTTCAATATCTCGCCAGCCTTTTACACGCTTTGTCGGGGATATGGAATAGGCATGTTCCTGTGCATCCTCAAGTGTCAGAGTAAACTGAGCGAACTTGAAGAAGTTCTCCATTAGTCCTTTATAGCTGCCTGAGCTGCTGCGAGGCGAGCGATGGGAACACGGAAGGGTGAGCATGATACATAGTTGAGGCCGATCTTGTGGCAGAATTCAACTGATGAGGGATCGCCACCGTGCTCGCCGCAGATACCGTAGTGGAGGTTCTTGCCGCTAGCCTTACCCTTTGTAACAGCCATATCCATAAGAGCGCCAACGCCGTTCTGGTCAAGCTTTGCGAAGGGATCGAACTCGAAGATCTTTGTATCATAGTAAGCATTAAGGAACTTACCTGCGTCATCACGGCTGAAGCCGAATGTCATCTGAGTAAGGTCGTTTGTGCCGAAGCAGAAGAAGTCAGCTTCCTTAGCGATTTCGTCTGCAGTGATGCAAGCTCTGGGGATTTCGATCATTGTACCAACTTCATACTTGAGGTCAGCGCCTGCTGCTGCGATTTCAGCGTCAGCAGTCTTAACAACGATATCCTTAACGAACTTGAGTTCCTTAACTTCGCCAACAAGGGGAATCATGATTTCGGGAACAAGGTTCCAGTCTGCATGAGCCTTCTTAACATTGATAGCTGCACGGATAACAGCCTTTGTCTGCATTGCTGCGATTTCAGGATATGTTACTGTAAGACGGCAGCCTCTGTGACCCATCATGGGGTTGAACTCATGGAGTGAAGCGATAACAGCCTTGATTTCGTCAACGCTCTTGCCCTGAGCTGCTGCAAGAGCTGCGATGTCAGCTTCTTCTGTGGGAACGAACTCATGGAGAGGAGGATCAAGGAATCTGATTGTTACGGGGTTGCCTTCAAGAGCTTCATAGAGAGCTTCGAAGTCGCCCTGCTGATAGGGAAGAATCTTATCAAGAGCAGCTTCTCTTTCAGCAACTGTATCAGCACAGATCATTTCACGGAAAGCAGCGATTCTGTCTGCTTCAAAGAACATGTGCTCTGTACGGCAAAGGCCGATGCCTTCTGCGCCGAGTTCTCTTGCCTTCTTAGCGTCAGCAGGGGTATCTGCATTTGTACGAACCTTGAGGGTTCTGAATTCGTCAGCCCAAGCCATGATTCTGCCGAATTCACCTGCGATTTCAGCATCAACTGTGGGGATGATGCCGTCGTAGATGTTACCTGTTGAGCCGTCGATTGAAATATAGTCACCTTCGTTGTAGGTCTTGCCTGCAAGAGTGAACTTCTTGTTTTCTTCGTCCATGTTGATATCGCCGCAGCCTGATACGCAGCAAGTACCCATACCACGAGCAACAACAGCTGCGTGTGAGGTCATACCGCCGCGAACTGTGAGGATACCCTGAGCAGCCTTCATGCCGGTGATATCTTCGGGTGATGTTTCAAGACGAACAAGAACAACCTTTTCGCCTCTTTCATTCCATTCAACAGCATCTTCAGCTGTGAATACAACCTTACCGCAAGCAGCACCGGGTGATGCGCCGAGACCCTTACCTGCGGGAGTAGCAGCCTTGAGAGCCTTAGCATCGAACTGAGGATGAAGGAGTGTATCAAGGTTTCTGGGATCGATCATAGCAACAGCCTGCTTCTTATCGATCATACCTTCGTCAACGAGGTCACAAGCGATCTTAAGAGCAGCCTTAGCTGTTCTCTTGCCGTTTCTGGTCTGGAGCATATAGAGCTTACCGTCTTCAACGGTGAATTCCATATCCTGCATATCTCTGTAGTGGTCTTCAAGAATAGCACAAACTTCGTTGAACTGCTTGAAAGCTGCGGGGAACTTTTCAGCCATTTCAGCGATGGGCATGGGAGTACGAACGCCTGCAACAACATCTTCGCCCTGTGCATTGGTGAGGAACTCACCCATAAGGCCCTTTTCGCCTGTTGCGGGGTCACGAGTGAAAGCAACGCCTGTACCGCAGTTGTCACCCATGTTACCGAAAGCCATCATCTGAACATTAACAGCTGTACCCCATGAATAGGGAATATCGTTGTCACGGCGGTAAACATTAGCACGGGGGTTGTCCCATGAACGGAAAACAGCCTCAACAGCGCCCATGAGCTGCTCTTTGGGATCTGAGGGGAAGTCTGAACCGATCTTGCTCTTATATTCAGCCTTGAACTGACCTGCGAGAATCTTAAGGTCTTCAGCGGTAAGCTCAACATCCTGAGTAACGCCCTTTTCTTCCTTCATCTTATCGATGAGTTCTTCGAAGTACTTCTTACCGACTTCCATAACAACATCGGAGTACATCTGGATGAATCTTCTGTAGCAGTCCCAAGCCCAACGGGGGTTGCCGCTCTTCTCTGAGATAGCATCAACAACTTCTTCGTTAAGACCGAGGTTGAGGATTGTGTCCATCATGCCGGGCATTGATGCGCGAGCACCTGAACGAACTGAAACGAGAAGGGGATTTTCCTTATCGCCGAACTTCTTGCCTGTGATTTCTTCCATCTTAACGATGTATTCCATGATCTGAGCCTGGATTTCATCGTTGATCTTCTTGCCGTCCTCATAGTACTTTGTGCAAGCTTCAGTTGAAATTGTGAAGCCCTGAGGAACGGGGAGACCGATCTTTGTCATTTCTGCAAGGTTTGCGCCTTTGCCGCCGAGGGTGTTACGCATTGAAGCGTCGCCTTCGGAGAACAAATAAACATACTTGTACATTGGAATCTACCTCCATAAAAATAATAAACATTTTGGGTGGGCTCATTCATAGACAAACTGAGCCACTAATGATTATAACAGATAAAAATATAAATTTCCATATGTTTTTAAGAAAATATATAAGAATTTTACAAAATCTTTTTAGTAACTATATACATACTGCCTGTAAACCATAATTTCCGTAACAACAATCTGTTAAATGAATAGTGAAGAATGAATAATGAAAATTTAAGGGTCTGCGACGCTTTTTTAATGGGTAAGGGCGCAGCCCTTCCGAAATTATTAATTATTCATTATAATTTACTCCGCAGCTTTGATTCCGTAGAAATGGATAACATTCATATCCTCTTCCATGTCAAGACCGTGGGAGCCGCAACCGCCGTCGATTTCATGGCATCCGTGGTCGGGACAGAAGCCGTAGAATACGCTGTGATTTTTCCACTCTCGGTTGATTTTTTCAATCAGTTCCGAATAAAATGCAATGTTTTTTTCAAGAGCAGCAAGGGATTCGGAAGCCTCGGGACCGAATTTATGCATCGTGCCGTCATAATTGCCGTTATAGATAACAATGAGGTCAAATCTGTCCTCTTCAACAAGCGAAAGAGCCTTTTCGTTGACTTCCTCGGGAGTGTCATAGATGAAATATTCCATGTCACGGTTTAAGAAAATCATGGAAATGCTGTCGTTTGCAGTTGAAACTATCGCTGCTTTTTTTCCTGCTTTTGCAAAGCTGTCAAAGATTGTGTTGACAGTAAGAACAGGCTTTTCGTATCTCTTTATGCCATGGATATCGGGCATAACTCCGCTGTACATTGATGCAAAGCAAACGGGAGTTACGCTGGGCATAACAGAGAGCATCGGCAGTGCAGCATCGGAGCAAAGCACGGCATCGGTAAACATTGATGTATACTTCTGATAAACCCAGAGCGCAACGGCATCGGGATTATAGATAACCGTTCTGTCAACTGGCTTTCCGCCGAGCTTTTTCTTTGCAAGAGCAGTCAGAACAGGGTTAGGATTTTCAATATTTTCGGGGATTTTAATGCCTGCAATTTCAAGCGCGGATGCCTTGACGGATGAGATGCAGATTGAACTGTATAAATCGGACATGATATCACCTTTCTTTCTAAATACATCATTTAAAGAATACTCCGATACCGCCGGGCTGTCAACACTTTAAAATTATTCCAACAATTATTAATAAATGTTACATATTTATTTTAATATACTGTTGAAATCATATAAAATCTGTGATAATATAAAGTGTATATTTGACTAAAAATATCAAAGTCAAACAAAAGGAGAGTGTTTAAAAATGACAAACAGAATTAAAAGATTGATTTCTCTTGTTCTGTGCGCTGCATTGCTCGCTTCCATCGGCTCGGTAGGCGCATCCGCAGCAACAAAAACCGAATGCGAAGGAAACTGCGGCAGATCCCCCGTTATCATCCTTCCCGGTATCAACCATTCACCTACATACCTTTACAATGAAGACAATACTCCCTACCTTGATGCTGACGGCAACAAGGTTGGCGGAACTCTTCTCATTCTTGAACTGAGCAAGCTCTGGGGAACTCTTCCCAAGCTCATCGTAAGCCTGCTTACAACTCTCACTCTTCAGGTTCCTCTCGGTCTTGAAGATGCTGCATACGATGCTGCAAGCGCCGCTTTCTGGGTTCAGGAATGCGACAACGACGGCAACCACATCAACAATCTTCAGACTCAGAGATGGAATCATCCCATTTCCGAAATGACTCAGGACGATAAGGACTGGCTCTACAGAATGATTCCTCTTCAGGCTGTTGAAAAGGAAATCGGCGGCGACCATATCTATATGTTCACCTTCAACCTCGTAGGCGACCCCATGCAGTCAGCCAAGGAGCTTGATGCATATATCGACATGGTTATGGAGCAGACAGGCCACGATAAAGTTACTCTTCTCCCCGTTTCTCTCGGCGGCACAATTCTCACCGCTTATCTTGACGAATACGGCCATGATAAGGTTGACGAAATCGTTAATGCTGTTGCGTGCCTTGACGGTACAGACATCGTTGCCGACATGATGGAAAGAAAGTGGAATCTCGCTGACGAATATCTCTACCACGAGTTTGTTCCCCCCATCCTCGGCGATGATGCAACTCTCGGCTACCTCATCAACTGCGTGCTTCATATAATTCCCAAAGCCGGCGTTGAAGCAATCCTCACAGGCGCAATCAGCGCAATCCTTGATAAGATGATGATCAACTGCCCCCAGATCTGGGCAATGATTCCTTCATACAGATACGATGCACTTGCTGAGAGATATCTCAACAACGCACCCGAAAAGGCAAAGCTTAAGGAAAAGACAGACCGCTTCCAGCAGGCAAGACTCAACCTTAAGGACAACATTCTTGATGCTGTTGCCGACGGCGTTAAGGTTAACACAATCGCAGGCGCAAACCTTTCCTTCGGCGAGCAGGATTACACATTCTTCGGCATTGTTGCTTCTGCTCACGATTATAACACAGACGGTATTATCAACCTTACCTCAACAACTCTCGGCGCAACAGGCGCACCTGCCGGCAAAACGCTTGCTGATATCAACTACAAAAAGAACACCCACTGCACAAACCCTGCACACGATCATATTTCACCCGACAATAAGGTTGATGTTTCAACTGCAATTCTTCCCGAAAACACATGGATTTTCCTTGATCAGCATCACGAAGTAGGCAACAACGATGTTGTTCTCAACCTTGTTAAGGCAATCCTTGTCGGTGATGTTTCAGATGTTAACGACGACCCCGAAACATATCCTCAGTTCAACTACAGCTGCAACACCAAGTACATCCGCCGCTGGAGAATTCCCGATGCGGAAAATCTCCTTGAGCAGAATGCAAAGGGCGAAATCACCCTTCCCGCAGAGGATAAGGCGGAGCTTGAAGCTGCAATTGCACAGGGTAAGGAAGCTATTAATGCAACAGTTGCAGATGCAGAAAAGGTTAAAGCTGCCGAAGACAGACTTAACGCTATCCTTGCAAAATATAACCTTTACACATATCCCGAAGAGCCCTCAGGCTTCGATCTCTTCCTTGATGACACAATGGAAGGAGCAAGCAAGTTCCTTGTTGACTGGCTTGGCGGCGGCAACCTTATCGACTGGGTTCTTTCACCCATCCGCAATCTTTTCAAATAATAAACAGGGGTTGAATACATAATGAAAAAAGTTGTTTCGATTATCCTTGCTCTTACAATGATCTTCTCCGTTCTGACTGTCAGCGCTTCGGCATCGGCAGTCAAAGCGGAATGCGGCGGCAATTGCGACATCTGCCCTTCAATCGTTGTTCCCGGCATCGGCCAGTCCAATGTCTGGGCGCTTGATGAAAACGGCGACTATCTTCTCGACGACAACGGCGAAAGAATGAGCTGCTTCCCCGCAATCTTTGATATCGGCTACATCGTTAAGAGAGCGCTTTTCCCCATTCTTCTTACTCTTTTAACTCAGCGTGACATGGGGCTTTCCGGCGCACTTTCGGATGTTATCCTTGACAGCTTCGCAGTTAATATGTGCGATGATAACGGCAAAAACACGGGCAACATCGAGGTTGAAAAATATCCTTATTCGGTTGCAGAATGCAGCGAATACGAAAAAGAGCAGATTTATGATGCCGTGCCTCTTCAGGCATATGCCGAGCAGGCAGGCGAAGACCATCTCTATTTCTTTACCTACAATTCATTCGGCAATCATCTTGATGCCGTAAATGAGCTTTACGATTTCATTCAGATGGTTAAAGAAGACACAGGTCACGATAAAGTCAACATCGTTCCCATCAGCATGGGCGGCTCAATTGCAAACGGTCTTCTTGAATATCATCCCGATGTTATGGATGACCTCAATAAGGTTGTTTACATCGTTCCTGCTCTCGACGGCTCAACAATCGTTGGTGACCTTCTTTCAAAAGACCTCACATTCCTTGACAAAGATTTCCTCTTCAATGGCTTCCTTGAAACTCTCATGGACGAAGACGAGGCAAGAATGATTGAAGTTATTGCAAGAATAATCCCTGATGATGTTCTTCTTAAGGGTCTTAACGCTGCAGTCAACACTCTTGTTGATGAAGTTGCGGTTAACATCACAAGCCTTTGGGCGCTCAGCCCCTCGGCATATTATCCCAAGCTTGCAAAAGAGCTTCTTTCAGACCCCTCAAAGGCTGAAATCAAGCGTCAGACCGAGATGTACTATCACGCTCAGCTCAACTCCGATAAGAATATTCAGACTCTTGTTGACAAGGGCGTTCAGGTTTTCAACATTGTTGATTACGATGTGCCTCTCTACTGCATCGGCAACACATGGAATGACGACAATGCAGACGGCGTTATCCACCTTGATTCAACATCAATGGGCGTTAGGAGCGCAAAGGTCGGCGAAACTCTTCCCGAGGACTATATTCAGGCAAACACAAACTGCTCAAATCCCGAGCACAACCACATTTCTCCCGACAGAGTTGTTGACGCATCAACCGGTCTTCTCCCCGACACAACCTTCTACTTCGACGGTCAGAATCACGAAAAGACTGCTCGAAACGACATCATAATTTCTCTTGCAACCACCCTTCTTGCAACTGACGATATCACTGATGTTTATTCATCGCCCGATTACCCTCAGTTCAACGGCGCAAGAGACCCCAGACATATTAAGAATTCTCTTCTTCCCACAGCAAAGAGTGTTGACGCATCAACTCTTAGCGCAGAAGATGCGGCAGAGCTTGCAGCAGCAATCGCAGAGGCAGAAGCTTTTGTTAACGGCACTGTATGCTATGCAGGTCAGGAAGATGAGATTGAAGAAAGACTTAACGCAATTCTCGTAAAAGCAGGCGTATACGCTGCAGAAGAAGAGGAAGAACCTTCAGACTTCTTCTCAAAGCTCAGCCTCTGGCTTTACGACAATTACGGCACAGAAGGTTTCTCCGAAATGCCTCCCATCACCGTTAACCTCATTGCAAAGGCATTCTCGCTCCTTCTTAACGAACTTCTTGCTCCCATAAACGAAATACTTTAATAAAAATTAACGGGCAGGTTTTAAACCTGTCCGTTTTTTTGGGGCGGCGCACATTTAAAGAAAACACCGTTCAGATTATTCTGACAAAAATTCAAATAAAATTAAGAATTATGAAACATCTGTATTAAAAAAGCATTATATATTTAACTCAAAAAATCACGAAAAGAGATGTCTTATGAAAAAAATCACCGCTTTGATTCTGACGGCAGTTTTCTCCTTAAGTATGCTTTACGGCTGCAACGCTGACTCTGCCGTTACAGAAAACAAAGAATCAACCGTAACCCAAGAGCCATTCATCGGTACGCAAGTCGTTTTATCGGACAGCGAAATTGAGATTGACGGGAAACCCGCCGTTTCCGACACAACACAGGCTGTCTATATTGCAAGCGACATTGTATATTATGAATCCGGACACGATTTCCGCTATGGAGAAGGTACGGATGCCGATGCTCACAGTAAGGAAAAAGCGGATGCACATACCGTTGTTCACATAACTCAGCCCGGTCAATATGTCATCAGCGGTAAGCTTTCAAAAGGCCAGATAGCTGTCGATTTAGGCGACGAAGCGGAAAAAGATCCTGGTGCGGTTGTGACTCTGGTGCTCAACAATGCAGAGATAACCTGTGAGGTTGCCCCGGCAGTAATTTTCTATAATGTATACGAATGCGGCACGAAAGATGCAGAAACCGCAACAAAAGATGTTGACACAAGCCCCGCAGGAGCAAATGTTATTATAGCCGACAACTCCGAAAATACGGTTACGGGTTCTTATGTTGCACGGATTTACAAGCCCGACAGCGTTGTTCTCAGTGATAACGGCACTGAAGTTGAGGACGCAAAAAAACTTCATAAATATGACGGCGCATTTTATTCAAAAATGTCAATGAATGTGGGAGGCGGAAAGCTCGGAAACGGTGTGCTTAACATCAACGCCGCCAACGAAGGTCTTGATTCCGAACTGCATCTGACAATAAACGGCGGAAACATCAACATTATTTCAGGTAATGACGGCATCAACACTAATGAGGATAATATTTCGGTCACAACCGTTAACGCAGGCAACCTCAACATTCTTGTCAACGGAAAAACAGGCGAAGGCGACGGCATTGACTCCAACGGCTGGCTTGTCATCAACGGAGGAAGTGTAACAACACAGGCGTGCGCATTCAGCGGCGATGCGGGAATTGACTCCGATATGGGTATCCATATCAACGGCGGTAAAGTTTTCGCAACAGGCAATATGCTTGACAGAATTTCCGAAAGTGCCGTTAACTTTGCGGTATTCTCCTTTGCCGAGACTCAGAAAAGCGGTGTTTACTCCTTAAAAAATTCACAAGGCGAAACAGTTGCCGAAAAAGAAATAGCAAACAGCTTCTCTTATCTTATAATTTCCGATGAACTTCTCGCCGAAGGCGATTATGCTTTGTATAGCGGCAACAAACAGCTTCAGGTAATTTCTTCTCAGGGGATGAACGGACACGGCGGCAGGAATCCTATGAGCGAGCGCCCCGAAATGCCCGAAGAAATGACTATGCCTGAAAGGCCTGAGGGTATGACACCCCCTGAAATGCCTGAGGGTATGAGTCGCCCCGAAAAACCTGAAGATATGACTTTTCCTGAGGGCGAAATGCAAGGCGGCATGCATAAACCGGACGGCGATTTTGAACCAAACATCACGGGTGAAGTCTCAAGTGTTTTTTCTGTAAGAAACGGCGAAAATTATTTTACGATTGCCAAATAAACGATAAAAACCCACTCTCATGTGAGAGTGGGTTTTAACTTTGTAAGATTTAATTATTTAAACTTACGCTTACGAGCAGCCTCTGACTTCTTCTTTCTCTTAACTGAAGGCTTCTCATAGTGTTCTCTTTTGCGAACCTCCTGGATAACGCCGTCTCTTGAAGTCTGTCTTTTGAATCTTCTGAGAGCGTTCTCGAGTGACTCGCCTTCCTTAACTTTTACCTGACTCAATGTATTCCCTCCCCTCGTCTAAATACAGGGACTAATTTTCATAGCTTGTTGACTATTATACAATAATCAACACCTGCTTGTCAACACAAAATATATGAATTTTTTGCAACAATTACGGACGGACAACTATATTTACCAATCTGCCCTTAACATAAAGCTCTTTAACGATTGTCATGCCGTTAATTGCTTCGGCAATCTTATCAAGTGCCTTGGCAGCAGCAATAGCTTCTTCCTGAGTTGCCTCGGCTGCGATAACAAGCTTTTCTCTGACCTTGCCGTTAATCTGAACAGCAATTTCGATTTCGTTATCAACGCACTTTGCTTCATCGTATGAAGGCCATTCGGTCTGGTTGAGCATGCCGTCAAAGCCGAGCTGCTCCCAAATTTCCTCGGTGATGTGAGGAGCAAACGGATTGAGCAGAGTAACAAAAGTTTTAAGCTCTGCCTTGTTAATTGCGCCCTTAGCGTAAATCTCATTGGTGAGAGTCATCATTGCAGCGATTGCGGTGTTATACTTAAGATTTTCGATGTCGCTCGAAACCTTCTTGATTGTCTTATGGAATGAGCTTTCAAGCTCTTTTGAGTAGCTGTCGCCATCGGTTACGATATCAAGCATGCCCCATACTCTGTCGATGAAGCGCTTGCAGCCCTTAACGGCTGTTTCGCTCCAGGGAGCAGCCTTTTCGTAGTCACCCATGAAGAGTACATATGCTCTGAGAACATCTGCGCCGAATTCGTCAACAACCTCATTGGGGTCAACAACATTGCCCTTTGACTTTGACATCTTTTCGCCGTCGGGTCCGAGAATGAGACCCTGAGCTGTTCTCTTTGCATAAGGCTCTGAAACGGGAACTTCGCCGAGGTCATAGAGGAATTTATACCAGAATCTTGAATAGATAAGGTGTCTTGTAACATGCTCCATGCCGCCGTTATACCAGTCAACAGGCATCCAGTATTTAAGCTTATCCTTATCTGCAAAGGTTTCGGTGTTATGGGGATCAATGTAGCGGAGGAAATACCATGACGAGCCTGCCCACTGAGGCATGGTGTCGGTTTCTCTCTTTGCTGCCTGTCCGCACTTGGGGCAGGTGCAGTTTACATATGAATCAATCTTTGCAAGCGGGCTTTCGCCGTCTGTACCGGGCTCAAAATTCTCAACTGCAGGCAGTCTGAGGGGAAGCTCTTCATAGGGTACGGGAACGATTCCGCAATGGGGGCAGTGAACGATGGGGATAGGCTCGCCCCAGTATCTCTGGCGGTTGAATGCCCAGTCATTCATCTTATACTGAACACCCTTTTCGCCGATGCCCTTTTCCTGAAGGAACTCAGCCATCTTTTCGATGGAATCCTTCTTGTTGGTCATGCCGTTGAGGAAGCCTGAGTTAACCATTTCGCCGTCGCCTGTGTAGGCTTCAACGCCGATATCTCCGCCCTTGATGACTTCGATAATGTCGATGCCGAACTTCTTTGCAAACTCATAGTCACGCTGGTCATGCGCAGGAACAGCCATGATAGCGCCTGTGCCGTAGCCCATCATAACATAGTCGGAAATATAGATAGGAACTTCCTTGCCGTTGACGGGATTGGTTGCGCTGAAGCCGCTGAGCTTCACGCCTGTCTTTTCCTTAACAAGCTGTGTTCTCTCAAATGCAGACTTCTTGCTGCACATATCTCTGTAAGCTTCAACCTCATCCATGTTGCCTATCATATCAGCATACTTATCAATAAGCGGATGCTCGGGAGCCATAACCATGAAGGTTACGCCATAGAGAGTGTCGGGTCTTGTTGTGTAAATCTTAAGCATTTCATCGGTACCGTTAACGGCAAAGTTAACAAAGGCGCCGGTTGATTTGCCTATCCAGTTTTCCTGCTGGAGCTTTATGTTGGGAAGATAGTCAACCTCTTTAAGTCCTTCAAGAAGCTTGTCTGCATATTCTGTTATGCGAAGATACCAGACATCCTTTGACTTCTGAACGATATCGCTGTGGCAGATATCGCACTTGCCGCCCTGCGAATCCTCATTTGAAAGAACAACTTTGCAGTGGGGGCAATAGTTAACGAGGGTTTTATCTCTGAAAACAAGATTGTTTTCAAACATCTTAAGGAAAATCCACTGTGTCCACTTATAGTAGTCCTCCTGAGTTGTGTCAACAACCTTTGACCAGTCGAAGGAGAAGCCTACTCTTTTAAGCTGGCTTGTGAACTTTTCAATGTTGTTATCTGTAACCTGTCTGGGGTGAGTGTTGGTTTTGATTGCATAGTTTTCGGTGGGGAGACCGAAAGCATCAAATCCGATGGGGAAAAGAACATTGTAGCCCTCAAGTCTTCTTTTTCTTGAAACAACCTCAAGACCCGAATAAGCCTTGATATGGCCTACATGCATGCCTGCACCGCTGGGATAGGGAAATTCAACGAGTGCATAAAACTTGGGCTTTGAATAATCCTCTGTGCATTCAAAGGTCTTATTCTTATCCCATATATCCTGCCACTTTTTTTCTACATTTTTAAAATCATACTGAGCCATTTTGATTCAGCTTCCTTTCAGTTCAACCTTATTATAAATGATTTGGCTTCGCCATGATTTGACTGAAGTCATGATTTCTCACTTCGCTCCATGATTTGAATTGCTCCGCAATCCATTTTATATTCCGGTCATAGGCGGAGCCTGTCTTTAATGCGCGAAGTGCAATTCATGGTGCAATCAATTCATGCCGTAAGGCAATTAAGTTTTATTCCGGAGTAATTACATCACTCAGATCAACAACGCAGGCATCTGCCCACAGGCGCTCGAGATTATAATATTCTCTGTCCTCATGCTGAAAAACATGAACTATAACGGTGCCGTAGTCGAGAAGAATCCAGCCTGTTGCTCTGCCCTCAATGTGTTCAGGAGAGATGTCAAGACGCTGCTTGATTTCGTATTCAACATCATCGGCGAGCGACTTTGTGTGAGTGTTTGAAGTACCCGAAGCGATAACAAAATAATCCGAAACGATTGTTACCTCTTCGGTTTTGATAGCGGTGATATCCATCGCCTTTTTTTCGTCAAGAACCTTTGCTATTTCTCTGACGAGCTTTTCGGAATCCATCATAAACATTATCCTTTCTGTATATTGAAATACAGTAACATATCATTATAACAGTCAACGGTTGCGGGATGAATCGGCAAATCCGCCGAAACAAGCTTTTCAACCGTATATCGGGAAGTGTAGAGAATGGCATGCTCAAGGCTGATTTCAGCAAGCCTGCGAACAACATTGACATCTCTGTATTCCCTGTCAGCGGAAATAAAGTCCGCAACATAAACAATTTTTTGGAGCAGAGTCATTCCCGACTTGCCCGTTGTGTGCCACCTTACGGCACCGAGAATTTCTTCGTCGGAAATTATGCCGTTATCCTTAAGAAAAACCGCACCCGAAATCTGATGCCAGACCTTGGGATTTGACATTTCCGTTGCAGTAAGCGTTATTCCCGATTTTTTTATAAGCTCAAGCTGCTCTGCCTTGGATGTGTTTTTTGTAACATCGTGAAGCAGACCTGCAAGACGCGCCTTTTCGGTATCTGCACCGTATTTTTCGGCAAGCACGGCAGCGCATTCGCTCACGCACTCGCTGTGATTAAGCCTGTATTCATCGAGCATACCGGTTATCAACCGTCTGTATTCCGAAAGTCCGTCATCATAAAGACCGTTGCTGCGGATATATTCCGCAACCTTGGGGCTGATAAGCTCTGTATTCTCCGCACCCTTTGCTATTATTCCCCGTATTTCGGTGGAACTTACCTCAAACGGCGAAACATCGAGCATGATTATTCTTTTTCTCTGCTCTTCGCTGAATACGGATAAATCGGGCACATAGCCCTCTTCTCTCGATGCGGCGCAGATATAAGCGAGCGAAATTATTTCTTCCCACAGATACCAGCCCGTCAGCGTTTCAAGCATATCCGAGCCGATGATGAAATAAAGCTCATCCTCGGGATATATCTTTTTCAGCTCACGCAGGGTTTCAACCGTGTAGCTTCTGCTGCCTCTGTCAAGCTCGATTGAGGAAATCTCGAAGCGTTCATCCGTGAACGCAAGGCGACACATCTCAAGCCGATGCTCTCCGTCTGCAAGCTTGCCGGGCATTTTATGGGGCGGAATGCAGGAGGGAACAATCAAAATCTTTTCAAATCCGAGCCTGTCAGCCGCTTCCGTCGCAAGCCTGACATGCCCCGAATGGGGAGGATTGAAGGTTCCTCCGAAAATTCCGATTTTTATAATAATCTCTCCCTGTCAGAGGATTTTGTTTTTATTTAAGATTAACCTTTTTGTGCATGATATAAGATGTGAGGAAGAACATTCCGACATCAAGACCGAGGAATGCAAATCCGGGAGTAACCTCCATGCCGAGGTTGTTGCCTGTCAGATACTCGTTATCGCTGAGTATTCCGAAGCTGAGGGTTTTATCCTCATTGAATACCATAACAAAATTGACTATATCCGTCATCTTGAAGGAAATCCAGAGGAAAACAAGAGCCGTTACAAAGAAAATCACGATTGAAGCGATAACCGAATGCTTCTGAAGAACTCTTATGTGAGAAACGGTGATTGAGAAATAAACAATCGAAACAAAGCTGAGGAAAATAACGAAGAACATCAATACCATGTAAACAAGGTATGCAATAATCTGGGTTGTTGAAGGGAAATCGCCGAGCATCGTCAGAAGCGATTCAACAAGCGAGATTTTTTCCATGCCGACAACCTCGTTGGCTGTATAGTTCATAAGATAAACGCTTGTGAGCATGAATGCCGCATAGCTCAGAAGCATCCAGCCGCCGTAAACGATAACCTTTGAGCCAAGAAGCTGGTTGCTCGATACGGGTAGAGTGAAGCTCAGATATCCCTGCGAACTGAACAGCGACTTGAAGAAATCGTAAACAACAAAAAAGAATGTTACGAAAATCAGAAGGAACGAAACGACAATTGAAAGAACAATTGAAACATTTCGAACGGTTGTTACCTTTTCGGCAAATTCCGCGCTGATTGAGTCACCGCCCTGAATTGCGGCGCAGACAGCGAAAACGCCGATGAGGATAATCAGCGCAATATAAAACAGGCTGATAACTCTTGCGCTTGCAAGAAAGTCATTCTTGAGAAGCTTTAAAAACTTACCCTTCGTCTTAGAAGTTCCAGTCAACGCTGAACACCTCCTTGAATATATCGTTAATGGTTTTTCCACTCTTGGTAATGTTGGCAACAGTATCCTTCATAAGAAGTGAGCCTCTGCCTATCATAAGAATGGAATCAAAAATCTCTTCAACATCCTGAATGAGGTGGGTTGACATAAGAATTGTTGAACCCTCGGGTCTGTTTTTGAGAATTGTTTCAAGAATAAAATCTCTTGCCGCGGGGTCAACGCCGCCCATGGGCTCATCAAGGATATAGAGCTTTGCGTTTCTGCACATAACAAGAAGAAGCTGAAGCTTTTCCTGCATGCCCTTTGACATGGTTTTTACCTTCTGCTTATGAGGAAGCTGAAAAACATCCATCATATGCATTGCCTTTGCCTTATCAAAATCATCATAGAAATCCGCAATATAGTTAACCGCATCGTCTGCGTTCATCCAGCTTGCAAGATATGTTTTTTCGGGCAGAAAAGCAACGACCGATTTGCTCACCTTTCCGGGCTTGTTGCCGTCGATAAGAACCTCACCCGAATAATCGTTGATAAGACCTGTCAAAATTTTTATCAGCGAGGTTTTTCCGCTGCCGTTGGGGCCGAGAAGACCGATAATCTGGCCGCCTTCAAAATCAAAAGAAACATTGGACAGGACCTGATGCTTGCCGTAGGACTTGCTCAAATTTCTTACGGAAATAATCTGAGACATTTTAACCTCCCGTTTTTTAGGAATACCTTTCCATAATTAGGATATATTATATCACTATTAATTATAAAATAAAAGATATATTTTATATTTTTTTTACTAATAATTAAATATTTTATGAATGTATACTTTTATTAACAGCAATTAATATGGTTTTGAGCGGAAGATTTCCGCCCCGTCTGCGTTAAAAATGGGCGTATGTCAAAGAGAAAAATCGTCGAATGTGCGTGATATTGTTGTATTTCAGACATATGGAATTGTTGTTAATAAAAGTATACTTTCTACTCTGCACTTAAAAAGCGTCGCAGACCCTTAATTCTTCATTCTTCAATATTCATTATTCATTTTTCATTCGGTATTATAGCATACACAAAAACGGACGACCCCGTAAGGTCGCCCGTTGATAAAACAATATTCTTATGCCTTTTTCTTTGCGGCTGCTCTCTGGATTGCCTTGATAATCTCAACGATGGGAATAACAAGGAATGCAAGACCGATTGAGATGCCGTATGCAAGAGGATCAAGATGAGTAAAGTCAAACATCTCTGCAAGGAACGGAATTTCAATGATTGCGGTTGTGAGAATAAGAGATGCAACCATTGCGCCGTAAAGAACAAGATTGTGTGACTTCTGACCGAGTGCCATGCCGATAACCGAGCCTCTCTGCGAACGCATGTTGAAGGAGTGGAAGATTTCACACATTGACATTGTGAGGAATGCCATTGTCATTCCTTCGCCGCTTTCGGCAGGATTGATGAAAACAAGCTTGCCTGTTTCAAGGAATTCGCCGATAAAGAACGCTGCAAGAGTGAGAATTGTAACGAGTGCGCCCTGATAGAAAACATCAAAGCCCATGCCGCCTGCAAAAACGCCTTCCTTGCTGGAACGGGGCTTGCGGCGCATGATATCTCTTTCGGGCTTTTCAAGACCGAGAGCGAGCGCGGGAATACTGTCGGTTACAAGGTTGATGAAAAGAAGGTGAACAGGCTTAAGAATTGTGAAGCCCATGATTGTTGCGGTAAAGATTGAAAGAACCTCTGAAAGGTTTGAACCGAGAAGGAACTGAATTGCCTTTCGGATGTTATCATAAATTCTTCTGCCTTCGGAAACAGCTGAAACGATTGTTGCAAAGTTATCGTCTGCAAGAACCATATCGGCAACATTCTTTGTAACATCGGTGCCTGTAATACCCATGCCAACGCCGATATCTGCGCTCTTGATTGAGGGAGCATCGTTAACGCCGTCGCCTGTCATTGCGGTAATCATGCCGCGTTCGCGCCATGCATTAACGATTCTTGTTTTATGCTCGGGCTGAACACGGGCATAAACTCTGAATTCGGTAACTCTCTCTGCGAAATCCTCGTCGCTGATTTCGTCAAGCTGTGCACCGGTGATAGCGCTCGAAGCATCCTCGATAATGCCGAGCTGAATTGCGATTGCAACCGCGGTATCCTTATGGTCGCCTGTGATCATAATGGGAGTGATACCTGCGGAACGGCATTCCTCGATAGCAGCCTTAACCTCAGGACGGGCAGGGTCAATCATGCCTGTAAGACCGATAAATACAAGCTCGCCTTCAAGTGCTTCGGGAGCAAAATCGGCAGGAGCCGAATCATATTTTCTGTAAGCAACGGCAAGAACGCGAAGCGCCTGATCTGCCATTCTCTTGTTATCTGCAAGGATTGCGGCCTTAACCTCGTCTGTGAATGCAACTTCCTTGCCGTCAATAAGAGCAAGCTTGCACTTCTTGAGGATCTCGTCGGGTGCGCCCTTGGTATACTGAATGATGCCGTCTGCAGTCTTATGAACGGTTGACATCATCTTTCTACCCGAATCAAAGGGAGCTTCGCCGATTCTGGGGGCATTTGCAACAAGGTCATTTTTGTTCATGCCGAGAGCATTCGCATAGTTAACAAGAGCTGCCTCGGTGGGTTCACCGGTAACAACGCCGTCTGAATCAATCTCAGCATCGCAGCAAAGAGCCATTGCCTTTGCGATAAGTGCTTCGTCATCGCCGTAATGGTCAACAACCGTCATCTTATTCTGAGTAAGAGTACCTGTTTTATCGGAGCAGATAATCTGAGCGCAGCCGAGAGTTTCAACGGCTGTGAGCTTTCTGATGATAGCGTTCTTCTTTGACATGTTGGTAACGCCGATTGAAAGAACGATTGTAACAACAGCTGCAAGACCTTCGGGAATTGCGGCAACCGCAAGAGAAACGGCAACCATAAAGCTTTCAAGGAAAACATTGAAGCTGAGGCCTTCGCCAAAATAGGCTGTGATAACCTGGAACGCAAGAAGAACAACGCAAATGCCGAGAACAAGGAAGGTAAGGATTTTTGAAAGCTGTGAGAGCTTTATCTGAAGAGGAGTCTGGCCTTCTTCTGCCTGAGCGATAGCATCGGCAATCTTACCCATTTCGGTGTTCATGCCTGTGCCGACAACAACTGCCTTGCCGCGTCCGTAAACAACGGTTGAGCCCATGTAAGCCATATTCTTTCTGTCGCCGAGGGGAACTTCGCCGTTATCGCCGCCGTTGAGAACGGCAATAAGCTTGTCGACAGGAACGGATTCGCCCGTCAGCGCAGCTTCTTCGATTTTCATGCTTGCGCATTCAAAAATACGGCAGTCTGCAGGAACAGCATCGCCTGCTTCAAGAACGATAACATCACCGACTACAAGGTCCTCGCTGCGAACGGAGATAAGCTTTCCGTCACGGATAACCTTTGACATTGCGGCACTCATTTCCTGCAGCGCCTCAATAGCCGCCTCTGCCTTGCTCTCCTGAACAACGCCGAGAATGGTGTTGATAACAACAACAACCATGATGATAATAGTGTCTGTGGGAACTGTGATTGCCTTTGCTTCGACCCATTCGGTGATTGCCGAGATAATGGCGGCAATGATAAGAATAATGATCATCGGGTCGGAGAGCTGCTCAAGAATACGGCGGAACATCGTTTTCTTTTTGCCCTCATCAAGCTTGTTTTTTCCGTTTTCGGCAAGTCTTTTTTCAGCTTCGGCAGTTGTAAGACCTGTTTCGGAGCTCTTGACATGAGAGAATACGGAATCAACCTGTTCAAGATAGAACTTCATGCATTTCATTCCTTTCAATATTTCAAAATAATTTTTTATATAATAAAAACCTTCGGCAGAAACTATATGAATAGTCTCTGTCAAAGGTCTTGCTTCCCTGAATCGGGCCGTTTGCCAGATGCATTAAGCAACGGTTGTTGACAATCGGCTCGGGACGGAGCCCTAAAGCTACTCCCCTTTAACTTGTAGACTATATTTTACCATATGTAAAAATAGTTGTCAATGGTTTAAAAAGTCAACATTTGTTGAAAAGTGTTACGGAATATAAAACTCACCCAGATTTTCAACAAGCGCTCTGCATATTCCTTTATAAACATAAAGCTCGTAATTATCTTTTTCAAGAAGATTAACCGATGCATTGCTGCTTCGTATGTCGGGATAATTTTTCCTTGTTTCTCCGCTGAAGCGCACACGGTCCGTTTCGCTGTAGCCGCTTTCAATAACGGAATCAATCGCATCCGAAAGGTCGGAGCACTCACCCTGAACCTCTTTTATAAGATAGTTGAGAAGATAAATATTCTCTGCGCTGTCAACGGTTCTTGCATATTCTTCAACCGCGCTGCACTGCTGCTCCCACATGCTGATTTTTTTTCGTTCCTCTTCAACTGTGAAGCCGATGTTTTTGCCGTCCTCGCCCTTGCTGTGAAGACGGTTGATTTCAAGAAAAACATCCATCATTGAAAGAACATCAGCCCTAATAGCCTCATAACCCGTTATTCCGTCGGTTATGATGCCGAGCGTCTGCGAAAGAGCCGCCGCATCCTTTGCAATTGCCTCTCCTACCAAATCACCCTGAGCGATTATTTCCGCCGCTGTTTCGCTCCATTGCTTAATCTTTTCAAAATCAAAATCGGCTAAAAGGTCGGGATAACTGCTGTTGATATCAATGCGGAGAGCAATATATTTTTCAAGGATTTCTGTTTCTTTGCTTCCGGACTTTTCGGCAAGCTCCATGGCATAGGCATAATCGCCTTTCGCCGCCTTTCTCTGAGCCGCAGAAAAATAAATCTGATTTTTTGACACAAGAGCAATAACCAGCAGAGCCGCCAAAACAGCAATACAAACCACGGCAACAAGAATTTTCCTGTTACCGACGCGGTTTTCTTTTCTGTTTTGAGCCTTTAACTCTGTCATTTCTGCAGCCTTCTGTTTGATTTTAAAAAATATTATTCCATATTATCTTTTTATTATAACATATAAAAATTAATAATTAAATAGGCATAGACGAAAAAATTTTTCAAAAATATCAAACAAATGTTTGCATTTTCTGAACATTTGTGCTATAATGGAATCAGAAAGGCAAAGTATATTGCAGAAATGAGGTTAAAATATGAAACCTATCACACCTATTCAGCAGAAAATCTATGAATTTCTTCTTGAAATGGCTAAAGAAAATATGACTCCCAGCGTGCGCGAAATCGGCGCCGCCGTAGGTCTTCGCTCAACCTCCTCAGTTCAGGCAAATCTTGATGCACTTGAGGCGGCAGGATATATTCAAAGACCGCCCATGCTCAAAAGATGCATAAAAATCGTTGGCCAGTCAGAAAATGTTACCCATGTTCCCCTGCTCGGCACCGTTACCGCAGGCTCGCCCATCCTTGCTGTTGAAGACATTGAAGGCTATCTTCCTTTTTCAATGCCCGGCGCACAGGATAAAGAGCTTTTTGCGCTGAAGGTCAAGGGCGAAAGCATGCTCTGGGCAGGCATTCTTGACGGCGACATTGTTATTGTTGAAAGAACTCCGACCGCGCGCAACGGCGAAATGGTTGTTGCTCTTATCGAAGATTCGGCAACGGTCAAGACTTTCTATAAGGAAAACGGTCATTTCAGACTTCAGCCCGAAAACGATGCATATGAACCCATCATCGTTGATGAGGTTGTTATCCTCGGCAAGGTTATCGCAAGCTACAGATATTATTAAAAGATATTATAATATCCCCATGATTTTGGTGAAGCGCCAAAATCATGGGGATATTTTCTACAGTTTTAAACATTATCCTGTCCGTATGCAAAGAAATCGAGGGGGAACCAGCCCTGAGCGTATGCAGGCAGGCTGTTTCTTTCTTTCGAAAACATTCCGCCGAGCATATCTATTGCTCTGTGATGCTCAAGCTCAACATCGGGCTTCGCCTCGGTTTCGGTAACGGTGACATTCTTTCCGTCAACGGTGATCGCAAGCTTTTCGTCACGCTTATAGCCATGAATGAGGATATTCAGCGTGCCTGAGCAAAGGTTCATTCTCTGAGCCTTGATTGCAAGGAACGCCTCAATAAACTTTTTAAAGTTAAAAACATTAATCATATCTGCAGGGGAGATTGATGCACCCGAACAGATTTTAATCATGTAATCGCAGAATTCGGTATCAAAAACAGGAACTGTGAAGCTGACGCTTTCCGAGCCGATAATCTTCATGGCGCAGAGAATAAGGCTGATTGTATCTTCAACATTTACAGCCTTTATTTCCAGAAGTCCGCCAAACTTCTGAACAGCAAAATACCCCTTGAATTCGCCGTTTTCAAATGCGGCATAAGGAACGCTTCTCCAGCTTCTTAAAACATCAAGGCAGTTTTCGCGCGTTCTGTTCATATAATAAGGCAGCGATTTATAAAGCTCAAGGATTTTTCCGACCGTTTCGGTGTCGGCTTCGGTAACCTCTTTTGCGGTGAAGGTTGTTTCAAAATCCTTGCCTGCAACATGGTTGATATTGTTTCTGTCTATTGAAAAACGCTGCGCACTTCCGATGGGTTCGTAGCCGAAATAGCCGTAACGCTGTCTGTCGCCGCCGAGAAGAGAATAGTCATAATCTTCATTCTTCATTATGTCAACGGCAAGGTCCATAAGCTCAATCATATACCCCTTGCGGCGCGAATCCTTGGCAACAGCAACATTGCCGATACCCATAACCTTAAGCTTTCTGCCTGCCGCAGTAACCTCACGGGGATAACAGCCGATTGCAGCTTTAATTTCACCGTCTTCTTTTATTATTACATTATTATATCCCGGATTATACTGCTTTTTATACAGGCTCGGAAGAAGCTCAAGAAAATTTCTTTTTGTTGCTTCATCATCCTCTGAAAAGAAAACATCATCAAGCACCTCGAGAAGCTCTTTTTCGTCTTCTCTTGTGCCTCTGCCTTTATAAATTTCCATTTTTATTTTCCTTATCTTAATTTCATAAAATCATTGTAATTGAGAACTCTGTAATTATTTTCCGTAGCCTTATCTCTGCTCTTTTTGCGTCTGATAAACAGCAGAATAATAAGCGCCGCTATAATAACAATCGCAGCAATGCGGAATATCCATGAGGATGCAAGATTTTTGGCAAGCGTGCCGAGAAACGAGAAAATACCCATTTCAACATCCATGCTTGCAACAAGGTCGATTTCCTTGATAACCTTGCCTGCATAAAGCACCTTTGCCCTGCAGATTTTTTCGCCCTTTTTCACAGGCGCTTTAACAGCTTCGGGCATTGAATCCTCTATCGGTTCAACAAGCAGACTGCTTGAATCCGTCCCCGACGGAACAAGGCTGTAGACCGTTTCGGCAGGCGAAAGAGTAAGAAAATCGGTTGTTTTTGCATATTTCACGGGAACCTGTGCAACTATCTTTGTTGTGTCCGAAATCGCAACAAGCTCGATATTTTTAAATGCCCATTCAAACATTTCCTTGCAGTCAAGAAAAGCACCGTTTTCATTTGCTCCGTCACCGTCAACATCGTTCATCGTTGAATTGAGAGCAACGGCTATGTAATTATATCCGTCATTTGACGCAACGGCAACCATACAGCGGCCTGCGATTGAGGTTGAGCCGGTTTTGCCGCCCTTGACATATTCGCAATAGTAATCCTCGATATTGCTTTTCATCATGCCGTTGGTTGTTATGATATTTCTTTCTTCCTGTAGATTTGTTGCCTTCAGAGTGTAGGAGTAATATCCGAAAATCTCTTCAAAAACAGGAAAGGTCATCGCATGGGCAACAAACTTTGCCATATCCTCTGCGGTAACATACTGGTCGTCATCATCAAGACCGTGAGGATTAACAAAATGACTGTCACGGCAGCCGAGCCTTTCGGCAACCTCATTCATCATTTCAATGAATTTTGCCCTGTCATTGCCCGAAACAAAATCCGCAAGAGCCGTTGCGGCTTCGTTGGCACTCTGCATAAGAAGGTTGCAGAGAAGGTCATAAACCGTAACCTGTTCTCCTGCCTGCAGACCGCCGAGCGAGCTGCCCGTGCCGTCAAGCTCTCTTATCGCGGATTCGGTGACGGTTGCAAGCTGATAAAGGTCCTTACAGTTTTCGAGAACAACAATCGCGGTAACAACCTTGGTAAGGCTTGCAGGCGAGGTCTGCTTGCCCTCATTCTTTGCAAAAATCACCTCGGAATTATCTGCGCTGACAAGCAGAACACAGTCTGAATAAAGTCCCATCGACTCCATAACATCGTCATAAGATGCGCCTGCAGGAATGCATAAGGCACTGCATAAAGCAAACGCCGAAGCAAGTAATATACTTAAAATTTTTCTCATATTTTCACACCGTTTATCTGAATAGTTTAAGAATAACAGACAGTATAACATAAATTTCTGCGTTTGTAAATGTAAAAATATTGAACAAAAACATTAACAATTATTGAAATTGGCGCTTTAGCCTTGATTTTTTGATAAAAATACAGTATATTAAATTGGATTAAGAAATAAAAAGGAGCCGTCAGCATGGTCTATATAACCGGCGATATGCACGGAGACATTTCAAGATTTGATTCCCCTGCAATAAAACAGCTCAAAAGAGGCGATACTCTTATTGTCTGCGGAGATTTCGGGTTCATTTGGGATAACAGCAAAATCGAGCAGAAAATCCTTAAGAAGCTCGGCAACAAAAAATTCAATATATGCTTCATCGACGGAACACACGAAAATTTTGAGCTTCTCAACTCCTATCCCGTTTCAATGTGGAACGGCGGAAAGGTTCACCATATCGGCGGCAACATATATCACCTTATGAGAGGCCAGATTTTCAAAATTGACAACATGACTTTCTTCACAATGGGCGGCGGCGAAAGCCCCGATATTGACATCCGATTTGAAGAAAATGCATGGTCAAAATTTGAATTTCCCAGCCGCGAGGAGCTGCTTGAAGGCGCCGCCAATCTCGAAAAGCTCAACTGCCGCGTTGACTATGTTGTAACGCACGAGCCACCCATGAAAATCAAGAGCTTTTTAAAGCTCAAAGACAGCGAAACAGCAAGCGTAACCGGTCTTAACACCTATCTCGAAGAGCTATCCGAGGTCTGCCGCTTCAGACGCTGGTTCTTCGGTTCTATGCATCTCGACAAATACATCTCAAACTCCCATGTTGCGGTTTTTCAGAATGTTATCAACGCAATTACGGGCGAACTCCAGAGATAATTTCTCTTTTATAAATATTTTACAATATTCCCCTTGACATGCGTGCCGAGGGGTTTTATAATACAAAACAGTTAATCGATTAATGATTAATCGGTTAATAATTTTGCTGAAAGGAGACATTATGGATAATATATATCACGAGGCTGCCAAAAATCTGTGCCGCGTTTCGATGCTTAACAGATACCGAATAATTCTTGCTCTCTCGGGGCTGAAAATTTACCGCGGTCAACCCGATATCCTCGGCTATCTGCTCAGCCACGGTGACTGCTCTCAGAAGGAACTTGCCGACTCGCTCGGGGTTTCGCCCGCTTCAATTGCCACAAGCCTCAAGCGCATGAGCAAGGCAGGCTTTATTGAAAGAACGCCTGACGAAAACGACCGACGCATAAACCGCATCAGAATAACCCGTGAGGGGAAAAATGTTTTTCTTGCAGGCAAAGCCGAATGCGACAAGGTTGACAAAATCATGTTCAAAGGATTCAGTGACAGTGAAATCAATCTGTTTTCGGATATGCTTTCAAGAATAGCGAATAATCTTTCGGGTGACGGCATAAGCGATAAAGAAGCAATGGAATTCTTTAAAAACCAAAGAAACGGAGATGATAAAAATGATTAAAACCCTGTTAAAGCAGACGAAGGGCTACCGCCTGCTCTCGCTGCTATCCCCTCTGCTGATAATTGTTGAGGTTTATATGGAAGTTCAGATTCCTTTCGTTATGGCGGATATGGTCAACAACGGCATCCTCGGCGGTGCAGGAATCGAATACATCCTCAAAGAGGGCGCAAAAATGGTTGTTATGGCTCTTATCTCCCTGCTTGCCGGTGCAGGCGCGGCAAGATTTGCAGCGCAGGCAGGCATGGGCTTCGGCGCAAATGTAAGAGCTGCCATTTTTGAAAAAATTCAGAATTTCTCTTTTGCAAACATTGACCGTTTCAGCACTCCTTCACTGATAACAAGAATGACAACGGATATCAACACCATTCAGATGGGCTACACCATGATAATCAGAATGTTTGTCCGTTCACCGATAATGCTTGTTATGGCATTCTCCTATGCATACAAAATCAACGCCGACCTTTCAAAGGTTTTTGCCGTTGCAGCTCCGATTCTGCTTGTTCTTCTCGGACTCATGGGCAGCCTTGCACTTCCGAGATTCAAAAAGCTGATGAAAAAATACGACGGTCTTAACGCCTCCATTCAGGAAACGCTCATCGGCGCAAGAGTTGTTAAGGCATTCGTAAGGGCAAAGCACGAAAAAGAAAAATTCAGCATGTCAAACGATGAACTCAAGTATGCATCAATCGCAGCCGAAAAGCTGCTGATTCTTTCCGGTCCGTTTATGCAGATGACAATTTACGGCTGCATAATTGCAATTCTCTGGTTCGGCAGCAACCTTGTTATCGGCGGCAGCATGCAGATTGCAGACCTCACCGCTTTTATCACATATGTCAACAACATCCTTATGTCGCTGATGATGATTTCAATGATATTTGTTATGGTAACAATGTCGAGAGCATCCATCACCCGTGTTGCGGAGGTAATTAACGAGGTTTCTGACATCAATGATGATAAGGCAGACCCTTCTCTCACCGTTGCCAACGGCGATATCGACATGGAAAATGTTTGCTTCAAATATAAGAAAACAGGCAAAAAGAATGTTATCGACAACATCAATCTCCACATAAAATCGGGCGAAACCGTCGGCATTATCGGCGGCACGGGTTCGGCAAAAACAACGCTTGTGCAGATGATTCCGAGGCTTTATGATGTTACCGAAGGCGTTGTTAAGGTTGGCGGCAGACCCGTTGCGGATTACACGCTCAAAAATCTGCGCGACTCGGTCGCAATGGTTCTTCAGGTCAATCTTCTTTTCTCGGGCACAATTGAAGATAATCTCCGCTGGGGTAATAAAAACGCAACTCAGGAAGAAATCGAAAACGCCTGCAAAATCGCTCAGGCTCACGATTTCATAACCTCTTTCCCCGACGGATATCAGACAAATCTCGGCCAGGGCGGCGTCAACCTTTCGGGCGGTCAGAAACAGCGTCTTTGCATCGCAAGAGCGCTTCTCAAATCCCCGAAAGTTCTTATTCTTGACGACAGCACAAGCGCCGTTGATACTGCAACGGATGCAAAAATCCGCGAGGGCTTCAAGACAAATCACGGCGATGTTACAACCATCATCGTTGCTCAGCGCATAAGCTCAATTCAGCATGCCGATAAAATCATCGTTCTTGATGACGGAAAAATCAATGCAATCGGCTCGCATGACGAGCTGCTCGACACAAACGAAATTTACACTGAAGTTTACAAGTCACAGCAGGAAGGAGGCGCAGAATAATGGCACCGCAGATGAAAAAACCGCCCAAAGGCGGTCCCGGCAACCATCAGAAGCCGAAAAACACAAAGGCAACCTTCTCAAGATTGCTCGGCTATCTCGGCAAGTCAAAGGTAATGCTTGTTTTTGTTTTTATCTTTGTTGCGTTCAGCTCACTTGCAGGCATTATCGGCACTTCCTTTGTTGAAACAATAACCGATGATTTTCTTCTTCCGATTATCGGCTCTGAAATAACAAAGGAGCTTCTCGCTCCGCTTGTTAAAACGCTTCTCACCCTCGGAATAATCTATATTCTCGGCGTTATTTCTTCTTATGCATATTCAAGAATCATGCTTCAGGTTGCGCAGAAAACGCTCAACATCATCCGTAAAGACCTGTTTGACCACATGATGGATTTGCCCATCAGATTTTTTGACACTCATACTCACGGCGAGCTGATGAGCCGCTACACCAACGACGCCGACGTGCTTCGCGAATGCATCAGCCAGAGCTTTGTGCAGCTTGTTTCGTCAACAGTAACGGTTGTCGGCACATTCGCAATGATGCTCTATTACAGCCCCGCACTTACTCTCTTCGTTATCGCAATGCTTTTTATTGCATTCTTTGTTATCAAGGTTCTCGGCAAACAGAGCGCAAAATATTTCAGAGCTCAGCAGAAATGCGTCGGCGAGGTTAACGGATATATCGAGGAATACATTGAAGGACTTAAGGTTGTTAAGGTTTTCTGCCATGAGGACGCAGCCAACAGAGGCTTCGGCGTTATCAACGGCAACCTTCGCCACGCCGCAACCAATGCACACACCTATGCCAGCATTCTTATGCCGATAATGGGCAACATGTCCTATATCACCTACGCCGCAACTGCAACAATCGGCTCTCTGCTGATTATGACTGTTCCCAAAGAAAGCTTTTTCGGAATTTCGGTCGGCGCTCTTTTCACATTCCTCATTTATACGCGCCAGTTCTTCCAGCCGATAACCCAGATTTCTCAGCAGTTCAACAACATCATCGCTGCTCTTGCCGGTGCGGAAAGAATTTTTGAAATCATCGACACTCCCGTTGAAGAGGACGAGGGCTATGTTACCCTTGTTAACGCAAAGAAGCTCGACAACGGCGAAATTGTTGAATGCGAAGAGAGAACAGGCATCTGGGCATGGAAGCATCCCCACGGCGACGGCACTCTCACCTACACCGAATGGAAGGGCGATGTTCGTTTCCACGATGTCACCTTCAGCTATGACGGCAAAAAGACCGTTCTCAAAAATGTTTCGCTTTACGCACGCCCGGGTGAAAAAATTGCATTTGTCGGCTCAACCGGCGCAGGCAAAACAACAATTACGAATCTTATCAACCGCTTCTACGATGTTGACAAAGGAAAAATCACCTATGACGGAATCAACATCAAAAAGATTAAAAAGGCTGAGCTTCGCCGTTCGATGGCGATGGTGCTTCAGGATACCCACCTTTTCACGGGCACAGTCAGAGATAACATCGCTTACGGCAGGCTTGACGCAACGGACGAAGAAATCATCGCAGCCGCAAAACTTGCAAACGCCGATTCATTTATAACCAGACTGCCCGACGGCTACGACACAATGATTACTGGCGACGGCGCAAATCTTTCGCAGGGTCAGCGCCAGCTTCTCGCAATCGCAAGAGCCGCAGTTGCAGATCCTCCCGTTCTTATTCTTGACGAGGCGACAAGCTCAATCGACACAAGAACGGAGCGCCTCATTGAAAAGGGCATGGATAAGCTCATGGAGGGCAGAACGGTATTTGTTATCGCTCACCGCCTTTCAACCGTGCGCAACTCAAATGCAATTATGGTGCTTGAAAACGGCGAAATCATTGAGCGCGGCGACCATGACGATCTCATCGCCCAGAAAGGTAAATATTATCAGCTTTATACAGGTCAGTTTGAACTTGATTAATATTGAAAAACCCGAAGGAAAAATCCTTCGGGTTTCAGTTTGTCAAAATATATTGTTTTTGCAGAAATTTGTTTGATAAAAATGCCTCCCTTTCAGGGGAGGTGGATTTTGCGAAGCAAAAGACGGAGGGGTTAATATGTGAAATCTCTTATAATTCAACGGTTTCACGCAAAATCAAAAACTCCCTCAGTCACTCCGTGACAGCTCCCTCTTGAGGGAGCCGAATCAGTAAATTACAGTTTATACTCAAAAATTTATGTTTATCTGCAGCTAAAAACCGAAGGAAAAGATCCTTCGGTTTTTTTTTGATATAGGATTATAATATTATCCGTTACGCATCACGCATTAAAAGTGTGTTTTCCCTTACCGATTTCGGTTGTTTCGCCGCCCAGAATAACCGTTGCCGTTGCGCCATCGGGAACGGTGAATTCATAGGTTGTTTTGCCGTTTTCGGTTTCCCATTCGGACTTGACAAGACCCTTGCGTGTTTCAATCGAAGCCTTGACATAGCTGAGTCTGCCGTCGGTAATCGGAGCAAAAATAATATGCTCAAAACCGGGCTTGCTCTCGTCAATCTTAATGCCTGCGGCATCGCCGTAAAGCCAGTCGGCAACCGCGCCGTATGCATAATGGTTGAAGGAGTTCATCGAGGTGCTCCACATTGTGCCGTCCTCACGAACGCTGTCCCAATGCTCCCAGATTGTTGTTGCACCCATCTTCACGGAGAAAAGCCATGACGGATATTCTTCACGGAGAAGAAGACTGTATGCGGTTTCGGCATATCCGTTATCGCTGAGCGCATGGAGCAGATAAGGAGTGCCGACAAAGCCTGTTTTGAGATGTCCGCATTCGGTAACAAGCTCGTTGAGCTGCTTTGCAGTTTCGGCAGCGTTATCGGTGATGCCGAAATGAAGCGGAAGCACGCATGCGGTCTGGGTTGCGTATTCGGGAAGAATTCTTCCGTTCTTCATGTATTCGCTTCTGAACGCCTCGATTGATTTTTCTCTCTTCGCCCAAACCTCGCCTGCATCCTTGCCGCAAAGCTCCAACGATTTTGCATAAATTCCGCTTGAATAGATATAATATGCAGTTGCAATAAGATTTTTCTCAGTGCCCTTTGAGCAGTCCTCGGGGCTGCTTCCGTCAAGGTTAAGCCAGTCGCCGAAATGCCAGCTTCTGCTCCATATGCCGCCATCCATGCGGCTCTCGATAAATTCGATATAATCCTTCATCGAATCAAGCGATTCCTCAAGGATTTCCTTGTTTGCATAGGTCTGATAAATCTGCCAGGGACAGATTGTTGCGGCATCCGCCCACGCAGCGGAGCAGTCCTCGTTAGGCTCGAAAACACCCGGAATTACATGAGGAATCGTTCCCCAATTGGTCTGGTCTGCACGAAGGTCGGCAAGCCATTTTGTGAAGAAACGCTCAACATCGTAGTTATATGATGCAGTTTTGATGAAAACCTGTGCATCGCCCGTCCAGCCGAGACGCTCGTCACGCTGAGGGCAGTCGGTCGGCACATCAAGGAAGTTGCTCTTCTGTCCCCAGATAATATTTGAGAAAAGCTTGTTGACTCTTTCATCCGAGCATTCAAAATAGCCCGTTCTCTTCATGTCGGAATGAACAACGATTGCGGTGAAGTTCTCTTTTTTCACTTCGTCGCTCCAGTTTTCAAGCTTTATGTAACGGAATCCGTAGAAATTATATTCGGATTTATGAACATGCTCCTTGCCGTCGCAGATAAAGATTGCCTGCGCCTTTGCGCTTCTGAGATTGCCTGTATAAAAATTACCCTCGGCATCAAGCACTTCGGCATGGCTGATAACGGCTCTTTCGCCCTTTTCTCCCTTGATTTTAAACTCAACATAGCCCGTCATATTCTGCCCGAAATCAAGCACGGTTTCGCCCTTGGGAGTGGTTATAATTTCAATGGGAGAAAGTCTTTCATGCTCAACAACCTTTTCGCCCTGACGATCGAGCAGAATATTTCTGTCCTTTGTGAAAACCTGAGCCTGTGCAGGCATTATATCCTTATATGCAGGGTCATAGATATAGCCATTATAAAGGTTTGAATAAACATATTTTCCGTTTTCGCATTTCCAGTCGCCGCCGCTGGTAATAATTTCGGTTTCGCCGTCGGCATATTCGATTGTGAGAGCGCAGATTGCGGCAACCTCATTGAATCCGAGGCAGGAATCGCCATAATGCTTTCCGAAATAACTGAAAGCCTTCCAGCCGGGGGCAACACCGACAGTAATAATATTTTTATCCTTGATCATAGATGTAACATCATATGTTTCAACCTGAAGGCGGTATCTGTAGGAAGTCCAGCCGGGAGCAAGAATGAAATCGCCCACTCTTTCGCCGTTGATTCGTGCAACATAAACGCCGAGTGCGGAAGCCTCAAGGGTTGCACTGACAATTTCTTTTTCTGTTTTGAATTCCTTTGAAAAAACAATTTCTCTGTCGAGAGAGTTTTTAGAGCTTTTTATCCACTGAGCATTAAATATGTTTTTCATAAAATCCTCCTTTTCGGGTGCTGTCTTTATTCTATATCACCATCTGCAAAAATGCAACAACAAAAAATTTATATTTTGCCTTGATTGAAAAGGCGATTGCTGATAGAATAATATCAACTACTTATTGAGGATGATATTATGAAACGGTTTATAAGCATTTTTCTGATTCTTGTGCTCTGTTTTTCTTTTGCTTCCTGCACAGTCAACGATAACGCAACCGATTCGGGCAGCACAAGCGAAGCAACATCTGAAGCAACAACTCTTCCTGCACCTGTCATCAAATCCTCCGAACACTCAAAGAAATTCAAGGACGAAAACGGCAGAGTTGTTTATACGGTTGATGTTGTTGTTCCGAAAATAACAAAATACGAGAGCGAAAGCTTCAAAACCTATATAAACAATCTTTCTCTTGAAATTTTCAACGAAGCCTGTGAAAAAGCGGAAAGCAATCTTGAAAATGCCGCAAGATTTATGGATTCAAATAACAGCGATATCCCGTGGGCAAGAAAAATCGACTTTGAGGTTTCTTTTTCAAACGGATGCTATCTCAGCTTCATTATCAAGGAATATTTCTCAATGCTCGGCGAAGAATCCGAGCCTTCGCTGAAATCCTCAACATTTGATGTTGTTAACGAAAGAGCCTGCACTCTTTTTGACTTTGCACTTGAGGTTTTCACGGTTGAAGAGGTTCAGAGAATTGTTGTTGACAACTATCTCTGCAACGATGTTTCGGCTCTTTTCTTCAGCGGTGCCGAACTGACAGAAGAACAACAGCAGCTTGTTCACGATGTTTTTGACTATGAAAGCTTTTATCTTACCGAAAACGGCATCGGATTTTACATGAGCAAATATATGTTTGACCCGACTCAGACGGGAACCTTCTCCTGCGAATATGAATGGTCCGAAATCGGCGAAATATTGAAACTGCCGGAATAACAAACAGCACCGAGGAAATTTCCTCGGTGCTTTCTGTTTTTATGCTACCAAAAACTTATATTTTTCAACGCTGTAAAGAGGAATAAAAGGCAGAAGGATAGGCACCTTCTTCACATATGCCTGATATTCGGGGTCTTTGCCGTAATTCTTATTCTGACGGATTTCAAGTCGGCGTGCACCGCTGAACATAACAAAAATTATGCCTATGTAGCCGATAAGAGCAAGAATCCACTGGCCGACACCCGAAAGAACATTAACACCTGAAATAAGAACACCCGTCCAGAAAATCATTTCGCCCAGATAATTGGGGCAACGAACGATTTTATAAAGTCCCGTGTCGCAGAATCTCTTGGGATTCTTTTTCTTTGAGTTGTTTTTCTGCCAGTCTGCAACGGATTCAAAAATAATTCCGAAAGCCATTATAATAATGCCTGCAATGCAGCAGCCGTCAGTCTTTTCGCCGTTGAGAAGTCGGTAGAACACGGGAAGAACCTGCGTTACATAAAGAGCCGCACAGGTAATCCAGATAGCAAATTTAACGCCGAGACCGATGCTGTTGCCATCCTTGATTTCGGTTTTCATCGTGTTGCGGTACGCTGCGCTTTTAAGCTCACGGATGAGCAGAAATCCGCCGAGACGGATGCCGTAAATGATGAAAAGAACACAGGCAAGAACGGTTCCGATGCTGAGATTTTCGCGGAACATGATGAGCATTATTGCGCCGAGACCTGCAATTGAAAAACCGTAGCCGAGCGAGATGAAATAAACATACTTGTAAAAACCGATGGAGCTGATTAGCATTGCGGCGCCGAAAAGCAGCCAGAATGTTAAGGGAATAACCGTAGACATTTTTAAGCCTCCTAATCTTATATAAAAACCATTGTACTCTGTTTAATTTTATAATACAATACCCAAATCGACTTTTTACGGCTTTAATATTCCTTTTTCGATTGAAGTGCTGATAATCCCTTCAACAATCGGCCAAAGGGCAGGAGTTGTTGTGCGGATAATATCCATGCGCTTGTAAATCTGCGGCGCGTGAACATCGCCCTCTTTCCATGTGTGTCCGTCTGTCATGTAGTTGTTGATAAGCGGCTGAATGCGGTCGATTGCATTGGCATATTTTGACTCGGGAGTTTCTTTTGCCTCGAATTCATCCCAGAGAGCGCGGATTTCCGCGCCCTGAACGGGATCAAGAATCCCGAAAAGCTTATTTGCCGATTCAATTTCGCGCTGAAGCTTATCCTTGTTTCCCTTTGCATCATATGCGAAGGTATCGCCTGCATAGACCTCGATAAGGTCATGCACAAGAGCGATTTTGAGAACTTTTTCAAGGTCAACTTTCTCTGTGCTGTATTTCTCAAAAAGCATGGCAAGCATTGCAAGATTCCACGAATGCTCCGCGTCATTCTCACGCCTTGAGCCGTCAATAATGAGGTTTCGGCGGAAAACATTTTTCATTTCGTCGATAACAATTGCAAATTTTATTTGTTTCTGCAGTTTTTCGTCTTTAATAAAACTGAATTTATCCATATTTTTCTCCTGTAAAACAATCAAAAACGGGCGTCCAGAGGACGCCCCTACAATAAATTGCTAATTGCGGATTAAAGAATTGTTCTTACTCTGATTGCACCTTCAACTCCGCTTGCATCGAATGCCTTATCGGTGTCGATAACGGTGTAGCCCATATCCTTTTTGTTTGCGGTGAAGATTGATGTAACGCTTGCGCCTGCTGCCTTTGCGGCTGCCTCTGCCTTGGTTGCAAAATCATCTGCATTTTCCTTGTGAATAAAGCAGGTGCGCACTGCAAAGCTTTCTGCAAGGCAGGTAGCGGGAAGGTTAACTGAATTGATGATTTCTCCTCTGAGAAGATAAGCAGAAACCTCGTCTGCTGCCATCATTGCGCAGTTTTCTTCGCTCTCGGGAGTTGATGCTCCGAGGTGGGGAATAGCTGTTACGCCTTCTGCGCCGAGCTGCTCATCAGTCGGGAAATCAGTAACATATGCGCCTGCTTTGCCGCTTGCGAGTGCATCAATGATATCCTTTGAAGCAACAAGCTCACCTCTTGCAAAGTTGAGAATTCTTACGCCGTTCTTCATCTTTGCAAGTGTATCGGCGTTAATCATGCCTCTTGTGCTGTCATTAAGAGGAGCATGAAGAGTTATATAATCACTCTGTGCGAAGATTTCGTCAAGCTCAACAAGCTTGATATCGGTCTTGCCTGCTGCGAAGGGGTCATAAGCGATAACGCTCATGCCGAGAGCCTGTGCGCTCTGTGCAACAAGTGCGCCGATTGCGCCGAGACCGACGATACCAAGAGTTTTACCAAGAATTTCGGGACCTGCAAAATTGCTCTTGCCCTTTTCAACAAGCTTGCCGACATTGTCGCCCTCGCCCTTGAGGGTTTTGCACCAGTCGAGAGATGCGGCAACCTTTCTTGAAGCAAGGAAAAGCGAGCAGATAACAAGCTCCTTAACCGCATTTGCGTTTGCGCCGGGAGTGTTGAAAACAACAACGCCCTTATCGCTGCATGCAGGAATGGGAATGTTGTTGACACCTGCGCCTGCTCTTGCGATTGCAACAGTTTTTTCGCTCAGCTCCATTTCATGCATTGATGCGGAACGCACAAGAATTGCATCGGGATTTTCAATTGCATCGCCGCAGGTAAACTTTGCGCTGTCAAGACGGTCAAGACCGTTTTTTGAGATTTTATTTAAAGTCAGAATGTTAAACACGATAAATCCCCCAATCAGTTTTTCTTCTCAAACTCTGCCATGAAGTCAACAAGCTTTTCAACGCCTTCGATGGGCATTGCGTTATAGATTGAAGCTCTCATGCCGCCGACCGAACGGTGACCCTTGAGGTTAACAAAGCCTGCCTCGGTTGCTTCCTTAACAAACTTTGCATTAAGCTCGTCGCTCTCTGTTACGAAGGTAACATTCATCATTGAACGGTCGCTCTTCTTAACGGGGTTGTTGAACATCTTGCTGTTATCAATGAAATCGTAGAGAATTGAGCATTTCTTTTCGTTATGAAGCTTCATTGCATCAAGACCGCCGAGGGTTTTAATCCATTCAAGAACAAGCTTGCACATATAAATGGAGTAACAAGGCGGAGTGTTATACATTGAATCGTTATCAGCGAGTGTCTTATAGTCGAGCATTGTGGGAGTATAATCTCTTGCATTGCCGAGAAGGTCTTCGCGAACGATAACAACAGTCAGACCTGCGGGAGCAACATTCTTCTGTGCACCGCCGTAAATTACGCCGTATTTTGAAACATCCATAGGCTCTGAAAGGAAGCAGGATGAAACATCGGCAACAAGGGGAACATTGCCTGTGTCAGGAAGCTCTGCGAAGCGTGTGCCGTAAATGGTGTTGTTCTGGCAGATGTAGAAATAGTCTGCATCGGGAGTGAAGTTTGCCTTGTCAAGCTCGGGAATACATGAGAAATTCTGCTCCTTTGATGAGCCGACAACCTTGATTTCGCCGTATTTGCAGGCCTCTTTATATGCCTTTGTTGAGAACTGACCCGAAAGAACATAGTCTGCCTTGCCGCTGCCGTTGAGGAAGTTGAGGGGAATTGCGGCAAACTGAGTTGATGCACCGCCCTGGCAGAAGATAACCTTATAGTTATCGGGGATATTCATAACCTCTTTGAAAAGGTCGCGTGCGCCGAAGATGATTTCTTCATAAACCTTTGAACGGTGGCTCATTTCAAGAACAGACTGTCCGCTGCCCTTGTAATCAAGCATTTCTGCAGCTGCTCTGTTGAGCACACTTTCAGGAAGCATTGAGGGACCTGCTGAAAAATTATAAACTCTTGCCATTATTATCATCCTTCCAAGGAAAATTTAATGTATTATATATTATTCTTCTGTTGCGCTGATTGCGATTCCGAGGTCGTCAAGCTGGATTCCGTCAACGGTTGCAGGGCATTCCGTCATGGGCTCGCTTGCATTCTGAACCTTGGGATATGCAATAACATCTCTGAGCGATTCGCTGCCGAGCATCTGCATAACAAGTCTGTCAAGGCCGATACCCATACCGCCGTGGGGCGGTGCACCGTATTTGAATGCATCAAGAAGATAGCCGAACTTATTGTGTGCCTCTTCATCCGAAAGACCGAGGAGCGAGAAAATTCTTGCCTGAAGGTCGGGATTTGTTATTCTGATTGAACCCGAGCAAAGCTCAACACCGTTGAGAACAAGGTCATATGCCTTTGCGCGTACAGAGCCCTTGTCGGTTTCAAGATAATCAAGGCATTCATCCATGGGTGATGTAAACGGATGATGCATTGCAACATACTGCTGACTGTCCTCATCCCAGTCAAAGAACGGGAATTCGGTAATCCAAAGAAGATTATATTGATTCTCGGGAATAATGTCAAGTTTTTTTGCAACCGCCTGACGAAGTGCGCCGAGAACAGAAAGAACGGTTGAGTTCTTGCCGTCGCCGATGATAAGAACAACATCGCCTGCCTTTGCATCTGCCTTTTCAAGAAGAGCATTCATCTCCTCTTCGGTGAGGAATTTTGCAAATGAGGATGCAACCGTGCCGTCTTCTGCGATTCTTGCCCATGCAAGACCCTTTGCGCCGATACCTCTTACCATTTCGGTAAGTTTGTCGATTTCTTTTCTTGTGAGAGTGTTGAACGCATTCTTTGCTGTGATACCTCTTACACTGCCGCCTGCTTCAAGCGCGCCTGTGAAAACTCCGAAGCCGCAACCCTTAACGGTTTCGCTCAGGTCATAGATTTCCATGCCGTAGCGTGTGTCGGGCTTATCGCTGCCGTAGCGTTCCATAGCTTCTTTATAAGTAAGTCTGGGAAGCGGAAGCTTGATTTCTGCGCCGAGAGCCTCGCGGAAAACTCTTTCCATGTAGCCCTCACCGATAGCAAGAACATCTTCCATATCAACAAATGACATTTCAAGGTCAATCTGAGTAAATTCGGGCTGGCGGTCAGCACGAAGGTCCTCGTCACGGAAGCAGCGTGCAATCTGCATATATCTGTCGAAGCCTGCAACCATCGAAAGCTGCTTATAAAGCTGAGGCGACTGGGGAAGAGCATAGAACTTGCCCTTGTGAATACGGCTGGGAACAAGATAGTCTCTTGCACCCTCGGGAGTTGACTTTATGAGAATGGGAGTTTCGATTTCGATAAAACCGTTTTCATCAAAATAGTCTCTTGTAATCTTTGTGATTTTGTGGCGGAGAAGAATATTCTTCTGAAGGTCGGGTCTGCGAAGGTCAAGATAGCGGTATTTGAGCCTTGTAAGCTCCGCTGTCTGGCAGTCCTCGATAATCTCGAAGGGAGGGGTTTCGCTCTTTGCGAGAATTCGCAGGTCTGTTACTTCAATTTCGATTTCGCCTGTGGGGATTTCGGTGTTTTTTGCCGAACGCTCTCTGACTGTACCCTGTGCCATGAGAACATATTCGCTTCTTGCCGAAGCCGCTTTTTCAAAAACTTCCTTTGCGGTTGACTCGTCAAACGCGAGCTGAACAATTCCTTCTCTGTCACGAAGGTCAATGAAAATGAGTGCGCCGAGGTCTCTCTGACGCTGAACCCAGCCTGCAACGGTCACTGTTTTGCCTGCATCCGAAAGACGCAGGTCGCCGCAGTAATGGGTTCTTTTAAGTCCTGTCATAAAATCCATATTTTTTTACCTCTTTTTAATGAATAATGAAGAATGAAAAGTGAAAAATGTCGGGCGGGCTTTGCCCGCACCCAAATATAATAAGCGTCGCAGACCCTTAATTTTTCATTATTCACTGTTAATTTTTCATTTGAACTGTTATATCTGTCCGAGAATTGCTGAAAGGTCAACGCCTTCAAGATTGAGAGATTCGCCGAGGGCAGCGGTTTCCTGCCTTACAAGGAATTCCATGAAATTATCGGCAATTTCGGCAAGCTCCATTTCTGTGCTTTCGCCGTTATCCATATTTTTGATTTTTGCCTTGCCCTGTGCGATTTCGTCATCACCGAGAACCATTGTGTATTTTGCGCCGATTTTGTCGGCATATTTCATCTGCGCCTTAAGCGAACGGCCGACTACATCCGTCTGCGCGCTGATGCCGCCTGCGCGAAGGTCGGCAACGATTGCCGCCGCCTCAAACGATGCGTTTTCACCCATGGGTGCAATATAAATATCACAGCCGTCAGGCTTGGGAAGCTCAATTCCCTGCGCTTCAAGGAGCATAAGCAGTCTGCCAGTACCCATGCCGAAGCCGAGCGAAGGAATGTGCGGTCCGCCAAGCTCTTCAACAAGTCCGTCGTAGCGTCCGCCGCCACAGACAGTTCCCTGTGCACCAATCTGAGTTGAAACAAACTCAAAAACGGTGCGTGTATAATAGTCAAGTCCTCTTACAATTCGGGGATTGACAACATATTCGATATTCATTTTGTCAAGATATTTCTTTACACTCTCAAAATGAGCTGAGCAGTCCTCGCAGATATAGTCGAGAATTGCAGGAGCACCCTTACCGATTTCAGAGCATACAGGGCTCTTGCAGTCAAGAATTCTCATGGGATTCTTTTCAAGTCTGCCAAGACAGGTGGGGCAAAGCTCGTCCTTCTTTGTTTCAAAATATTCTTTGAGCGCATTATGATAGTTTTTGCGGCATTCGGGGCAGCCGATCGAGTTAAGCTCAAGCTGAAGTCCCTCAACACCGAGAAATGCAAATATTTCGTTTGCAAGAGAAATAACCTCCGCATCTGCGGCAGGTGCGCCTGCGCCAAGCATTTCAACGCCGAACTGCTGGAATTCTCTCCATCTGCCTGCCTGAGGCTTTTCGTAGCGGTAGCAGTTGAGAATGTAGCAAAGCTTCTGAGGCAGAGCTTCGTTGAAAAGTCCGTGTTCAAGAAAAGCTCTTACCGCACCTGCAGTACCTTCGGGGCGAAGGGTGATTGAGCGTCCGCCCTTATCGTCGAAGGTATACATTTCTTTCTGAACAACATCGGTTGTTTCGCCGACACCTCTCTGGAAAAGCTCCGTATGTTCAAAAACAGGTGTTCTTATTTCGCGAAAGCCGAATTTTCTTGCAATATCGAGCACGGTCTGCTCGATAAACTGATTTTTATAGACCTCATCGGGCATTATATCCTGTGTGCCCTTGATGGCTTTTGTTACAAGTGCCATTTTATATCATCCTTTTATAAAAATACAGGGTCGTCCCGTAAAGACGACCCCGAAAAAATACCGAATTTATGCCAAGCAGGAACGCCTTTGTGAAGAATTTAAATCTTCGACGGATTGACGATTTCGCGCCAATCAAGATCGCCTCTGGCAAGTGAATGTATGAGTGCCTCAGCCGTTGCAATGTTGGTTGCAACAGGGACATTGTGAACATCGCAAAGCCTAAGAAGAGTTGCCTCGTTGGGCTCATGGGGCTTTGCAGTCAGGGGGTCTCTGAAAAGCAGCAGAAGGTCGATTTCGTTGCAGGCAATTCTCGATGCAATCTGCTGGTCGCCGCCCTGAGTGCCACTTAGGAATCTGGTAATATCAAGTCCGGTTGCCTCTGCAACCATTTTTCCCGTTGTTCCCGTTGCATAAATATTATGTCTGCTCAGCACTCCGCAGTAAGCAATGCAAAATTGAATCATAAGCTCTTTTTTTGCATCATGCGCGATTAAAGCAATATTCATCGTTACGCCTCCTTCTGTACTTTTAAAAGATACTCCATTTTAACATGTATAGGATTATAATAGCAAATCCAAACTAATCTGACAAGTACCTAATGAAAATTTTTTGGTTTTTTTGTCGGATTTTTGTCGATTGTTATTCTGCCTGTTCAGGTGCACTTTCTGCGCCTTCATCTGCTCCGCCTTCATCTTCGGGGATTTCTTCATGCGATTCGCCCTCTTCACGGGGAACGGAAACAGCGGTTATCAGTCTTTCTCCCTCGGTTACCTTCATAACACGAACGCCCTTTGAGGGTCTTGCGCAAAGCCTGATGGCTTCCATGGAAATTCTGATGATGATTCCGTCGGATGAAATGAGCATGAGGTCATCCTCGGGGTTGACAACCTCGATTGCCGCAACATCGCCGTATTTTGCAACATGATAGTTTGTAAGACCGGAACCGCCTCTGTTCTGGAGTCTGTAATCGGTGATTTCGCTCAGTCTGCCGTAGCCCGTTTCGCTGACGGTGAGAACCTTTTTGCCCTCGCTGAGGATATCCATGCCGACTACGCAGTCGCCCTCTTTAAGCTTGAGCGCACGCACACCTCTTGCGGTTCGCCCGATAACCCTTGCGTCATCCTCACGGAAGGCAATCGACATACCCTTCTTGGTTGCGATAATAAGATTTTCGCCGCCCTCGGTGAGCTTGACCCATACAAGCTCGTCATCATCGTCAAGATTGATTGCGATAACGCCGTTTTTGCGCACATTTTTATATGCATCAAGCTCTGTGCGCTTGATGATGCCGTTTCTTGTGAGCATGCAGAGATAATAGTTATCCTCGCCGAATTCGGGAACTCTTATCATTGCAGAAACCTTTTCACCCTCTTCAACGGGAAGAAGATTGACTATGTTCATACCCTTGCTCTGGCGTGAGCCCTCGGGAATTTCATAGCCCTTAAGACGGTAGGTTTTACCCTTCGTTGTGAAGAACATGATGTAATCATGGGTCGAGCAGGTGAACATTGTTTTAACAACATCTTCATCCCTTCTCGTCAGACCCTTAACGCCTCTGCCGCCTCTGTTCTGCTGCTTATATTCATCCATGGGAATGCGCTTGATATAGCCCATGTTGGTAAGAGTATAAACGCAGGTTTCCTCGGGAATAAGGTCTTCAATATCAACCTCGCCTGAAACATTGACGATTTCGGTTCTTCTCTCGTCTGCAAACTTATTGCGGATAGCCATTGCTTCGTTCTTTACGATTTCAAGAACCTTAGCTTCGTCGCCGAGAATCTCAATGAATTCGGCAATCTTTGCCTTAAGCTCATCAAGCTCATTCTGGATTTTGAGAATTTCAAGACCTGCCAACTGACCGAGACGGAACGCGACGATAGCCGCTGCCTGAGGCTCGTCAAACTCAAATTTTTCCATGATTGCAGCCTTTGCCTCAGCCTGACCGCCCTTACAAGCTCTGATTGTTGCAATGATATCGTCAACAATATCAATAGCTTTTGCAAGACCTTCAAGAATATGAGCTCTGTCCTGAGCTTTTTTGAGGTCAAATCTTGTTCTGCGGATAATAACCTCTTCCTGGAACTTAATATAGTGAGAAAGAATTTCCTTAAGCGAAAGCTGCTTGGGCTCACCGTTAACAAGCGCAATCATAATTGCACCGAAGGTATCCTGAAGCTGTGTATAGTTGAAAAGCTGATTGAGAACAACCTGCGGATTTGCATCTCTCTTGAGGTCGATTGAAATAAGCATACCCTTCTTTGAGGAGTAGTCATTAACATCGGCTATGCCTTCAATTCTCTTATCCTTAACAAGGTTTGCAATGCTTTCGATAAGCCTTGCTTTGTTAACCATATAGGGAATTTCAGTTACCTGAATTTCAAATCTGCCGTTTTTCTTTTCAATGATTTCAGTTTTTGCGCGCAGAGTAATTTTACCTCTGCCCGTTGAATAGGCGGCTCTTATGCCTGCCCTGCCCATGATAACTCCTCTTGTGGGGAAATCAGGGCCCTTGATATACTCCATAAGACCGTCGAGGTCGATATCGGGATTGTCAATCAGGGCGCACATTCCGTCAATAACCTCTCCGAGATTATGAGGAGGAATGTTTGATGCCATACCAACGGCAATACCTACCGAACCGTTAACCAGCAGATTGGGGAATCTTGAAGGAAGAACCATGGGTTCCTTAAGACGGTCGTCGTAGTTGGTTGTGAAATCAACGGTATCCTTATCGATATCCGTAAGCATTTTGAGCGAAAGCTTGCTCATTCTTGATTCGGTGTATCTGTATGCAGCAGGGGGGTCGCCGTCAACCGAACCGAAGTTGCCGTGACCGTCAACAAGAATATATCTCATCGAGAAGGTCTGGGCAAGGCGTACCATTGCATCGTAAACCGATGCGTCGCCATGGGGATGGTAGCGTCCGAGAACGGAACCGACGGTATCGGCGCACTTTCTGTATGCCTTATCGGGAGTCAGTCCGTTTTCGTGCATTGTGTAAAGAATTCTTCTGTGAACGGGCTTAAGTCCGTCCCTTACATCGGGAAGTGCACGGGAGGTTATAACCGTCATCGAATAATCGAGGAACGATTTGCGCACTTCTTTATTCAAATCGACATTTATAATTTTTTGAGTGTCGCGTGCGTCACCAAAGCTCATAGTCAGTTAGTCCTTTCTAAAATGAATAACGAATAATGAATAATGAATAATTCCGGACGGGTTTCACCCGTACCCCATTTAAAGAGAGTCGCAGATCCCTAATTTTTCATTTTTCACTTTTCATTTTTCACTAACAGTTTTACAAGTTATATATCCAGATTCTGAACATATTTTGCGTTCTGCTCAATAAATTCACGGCGGGGTTCAACCTTATCTCCCATAAGAATAGAGAAGGTTTCATCAGCCTCCATTGCATCCGCAAGGGTTACGCGGAGCATAATTCTCGTTGCGGGATCCATGGTTGTTTCCCAAAGCTGCTCGGGGTCCATTTCACCAAGACCTTTATATCTCTGGATATCGCAGCTGCCGCCGAATTCTTCGATTTTTTGGTCACGCTCTTCATCGGAGAAAGCATAGGCAAACTTTTTGCCCTTGCTGACCTTGAACAGAGGAGGCTGCGCAAGATAAACATGACCCTCTTCAATAAGAGGACGCATATAGCGGAAGAAGAATGTGAGAAGAAGAACTCGGATATGAGCGCCGTCAACATCAGCATCGGCCATAATAACAACTTTTTCGTAGCGGATTTTGCTGATATCGAAATCATCGCCTATGCCTGTTCCGAGAGCCGTAACAACCGGCTGAAGCTTATCGTTGCCGATAACTCTGTCAAGCCTTGCCTTCTCAACATTGAGCATCTTACCCCAGAGGGGGAGAATCGCCTGATAGGTTCTGTCTCTGCCTTCCTTTGCGGAGCCGCCTGCAGAGTCACCCTCTACGATGTATATTTCAGTGCCTTCAGCCTGCTTTTCGGTGCAGTCTGCGAGCTTGCCGGGGAGCGAGTTGCCTTCGAGCACAGACTTTCTTCTTGCCTGCTCACGCGCTTTTCTTGCTGCTTCTCTTGCTCTTGCGGCATCGAGAGCCTTCGAGAAAATAGCCTTGGCAACTGCGGGATTCTCTTCAAAATATGTCATCAGCTTGTCATAAACAAGAGCGTTTACGAGCGACTGTATATCTGTGTTTCCGAGCTTGCCTTTAGTCTGTCCCTCAAACTGAGCTTCGGTCAGCTTAACGGAGATAATTGCGGTAAGACCTTCTCTTACATCATCGCCCGAAAGCTTTTTATCGCCGTCCTTGAGGATTTTATATTTCTTACCGTAATCGTTGAACACTCTTGTCAGGGCATTTTTAAATCCTGTTTCGTGAGTACCGCCGTCTACGGTGCGCACATTGTTTGCAAATGAGAGAATAAGCTCGTTGTAGCTGTCATTATAGAACAGAGCAACCTCAGCGTATCTGTCGCCCTTAGCTCCCGAAAAATGAACAGGCTTTTCGTGAAGGGGAGTGAGTCCTCTTACACCCGTGAGATACTCTGTGAAGGACGAAAGACCGCCTTCGTAGCAATATACACGCTCGATGATATTGTCGGGGTCTCTGCGGTCAGTCAGGCTGATTGAAAGACCTGCATTGAGGAATGCAGACTCTCTGAGCCTTCTTTCGAGCGTTTCAAAGTCATAAACCGTTGTTTCCTGAAAAATCTTTGCATCGGGCTTGAAACGGATGAATGTTCCTGTTTCTTCGGTATCACCGACGATTTCAAGATTTGTTTCGATATTACCGCCGTTGACGAAACGCTGACGGTGAATGTGTCCGTTCTGAGAAACCTCAACCTCAAACCACTCCGAAAGAGCGTTAACAACTGATGAACCAACGCCGTGGAGACCGCCCGATACCTTGTATCCGCCGCCGCCGAACTTACCGCCTGCGTGGAGAACGGTCAGAACAACGGTAACTGAAGGCAGACCCATTTTTTCGTTGATTCCGACGGGAATTCCTCGTCCGTTATCGCGAACGGAGATAACATCGCCCGGCTCGATTTCAACCTCGATATGGGTGCAGTAGCCCGCAAGAGCTTCGTCGATTGAGTTGTCAACTATTTCATAAACGAGATGGTGGAGACCTCTCGGACCCGTTGAACCGATATACATGCCCGGTCTTTTACGAACCGCCTCAAGACCTTCAAGAACCTGAATCTGGCTGGCGTCATATTCCTCGGTAACAACGGTATTCATTTCTTCGGAATCGGCTTCAAAAGCAACGATTTCCTCTTCGGCCTCTGTCTGGGGGGCGTTTAAATCCTTGTTGTTTTCAATATCCATGTTATCACCTTAATTTCCGTTTCCAAGCATTGACATCATGCCTTTTTTCTTTGCCTTCTTGGGTTTATACTGAGGCGGATTTTCAAGACGCATTCTTGCGCCCTTTCCGCTTGCAGACGCAAGATATTTGTTGATGTTGATTACGGGACTCATCATATCGTCGCTCATGTAATCAACGCAAGCCGCGAGCATTTCCTGATCGTTATTAATCGCACCGAGAATTGTTACTGCAATGAGGCTCTGTGTTTCGTTGGTGCCGTCCTCATAGATTTCGTTGAGAAGGTTGAAAAGCCTCTTCATCTTTGCAGGGTCGTTTTCTTTGATGGTTGCAAGAACTGCGGGAGTTCCGTGATTGATAAAGAAATCCTCAGGGAGGAACTGACCGTATTTTTCGCAGTTCGCTTTATATTCCTCACGAAGGTCGGAATAAATGGTTGTGAAGCGGTTTGCAAGGGTGTTGGGGTCGTATGAAACCGCGCCACTCTTTGCCGCCGCTTTTGAAACGGGGGTGGGAAGCTTTGATTTGACGGGCTTCTGGGTTTTTGTTCCGAAACGCTCAACAAGAGTGTCGGAAAATTCGTTTACAATATATTTAACATCCTTCGCGTCTGCCGTTTCGGCATCGAGAAGCGAGAGAGAAAGCTGAGAATAGTCGCTGCTGAGAATTTCGCCTTCCTTGCTGACTCCGAGAAGAGATATTTTATTGTTGAAATGCTCAAGCTTGAGCGCCTTGTTTTCGCCCTTGTATTCGATTGTTATTCTGCCTGCAACCGTAACCGCAGGAAGCTCGCCCTTTTCAACGCCTTCGGGCATAACAACGGCAAAGCCGCATTCCTTGAGTGTTTCATTCAGACCGCTGTTAATGTCGGCAAGTACAGCATAAATATCAGCCATGACAAAAACTCCTTTAGTTTATAAATATAATTATAGTTAATTATAACATATATTTATAAAAAGTCAACTGTTTAATATAAGTTAAGTATAGAAATAAAATACATATTTCATCGTATTTTGTGGGAAATGACGGCGTTTCGGATGTTGACTAATTTATAATGCTGTGTTATCATAATAAAATCATAAAATGATTATAATGGGATTGTAGCGACCATATCAAGCGTAGGGTGGGATGCCCTCATTCCACCGTAAATTTTATCAAACTGATTCCAAGGAGAATACACTATGAAAAAGAAAGTTCTCGTTCTTTTCGGCGGCGTTTCAAGCGAACATGATGTTTCGCTGAACTCTGCCTGCTCGGTTATCAAAAACATTCCGACCGAGAAATATGACATAGTCAAAATGGGCATCACCAAAGACGGCAGATGCTATATATATAACGGCTCGCCCGACATGCTCCCAAACGGAAAATGGCTTGAGGATACCGCAAATCTTGAGCCTGCAGTTATCTCGTGCGACCGCTCGCATCACGGCATAATCCGTCTTGCAAACGGCGCAGAAACCGAGAGAATAGATGTTGCATTCCCCGTGCTTCACGGCAAAAACGGCGAGGACGGAACTATGCAGGGTCTTTTTGAAATTTCGGGCATTCCATATGTCGGCTGCGGCACTGCGGCAAGCGCAATCTGCATGGATAAAGCCGTCACAAACGCTATGGCAGACTTTTCGGGTATTGCTCAGGCTAAGTGGACCGCTTTCGATAAACACGCTTATTCGGGCAATAAAACGGCTTTGCTGGCATCCGCCGCAGAGAAGCTCGGCTTTCCGATTTTCGTTAAACCTGCAAACGCAGGCTCTTCCGTGGGCATCAGCAAGGCAAAAAATCTTGCAGAGCTTGAAGCCGCCTGCGAAAAGGCTTTTGAGCATGATAAAAAGGTTGTTCTTGAAGAAGGCATCATCGGCATGGAGGTTGAGGTTGCGGTTATGGGCAACGAAAACCCCGTTGCTTCGGTGGTAGGCGAGGTTGTTCCCTGCAATGAATTCTATGACTATGATGCAAAATATCTCGCAAACGAAAGCGAGCTTCATATTCCTGCAAGACTCTCCGACGAAATGCTCAAAGCCGTTCAGAACGAAGCAATCAGAGCATACAGAGCGCTCGGCTGTGAGGGCTTCACAAGAGTTGATTTCTTTGTATGTGACGACGGCTCAATCAAGCTCAACGAGCCCAACACCATCCCCGGCTTCACTTCAATCAGCATGTATCCCAAGCTTTTTGCGGCTTCGGGAGTACCCTATGCGGAATTACTTGACAAGCTCCTTACACTTGCAATGGAAAGATGAATCACTAATAAAATTTAATAGTGAAGAGTTAATAACTAAGGGTATGCGACGCTTAATATAACGGGTACGGGCGAAGCCCGTCCGAAATTATTCATTATTCATTTTTAATTCTTCATTATTTCAGAGGAAAAACATGAAAAACGCAATTATAAAAATAACCGACCGTCATCTTCAAGACGGCGAAGAATACACCAGCGAGCTGACAACGGCAGGCGAATTTGAAGCAGACTCAGACGGCTGCAAAATCATATACAAAGAAACAGATGAAGAGCTGCTCGACTGCGTCACCACTCTCACCGTTGACGGCGGCAGCAGAATCAGCATGCTGCGCTCGGGCAGATACAACACCGAAATGATAATCGAGCTTGAACGCCGCCACAGCTGCTATTACACCACTCCCTACGGCGAAATGCTTATGGGAATCTACTGCAAATTCATCGAGAATAATATTAATGAATCGGGCGGCACGCTCAGATTTGCATACACAATTGATTTCAACAATGTTCCGGCATCGGAAAACGAGCTTCTCATCACCGTTGCCGAAAAGACAGAGTGACTGGAGGAATAAAAAATGTCAGTTTTAGTAAAGCAGACAATTAAAGAGCTTCGCACAGCAATTATGGAAGCTGCCGGCAGAGCCGTTGCAGACGGCGAATTCCCCGAAGCTCCTCTCAGCGACTTCATTATTGAAGTTCCTGCAAACAGAGATAACGGCGATTATTCTTCAAACTGCGCAATGGCATGGGCAAGATGTCTTAAGAGCGCACCTCGCAAAATTGCAGAAACAATCGCAAGCAGACTTGACCTTTCCGATACTTTCTTTGACAGATGCGAAATCGCAGGCCCCGGCTTTATGAATTTCTATCTCAAAGACAGCTTCAACGCCTGCATCATTCAGGATATACTTGAAAAGGGCGAAAACTACGGCCGTTCCGATTACGGCCAGGGCAAGAAAATCAACATTGAATTTGTTTCCGCAAACCCCACAGGCCCCATGCACATGGGCAACGCAAGAGGCGGCGCACTCGGCGACTGCCTTGCATCCGTTATGGACTTTGCAGGCTACGATGTAAGCCGCGAATTCTATGTTAACGACGCAGGCAACCAGATTGAAAAATTCGGTCTTTCTCTTGATATCAGATATCAGCAGCTTTATAAGGGCGCGGATGCACCCGAGCTTCCCGAGGACAGCTACCACGGCGAGGATATCATCACAAGAGCAAAGGAATTTGCCGAAATCAACGGCGATAAATACATTGACGCTTCTGAGGATGAGCGCAGAAAGGCTCTCATTGCATACGCACTTCCCAAAAACATTGATGCAATGAAAGAAAATCTCACCAAATACCGCATTGAATACGATACATGGTTCCTTGAAAGCACTCTCCACAACGGCGGCGAGCTTGCCGAAACTCTTGAAATTATGAAGAGCAAGGGTCTTACATACGAAAAAGACGGCGCTCTCTGGTATAAGAACAAAGAAGTTCTCGGTGCAAGACTTGCAAAAGAGGGCAAAACTCCCGAGGAAATCGAAAAGCTTGAACTCAAAGACGAGGTTCTTATCAGAACAAACGGCAACCCCACCTATTTTGCCGCAGACATCGCATATCACCGCAACAAGCTTCAGATAAGAGGCTTCGACAGAGCAATCAACATCTGGGGCGCAGACCATCACGGCCATGTTGCACGAATGAAGGGTGCTCTTGATGCAATCGGCTGCAACGGCGACGACCTTGATATCATTCTCATGCAGCTTGTGCGTCTTACAAGCAACGGCGAGGTTGTGCGTATGAGCAAGCGTTCGGGCAAGGCAATCACCCTTGTTGACCTGCTTGAAGAAATTCCCATTGACGCTGTTCGTTTCCTCTTCAACATGAGAGAACCCGGCTCACAGATGGAATTTGACCTTGACCTTGCAGTTGAGCAGAGCTCACAGAATCCCGTTTACTATTGCCAGTATGCGCACGCAAGAATCTGCAGCATTCTTAAAAAGCTTGCAGGCGAAGGAAAAGAGCCCAGAGAATGCACCATTCCCGAGCTTGTTCTTCTCTCTGCCCCCGAAGAAAAGGAGCTTATCAGACATCTTGCATCGCTTACTGACGAAATCATAAGCTCCGCAAAGAATTATGACCCTGCAAAAATCACACGCTATGCGGTTGACCTTGCAACACTCTTCCATAAGTTCTATAACGCATGCCGCGTTAACTGCGAGGAAGAGGCTCTCATGCAGGCAAGACTCAGCCTTTGCCTCTGCGTAAAGAATGTTCTCAGAAACATTCTCACCATGTTCAGCATCACCGTTCCCGAAAGCATGTGATAAAATGAAAAATATTATTCTCATCGGCATGCCCGGCGCAGGCAAGAGCACAATCGGAGTTTTGCTTGCAAAATCCATGCTCATGGATTTTTCGGACACCGACCTTATTATTCAAAAAAAATATTCCGCTGCTCTCTGCGAAATCATAAGAAAGCACGGAATAAGCAGATTTCTTGAAATTGAAAACGAGGTTATCTGCAAATCGGAGTTTCACAACTGCGTAATTGCAACGGGCGGTAGCGCCGTTTACGGCGAAGAGGCAATGAAAAAGCTCAAAGAAAACGGCACAGTCGTCTATCTTAAGGTTGAGCCGGGCGAGCTTGAAAAGCGCATTAATAACATCCACACAAGAGGCATTGCCATGAAGGAGGGCACAACAATCGCCCGGCTTTACGCCGAGCGAGCTCCCCTTTATGAAAAATATGCTGACATAACCGTCAACTGCGCGGGACTCACTCCCGAGCAATGCGTTGATGAAATAACAAGCAACATATAAGTCAACGGGAATCGCTGTCCGCGATTCCCGTTGTTTTTTATTCATCTTCTTTTTCTTCTGCAAGCTTTCTTGTCAGGGTTATATTAACATCCTTCTGCGCCTTGACAATGACGCTTTCCTTGCGTTTTGCTTCGTAATTTTTTTCTATATCCTCGTGATATGCATTAAGGTAATCCTGCTCGCTCAAATTGGCTTTCATGTTTACCTTCCAATCATAATCGTCTTCGTTTTCTTCCATGTAATAAATAATGCAGCAGCCTGCATCGGTATCAACGAGAGTATGGTCGCCGGGCTTTCTTGCCTCGTCAAAAATCCAATCCTCAAAGACATAGAAGAAATCACCGATTCTGACATCATATTCCGCCTGCTCATTAAAGGTGAGACTGATTTCGGCGAAATCCTCTTTCTTCTCTCCGCCTGCCTTCCACTCATCATAAAGTGTATTCATCTCGGTGCGGTAGTTCTCTTTTTCCTGCTCTGTTATTCCTTCATAATAGTCATAACCGCAGAACATGATTTTTCTGCTCACACTGAGGAAGGGAAGCTCCTCAATATAAACAAGATATTTGAAAAGCTGGCCTTCAACAACCGCAATCTCTCCGGGCACTCTTTCATCGCTGAACATCCATTCGCCGACCTCTTCGCCGTAGGTTGACGATATAATCTCCTTGTTTGTATAGTTGCAAAGGGTTATGGTTTCGGCAACATATGTTTCTCTGGGATGGTTGCTGTTGGCGTATTCTATAAACTCCTGCTCATTGCTTACCTTTGAAACCTCAACAGCATCATATTCGCCCTCAATGGGATAAACTCTGCCCACAACAACGGTATAGGCATCGAGGTTTTCCGCAAGCTTCTCTTCAAGCATCTTTTCGCTGTAGCCGTCTGCAAGCTTCTGCTTTGCATACTGCTGATATTTCTGCTTATATACAAGCATGATTTCTCTTGACTTAAACATTGCTTCCGTATAGCCTGCGCTGTAAACATTCGCAAAAAGCTCTTCGTAGGTCTTGTTCTGAACCTGACTGTAGGTTTCAATGCGGTTATATTCGTTGATAAGTCGGGTAATCTCGTCCTCGGTAAAAGTTATTTTCGCTTCAAGAGCCTTGTCGAAGCCCTCATAATTTTCCTGAATTGCAGAAATTGCATCGCGGGTGAATTCCTCAGCCCAAGTGTATCCCCTGTTAAGGCAGGTCTGCTCATCAGGCATAACTTCAAGGTCATATCCGGTCATGTTGGCGCCTTTCTGCTCAATCGAATACTGAACCTCCTGCTTCTTGAGAGAATGCTGGTCATAGTAATACGCAAGAAACTCGGGATGCGAAATTTTAACACCGTTGATTTCAAGCGCAACGCCGTATTCCTTGCACGCCGATTCTCTGTCAATCTCAGCCTGATTAAGAATATCAACAAACTCAGTAGGCATTTTCACGCCTCTGTAATCAACATATTCATAACCGTCTGCCTGAGTAACTCTGTATTGATCTTTCGGGTCGGTTGTTGTTTCCGCATTTTTATCAATCGAAGGCTTGATAACAAAAACGGCGGTGAGCACTATCGCCGCAACAAGAACAATTGCAGCGGCAACAATAATCACACCTTTGACAGGCCTCTTTTCGGGCTGTTTATTTTCTGTTTCCTTTTTCGCCGGCATTCTGGGCGGTTGTTTTTTCTTGCTCATTCAAATCACCTCAGTTTTGTTTTCTGACAACTTTATATTCGTCATACGGGTTGAAATACGGGCAGTCCGTCTGCCCGCCCTGCATGAACCGGTAAAGCTCGTCCTCGTCAAGATTGACAAGGCATTCGTAGCATTCATACTCTTCGTTATAATCGTAATGTGCGCAGTTATCGCATATGTTTGAGCCTGCCATTACACCTCACCTCTCAATAAATAGGTATAATTATCTCTTTCTCGGTTTTGGTTACGCCGTCCATACCCATATCCCTGAGCTTCGGTGCAAAAAACATTCCCGGAGCCCTTCCTTCGGGATAAAGTTCGAGCAGCGGCGCAAGCACAAAAGCTCTTTCAAGAGCACGGGGATGCGGCAAGGTAAGCTCATAGCTTTCCGCCTTAAATCCCTCATAAAGAATAAGGTCAAGGTCAATAACTCTCGGGCCGTTTTTCTTTTCCCTGATTCTTCCCATTGCCGCTTCAATGCCGAGGCATTCGCCAAGAAGCACAGCAGGCGAAACCGATGTTTCGACAAGCAGCGCCGCATTGTAAAATTTCAAATCCTCGTCACAGCCGACGGGTTCGGTTTCGTAAACTCCCGAAGCCTTGAGAATTTTAACTCCGCCGAGCTTTGCAATCGCTCTTACGGCGGTGTTGATATTTTCAATTCTGTTGCCGAGATTTGTTCCCAGTGCAATTACCGCTTCACTCATTTATGTTTCCTCTGTTTCTGTAGATTTCAACGCCGACATATTCAAAATCCGCTTTAATGGGGGCCTCGGGCTTTTTGAGCAGAATGCGCAGGCTTTGAATTTTATCAAAGCTTTCAAAAAGTCCGTCAGCAACTCTCTGAGCTGCTCTTTCAAGCAAATCATCCTTTTGGGCGGTGAATATTTTCGTTGTTTCTTTTATTATTTTAGCATAGCTGACTGTATCGTCAACGCAGTCGCTTCTGCACGGCACACCGATATCAACAAACGCATCGATATCGAGGACAAAATTCTGTCCGTTTATTTTTTCCTCTTCGTTAACACCGTGATACGCAAAAAGCTTAAGCCCTTTTACAATTATTTTATCCATTTCAATCCTGCCTTTTTCTGTAAATCGCATCGGCGACCCTTGCGCCCTGCACCGCCGATGCAACATCGTGAACTCGGATTATATCCGCGCCGCCTGCTATTGCCGCAGTATGCGCAGCAACCGTGCCGGGGTCTCTCATACGGCAGTCCTCAACACCGCTTGCCTGCCCGATAAACCTTTTTCTTGAGCCGGCAACAAGAAGCGCAACACCCTTGAACTTGAGCCATTCGGTTTCTCTGAGCAGCTGAAGATTATCCCCGCCCGTTTTGCTGAAGCCGAGACCGGGGTCAAGGCAAAGGCTGCTCTTCGGCAGACCGCATTCGCCTGCAAGCCTGAGCGCATCAAGAAAGAACTCCCTCACTTCGGTAACAACACCCTTGGGATATTCCGCCGTAACTCCTGCGCCGCACGGATTATGCATAACAACATAGCCTGCGCCGTATTTCTTGGCAAGCTCCGCCATTTCGGAATTGAAAACACCGCTGATATCGTTGATTATATCCGCACCTGCTTCAAGAGCCGCCTTCGCGCACGAAGGGTAAAAAGTATCAACCGAAACCGCAACGGAAACCTTGCTCCTCACCGCTTCAAGAATCGGCATAAGCCTTTCTTTTTCTTCTTCTCCCGAAAGAATGATTGCGCCCGGACGGGTTGAATTTGCGCCGATATCAATTATATCCGCGCCCTGCTCCTGCATTTCAAGCGCACGCTCAACCGCCGAAAGCGGAGTGTTATAAAGTCCGCCGTCCGAAAAAGAATCGGGGGTGCAGTTGAGAATACCCATGATATAAGTCCGCTTTCCAAGCGGAAATTCATGCCTGCCTGCTTTAAACATTTATCTTCCTCCGGTCAGCAAAGACATTGCCTCCGCCCTCGTCTTTGAATCGCTTCTCATAGTTCCTCTGAGCGCAGAGGTTCTTGTTTGCGCGCCTGAAGCTCTTGCGCCTCTCATCGTCATACAAAGATGCTCTGCCTCAACAACAACCGCAACGCCGAGAGGGTTGAGGTTTTCATCAAGGAAATCCGCAATCTGAGCCGTCAGACGCTCCTGAAGCTGGGGCTTTTTTGCAAAGGATTCAACTATCCTTGCAAGCTTTGAAAGCCCTATAACCTTGCCCTCAGACGGGATATAGGCAATGTGCGCTTTTCCCATAAACGGAATAAGATGATGCTCGCACATGGAATAAAGCGGTATATCGCGCACAACAACCATTTCCTCGTTGCCGCTTTCGTTAAACAGCTTGAGATGCCTTTTCGGGTCATCCTCGAGACCCGAAAAAATCTCTTCATACATTCTTGCAACTCTCGCGGGGGTTTCAACAAGACCCTCTCTGTCAGGATCCTCGCCGATAGCAATAAGAATTTCTCTTACCGCCGCCTCTATTCTCTGTTTATCCATAAAATTAACCTCTTTCGGGAACAAGAGTCAGAATTAACTGACCCGAGTCTTTATAGTAGGATATTGTTTTATACGAAATTATTTTATCGGTTAAATCATCCGCCCTTGAAAGAACGGAATAAATTCTTTCGTTATCAATAAGGTCTTTAATCGCTTTGTTATAAGCACCCTTGCTGCCGAAGCGAAGCTGAACTTCCCATATTCCGTTATCAACATCGCTCGCAATAACCTCCGCTATCTTTTTTTCATATGAACGGGCATATTCTTCAAAGTATCTGCCCGTTTTCACATAGTAATTCGCCGCTGTTGCCGTGCAGCCGAAGTCATAAGAAAAATCGGAATGGGTTGCCGAAATCATTTCGTCGTTAATATTGAAATAAGAATAAAGCTTAATGTCCTTTTTTTCGTCATTGACAGGGTCATCCCATGTGCAGTCAAGATAGTAGAATTCGCCGTCAATCTTAACAGCATTCCACATATGCGCACCGTCCTCACCGTCAAAATTCACCGAAACACCGCTTACAACCGAGCTTTCGATTCCTGCCATATCAAACAGCAGCTTTGCCGCCTTTGAATATCCCTCACATGCCGCATATCCGTTAACAAGTGCGCCGTAGGATGAAGAATAAACAAGCTTTGGCTCAGAAAGCTTATATTGGCAGTTTTCAACTATATAGTCATGGATTTCAAGCTCTGTCTGCCATTCATCGTCAGGGTCGGAAAGCCCTGAAATCACGCTTTCCGCAGTTTGCATCAGTTTTTCCCTTTGGGCAAGATATTCTTCCTTTGTGAGAATATACTCAACCGAGCAACGGGTTTTAAGCAATTCCGATGAAAGAGTGCATTTTCTGCCAACAAAAAACAAATCGGGATTGTCATAGAGCAGGGCAGAGAAAATTCTGTCGAGCTGCTCTGCGTTAATTGCGGGAATTTCAATTGATTCGGGCAATTCATAAATATGGGATATAATCTCGTTATACGCATGCTTTTCGATGTTATCAAGCTTGCGGAAATAGAATTTATGAGGACTGCCGTATTCGGAAAGCTCAACCGCCTGCGTATTATTCCATTCATAAGCCGACGAGGAGCTGAGCATGAAATATCCTACCGCAAAAACCGCCGCAACGCATGCCAGCGTCAGCATCGTGCTGACAAAAGATGAAATCAGCTTTTTCATGCGCATCCTCCGTTTCCGAATTATTCCTCCGCCTTTATTTCAAGCGGAGATTCAACTATGTTTTTATCTTTGATTCCGCCCTGCATAAAGGCTTTTATGCCCTCCTCTGCCGACAGGAAATCAACAATTGAAAGGTTTGTTTTAAGAGTGTTTGAGAGCTTTGAGAAATATCTTTCTCTTTTCTCGATATTCTTCTCTTTAAAAATACTGTCAAGCATTTCGAGCAGCGCCGATGACTGGAGATTGCGTCCTCTGGGGCCGAGAGTGCCGAGATAGCGCATATATTTGAGCAGACTGTCCGCCATAAGCTTCTGCTTTCCTTTAACAAGAATAACCGTATATTCGCTGCCTCTGTATTCTATCTGCTCGGGAACGGTAACCTCCATTCCGCCAAAGTAATTTATCATTGTTTTAAAGGTTTTTTCGTTGGAGCCGATATAGCCGTCAACGGAGAATCCGAGAATCTCCTCAAGCCTTCTTACGGTTTCGTTTTCGCCGTATCTGCCAAACGAAGAAGCAAGGGTTTCTTCTCCGCCCGAAAGAATCGTGTCAAGCGGAAGGGCGCAGACGGATACCGCCATTTCGGGCACTCTGAAATTCACAAGCCACGCGAAATAAAGACCGCCCGTTTCGGAATCCGCACACCACAGAAAATAGGTTTTATCCGCCTGTGACTGAACAAGGGTTGTTTCCTGCGAAACGGCCTCGGTTGTTGTTTCCGGCTCACCGCCCATCGCAGTCCTGACATCAAAATCATACTTTTTCAAAATGGCAAAGCAGGAAACTGTAAGAATCACCAGAACACACGAAGCAAATATGACGGAGAACTTTTTGAAATCTCTGTCAACGCTCTGCCTCTGCGTTCTGAACATTATATTTTTTGGTTTTTTAGCCATTATTCATCACCGTTTAATGAGAATTGCCGCAGTTTCTTTTTCAATGCAAAGCTCTCTGCCGCTGACGGTTCCGCCTGTCAGCACCTCGAAGCCCTCCTCGGGCAGAATATAAACAATCGAATGGCTGTTGCGGTTTGCAACGGTCATTATTCTTTCCCCTCTGCCCCTTCTTTCATATGCAACGCAGCCCAGCGCCGCAGAAACGGGAACAAATTCGCCGTCAATAAAAACCTCATGCTCTTTTCTGAGCATGCCGAGAAAGCGGAAATGCTCAACAAGCTCTTCATCCTCATTTCCCCAGGGATAGCATCCTCTGTTGTAAGGATCTTCGCCGCCGTCAAGACCTGCCTCGTCGCCGTAATAAATACACGGCACTCCGGGAAGAGTAAATTGCATTGCCGAAACAAGCTTCAGAAGAGTTTTTCCGAGTTTTTTCTGATCGTCGCCAAGACCGCCCTTATATCGGGCAAAATGGGTACCGTGGTAACAGCCGAGAGTTCCGAGACGGCTGAGCACTCGGCAGGTATCATGCGTTCCGATATGATTCATAAGGCAGTCAACGGCAGGCTTCGGATAGTTTTCGCAAATCTCCGATATTCTGTCGTTAAATCCCTCTGCATGCGCGGATACCGCAAAATCTATAAGGCAATCGGCAAAGGGATAGTTCATAACGCTGTCAAGCTGTGCGCCCTGAAGATAGCGTCTTCTTTTACTGTAGCTGATTTTGTTGGAGGCATCCTCCCAGACCTCGCCGAGAATATATGCATCCTCTTTTTCGGATTTGACGGCAGCCCTGAGCGCATCAAGGAATTTATCGGGCAGCTCATCCGCAACATCAAGACGCCAGCCTCTTGCGCCTGCCTTAAGCCATTTGCGCAGAATGCCTTTTTCACCTGCGATATACTTGATATATCCGTCATCCTCTTCGTTAACCTCGGGCAGAATGTCAACACCCCACCAGCTTGCATAGCTGTCGGGATATTCGATGAATCTGTACCAGTCAAAATAAGGTGACTCCTTGCTATTGTATGCACCGATATTATTATATCTGCCGTTTTTGTTGAAATATATGCTGTCTGCTCCCGTGTGGCTGAAAACGCCGTCAAGAACAATGCTTATGCCCTTTTCACGGGCAGCCTTGCAGAGCTCGGAAAAATCCTTTGCAGTGCCGAGAAGCGGATCGGTTTTTTCGTAGTTTGCCGTGTCGTAGCGGTGGTTGGTGTGCGCTTCAAACACAGGATTGAGATATATGCATCCCACGCCGAGCGATTTAAGATAATCAAGCTTCTGCTCAATCCCCTTGAAATCACCGCCGAAATAATCGTATTTTGTTATTCTGCCGTCGCTGTCAGGCTCCCATATAGGCTCGCCGCCCCAATCGGAACGCAGAAATCTGTCTTTCGGCACGCCTCTTTTCGCCTTGCCGGAGCTGCAGAATCTGTCGGGAAAAATCTGATAGATTACCGAGCCCTTTATCCAGTCGGGAGTTTTGAAATGCTTTGAATAAACGGTCAGCTGAAATCTTGCTCCGTCAGACGAAAGCCTGCCTGTTGAATTATCAAATTTTGTTATAACATTGCCGCCGTCCTTTTGCGCAACGGCAAAATGATACCAATAAAGCCCTTCTTTTTCGGGAGTAAATGCAACGCGCCACCACTCTTCATCAAAGCCTTCCATTCCGTCCCATGTCATGGAGCAGATGCAGGACTTTCCCGAGTCGTCCTCAATAACAAGGCTTGCGCCCGTGCAGCAGATGCTTCGGGGAAGAACGATGCGAAAAACAATCTCTTCGCCCTCTTTTACCGCGCCGAAAGGACTTTTATGATAGCTGAGCCGCGAATTATAGGGTATGAATTCCATCTGTTATTTCCTTAAAATTAAGATTAATTGATGCCGCCTGCTGTTCATACGGCATTTCGGTTATTTTAATAAGAACATCGGCAAAGAAATATCCGAGAGCGATAAGAGCAAGAATGCCTGCCGTTATCAGTATTACCGATGCGATTTTTTTGCCTCTCACCCTCTCCTCATAGGTCGGGCCCGAGCCAAAACGGGTTGAGAAATCCGTTATGCTCTTTCGCTCGGAGGGTTTAAGCGTTTTTTCTATTTTTCCTGTTTTGGGCATATTCTTCCCTTCCTCAGCCGAAAATATTTGAATCCGTGAATCCCGCGAAAGCGAGAGAAATCATTGCAACATAAATAAACAGTGAGGGAGTGCCTTTGAAAATTTCGGGGATATCCTCGTTTTCGGCAAGCTTACGGGAGCCCTCGCTGATGAGTGCCGCCGCAAGAACAAAAGCTATTCCCGCGCCGATTCCCGAGCCTATGCTGCCGGCAAACGAATAGGCAGCTGAATGGTTGATGTGCGGGACGGCAAAAACAAGAGTATTAAGCGCCGCTATGCCGAGAGTTCCGAGAACCTTGGAGGATTTGCCCAAAACAATTCTCAGCACCAGTGCAGCAACAAGATAAACCGCCGCAAGAACCGCTGCATATATCGCCGCTCTGACCGCATATGTCATATCCTCAAGAGCCGTAATCGAATCTATCAGGCTGCATATTGCGCTCGTTACAACCGAAAATCCCGAAATCATAAGCGCAAATCGGCCGAAGGTGCCGGGTCTTTTTGACGCTCTGATTGCCTCGCTCATGCCGAGACCTGAGCTGAGCACCAGATTCTGCGCAAAAATCGTATAAAGGGCGGTTATAAGCAGGTCTGTTATCATTTTCATTGCTTATCCCCCTTTTCGTCAAAATCAATTCCGAGCGATTTAAGGAAATCGTCAATATCCGCAGCGGAGCCGATACCGCGCTCTTTGCTTTCCTCGGCAACAGGCTTTTCGGGAATTTCAACCGAAACCTCTTGGGGGATTTCTTCTGCAGGTTCGGGTGCCGTTTCAACGGCTTCAGCCTGCTCAGACTCCGTCCAGAATTCCTCAAACAGCTCAACCTCAGTCACTTCTTCGGAATATTCTTCCTCGGGCACAACCTCTGGTTCTCTGCTTTCAATATATTCGGGATATCTGCGCGCAACCAGCGCCTTAAGCCCTGCCGCCATATATCCGAGCAGAAACAGACAGCCGAAAGGAAGAGCCATTCCCTTGAAGGCAATCGGAAGATTAACCTCAATTCCCCCGATTGCGGAGCTGCCGAGAAGCTCTCTTACAGCACCGACAATAATGAAAATAAACGATGCTCCGAAGCCTGCCGCCGCCGCATCATACAGCGAAAGCTTAACAGTGTTTTTAACGGAAAACTGCTCGCAGTGAACAGCCGTCATCGAGTTGATTGCGATAAGCGGAATATAAATTTTCATTCCGAGGCTCAGATTAACAAGCGTTTGGGTTTCAGTGTACCACAGAATGGGGCATATAATAGCAACGCCGATAATAAGATAAAGCGAAACCCTTATCCATCTGGGCAGTTTTTTGAATAATGCGCTTGCAACAACGCATGTCACTATAAGCTCAATGCAAAGAACAGCCGAAAGCATGGCTGCTCTGGCAAGAGAGGTTGATGCCGCAACAACAGGGCAAAGACCGACAAGCTGGATAAGCACCGGATTATAGATTACCGCACCTTTAATAAATACATCCTTGAACGAAAGATTATTACTCATTTGCGACCGCCTCCTTTCTCTTTCCTGAAAGCTTCGGGAAAGGAAGAGCCTTGACGGCAGCTTCAAGCACGGGAGAAAATCCGTTAGTCAGCAAAACTGCAAAGCAGACGGTTTCTTCGTAGGTTCCGTTATAGCGCATCGCCATGCACAAAATGCCGCAGACCGCGCCGTAAACCACTCTGGCTATGCCACCCTTGGGCAGAGTTGCATAGTCTGTAATAAGAAATACCGAACCGAAAAGAAGAGAGCCTGCCGACAGCTCGAGAATGATTCTCGTCATTACTGCAGCGTTGATTCTCGGGAAAAACACAGCAAAAATCACGCACGCGCCCACAAAGCCTGCCGTTGCAAGAAGCGCACCTCTTCTGCGCACGAAAAGATAACATCCGCAAACAAGCATCAGTATTCCGCAGCCCGTACCCATAGGCCCTGCGATGTTACCGACAAGAATATCAAAAGCATTTCCCAGATTGAAATGCACGGAGTTGCCTTCCGAAAGAAGCGATGCAAGGGACTGCGCTCCGAGAAGCTTATCGGCAGTGTTTTCGGTATAAGTAAAAACCTGCTCCTTGAAACATACGCTTGCAACCGCAAAGCCTGACGCAGCAGGAACAAACGGTGACCTGAGCGAGCCGCCGAAAGGTATCTTTCCTGCAAGAACTCCCGTTGCGCTCGCTATGGCAGGAACATACAGCGGCACTCCCGCAGGCATCATAACGGCAATTGCCGCGCCGATAAAAATATTGCTCAGATCCTTAACAAGAAACTTTTTTCTGAGAAGAACGCATGCGGCAAAATCGCTCAGTATTGCACTGATGATGCTCACAAAAATAACCGTTGCCGCCCTGCTCCCGTAATAAAGAACAGACAGAATGCACGGGGCAAGAATCATAACGATATAGTCCCCGAAAATGTGCGAGGCTTTAACCGTATTCAATTTCTGAGTTTTGTTTGACAAGAGTTGTCACCTCTGAAATTCCCAATATTTAATCATTGCATACCGCCGCAGGAAAACATATTATATTAATATGAACAAAATTCAAACGCCATCTTAAGGAGGCAAACCATGAAAATAAATTCACCTGCCGAAGACAGAATAATTGTTGACCTTTCAAAACAGGATATGCTCGAACTGGATATTACATATGAAGATATGGATTATTCCACAATCGAAACCCGACGCGTTATATGGACGGTTCTCGGCGAAGCAGGAAAAATCCTCGGACGGGAGCTTGACCCGTCGCGCAGAATGATTATTGAAGCCGCGCCGACACCTGAAGGCGGATGCACTCTCAATTTCACAATTCTTGACAGCAGAAGAGCCGCTTCGACGCGAAAACATACTTTGAAAAAACAGGAAGAAAATCTTCTTTGCGAATTTGATAATTCCGAAGACCTTTTCAGGGCTGCGGAGGCAATCGGATATTCATGCGCCACCGTGCAGAGCAGTCTTTTTGAACTGAACGGAAAATACAGGCTCATTCTCGGCTGTTCATCGGATTGTTTCAGAAATATTCTCTCCGAATTCTGCAAAACTCAAAGCTGCAGCAAGCTTATGAATGAGCATATCCGCGAGCACTGGCGCATTCTTGCCGACAAAAATGCGGTGGAAAATCTTTTGAACCTGCACTGATTACGGAATTATTCAAAAGACTGTTCAGCAAGGCTTCTGAGCGTTGCAATTGCCGCCGAGGCATCCTCCGCACCGAAAACGGCACTGCCTGCAACAAAAACATTCGCACCTGCCGACGCCGCCGTTTCAACGGTTTTTTCGTTGATTCCGCCGTCAACCTGAATGTCAATGTCAAGACCTCTGCGGTTAATTTCAGCACGCAGGGTCTTTATTTTTTCCATTGTTTCGGGCATGAATGACTGACCGCCGAAGCCCGGCTCAACCGTCATAACAAGCACCATCGAAAGCTTGTCGAGATAAGGAAAAACAACCTCTGCCGCGGTGTTGGGCTTAATGCTTATGCCTGCCCTGCAGCCGCATTCAATAATTTTATCAACCGTTTCGCCGACGGGCGATGAGCTTTCGGCGTGGAAGGTTATTATATCCGCGCCTGCCTTTTTGAAATCTTCAATGTATTTAAGGGGTTCATCAATCATAAGATGAACATCGAAAACAAGATTTGTTTTATTGCGGATGCTTTTTATAATCGGTGCGCCAAAGGTGATATTGGGCACAAAGCGTCCGTCCATAACATCAAGATGAAGGTAGTCTGCGCCGCATTTTTCCATTCTTACGCTCTCTGCTCCGAGAGATGAAAAATCGCTTGCAAGCACCGACGGAGAAATTTTTATCATATGGATATTCCTCCCCATAATAATTCATTTTATTATATCATTTTTAAATATCAAGGTCAATCTTTTTGGATATAAGTTTATATATATTTAATAATAATAATTTAATGGATAGTAGAGAATGAATAATGAAAAATCAAGGATATGCAACACATTATATAATCGGGTGCGGGCAAAGCCCTCCCGAAATTGTTCATTATTCATTTTTAATTTTTCATTAAAAAACGGACAGCCGAAGCTGTCCGTTAAAAAGCTATGTAAAAATTAAAGAATTTCACCCATCATGCCGGGCTTTGCGCCTGCTGCGTTTGATTCATCGGTATCAATATGCATTGCAAGTGCGAAGTTGGGGTTAACTCTGACAACAACATCATCAAAGATAAGGCTTCTGCCGTCTGACTCAACCTTAACGCAAACAATCTGCTTATCCTCAAGACCGTACTTTTCAGCATCTGCAGGAGTTGCATGGATGTGTCTTTTTGCGGAAATAACACCGCAGTCGATTGTAACCTCGCCCTTGGGACCTACAAGCTTGCATGCGCCTGTTGATGCGATATCGCCGCTCTCTCTTACGGGAGCTGCAACACCGATGCTGCGTGCATCTGTGAGTGAAAGCTCAACCTGAGTTGCAGGACGGATGGGTCCGAGGATTGAAACTGCGGGGAAGCTGCCCTTTTCACCGACAACGGCTACTCTTTCTTCGCAGGCGAACTGACCGGGCTGTGAAAGATCTTTTTTGTGTGTGAGTTCATAACCCTCGCCGAAAAGAATGTCGAGGTCTGCACGGCTTACATGAACATGGCGTGCCGAAGTTTCAACAAGAACTTCCTTTTTCATAGTAAATCACCTTTTTTGTTTTTTATTGTTAACTTAATAAGGTGACCGCCGTATGACGGTCACCGATTTTTTTATAATTAGTAAGTAATTGTGAAGTAGTCGTTTGTTGTGAAGGGAATAACAACGCCAACCTTATCAAAGTTGATTGTCCACTTAAGGTCGTAATCAGCGATAAGTGCTCTGCCTGTTGCGGGATCAACTGTAACTGTGCAGGTTGATGAGGGATAGTTCATTGTTGAAAGACCAACAAGGCTTGTTGCAACGCCGGGAATATTGTCGTTAACAACGCCGGGAAGAACAACATTGAATGCCTTGGGAGCATGGCCCTGACCGTGCTTGATGCTGTCTGACTTACCGTCAGCAACAGTTGTGATTCTGATAACCCACTTGCCGTCTTTTTCTGTGATCTTAGCATCCTTAACATCAGCAGCTGTGAGCTTTGATGCATAGGATTCGCCTTCAACGGGATAAACAGCCTTGATCTGATCGCCTGTGTATGTTTCTTCGCCCTTGCTGTTCTTTGCAAGCTGGTCGTTAAGGAATGCATCTGCACCGCCGAGGAGCTTGAGAACACCGTCAACAATGCCGGGAAGAACGGGAGTTCCGTTAAGGCTGATCTTTGAATATGAACGCTTTACGCTCTTTGCGTCTGTCTTAACAGCGTTAACAGCTGTGTTGAAAGCAGCAACGATTTCTTCTTTAGTCTGGGGCATTGCAGCTGCAGCAGTTGTCTCTTCAACGGAAACAGCTTCTGTTGCGGTTGCATCTTCCGATACTGCTTCGGTAGCATCAGTTGAAACAGCTTCTGTTGCATCAACGGGAGCTTCTGTTGATTCTTCTGTGGGAGCATCTGTCTCTTCAACAGCTGCAAACGGATCTTCTGTTGTTTCTACGGGAGCTGTGGTTGTTGCATCGTCACCGTTGCCGCCGCATGCTGCGAAAGCAAATACGAATGAGAGTGCAAGAAGAATTGCAAGAATTTTCTTTGCCATGATTTTTTCCTCCTGAATGTGTGGATGTTTTTTATTTTGAATATGACGAATCCTGTCATATCCGCGTATAAAATCATTATAATATAAAACAACTACAAATGCAAGCAAAAAATTATCTGCTTAACATTATTTTAACATGCTCAGCTGTTTCCGCCGTCTGTTTTGGGCTTCTGAGGCATTTTGTTGAGAAAAACATATGCCGTTATTGAAAGCACAAGCATAAGCACGGTAACCGCCATAGGCGACTCAATGCCGAAGAACGGCGCGCAGATAAGCTCATAAAGAACCTCAAAAATCTCGGATACTCCGAGCGCTCTTGTCATCATGGTTATTATACACACGGCAAGTCCAACCGAAGAATAAATGCTGATGATTCTCAGCCATATTGCTTCGCCGAGCTTGTACGCAACAACGATAGAAGCAATAACAAGAATGGCATAGCCCGATGCGGAAAGGATTTCTTTTGCGTTGGGAAGCTTTTCAAAAATTTCGGGAACAAGCTTAACCAGACGCCATATGTAGGGCGCGCCGAGAAGAAGTCCGCAGACAACATAAAATGTGAGCTTCACATTCTTTTTATCCATTTTCTTTTACCTCCCTGAGTGCTTTTGCAAGCTGGTCGGGGCATGAGGTGGTTTTGAATCCGCAGCGGATGCCCTCAACTCTTTCGATAACATCTTCGATTTTCATTCCCTCAACCAAAGCTGCAATGCCCTTGAGGTTGCCGTTGCAGCCACCCTCAAAGCTGACATTTCTGACGGTATCGCCCTCAAGCTCAAAGCTGATTGAACGCGAGCAGGTGCCGTGAGTTCTGTATTTGTAAACCATCGGTTTCACTCCTGTCTTTTTCTGTTTTTTATTATTTTACAATAGTTTACATATTTTTTCAAGATTTAATTTATGTCGGCTGATAGCCGCCTTACCGAGAGAATATCGGTTTGGGTAGGGAACGGATATTATCCGTTCCGTATAAAATCAGCGTCACAGACCCTCAATTCTTCACTGTTCATCTTAACATACTACATAAGTATATATAGAAGCGCAAAAATCAGAAAAAAATCGCATCTTTCTGCCATTAACAATATGACTATCGGCAGGATTATCTCCCTGTCTGAATTGCTGTTTATGTTGTTCCGCGCCGGACCGCACGGATTTTTTGCAGGCAGAATCAGCCTCAATAAATTTTCGTTCATCTGCCGTCGCCGCCTCCCGTTATCTGCCCTATCAGCGGCAGCAAATCCATAAGCTTCATCATCTGCATTGCTTCATCCGCCTTTCTTCTGCGTTTTTCGCTCAACAGGGGCTTGAGTGCCTCAATAAGACGGGTGCGGTCGTCCTTTTTATTCATCGCACCCATTACCGAGCTGAGCTTTGCAATCATCTGTGCGTTTCCGAACAAAGCCGAAAAATCAGGCATGGAAAAATCCGGGTCGGAAGACTGCTCCTTCGACCCGTTATCCTGCGAAAAAAGATTTTCCGCCGCTGCCCTCAGATTTTCCATATCCTCTTCGGAAAGTGAGGATAAAATATCGTTTATGCTGTCCATGAGCTCCACCCGTAAAATTTATTTTCCGTTTCTGAATCTGCGCATAAGCATTTGCGCCTGCTCGCTGCTGAGTATATCCTCGAGAGCTTTTTTATCGCCGAGAACCCTTTTGATTTCTTTCATTTTATCCTCGGGAACCTTATTCTGAACCGCGCCGAGCAAATCCTCGGGCTTTTGGGCGTTAGCCGCCCTTGCAAGACGAAGCATTTCTTCAAGCGAAAAATTATCTTTACTCATTGCAATCACCGCATCTTTCTTCTATAATGAATATGTTAAAAAAACTTCGGATAGAACGGAGGAGCTTGTTTGAGAATTCTTGTTTTTTCGGATTCGCACGGTTCGACATACAGGATGAGAACCGCAATAAAAGACCATCCCGAGGCAGATATGATTATACACCTTGGCGACGGCGAAAGGGATTTCACTGCGCTTGAAGAGGAAATCGCAGGGCGCAAAACAGTTCAGGTCTGCGGAAACTGCGATTTTTATTCAATGCTGCCCGTGAATGAATTCATAACCGCTTCGGGCAAAAAAATCCTTTGCACCCACGGTCATTCCGAGCTTGTCAAGCACGGCACGGGCGCACTTATCGCCAAGGCGCGCAGCATGGGTGCCCATATTGTATTATACGGCCACACCCACCAAAGCGTGACGGATTATGATGACGGGCTTTACATTATGAATCCCGGAAGTATCCAGAACGGCGACTATGGCGCAATCGACATAACGCCGGGCGGAATAATGCTGATGAAAATGAAACTGTAATAAAATCCACCGCCCGGGAATATATTGTTCTCAGGCGGTGAGTTTATGTTTGTATATTCTGTTAAAACTTCAAAGGCAAAAATTTTTGCCGTAATTGTTGCGCTGGTATTCTCTGTTGCTGCGATATTTTTTGTTATGAACAAAAAGCAGGAGCCTGCCGTAAACGATTCGGCAATCAGCTACAAAGCTGAAAACGCGGCGGAAAGAGCCGCATTCCTCTCACAGTTCGGCTGGAAAATATCGGAGGACCCCGTTGAAATCAGCGAGGTTATCATTCCTGCGGATTTCGATGCGGGCTACACCGAATATGCCGAAATGAACAAGGCTCAGGGGCTTGACCTTGAACCCTATAAGGGCATGCGCGCCAAACGCTGGACATATGCCGTTTATAATTATCCGGGACTTGAAAATCAGTCGGGCGTTCAGGCAAACCTGCTTATTTTCGAAGGAAGAATCATCGGCGGCGACATCTGCTCGCTTGACCTCGGCGGCTTCATGCACGGCTTTGATTTTCCGTCCGTGCCGCAGACAACCGCTCCTCCTCTGAGCGTTACCGAAATTGAAACCGAAACAACACAGGCAGGCTGAATCAGCCTGCTTTTTTGTTGTTATACAAATTTCAGGTTTTGCCGAGTTGTAAAAAAATTAAAAATATGTTAAAATTGATGCAACAAATTTGCGATTTTGTAACACTTATATAATAGGACATTGCTGAAACATACATGGGGGACAATAAAAAGCGGAGGTAAAAACGCATGCAAAATGATAAGAAAAAGCTTATATTCGATACCTTTATCGAGCTGCTTGAAAAAAAGCCGTTTGATAAAATTACCGTTAAGGATATAGTTGAAACCTGCGGCATCAACCGCAACACTTTTTATTATTATTACAGTGACATTTATGACCTTCTTGAAGAGATTTTTGCCAAAGAACTGAATCTGCTTGTTGAGGCACACCGCAACGGCACTTCATGGATTCAGGCATTCGCAAAAGTCGCCAATACAGCCTATGAACACAAAAAAATTATTAACAATATATGCTCCTCTCGAAGCTACGATTATTTTGAAAACTATATGTACAAAGCCTGCAAACATATTATTATAGACTTTGTGCAGGTCAGCGCAGAAGGCATGAGAGTTCCTGATGAGGATATAGAATTCATCGCTTCATTCTATGAATATGCATTTCTCGGAATCATTTCGGAATGGTTCAGAGCAGGGATGCGCGAAGACCCTATTAAGCTCGGCAGCCAGCTCTGGCTAATTTCGGGCAACATCAAAGAATCGCTCAAGCGCAGCGAAAAAAGGTTGGAAAACAGGATTGAAAACGGAAATTTTGTTTGAGGATAAACAAATTGCAGTCTGCATAAAGCCTGCAGGAATAATAAGCCAGAACAGCGAAGCGGGCGGCGACATGATCGCCCTGCTCAACGCTCATTTTGAAGAAAACGGCGAAAACGCAAAGGCCTTCCCCGTTCACAGGCTCGACCGCGAAACCTCGGGAATCATGGTTTACGCCAAAAATTCACATGCCGCCGCAGAGCTTTCAAAGCAAGCGGAGCAGAATAAAATCAAAAAGCGTTATTACGCCGTCATTCAAGGAGTTCCCAAAGAAAAAAACGGTGTGCTGACCGACCTGCTTTTCAGGGACAAGCAGAAAAACAAAACCTTCGTTGTTAACCGTATGCGTAAGGGAGTGCGCGATGCTTCGCTTGAATATTCGGTTATCGGCAAAAACGGCGGTCTTTCGCTTCTTGACATTCTTCTGCACACAGGCAGAACTCATCAGATAAGGGTTCAGTTTGCGAGCAGAAAAATGCCGCTTGTCGGCGACGGAAGATACGGCGGCGGCAGCGGAAAGCTTGCGCTTTTCGCTCACACGCTTGAATTCATCCATCCCAAAAGCGGTGAAACCCTTTCCTTTTCGGCAAAACCCGATGCCACGGATTTTCCGTGGAACAAATTTAAATTATAAGGAGAAAAAATTATGCTTTCAATTCTTGCAATTCTCAGTGACATTCCCTTCTATTTCGCTGAAATCATTTCAAAGGTTACCGGCGCAGATACCTCTGCATTCCTTGATTTCGTCAGCAATTTTTATTCGGAAATCATGGGTGCACTCAATACTGTTATAAAGTAAAACCACACTTGAAATTACTGCATAAAACGATTACAAATCAAAAACAGGCTGACTCGTCTGAGTCAGCCTGTAGTTTTTTGTTTATTATGCGTCTGTTTCTGTTGCGGGAGCAGTTCTGTCGATTGCATATTCAACAGTGTTGCTGTAGCGGAATGTTACGGGAACGGTACCCATATCTGCAAGAGAGCCCTGACCTGTTACATTTGTTGCAACATCAATATTCTTTACATACTTGATTGTATGAACTTCGTCAGTCTCAACATTCGCAATGATGATGATCTGGCAGTCCTTGTATGTAAGAGTGGGCTTTTCAACGGTGAGATACTTCTCAGCCTTCTGGAACTCAGCCATAACATCATCAACATTACCCATGTCGTATGCCTTCTCGATTGTTGCGGGAAGTGCGGGGGATTTAAGAGTGAGGGTGATAGTTCTCTGATTGCCGTCATCAACGCAGGTTGCGCTCTCGATATCCTCAAGAGTAAGTGCGCTGACATAGCTTGCACCCTTAACGGGAAGGAAAGCTGCAAGATCTTCGCCGTAGGCAAGCTCTGCACCGTCATTGTGGAGCATATAGCTGTCAAGAGAAGTGATTGCGGCATTTACATAATCGTTTTCGCTCATTGCGATGTCGTTGCCTTCTGCATCCTTGGCCTTGCCGATGCTCTTGTTCTGGCTCATTTTAACGGCAGCCTTGACACCCTTAACCTCATTAACATGAAGATTGAAGTATTCAAAGATTGTTGCGGTGTTAGCCTTAAGCTGTTCGGGAGTGTAGGTTGTGTCGGTAACAACCTGGCTCTCTTCGTCGATGCCTGTTGTTATATCGGTGGGAAGAGGTGTTTTAACAAAGATAGTTGTTGTGGTTGTTTCTTCTTCCTCTGTTGAGGTACAGCCGGTAAAAGCAAAGAGGAATGAGAACACAAGGATAACGCTTATTGCAGCCAAAATTTTCTTGTTCATGGTTAATCTCCTTTCGCAAACGGCAGATTCTGCCGCATTGAGCGATATTAATAGAGTAATTATATCACATCTGTCGATAAATTACATCCGATTTTTACGAAATAAAAATTTTTGTTGAAAGTGGAAAAATTTGCTGTATCAGCTTTGTTAAAAATGCATAATTATCAGACATCAAGGCCCTTCTCATCATAAAGGAAGAGGGTCTGAAGGCAGATATCCATCCCTGCTTCAATTGTTTTGAGATCAAGATTTTCGTGGTTATCGAGTCTTGTGTGATAATATCTTGCAGGAGCAGGGTCCATAGCCGCAAATGCAGCCGCCTTAATACCTGTGCCGCTTTTTGAAACTGCTGCTGCGTCTGTTGCGCCGAGAGAAACTGTTTTATAGGGTACATCATAGCCTGCGAGCTTTGCGCCTTCCTTAAGAAGCCTGCAAGCTTCATCGTTATTTTTAACCGTACCTGTCATATCCTTATTATATATAGCAAGGAAATCGAAATCATGGACTGTATCAATCGCAACAAACACAGTTTCAACATCGCCGAATTCCTTACCGTGCTTTTCGCAGAAATCCTTTGCGCCTCTCAGACCTATTTCCTCGGAGCCTGTGCAGAGAGCAACAACCTCTGTGTTTTCAAAACGGATATCATTGTCCTGAAGGAACTTGAGAATGCCGATTGATGAGAAGCAGCCCGTAAGGTCGTCGTTTGCGCCCTCAACAATTCTCTTTTTGTCATAGAAGAACGATGCCGCAAGGAAAAGAACGATGAATCCGAGAGCGATGTAGCTGAGGATATCCATTGCGGTTGAGTTGATGAATTCGGGATTTACGAATGACATAACAATTGCGATGATGCTGCAAACGGTGCAGAAAAGAACGCCGAAAAGCGCACCGCCGATAACGGGAATGAGAAGCTTGGGTCCGCCGTAATAGGTGAAACGCCATTCCATCGAGGAGTCTGCATGACCCGCAAAAATTATGCGGCGCTTTGTTTCGCCCGATGCCTTGCGGATGCCGTAAGTGTTATATGAAGTCTTTTTGGGAAGAAACGGATCAAGAGTTTCTTTGTAGAAAAGAAATTCGGTGATTATAAAGAAGAAGCAAACTGCTGCCAGAGCAACCGAAACAAAGAAAAGAGGAACGATTGCAAAAAACTGACCGAGGAAAAAAAGAACGGATGAAATCGTCATCAGCACTACCGTCATGGGAATCCAGCCGAGGAATGCCTTGGGATGAACGGTAAAAGAATCGGTTTTCACTTCATCGCAGCAGGTTTTGAGCTCCTCCGCCATGAATTCAATGCCCTTTTTCTCTTCTTCGGAGCCTGCAAATCGGGGACCGATTTCCTTGCACACCTTTTTGATTGCCCTTGCCGCATAGTTGGTATACATTCTGCGTTCGGACTGATAATTTTTTACGCTTTCGCTTGCTTTCAAAGCAAACACTCCTTTCAGATTTTACTGTATGTCAGGGTTTTGCACAACCCGTTTATTTGCAAATTATTTATTAACAATGCCATCGATTATTTGACATTACTGTTTTTTGAGTTTATTATATATCCGTAAATCACAACGGGAGAAACAATATTATGAAAAAAATTATTTTAACAGCAGCCGCTTCAATCGCTGCGGCTGCAGTAATTATAACACTTGCCGTAAAGCCGATGGAAAAGGAGGACTCTCCTTCAACCTCCGCCGCATCTCAGCTTTCAACGGTTATTGATGCGCTCGCCGAAGAAACCGCAAGCGTCATTTTTAAGGAAACAACCGAAGAAAAAACAAAATTCTCTGATAAAATTGCGGCGCTGTTTGAGAAAACAACAGCACCTGAAACAACCGTGGCTGTCATCGCCGAAAAAATCGAGGATTATGAATATGCCTACGCAGGCTTTGAGCCGGTTTATGCGAATGTTGATGTTGAGGACTGGAAAATGATTCTGGTCAACAGAGATTACATTCTGCCCGAAGACTATGAGGTTGAGCTTGCTCCCTGCATCACCGATGACCCCGACAGCCTTAAGCTTGACTACCGCGTAGCTCCGCACTACAACGAAATGTATCTTGCGGCGCTGGAGGACGGCATTGAGCTTACCCCCGTTTCGGGCTACCGTTCCGTTGAAAGGCAGAAACGCAACTTCGAAAGAAAAATCGATAAATATATTGATGAGGGCTACAGCAAAACGGAAGCCACACAGATGGCGGCAACAATCGTTCTGCCTCCCGGCACAAGCGAGCATAACGCAGGTCTTGCCATGGATATCTGCAGCCTTTATCAGAGCTTTGAGGACACGGAAGAATTTGCATGGTTGAGCGAAAATGCTGCCGACTACGGCTTCATTCTCCGTTATCCCGAGGATAAGCAGGATATAACAAAAATCATCTATGAGCCGTGGCACTGGAGATATGTCGGCGTTGAAGCCGCAAAAGAAATGAAGGCAAGCGGCGAATGCTTTGAGGAGTATTTGGGAGTAGTGAATAATTAAAAATGAATAATGAATAATTTCGGGCGGGCTCTGCCCACACCCGAATATAAACAAGCGTCGCAGACCCTTAATTTTTCATTCTTCACTATTCATTCAAATCAATTAAACTTTGCGTTTGTTCCCCGGCTCTCCGCCTTCGGAGATATTTTCTCTTTTAAGGACAACCATAACGGTTTTGAATAAAATCTTAATATCGAGCATGAAGCTCTGTTTGTCAACATATTCCTTGTCAAACAGGGCTTTTTCTTCGGTTGAAAGCATATCTCTGCCGTTGACCTGCGCAAGACCCGTTATGCCCGGTCTGACAGAATAAACATTATATTTTTTCCTTATGCTTCGGATTTCCTTCTCCTCGGGAATGAGAGGTCTGGGACCCACAAAGCTCATGTCGCCGACAAGCACATTGAAAAGCTGCGGCAGCTCGTCAAGGCTTGTTTTGCGGAGAAATTTTCCGCTTTTTGTTATGTATTTTTCCGCTTCTTTAAGGTCGCTTGTTGCCGCAAGCGGCGCATTCTTATGCATTGTGCGGAATTTATAGATATAGAAAAGCTTATTATCCTTGCCGACCCTGTACTGCCTGTAGATAACGGGATTTCCCGCATCAACAGCAATAATTATACCGATAATCAAAAAAATCGGCAAAAGAATTATTATGAGCAGCAGGCTCACGGTAAAATCGAATATGCGTTTCATTTTCACACCTCGTTAGAGTGACTGTATTCGAACTCCATACGGTTTTAAAAGGCAAATTTCTGCCACAGCTTCGTTAAAATACTCGCAAATCCGTCAAGGATTTGCTCCGCTTTATGCCTTGATAAGCCAAAAATCCTTACGATAAAAAATCTTTGACCTAAAAGCAAAAGATTTTAAAATGATTTTTGGCGGTTGAGTGAGCAGGAAGGCTGACGCCTTTCAACCACGAAACGCCGAAAAGGTCGCAGTTTTGATTCAGCGGAGTGTTTCTTTTCTGAAGGCATACTGCCGTATGGCAAAGAAAAAACACTTCGATGGGTCGGAAATCCGACCTTTTCGGCGTATTTAGTTTGAATGCAGTCACTCTATGAGCGTTTTGACCAGAAAACATAATCCTCTATCAAAACTGCTCTTGCAGGTGCTCCTTCAATCCCTTCGCATTTGACGGGAGGAGCAAAAAGAAAATAATTGCCGGGTTTTACCTCCGAAAGGTCGAGCCCTTCGAGAATTGCAACGGAATTTAGCAAAAAGGCCTTGTGCGGCCCTGTCTGGTTGCCCTTGCAGCCGACCGAATTTGAATCCGTGCCTATAAGAATCAGCCCTCTGTCTGCAAGCTCCTGAGCTGAAGAATCCATAAAAAACGCTCTTCCTCCGCCTTTAATCAGCAGTCTTTCACATTTTTTGGGAAAGCACCGGTCAACATAATCACCCGTTATAACACCCTTGGGCACTTCGATAACCGTGCACGGGCCGATAAACGGCTCAAGCGGAAGCTCATCTATGGTTTTTCCGTCGGAAACAAAATGCAGGGGTGCATCAACATGGGTTGCGGTGTGCGCGCAGGCATGAATAACCGAAAGGTTGCATTCGGAGCCATCGCCGATAACCGCAATCTGCTCCGCCTCGGGCGCAGGGTCGCCGGGATAAACCTCAGAGGAAAAGAATTTCCGTGAAATATCAATCAGTTTCATGCACTCACCCCAATCAAATAAAGAATTAAAAATGAATAATGAATAATTTCAGTTGGGCTCTGCCCACGCCCGAATATAATAAGCGTCGCAGACCCTTAATTTTTCATTATTCATTTAAAAATTATTTTGCCGAATCTTTCAAAGATTCCATCTTAAGATATGCATTGATGAAGCCGTCAATATCGCCGTCCATAACAGCGTTGATATTGCCTGCTTCATAGCCTGTTCTGTGGTCCTTTGCAAGAGTATAGGGCATGAAAACATAGGAACGAATCTGGCTTCCCCATGCAATTTCTCTCTGCTCGCCCTTGATATCGTCAATCTTGTCGAGATGCTCTCTCTCTTTGATTTCGATAAGCTTTGACTTAAGCATCTTCATTGCAACATCGCGGTTCTGATGCTGGCTTCTTTCAACCTGACATGCGCAGACGATGCCTGTGGGGATATGGGTAATACGGACTGCGGATGAGGTTTTGTTAACCTTCTGACCGCCTGCACCGCTTGAACGGTAATAATCTATTCTCAGATCGTCGGGATTGATTTCAACCTCAACGGTATCGTCAATTTCAGGCATAACTTCGAGCGAAGCAAAGGAAGTGTGTCTTCTTCCCGATGCATCAAACGGTGAAACACGCACAAGTCTGTGAACACCCATTTCGCCCTTAAGATAACCGTATGCATTCTCGCCCTCAAAGAGAAGAACAGCAGATTTAAGGCCTGCTTCGTCACCGTCAAGGAAGTCAATCATGCTGACCTTGAAGCCGTGCTTTTCGCCCCAGTGCTGATACATTCTGACAAGCATCTGGTTCCAGTCCTGAGCCTCTGTTCCGCCTGCACCTGCATGGAAGGTGAGAATGGCGTTCTTTGAATCGTATTCACCCGAAAGAAGAGTGCTGAGAGTCATTGCATCAAGCTTTTCGATGAAAGCATCAACCGCCGACTTGCACTCATCAAACATATCGAGGTCTTCTTCTTCATTTGAAAGCTCAATGAGAACAAGAGCATCGTTGAATTCATTTTCAAGCGAATTATATGCGCCAACCTTATTTTTGAGCTGGCTGATTCTCTGCTGAACCTTCTGCGAATTTGCAAGGTCATTCCAGAATCCGTCCTGGGCGGTCTGCTCCTCAAGCTCCGCAATTTCTTTTGTCATATCGTCAAGACCGAGAGCCTCTCTGAGCTGACCGAGTTTTTCTTCGTATTCAAGCAGCGAAAGTCTTAATTCTTCAAACTGAACCATAAATAATCTCCTGATACATAATTAATCAGCATATATTATAACTGCATTTTCCACAATTGTAAAGAAGTTACGCTTATTTTTTACTTTAATGTTACATTTATTTTAATCAAATCAAACTATTTTTTAAATTATCATTGCATTTTTCAGCATAATTAGGTAGAATATAATGTATTGTTAAAACGAAGGAGAAATAAAACATTGAATTACGAAAATCATTCCTGCCCTTACTGCGGCAAACCGCTCAGAGCCGAGGATGATGTTGTTGTCTGCCCCGTATGCGCCACTCCGCAGCACAGAGAATGCTGGATGGAAAACGGTCATTGTGCAAATGACGGTCTTCACGCAGAGGGTTATGTATGGAACGGCAGAGAAAAAACTCAGCATACCGAAAAAGCATCCGGCAGCGCTGTCTGCCATATCTGTGGCAGTGAAAACCCCGAAGATGCGCTCCATTGCGGAAACTGCGGCGCGCTTCTCGGCGAAAAGGAATCGGACTCTTCTCAGAATAAAACCTGCGCATTCTGCGGAAAAGAAAATGACAGCGATGCGCTCCACTGCAAATACTGCGGTGCTCCGATAGGCACCGGAAGCCCTTATTTCAACGATAATCCCTATCTTGCAGGAACGGGAATCGGCCCCGATGAGCTCATCGGCGGCATGAAAGCGGGCGACCTTGCGCTCTATACTCAGGCAAGCTCAAAAAGGTATCTGCCCAAATTTAAACGCTTTGCAAGCGGCAAAAAGCTCTCTTTCAACTTTGCAGCTTTTTTCTTTGCTCCCTATTGGTTTTTCTTCAGAAAACTCTATAAAGCAGGCATATTTTTCATTGTGCTTTTTGCAACGGCATCGCTAATGCTTTCGGGATTTTCAACCGAAATAATCAAAGCAACCGACTCATATGTCAATCTTGTTGAAGATTATGACTACGAAAACGCAACCGAAGAGGAACTGGCAGCCTTTGAGGCATCGCTTGAAAAAGCAAGCAACGAAATGCTTGAAAAAGCAAAAAAACCGATGCTCATCGTCCTCGGCGTTGATACTCTTATGCACCTTATAGGCGCTCTCGTTGCCGACAGACTTTATTACAAAAAAATCAAAGATGATTTAAAAATCATTGACGAAAGCGTCAACGAACCCAACATGCGCAAACTGATGATTTCACGCAGGGGAGGGCTTTCGCCTCTTGCTTTTGCGGCAAGTCTTATGGGATATAATTCTCTCGTTCAGCTTCTCGTTACGGGAGCTGACATGATAATGAACAGTTTTTAATTTGAATTTTCTTTACGGAGGAATAAATTATGAAAGTCAGAAAAGCCATAATTCCCGCAGCAGGTCTCGGAACAAGAGTTCTGCCTGCATCAAAATCAGTCCCCAAGGAAATGCTCAATATCGTTGATAAGCCTGCAATTCAGTATATTGTTGAAGAAGCTGTTGCGGCAGGCATCGAGGATATTCTTATCATCACCAACAGAGGCAAGGGCGCAATTGAAGACCATTTTGACCATTCCTTTGAGCTTGAAGCAGGTCTGAAAGGCAACCCCTCAAAGGCAAAGCTTTACGAGGATGTTAAGGCGGTTGCAAATCTTGCAAACATATATTTCATCCGCCAGAAAGAAACAAAGGGACTTGCGCACGCACTTCTCTGCGGCAAATCCTTTGTAGGCGACGAGCCTTTTGCTGTGCTTTACGGCGATGATGTTATCATCTCCGAGGATCCCGTTACTGCTCAGCTCACACGCTGCTACGAAAAATACGGCAAGGGCGTTGTCGGCGTAAACGAGGTTTCCGAAGAGCTTATCAAGCTTTACTGCACTCTTGATGTTACTCCGATTGACGGAGAAGACAGAGTAATGAACTGCCACAAGCTTATTGAAAAGCCCTCGCCCGACCAGATTCTTTCGCTCTTTGCGATTCTCGGAAGAGTTGTTCTGCCCCCCGAAACCTTTGAGCTTATCGAAAAAGGTCTTGCAAACACTCCTGAGGGCGAGGAATTCTATCTTACCGATGTTTTCACAGAGCTTGGTCAGGCAGGCAGACTGCTTGCCTATGATTTTGACGGCAAGAGATATGACATGGGCAACAAGCTCGGCATTATGAAGGCAAACTGCGAGGTTGCAATGAACCATCCCGAAATCGGCGAAGGCTTCAAAGAATATCTCAAAGAGCTTGTAAAAACTTTCTGATTAATATGATATAACAGCAATTCACCCCGAACCGATTGGTTCGGGGTGTTGTTTTTTACATATTCTCTGCAAAATACTGCATTACTTTGTTTGAAACCGTTGACGCAACGCCCGAGCCGTAGCCGCCGTGCTCTGCAACGCAGACAACCGCAAGAGGCAGGTCATCTCTCTGCGAATAGCCCACAAACCATGAATGGCTCTTTTCACCGTCAATCTGTGCCGTGCCCGTTTTGCCGCACATTTCAAGCCCTTTGAATTTCCAATCGCCGTATTTATCGGCAACATTTGAACGAAGAAGCGCATCAAGCTTTGCCGCCGTTTCGGGCTTTATGCTTACAATTTCTTCGGGAATTCTGCCCATGATTTCGCTCACCGTGCCGAGGGCGTAAATTCTGTCGGGCGCATAGCCCGTTCCGCCGTTTGCAATCGCACCCATAACCGCAAGAAAATGAGCAGGATTAACATAGGTTGTTGACTGCCCGATGCCTGCCCAGCCAAGCTCGGATTTGCTTTCGGCTGAGGGTGAAAACCTGCTTTTCGTGAGCCTGATTTCCTTTGCGTGAAGCTGGGAATTAAAGCCCATGGATTCCGCCATAGCTTCAAGCTTTGCAGCACCGAGTTCTATTGAAATTTCGGCAAAAGCACAGTTGCACGATTCATTCATCGCCTTTTGAAAATCCACTTTTCCGTGAACTCCGTTGCAGATAACCTTGCCGTCGCCCGTTTCGTATTCGCCGTCACATTCAAAGGTGCGCGTATAAATATCGGGGATGTTTTCAATCGCACAGGCGGCGGTAACAATCTTCATTATTGAACCGGGTGTATAGATGCCCGAAATAACTTTATCAAGAAAAACGCCGTCGTATTTTGCGTTGGTGAGAAGGTCCTCTGGTTTATTTTTTATATCGTATGCAGGCTTTGAAACGCTGCACAAAAGCTGCCCCGTTTTATAGTTATAAACAGCAACCGCGCCGTCATAATCGCCGAGCGCATTATAGGCAATTTTATTCGCCTCGCTGTCAATATTCAGCTTAATATCCGTACCGACACCCGACTGCTTGAGGTTATAAATGCCCTCTATGCGGCTGTAGCCCGAAAGCACATCGCGGTAAAGATAATGGGTGCCCGTTGAAATCCTGCCTGCCGTATCGCCGACAACATGAAGCACGGATTTGCGCACGGTTGAGCCTTCGGCAAAAATTCTTTCGTTATCGGAGCTTTTTGCAAGCGCAACGCCGTTTCTGTCATAAATCGTGCCTGCGTTGACAATTGTTCCTCCGGAATAGATGTGGCGGTTTGCCTTGTTGGATGCCCATTCGGAGCCTTCAAGCACGAGGCTCGCAACAAAGAAGCAGACTCCTGCTATAAATGCAAGAATAAGCGCATAAACAACCGCCGCACGCCTTGCTGTTATTCTCATGCCGCGCCTCCCTTCGCCGCAGGTCTGCGGACTGCATTTTTGGGAGCTTTTTTAACGCTTATGTCGGGCTTGGGAGCTTCAAACGGTGCGCCCGCCGCCCTGATATATGCAAGAAGACCCCACGAGCAGAGCATGCTTGAGCCGCCTCGGCTGACGAACGGAAGCGTAACGCCTGTAAGCGGCAGCAAGTCCGTTATGCCGAAAACATTCAGAGCAAGCTGGAAAAGAAGCATTCCTGCCGCTGAAACCGCTGCAATCGCATAGAAGGTTGAGCCCGATGACTTTGCGGTTTTTACGGCAAAAAACGCAATTCCCACAAAGCAGAGAAGCACCGCAAGAGCAACAATAAGACCCATTTCCTCGCAGATAAGGCCGAAAACAAGGTCGGTTGAAGCGGCATAAACATCTCGAAGATAGCCTTCGCCTATGCCGAGGCCGAAAAGTCCCCCGCTGGCGGAATATATCAGCACTCTCGTCTGCTGATAGCCCGAGGTGTCAATATAATCCCAGACATGTCTGTAAGCCGCAAAACGGTTTGCAACATAGGGCTTGAAATAGATAATCAGCATTGCACCCATGAGTGCAACGGCGCAAATGAGAACAATGGTTCTTATGTTGCCCGAGCGCATAAATGCAATGAGAATGAATGTAAAGAAGAATATGAGTGCCGTTCCGAAGTCCTTCATAAGGAAAAGCGCACCCACGCAGCCGAGCGAGAATATAACATATTTGGTAAGGCTCGTTATGGAAAGCAGCTTTTCGAGCGATACCGCTCCAACAAGAATAAACATGATTTTAACAAGCTCTGATGGCTGAATCGAGAAAAATCCGAGGTCAATCCAGTTAAGAGTGCCGTTGATGCTGCTGGCAAGAACAAGATTGAGCGCAAGCACGGCAATTGAACCGATTGCCGCCGGATATCGCAGCATGCACGCAAAGCGCACATCCTTTATCAAAGCGAGCATAATCAGATAGACCGCAAGCCCGAGACCGATTGCAATAAGCTGTTTGAGCGCATAGGATTCGTTGAAGCTTGCACAGACCGTCAGTCCGATTCCGGAAAGGAAAAACGCAATTGCTTCAAGCTCAAAATAATCGTTATGCGTAACAAGAGTGCCGATGAGCATATAAACCCACTCGGCGGCAATATAGCCGAAGAAAATATAAACAAGAGTAAGGCTCAGCTCCTCCTGTCTGACGAAAACACAGGCGGCGCAAAGCAGCTGAAAAGCTGTCATAAGCAGCATAACCGTTACCTGCTTGAAAATCGGCTGTTTGTTTGCAGTTGTTTCCGGCAAAAAATCACCTCTTTTTAACCCGAAATCAGAAATTCGTAATGCGTAATAAATATATGGATTTAACGGACGGATGGTATCCGCCCCTGCTTGAATTCACATATATATTATCATACAAATACCAAAATTTCAATTCATATTCTAATCCTCAATTTTTTTAAAACTGTTAACAAATATAATCAACTTTATTAATTATATCGGCGTATTATTGTTTTGTCCGTTTGTCGGCTGCCGGCATATAATGTTATTGCATACCGATAATCCGTGCTTTTCCCTCTATATATAGTATATATAATAAATATATAAAAAAATTATTGCAACCGGGGGAAAAATAGTGTATAATGTTTTAAATATGATTATTATAATGGGTATAGTGCCGACAGGAGGAAAGACGCAAAATGGAAGCTTACTTTGATAACAGCGCAACAACAGCGCCCTGCTGCGAAGCGGTTAAAGCCGTTACCGAAGCAATGACCGTATGTTGGGGCAACCCGTCTTCTCTTCACCGCTCGGGCAATGCCGCAAAAGAGCTGCTCGACAGCTCAAGAGAATCCATCGCAAAATGCCTTTCCTGCTCTTCCGAAGAGATTTTCTTCACCTCGGGCGGAACGGAAAGCAACAACCTCGCCGTCATGGGCGCCGCATATCAGATGCGCCGCATGGGCAGAAGAATTGTTTCAACCGCCGTTGAGCATTCCAGCATAGACGAAACGCTCGACAAGCTTGCCGACGAAGGCTTTGAGATTATCAAGCTGAAGGTTGACAGCTACGGCAGAATTAACGAAAGAGAGCTTTATTCCGCCGTTAATTCAAACACGATTCTGATAACAATGATGCTTGTCAACAACGAGGTGGGAACAATAATGCCCGTTCAGGCGGCAAAAAGAGCCGCAATGATGGCTCGTTCGCCCGCGCTCATTCACTGCGACGCCGTTCAGGCATTCGGCAAAATGCCCGTAAAGCCTGCCGCGCTCGGGGTTGACCTGATGACGGTAAGCTCTCATAAAATCCACGGTCCGAAAGGCGTAGGCGCACTCTACATCCGCAAGGGTGTTAAAATCAAGCCGAGAACCTTCGGCGGCGAACAAGAAACCAGAATCCGTCCGGGTACTGAGGCCATGCCGGCAATCGCAGGCTTCGCCGCGGCGGCAAGAGCACTGCCCGACCCTCAGAGAGAGCTTGAACACATTAAAATGCTCAGAGACTATATGGTTGATAAGCTGTCAGAGCTTGGCGACATCGTTATAAATTCGCCCGCCGATGCGCTGCCATATGTCACCAACATTTCCGTTCTCGGAATAAAATCCGAACCGATGCTCAATTTCCTTTCGGAAAGAGGAATCTGCGTTTCAAGCGGTTCGGCATGCTCAAAGGGCAAAAAAAGCCATGTTCTTATGCAGATGGGTCTTGACCGCAGAAGGCTCGACAGTCCTCTTCGCATAAGCTTTTCAAGATACACAACAATTCAGGAAGTTGATGCTCTTATTCAGGGAATTGCCGAAGGCAAAAGGGTTATAAGAGCAGTAAAATAAATTATTCGGGGTAAACAAATGAAAGAAGTAATTCTCATAAAAAACGGAGAGCTTGCCCTCAAGGGTCTTAACAGAAGAACCTTTGAGGATATGCTTGTTAAAAATATGCGCCGCAGACTTGAATCTGCAGGCAAATTCAACTTTACAATCGCTCAGTCAACAATCGTTGCAGAGCCTGAAAACGAATATGCCGATTTTGACGAGGCAGTAAGCCGCATCGAAAAAATCTTCGGCATTGCAGGCTTTTCAAGAGCTGCTGCAGTTGAAAAGGATATGGAAACGATTTTGAGAAGCGCTGAAGAATACCTGGCTCCCCAGCTTCTCGGCGTCAGAAGCTTCAAGGTTGAGGCAAAGCGTTCGGACAAAAAATTCCCCCTCACTTCTCCCGAAATCTGCAGGGAAACGGGCGGATATCTTCTTCGCAAATTCCCCCATCTTGTTGTTGATGTCCATAATCCCGACCTCGTTGTTACCATTGAGGTCAGAGATAATTATGCATATATCCACGGCACCCAGATTAAGGGCGCAGGCGGCATGCCCACAGGCTCCGCAGGCAGAGCTGCCGTGCTTATTTCGGGCGGTATCGACAGCCCCGTTGCCGCATACATGATGGCAAAGCGCGGACTTGAGCTTATCGCAATCCATTTTGCATCGCCTCCTTACACAAGCGAAAGAGCCGAGCAGAAGGTGCATTCGCTCTTAAAACAGGTCAGCAAATATTCGGGCAGGATAACCCTCTTTGTTGTTCCGTTCACCGAAACTCAGGAACTCATCAAGGATAACTGCCCCGAGGATATTTTCACCGTTATCATGCGCCGCATGATGATGAGGGTTTCGCAGATTATCGCCGAAAGAGAGCACGCAGGCGCACTCATCACGGGCGAAAGCGTAGGACAGGTTGCAAGCCAGACCATGCCTGCAATTGCCTGCACGGATGCGGTTTGCGAAATGCCCGTTTTCCGTCCCCTTATCGGCATGGATAAGGACGAGGTTGTTGCAATCTCAAGAAAAATCGAAACCTTTGATATTTCAATTCTTCCCTACGAGGACTGCTGCACGGTATTCACTCCGAAGCATCCCAAAACACGCCCCACTCTCGATTATGTTGAGAAGTGCGAACAGGCTCTTGAGGTTGACAGACTCGTTAAGGAAGCTGTTGAGGGAACAAGGTTTATACACATTAATGCTTACTGATGAAAAATTAAAAATGAATAATGAATAATTTCGGGTGGGCGTTGCCCACACCCAAATATAATAGCGTCGCAGACCCTTAATTCTTCATTTTTAATTATTCGTTTTTCATTGCGACAGAAAGGAGCCATGTATGTCAGTTTGCGAAATTCTTTCCGTAGGAACTGAAATTCTGCTCGGAGATATTCTTAACACCAACTCAAAATATCTTTCTGCCGAGCTTGCAAAACTCGGCATATCCGTTCTCCGTCATACCACCGTCGGCGACAATCACGAAAGGCTTGCCGCCGCACTCAGAACCGCGCTGAGCCGCAGCGACATTGTTATCGCAACCGGCGGTCTCGGTCCCACGGCAGATGACATAACAAGAGATGTCTGCTGCGAGGTTATGGGTTTCGAAATGAATCTTGATGAAAAAATCGCAGACGGAATAAGAAATTATTTTGCTTCAAAGGGCTATGAAATGCCCGAAAGCAATCTGCGTCAGGCATATGTCCCCGTCGGCGGAACTGTTTTTGAAAATAAACACGGCACGGCTCCCGGTCTGGGTCTTAAAAGAGACGGCAAATGCGTCGTCATGCTCCCCGGTCCTCCCTACGAAATGGCGCCGATGTATAAAGAAAGCGTTATCCCCTATCTTGCGGAATATTCTGATGGCGCGATTGTGTCGCACACGGTAAGGACTATGGGAATCGGTGAAAGCGCAATGGCTGAAATCTGCGCCGATTTGCTTAAAAACGAAAATCCGACCGTCGCCCCCTACGCAAAAAAGGGCGAGGCTCTTCTGAGAGTTACGGCAAAGGCTGAAAGCGAAGCTGAAGCCGAAAAGCTCTGCACTCCCGTTATTGAGGAAATCAAAAACCGTCTCGGCGGCTATGTTTACGGCATCGACAGCGAAAGCATTGAGCAAAGAGTTGTTGAGCTTCTCAAAGAAAACGGTCTTAAAATTGCAACCGCCGAAAGCTGCACCGCAGGCTATATCCCCAAAAGAATAACCGATATTGCAGGCGCAAGCGGTGTTTTTGAATTCGGTGCGGTTACTTATTCAAACGAAATGAAAATGAAGGTTCTCGGCGTCAGTGCCGAAACACTTGAAAAATACAGCGAATACAGCGAGCAGACCGCAAAGGAAATGGCGTTTGGCGTAAGACGCGTTTCGGGTGCGGATATCGGAATCTCGGTAACGGGTGTTGCAGGCCCCGAAAACGACAGAAAAAAGCCTGCAGGTCTTTGCTTCATCGCACTTGATGCCGAGGATAAACAGATTTGCGAAAAAATCGAAACGGGCAAGCGTGACAGAGAATATAACCGCTATGTCTGCGCTTCAAGGGCGCTCAACCTTGTCCGAATTTATATAGAGGAGAAAATAAAATGAATTTCAAAAAATTGGCGGCAGTCATCTGCCCTGTTTTTGCGGTTGTTTCCGTAATCCTTATTGTTCTTTCGGTTATGAATTTCACAAAGGAACCTGATGTTCAGGTTCAGATTGACGAAAAGGCGGCAGAATTCGTTATGAACGCCGAAACCGTCACCGATGCACTTGCAAAAAGCCTTGCCTCGGTTATCTCAAACGACATGAAGTCGCAGGAAAAATATCCCGACGGCATCAGAGAAGAGCTTAAGCAGGCATATTCAATCAACAACAACCTTGTCGGCTGGCTTTCAATTCCCGGCACGGAAATGGACACCGCCGTTCTTCAGGGCAAGGATAACGAGTATTATCTCAAGCGCGATTTCTATGAGCGCTACACAACTGAAACCACCAACACCAACTACGGCAACATATACCTTGACTATCGCTGCAGCGATACCGACCTTTCAAAAAACATGGTTATCCACGGTCACACAACAGGCAAATCGGACGGCATTCCCAAGCAGTCCTTCCGTTCGCTTTATGACTACAAGGATATGAAGCATTTCATCGAAAATCCCATAATCAGATACAGCACCCTTTATAAGGAATACACATTCAAGATATGCGCGGTTTTCCTTTCATCAACCCAGACAAAGGATGACAACGGCTATTTCTTCAACTATATTTATCCCGACATGAGCGACGGCAACATGGTCGGCTATATTGAGCAGGTAAAGCAGAGAATGCTTTATGATACAGGTGTTTCGCTTGAACCCACCGATAAGGTTATCACCCTTTCAACCTGCATTTATGATTACGGCAAAAGCGTTGACACAAGGCTTGTTGTTGTGGGCAGGCTTCTTCACGAGGGCGAGAGCGAAAGCATTGACGCATCTCTCGTTAAGGACAACCCCGAATACCGCAGACCTCAGGTTTGGTACAGCCGTAACGGAAAAACCAATCCCTATAAAAATGCCGAAAAGTGGCAGCCCAGTGCTAATTGAGGAGGATAGAAAATGGCTAACAACGATAATCAGAAAAAACCGTCATCTCTCCCCGAGGGACTCAGCTCCATCGCAGATGATGAAGCTATAACCGAAATCAATCTTACCGATTTTCTTGAGGAAAGCTCAAAGTCTTCCCCTCTTTTTGACGGCTTCCATGAGGATATCGAAAGAACAGAAAAGAGCCTTGAAAGCGAGCTGCAGAGCCTTTATGACGATATTATGAGCAGCGGACCCGAAACTATTGTTCCCAAGCCCATGTCGGTTCTGACCTCCGAGGAAGCAGAGCCCTCAAAGGTTATTCTTTCCAACCCTGTGATTCCCGATGAAACCGAGGAAGCGGCTCTTGATTCTCTGTGGATGAATCCCGAAGATTATTTTGACGATGATATTCCCGTTGTTTCGCTTGACGATTCATCGGATATAAGCTCCGAAGCGGCAATTGAGAGCGAAATTTCTCAGGATGCCTTTTTCGAGCCTTCCCCCGTGGACGAGCTTGCCGCAATGCCCGAAGAGGATAAGGCAAAAAGCGATATTTTCAGCATGATTGACCTGCTTAAATCCGAAAGCAGCAGCGAAACGGGCTTTGACGATATTCTTTCCGAAATCGAAACAAACGCGGAAATCATGCCCGTTGCAACCGAGCTTTCCGAGGCTTCGCAGCTTGTTACCGATCAGTCGGCATACGAACAGCCTGCGCAGGAAGAAGCCGAGGCTTATGACGACGGCTATGAAGCGGTTGATTTTTCGGATGAAGAATTCAACTGGGACGAGCTCGATTATTCCGAAGAAAACCCTGTTCAGCCCGAAATCCTTCCCGAACCTGAAATTTCTATTGAGCCCGAAACTCTTCCCGAACCCGAAATTCCTGCCGAAACAGAAGAGGAGCCGGTTGCTGCAGCTGAAGAAGAGCCTGCTTTTGTAGCCGAACCCGAGACAGACACTGAATTCTCGGCTATTCCCGTTACCGTGCCCGATGATGCAGAGCCCGATTTCGTGGTTGCTCAGCCCGAGCCCGAAACCAATTCGGATGAGAATTTTGAGCAGACACTTGCAGACCTTCTCGGCGATGAAAAGGAAGAAGAGCCTTCGGCAAATTTTGTTGTCAGCGTACCCGATGACGGCATTAACTACGAAAAAGCGGCTCTTGCTTCGGAAAAGCTTTATGAGGCTGCACCCATGAGCACTCAGACGCTTGAGGATGACCCCGACCTTGAAGACGCTGCTGAGGAAAGCGGCAAAAAAACGAAAAAGAAGTCAAAGGAATCCGACGGCGGCAAAAAGAAGGGCGGTGCAGGCGAGGTTGTAAGAAAAATCATTCTCACCCTTTCAATAATAACAATCATCGCAAGCTGCGGAATTCTTGTTAACACCTATTTCATCGAGCCCTATAAGTTCAAGGCGGATTCCGATGCGCTTGCAGAGCAGATGAGCGTTAATATTGATGAGCATGAACACGAGGCAACCGTCAACGAGCAGATAAAAAAAGATAACCCCGATGTTAAATTCCCCGAAGGCATGCTTGCAAAATATGCCCAGCTCTATGCGCAGAACAACGATTTCTCGGGCTGGATCACCATTGAAGGTCTCGGAATCAATCTTCCCATTGCTCAGGGCAACAACAACGAATATTATCTCAAGAGAGATATCTATAAAAAATATACAAGCTACGGTGTTCCCTTCTTCGATTACAGAATGACAAACCTCAAAACTCTCCATAAGAACACTATGGTTTATGGCCACAACATGCGCCACGATGACTACATTTTCGGTATGCTCGAAAACTACAGAACAATCGACGGCTTTGCACAGGCCCCCGTTATAGAATGCAACACCATTTTCGGCGACCACACATGGTTTGTTTATGCCGTATTCATCACAAACTCCGACCCCGATGACGATAACGGCTATTTCCTGCCCTATAATTTCATTGATGTTTCAACCGAAAAATTCAGAGAATACATCAACGAAATCGACAAGAGAAAGCTTTACACAACAGGTGTTGACATCAACGAAAACGATAAGATTCTCACTCTTCAGGCGTGCGTTTACGACTTCGACGGCGCAATGATTGTTGTTGTTGCAAGAGAGAAGAGAGAGGGCGAAAGCATCAGCGTTGACACCTCAAAGGCATACGAAAATCCCAACCCCAAGTATCCCCAGGCATGGTATGATGTCAACAAAAAGCAGAATCCCTATGCCGAGGATTCAAGATGGTAATTTGATTATTAAGGAACGGTGATATTTATGAACAGAAAGGTGAGTATTTGTACGCTCTGTGCCTCAACGGCGCAGGATGCGGCAAACTATCTTAAGCAAAGAATTTCAGTCTGTTCTTCCGCTATTTCGGAAGTTGACTACGATGACGCCGCAGCTTTTGCTGCAGGTGTTGATTCCTGCGCCCAAGAGGGCGGAATCATCTTTGCCGCCGTTCCCGTTTCTCTGTTCCTTAATGCCAAGCTCCGTTTAATCAAAAAAATCTCAACCAAAATCGTGAGAAGCAATTCCATTTGCGCCGCGCTGGACAAAAATCCTTCCGTTGACCCGAAGGAGCGCGACCTTCACGCCGCAATCCCCGAAAAGGCAAAGGCACTCAAAACTGCCGACGGCCTTTTTTCGGCATTCATTAAGGAGCACGGCAAGAGTCTTATAATTTTCCTGCCGCTTGAAAAAGAGCTGCTCTCTTATATGTTTGACGCAGGTCTTGCAAGGCTCCTTGGCGGACTCTTCCCCGATGCTCAGTCTCATAAGCCCTCCTCAACAGAAAGAAACGGTTTTTCATCGCTGAAAAAGAGCGTTGAAGCCGTTATTGGCAGCGGAAAAACGGTTGCTGTTTCTCCCTGCGGATGTGCAAAGCCTCTTCTTTCGGCAATTTCAACCGTACCCGATTGCGAAAGCGCTTTTGTTCAGGATAACGCAATGAGGGACAGGCTTCCCGATGAAAGCATTGAGAATTATACGGCACAATGCGCAAAAATCTCAAAGGAAAACGCAGGCACCGACCTCGGCATCAGCGTTTCCTCCATTTATAAAGACAAAACCGATGACAGCGACTTTGTTATTGTCTGCGTTGCGGATTCGGACAGAGCAAAGGCGGCAAAGGTTTATTCCAATCCGGGCGAAGAAAAAAAGCATCTCGTTGCGGCGGCAGTTATCCGTCTTTGCGAAATGCTCGGTGAGCTTTCGGGCCCCGAAGGACTTGTCAATCCCGACCTTCCTGTTGAAAAGCCCAAAAAATGGGCAAAAAATTCGAAACTGCCCATAATCATAACCTCTATCGGAATTGCAGCGGCGGTTGTTATATGCGTTATTCTTGCTTTTGTTTTCGGCGGCAGCCGCAAAGACGAAACCGCAGAAACTACGGGCGCAGACGGCTACGAATTCATTCAGCAGGATGATTACCACGAATACATGGATTATTACGGCGGAAACAATCTTGATATGCACGCTCTTGCCGTTCAGGATGAGCAGACCTCCGCAACCGCCGTTCAGACCTCATCGGCTCAAACAACTCTCAGCCTGAACGTTACCCAAATCGTGACTACAATAAAAAATGTTGTAACCACAACGGCAAAGCCGACCACAGCCGCTGCGACCACCGCAAAGCCTGTTACCACAACAGCAAAACCCACCACTACCAAGGCAACAACAACCTTAAAGCCCACAACCACAACAAAAAAAGCAACAACCACCATGAAGCCTACAACAACCAAAGCTCCTTCAACCACCTCCGCTTCGGGCGGCAAGGTTGAATCAACAACCTCGGGCTCATCAACAGGCGTTTTTGTTTTCAAGGTTTACGGCTGGGGACACGGAGTCGGAATGAGCCAGTACGGCGCAAAGCAGATGGCAAACAACGGCAAAACCTATGAAGAAATTCTGACTCATTATTACCCCGGCACAACAGTAAAAACCGATTCCTCAACTCCGCTGACGATAAAATACGGCGGCAAGGATATCCCCATTGTTGAATATCTTTGCAAAACAACCTACCGCGAAATCGGCAACAGCGCACCTATGGAAGCGCTCAAGGCTCAGGTTGTTACCGCATATACCTTTGCAAAAGACGAAGACTTTGATGTTCCCTCATCAAAGCATGCCTACGCAAAGGACTATGAATATCAGGGCACAAACATCCACAAGGCATGCCTTGCCGTGCTCGGCATGAGCAGCGATCTTGATATCCCCAAGGCAAAATATGTTGACTATAACGGCAAAGCGGCATTCACCTGCTACTTTGCAACCGCCGCAGGCAAAACCGTTTCAGCCGACAGCGTCTGGGGAGGCGGAAACGAAAAATATCCCTATCTCAGCGGCGGCGTTTCAAGCCCCGAAGAGGTTATGGTGTCCGACAAAACGATAACTGCCGAAGAAATGAAGAAACACCTTTATGACTATGCAGACAGCAAGGGTTGGGATGATTTTGTTCTCAGTGATAACCCTGCAGAATGGCTTGAAATTGTTTCTCACGATGCATCAATGAACAAAAATCTCGGCTATGTAACAACAATGAGAATAGGAAACAAAACGGTTAACGGCAACACCTTCCGATATTATGTTCTCGATTCCGAAATCAAATCTCATTGCTTCACATTTGAATATGTTCCGGCGAAATAATTTAGGATATATAATGCAAAAAGGACGCTTGATGCGTCCTTTTTATTCATTTTGTCAAAAAATTTTTTGACAAAATGAGTGACTGTTGAGAAAGGAAGTCAGACGGCGTTTTCTTCGACCGAAGGTGTACAAAGGTACTCCGATGGGAGAAAAAACGACGAATGAACAAAAATAAACGGCGGCTTGTGGGCAAGTTGCCCTACATATGTCATTTTTGAAAATCTATAGCTTGATTTGATTAATTTATATATACTTTTGTTCATGTTCTGACAACTTTATCGGCAGTCAACGCAAAAAGGACGCTTGAGCGTCCTTTTTTGCTTCCTCTTATATACTTCTGTCCCCAAAATTTGAAAGGTAGTGTTTTATGGTGTTTATTCTATGCGGCAACGGGTGAATCGTCCTTTATAAGAAGAATACCTGTTGTTACCGAAAGAGTGATTACTATTGCTGCAAATACTGCCATTTTATTTCCCTCCGTTTTTTGTTTATCTGAACCGTAATTTTGTGTTCTTTATCATGGCTTTATTATATCACGCAAATTTCTAAGAAAAAAGCAGGTAAATCTCTAAGAAATTATTAAGAAAATAAAAAGCAATCTTAATAAATTTTGCAAATAATTACCGTAAACAGGCTTTACAAATCCATAATTTTATTACATAATATATAGTGATATATTATTGAAAGAGGAAAGAGAAATGAACATCAAAGAAAAAGAAAGGAAAAAGTCAACCACGACCAAAAAGAATGTTGCGCTGATCAAAAGGTTCTTCCCATATCTGAAAAAGCACCTCGGCACTGAGCTGATTGTTCTTATATGTGCTGCAACCTCTGCCGCATGCGAAATAATTCTGCCTCTCATCGTGCGTAAAATCACTGACCAGAATGTTGAAGACCCGACGGGTCTCACCGTTAATCTGATTGTTACAATCTGCGTTGCCTACATCGCTCTCAGATGTCTTGACAGCCTTGCAAGCTTCTGCCAGTCCTACTGGGGACACAAAATGGGTACAAAGATTGAAAACTCCATGCGTGAGGATATGTTTGACCACCTTCAGTCACTTTCGTTCACATTTTTTGACAACACCAAAGTCGGCCAGCTCATGAGCAGAATGACTTCTGACCTTTTTGATGTTGCCGAATGGGCGCATCACTTCCCCGAAATGGTGCTGATGACGGTTGTCAAGTTCATCGCAAGCTTCTGCATCTTCGCAACAATGGATATCCGCTTTGCGCTGGTTATATTCATTCTAATGCCGTTCATGATCATCCTGACAAAGAAATCACGAACAAGAATGCGTGACACCTTTAAGGCAGGACGCCATCAGGTCGGCGAAATCAACGCAAGAATTGAGGACAGCCTTCTCGGCGTAAGAGTTGTGCGCTCATTCACCAACGAAAAAACCGAAAAAGAAAAATTCTCAAAGGGCAACGAGGACTATGTTGTCATCAGAAACAAGAGCCATAAATATATGTCGCAGTTTCATGCAACAGTCAAGCTCATCGACGGCATTACATATATTGTTGTTGTCGGCATGGGCGCACTGCTGATGAAAAACGGCATTACTTCACCCGGCGATTTTGCCGCAAGCCTTTTGCTCATCTCAACCCTTCTCGGCTCAATCCGCACAATCGTTGATTTCAGCGAGCAATTCAGCAGAGGCATCACGGGCGTTGAGCGTTTTGCGGAAATCATGGACGAAACTCCCGATATAACCGATTCACCGAATGCGGTCCATGTTGAAAATGTTCAGGGCGAAATTGAATTTAAGGATGTTTCGTTCAGCTATGTTAAGGGTGAAAAGGAAATTCTTCATCACCTTAACCTAAAAATCGGCAAGGGAGAGAATGTTGCGCTCGTCGGACCAAGCGGCGGCGGAAAAACAACGCTCTGCAACCTTATTCCCAGATTTTACGAGCCTGAAAGCGGTGAAATTCTGCTTGACGGCAAAAACATAAAAGATATAACTCTCCGTTCTCTCCGTTCCAACATCGGCGTTGTTGCACAGGATGTTTATCTTTTCTCGGGCACAATCCGCGATAACCTCATTTACGGCAAGGCGGATGCTACCGAAGAAGAGCTCATTGATGCAGCTAAAAAAGCAGGTGCGCACGAATTCATCTCTGCTCTCCCCAACGGCTACGACACCTATGTCGGCGAAAGAGGCGTAAAGCTCTCAGGAGGACAGAAACAGAGAATTTCAATCGCGAGAGTTTTCCTCAAAAATCCTCCCGTGCTTCTGCTTGACGAAGCAACCTCGGCACTTGATAACGAGAGTGAAAAGCTTGTTCAGCAATCGCTTGAGCGTCTTGCCGAGGGCAGAACGACGCTCACCATTGCCCATCGACTGACAACCATTCGCAACGCAGACGAAATTGTTGTTCTCACCGAGGACGGCATTGCCGAGCACGGCTCACATAAAGAGCTGATGCAAAAAGGCGGCATCTACTGCAATATGTATAATATGTATGCAGTTATGTAGAAATTATTTAAGTGAAAACTATAATTAATAAAGAAAGCAGGTAAATCATTATGCTCAAGAATATCTCCCCCATCATCTCACCCGAACTTCTTAAAATTCTCATGGAAATGGGCCACGGCGACGAAATCGTTATCGGCGACGGCAACTTCCCTGCAGCATCAATTGCTCAGAGACTTGTACGCCTTGACGGTCACGGAGTTGACGAAATTCTTGCCGCTATCCTCAAGCTCATGCCTCTTGATACATATGTTGAAGCTCCCGTTGCTCTTATGGATAACGGCGATGCATCAAATCCTCCCCCCATTTGGGCTGACTACAAAAAGACCATCACTGCCGAGGAAGGCGAGAAGAATATTGAGCTTGTTGAGCGTTTTGCATTCTATGACAGAGCAAAGAAAGCATATGCCGTTATAGCAACAGGCGAAACCGCAATTTATGCAAACATCATCCTTAAAAAAGGCGTAGTTATTCAGTAATCGAATGAAAAACGAAAAGTGAAAAATGAATAATTTCGGGCGGATTTCACCCTCACCCATTATATAAAATCGGAGCGAATCGGCCCTTAATTTTTCATTTATACAATACATACGACAGGAGTTCCCCATATGGAAAAACGAGTTTTAGCCATCGATTTCGGCGCATCAAGCGGCAGAGCCATTATCGGCAAATTCGACGGCAGCAAAATTTCACTTGAAGAGGTTCACCGCTTCTCAAACGATCCGGTGAAGGTCGGCGACACCATGTACTGGGATGTGCTGCGCCTTTTCTATAACATCAAGCAGGGCATTGTCAACGCAAAGCTTGCAGGCGGCTTCGACAGCATCGGCATCGACACCTGGGGCGTTGACTTCGGTCTTATTGACGAATTCGGCTGCTTGCTTGAAAATCCCGTTCATTACCGAGACCTTCGCACCGCCGGTCTGATTGAGGAATGCGCAAAAACAGTTCCGAATGATGAATTCTACGGCGCAACAGGCATTCAGTTCATGGAGCTTAACACCGTTTATCAGCTCTATGCGCTTAAAAAATACCGCCCCCATATTCTCGAAAGAGCAGACCGACTTCTTTTCATGCCCGACCTTTTCGGCTACATGCTCACGGGCAAAATGACAACCGAATATTCAATCGCAACCACTTCGCAGATGTATGACATAAACAAAAAAGGCTGGGCAACCGACCTTATCGAAAGGCTCGGAATCCCCACCCGTCTGCTCGGCGAAATCGTTCCTTCGGGCACTCCGCTGGGCAAGGTGCGCAAGGATATCTGCGAGGAATGCGGCATTGACGAGGTTGATGTTATCAGCGTCTGCGGTCACGACACCCAGAGCGCGCTGACTGCCGTTCCCTGCGAAAGCGGAGATTTTGCTTTCATTTCAAGCGGCACATGGTCGCTCTTCGGCACGGAGCTTGCTGAGCCGATTGTTAACGAAACCTCACTTAAAATGAATGTTACCAACGAAGGCGGCTACGGCTCAACCGTCGGCTTCCTTAAAAATATCATTGGTCTTTGGCTTATTCAGGAAAGCCGTCGCCACTGGAACAGACACGGCAGCAACTATTCCTATGCAGACCTTGAAAAACTTGCGCTCGCATCAGAGCCGTTCAAGTGCTTCATCGACCCCGATGCACCCGAATTCACTCCTCCCGGAAACATTCCGCAAAGAGTGCGTGACTACTGCAAGAGAACGGGGCAGCCCGTTCCCGAAAGCGTTGGCGAGGTTATGCGCTGCATCTACGAAAGCCTTGCAATGAAATACCGCCAGACTCTCGATAACCTTGAAGCATGCACAGGCAAAACCTACCCTGCAATCCATGTTATCGGCGGCGGCACAAAGGATACGCTTCTCTGTCAGATGACTGCTTCGTCATGCGCAAGAAATGTTGTTGCAGGTCCGATTGAAGCAACCGTTCTGGGCAATATCGCCGTTCAGCTCCTCGCCTGCGGCGCAATCGAAAGCATCGAGCAGGCACGCAGAATCGTTAAAGCAAGTGAAAACACCGTCGAATATTCTCCCGAAAACTCCGACGCCTGGGCAGAGGCTTATGAGAGATTTAAGAAAGTCACAGCAAACTGAGTTTATTCAGCCTCCCTTTCAAGAGAGGTGGATGCGACAAAGTCGCAGACGGAGGGATTTCAAATCAGCTTTTGCGGAGCAAAATATAACCAAAACAAATAAATAATATATACATTACTTATAGAAAGGAAGATGCTATTATGGCAAAAAGCAGACTTATCGGCGATTATCCCGTAATCGGTATTCGCCCCATCATTGACGGAAGAAGAGGCCCCCTCAAGGTAAGAGAATCCCTTGAAGACCAGACCATGAACATGGCAAAGGCTGCAAAGGCTCTCTTTGAGGAAAATCTCCGTTATTCAAACGGCGAACCCGTTAAGGTTGTTATCGCTGACACAACAATCGGCCGTGTTGCAGAAGCAGCAGCATGCGCAGCAAAGTTCAAGAAGGAAGGCGTTGACATCACCCTTTCCGTTACTCCCTGCTGGTGCTACGGCTCAGAAACAATGGATATGGATCCCACAACAATCAAGGGCGTATGGGGCTTCAACGCAACCGAAAGACCCGGCGCTGTTTATCTTGCTGCGGTTCTTGCAGCTCATGCTCAGAAGGGTCTCCCCGCATTCGGCATCTACGGCAAGGATGTTCAGGACGCTGATGACACAACAATGCCTGATGATGTTAAGGAAAAGCTCCTTCGCTTCGGAAAGGCTGCTGTTGCAGTTGCAACAATGAGAGGCAAGAGCTATCTTCAGATCGGCTCAACATGTATGGGTATTGCAGGCTCGGTTATTGATCCTGATTTCATTGAAGAATATCTCGGCATGAGAGTTGAATCCGTTGACGAGGTTGAAATTATCCGCCGAATGGCAGAAGGCATCTATGACGAGGCTGAATATCAGAAGGCTCTTGCATGGACAAAGGCAAAGTGCAAGGAAGGCTTCGACAAGAACCCCGAATTTGTTAGAAAGAGCGACGAGCAGAAAGAAAAGGATTGGGAATTCGTTGTTAAGATGATGTGCATCATCAAGGACCTTATGAACGGCAACGAAAATCTTCCTGCAGGCTGCGAAGAAGAAATGGTTGGTCACAACGCAATCGCAGCAGGCTTCCAGGGCCAGAGACAGTGGACAGACTTCTATCCCAATGCTGACTTCGCAGAAGCTCTTCTCAACACCTCATTTGACTGGGAAGGCACAAGAGAGCCCTATATCCTTGCAACCGAAAACGATGTTCTCAACGGCATCGGCATGCTCTTTATGAAACTTCTCACCAACAGACCTCAGATGTTTGCTGATGTCCGTACTCACTGGAGCGCAGACGCTGTTAAGAGAGTTACAGGCTACGATATTGAAGGCAAGGCTAAGGAAGCAGGCGGATTTATCCACCTTATCAACTCCGGCGCATGCTGCCTTGACGCTTGCGGCGAAGTTAAGGATGAAAACGGCAACGGCATCATCAAAGAGTGGTACAATGTTACCGAAGAGGATGCAGACAAGATTCTTGAAGCTACCACATGGAACGCAGCCGACAACGGCTATTTCAGAGGCGGCGGATATTCCTCAAGATTCCTCACCAGAGCTGAAATGCCTGCAACAATGATTCGTCTTAACCTCGTTAAGGGTCTCGGCCCCGTTCTTCAGATTGTTGAAGGCTGGACAGTTAACCTTCCCGACGAAGTTTCAGATGTTATCTGGAAGAGAACAGACTACACATGGCCCTGCACATGGTTCGCACCCAGATGCACAGGCGAAGGCGCATTCAAGTCAGCTTACGACCTTATGAATAACTGGGGCGCAAACCACGGCGCAATCTCCTACGGTCACATCGGCGCAGATATCATCACAATGGCATCAATGCTCCGCATCCCCGTTGCTCTCCACAATGTTCCCGATGAAAAGATTTTCCGTCCTGCTTGCTGGGGCGCATTCGGAACAAAGGACCTCGAGGGCGCAGACTTCAGAGCTTGCGAAAACTACGGTCCCATGTATAAATAATTCAAAATGCGCAATGCGTAATTCGTAATTGATACAATAAAAATTTCCTGCAGCCGTTAACCCGGTTGCAGGATTTTTGTTTTGCGCTATCCACATCCTGCCGTTTGGTTTAACCGGTTTTTACTGTTACGCCTTCCCTTCAAGGGAAAGGCATTATTGCAAATAGCTCTTGACAAATCGGTCTATTACTGATAGACTAAATATAGGTCGATAGCTAATAGACCAAAAGGAGGATAAAAAGATGGACGAAACCAAACTCGGCGCAGTTGAATCGCATTTTGCCGATATCATCTGGGAAAACGAACCGCTTACCTCGGGCGAACTCGTTAAGCTCTGCGAAAAAGAGCTTCAGTGGAAAAAATCCACCACCTACACCGTTCTGAAAAAGCTCTGTGAAAAAGGAATTTTTCAGAACAGCAGCGGCAGGGTCACTTCTCTGATTTCAAAACAGGATTTCTACGCCGTGCAAAGCGAAAAATTCGTTGACGAAACCTTCAAAGGCTCACTGCCTGCATTCATTGCCGCTTTCACAAAGCGAAAAAAACTTTCAACACAGGAGATTTCGGAAATCCGACGGATGATAGATTTATATGAGGAGGGTTAAATATGACAGATTTTCTTTACACCCTCTATAACTCTTATGCCGCTGTAGTTGAAAGTGTTTATTCCGACATGTTCTTTTGGATACTCAACACAAGCATTTCCGCAAGCTTCCTTGTTGTGGCGATCGTCATTCTGCGGCTTGTGCTGAAAAAAGCACCGAAGGCAATTTTCGTTGCGCTGTGGGGACTTGTTGCAATAAGACTTATCTGCCCGTTCACAATTGAAAGCGCACTCAGCCTTATTCCCAGTGCCGAAACGATACCGACGGAGCAGTTTTATTATCAGCAGTCACAGCACGATGACTATAATCTTACCATCGTAGATAATCCGATTTATCCCGAGGCGGTTACTTACACAACCGGTCCGGTCAGCTCGGCAGGCTACAGGTCAATCGTATACTATTTAGCATGGCTTGGCGGAATTGGTGCAATGCTCATTTATGCCGCAGTCAGCTACATTATCGTAAAGCGAAAGGTGAGAATTTCCGCACCGCTGAGAGATAATATCCACCTGTGCGACGGGATAAAAACTCCGTTCATTCTCGGCATAATCAAGCCCCATATCTATATCCCCTCGGATATGGACGAACAGGATACGGAATATGTTATCGCCCACGAAAAGGCGCATCTCAAACGCCGCGACCATTGGTGGAAGCCTCTCGGATTTCTGCTGCTTTCTGTGCATTGGTTCAATCCCGTTATGTGGGTCGCATATATCCTTCTCTGCCGTGACATTGAGCTTGCATGCGACGAAAAGGTGATTAAAAATCTCGGTGCGGAGAGCAAAAAGCCTTATTCCGAAGCACTTCTCAATTGCAGCGTACCGAGAAAAATGATTGCTGCGTGTCCTCTCGCCTTCGGCGAAGTCGGCGTTAAGCAGAGAATAAAATCCGTTCTCAATTATAAAAAACCTGCGTTCTGGATTGTAATTATCACCATTATTGCAAGCATCGCTGTTGCGGTCTGCTTTATGACAAATCCGCCCGGAGTTGCGTTTGACGAAATTTCAAACAGTCTGTTTGAAAACAATTACCGCATATCCGTTGTTTCGGGCGAGAAGGCTTATAACATCTCCTCTGCCACCGCAATAATGGATACCATTGATTTTCTTGAGGAAATCCGCATCGGCAAGGCACCCGTTTCGGATTCATTAAGCGAAATCAGACCCGCGGATTATAAAATTTTGTTTTTCAGCAACCTAAAAGACAGCGAGCAGTATACAGCGCTGAATTTCAGCGAAGATTTAACCGAGGTATGGGTGAATAACGAAGTTAAGCCGAGCAAAACCTACAGAGTTAAAAATCCGCAGAAGCTCAGACAGCTTTTTGATGCTTCAATGGAAAAATTTCTTTCCGAAGGCTTCGGCAGCACCGATGTTCAATGGGATTATATGCCCATGCTCAGCTACACGGGATATTATTATTTCCCCATAAGCATCGACCTTGATTATGACAGTGCAAAGGTCGGCTGCACCGAGGGTCAGCTTGTTGACCGTGATGTCAAATATCCCGAGAAGCAGACAGCAGATAAGGTTCTGAAGCTTAACAAGGGTCACAACATTTATTGGTGTCCGTCGGTCGGTGACGGCGAAGCCGTATCCGAAACGGAAATCACTCTTTATGTCTATAAGGATTTAAAAACAGTATGCGAAGCAACAATAAAAATCGTGCGTGAACCGTTCACGGATAATCCGAACTATGCATCATATGTTGCAAATCTCACAAGCGAGAGCGATATTGTTATGGTGCAGGCGGAAACGGGCGGAAGAATTATTTCTGCAAGCGAGCTTGATGCAGCTTCTTCGCCGATTTCTCTGCTGACAGAAGAAAACTACAAGCAAGCCGCCAAGGAGTTCGGCTGGCACGCAGTTTCTCTATTCGATGTTCAGCGTTTCGGCGACTATATTTTCGCAGGCTGTACCTGCGGTGCAAATGATTTGGGCTTTGCAGTCTTTGGAAAAACCGAAAAGGGCTACAAGCTTGAATATGCAGCAGACAAAGCCCGTTTTTACGAAAGAGGAGAAGGAATTTATTCTCAGCCCTACACCACAAAAAACGGCGGCACTTATCAGCTTATTCTCAGCATGAACAAGGAGCTTGCAAGGGTTGCGTTCACGGGAGATTACGAAAAAAACTTTCTGGTCAATCATTCGCCCTCACTCATCGTTGCCGACCAGACTGCGGAATTCAACAGCCGTGAACCTGCAGACTACACCTCACAAGGCTTCACCTTTTCATATAATTTCTACGATAAAACAGGGAAGCTTCTCAGCGAAGTTGCAAGTCCGAAGGTAACTGTTGACCCTCTCACCGAGGCGATAAAAAACGCAATTATTTCGCATCATACGCCTGACCTTCCCGACGGACTTTTCCGCTGCGTAAGCGTCGGATATATTAAAGTCAACGCATTCAGCGCTACTCCCGTTGAGGGCAAAACAAATCATATAAGAGGATATAGGGCAGATGCGGTGATAAATTATTCCGAATTCTCTTTCAGCAACGGAACACTCAGGGAAGTCAGCGGTTACAGACAGCCTATGACATTTCATTTTGAGGTTAATGATTCCAGCGAATATGTTCTTATGGATTTTTCCGAAATATCCAAGGAAGATTATGACGATATGAACCCTCAGGCAAATATCAACTCACTGAAACAGACTCAGGAATGCTATGCTCAGGCGGTTGAATATTATAAAATCAACACCGATGCGGTTATTGAAAGGCTTATCAACAAAATCGCATCGGCAAAGATAAATTCCGATAATCCTGTTGATTTTCTCAACGCCTGCCCCGATGAAGAAGAGGAATTGATTTATTACGGCGATTACACGCTCAGATATATCTTTTCCGAATTCCTCAAGGGCGGTCAGACCGACATGAGAGGCAAAATTATGCAGAAAATAATGGAAGGCTTTCTCGGCGGAGAAGCGATAAAATATGCCGCAGAAAACGGGCAGGATTATTTCGACCACTGGAAGCAGATCTCAATCGAGGCTCAGAACAGATACGGCATGGAGCATATAGAAAAAAACATGCCGAAAGCGGCAATGTTGCTTGAAATGATGTAACAAATAAACTGCCGTGAGCGAAAAGGCTCACGGCGGTTTTGTTATATGCAGCTTTGCTTTATTATTCCGCAGGCAATCATTTCTCCCGGATCGCCCGACGGTTGAGTTGTAAAATCATCTCTCCTTCGGTGGATAACGATTTCCTTCCCGATAACCTCACAAACATCAAACCTTTCACTCAGAAAAGCACTCCATGCGCATGTTCCGTCAACAAACAGCGGCGGCATATCGCCTGCGTGATTGGGGTGCTCTCTGCCGTCGGGGTTATAATGCTTTCCTGTTTTCGGGTCGTGGATATGCATTGCAAAAATATTGCCACACCCGAATTTTTCGGGAATTCCGCTGAGCGAAACAACAGAAAAAACTCCTGCCTGAGACTGATAGAGCATCAGCGTTCCGCATACAGACAAAAACTCCTCTGTTCCGCAGATTTGCGCAACTGCCGACGGTACAGAATGCGACAGATATTCAAGAATTTTTCTTGAACGGCTGTGATAAGTATACATTTAATCCGCCCTTTCTTTTTATATTATTCTATGCGCCGAATTTAATTAGGCGCACTGAAAAGGCGAAAAAAACGGGCGTCCAAAGGACGCCCCTATAATATATTATTAATATGTATGGTCGCAGATTTCCTTGATTTTTCTTTGGAGTGCAAGAAAATCCTCAAGCGCATCGGGTTTCTGGTTGGGATTTCTCAGCAGTGCGGCAGGATGGAAGGTTCCCATAAAGAGAATTCCGCCTTTTTCGATAAAATCGCCGTGCTGCTTTGTTACCTTGAAATCCTTTGAGATGAGCCTCTGCGCTGAAATTCTGCCGAGACAGACGATGATTTTCGGGCGGATGAGCCTTGTCTGCTCACGAAGCCAGTCAATACACATATCCTGCTCCTCGGGCAGAGGGTCTCTGTTTTTCGGCGGACGGCATTTTACCATATTTGCAATATAGATGTTCTTTCTGCGGTCAAGGTCGATTGCTTCAAGATATTTGTCAAGAAGCTTTCCTCCTCTGCCAACGAAAGGCTCGCCCTGCAAATCCTCGTTTTCGCCCGGTCCCTCACCGATAAACATAACCTCGGCATTCTCATTGCCAACACCGAAAACAAGGTTTGTCCTTGTTTCGCAAAGTCCGCACTTTCTGCACTGCATACAGTCAGCCTTAAGCTGTTCCCATGATTCATACATCGCCGTTTTCACCTCTGTTATTGAAAATTTCTTCGGATTTTTCAGCATCCCTGCCTATTTGCACCGAAAGCTCGTCAATTGAGCCGAATTTTGTTTCATCCCTCAGATATTCAAGCAGTCTTACCTCGATTTCCTGCCCGTAAAGATTGCCGCTGAAGCCCAGAATGCAGGTTTCGCTGCGGAAATCCTCATTTTCAAACGACGGGCGCAGACCGATATTCGTAACCGACGGATATTCCTTTCCGTCAACAACGGTTACGGATGCATAAACACCCTTTTTCGGTATAACAAAGCCCTCGTCAAAGCGCTGATTTATGGTCGGCGCGCCGATGAGCCTGCCTCTGTGCTGCCCGTCAACAACGGTCAGCTTATAGCGGAATTCTCTGCCGAGCATTGCATTTGCAAGAGAAATATCGCCGCTTTCAACCGCCTGTCTGATACGCGTTGAGCTGATTGGCTCGCCGCCGAAATCAACGGGCGGTGTTATTTTCAGCATCACGCCGAATTCCTCGCAAAGAGCCTTCAGCTCTTCAATTCCGCCCTCGTTATTTTTTCCGAAACGGTAATTCCAGCCGCAGCACACGCCGCCTGCGTTGAGCTTTTCAATCAGGATTCTCTCAAAAAACTCGCGACACGACATATTGCGCACTTCTCTGAACGGTACAATTCTTTTTCCTGCGCCTGTTTTGGCGATAAGCTCATCACGCAGAACAGGCTGCAGAATCATATCGGGCGCTTTGCCCGAAACAGTCAGCATGGGATGCCTGTCAAAAAGCAAAACCAAAGGCAGAAGCCCGTGCTTTTTCTGCATTTCAAAAGCACAGGCAATAACCGCTGTATGTCCTTTGTGAAGTCCGTCAAAGCTGCCGAGCGTAACGGCGGTTTTCATTTCTGTCATATTATTTCTTCTTAAACTGCTGCTTCATGCGAAGCTCTTTTGAAAGAATTCTTTTGCGGAGTCTGAGCGATGTGGGCGTTACCTCAAGAAGCTCGTCATCCTTGATGAATTCCATACACTGCTCAAGGCTGAGAACGCTGTGGGGAACGAGTCTGAGCGCATCATCCGAGCCCGAGGCACGGGTATTTGTGAGATGCTTTGTTTTGCAGACATTGCATACTATATCTTCATTCTTTGCACATTCGCCGACAATCATACCCTCATAAACATCAACGCCTGCAGGAATAAAGAGGCGGCCTCTGTCCTGAGTGTTGAAAAGTCCGTATGCTGTGCTCATTCCTGTTTCGTGAACAACAATTGAGCCTCTTTCACGGGTCTGGATATCGCCCTTGTAGGGTGCGTAGCCGTCAAAAAGCTGATTCATAATTCCGTTGCCGTTGGTATCGGTCAGGAATTCGGCGCGATAGCCGATAAGTCCTCTTGACGGAATTTTGAATTCGAGGTGGGTTGAGCCGCCTTCACGGGAGCCCATATTTTCAAGCTCGCCCTTGCGTGAACCTAATTTTTCAATAACTGCGCCAACATACTGCTCGGGCACTTCAACAATGAGAAGCTCCATCGGCTCCATAAGCTGACCGTCGATTTCCTTGAAGATAACCTTGGGTCTTGAAACCTGGAATTCATAGCCCTGACGGCGCATTGTTTCAATGAGGATTGAAAGATGAAGCTCGCCTCTGCCTGAAACCTTGAAGGTGTCGGTTGATTCGGTTTCTTCAACTCTCATGCTCACATTCGTTTCAACTTCCTTGAAAAGTCTGTCACGGATGTTTCTTGTGGTAACAAACTTTCCTTCCTTGCCTGCAAACGGGCTGTCATTAACGATGAAATTCATCGAAATGGTAGGCTCGTCTATTTTGATGAAGGGCAGAGCCTCAACATGCTCGGGGTGGCAGGCTGTTTCGCCGATGTTGATGCCTTCAATACCCGAAACGCAGATGATATCGCCTGCTTCTGCCTCCTCGCACTCAACTCTGGCAAGACCCTCAAACTGATAAAGGCGCGAAACCTTAACATTCTGGGTTGTGCCGTCGGCTTTGCAAAGGGTAATCTGCTGATTTTTCTTAATGCGTCCTCTCTCAACTCTGCCTACGCCGATTCTGCCGACATAATCATCATAATCAAGGCTTGAGAAAAGCACCTGAAGAGGTTCGTCGGGATTGCCCTCGGGAGGAGCGATATTTTCAAGAATAGCATCAAAAAGCGGCTGCATATTTCCGCTGCGTGCGTTGGGGTCAAGGCTTGAATAACCGTCTCTGCCGCTGGCATAAACAACGGGGAATTCAAGCTGGTCCTCGTCTGCACCGAGGTCGATGAACAAGTCAAGCACCTCGTCAACAACCTCATAGGGGCGCGCGTTGGGTCGGTCGATTTTGTTGATGACAACAAGAACCTTCTTTTTAAGACCGAGAGCCTTTTTAAGAACGAATCTTGTCTGAGGCATACAGCCCTCAAACGCGTCAACAAGAAGAAGAACGCCGTCAACCATCATAAGAATACGCTCAACCTCGCCGCCGAAATCGGCATGACCCGGAGTATCGACAACATTGATTTTTGTATTCTTATAGTGAACTGATGTGTTTTTGGAGAGGATTGTAATTCCTCTTTCACGCTCAAGGTCGTTTGAGTCCATAACGCGGTCGGCAACCTGCTCGTTTTCACGGAAGGTTCCGCTTTGCTTGAGCATTTCGTCAACAAGAGTTGTTTTACCGTGGTCAACATGAGCAATGATAGCAATATTTCTTAAATCTTTTTTATTGGACAAATGGGGTCACCTTTTCTTTAAATAGATGTAAATGAAAAATTAATAATGAAGGATGAAGAATTTCGGGTGGGCTCTGCCCACACCCGATTATAAATCGGAGCGAAGCGACTCTAAATTTTTCATTTTTCACTTTTCATTATTCACTTTAATTATTCTTCAATCTGAAATCCTTCTTTTGCACGCTTTTCAGCAAGATCTGCAAGCATTTTTTCTTTGTTCTTGCCTGCAATCTTATAGAAGAACATGGGAATTGAGCAAAGCATCATGCTTATACCGGGAAGAAGAGAAACAAGGGTAAACATTGCAAATCTCTGGCCGGGGTCAACATCGGTGGCAGCCATAATTGCTTCTTTTGAAAGCATTGCGGCAGGGTCCATATCAATTGCCATATAAAGCACGATGATTCCGCAGGTTGAAAATGCGTTGCCGATTTTGTTGATGAAGCCTTGACATGCCGAGCCAAGACCATTTTCTCTCACGCCCGTTGTAAGCTCCATGTAATCAAGGCTGTCGCAAATCATTGCATACGAAATAACATTGATAACGCCGAGGGGAATTGACTGAATAACGATGAACGGAGCAAGGATATAGATGCTTGAAAGCTCGGTTGCATAGCCGATAACGGTTGTTACAACGCTTGCGGCAAAGCCTGCAAGGCAGGTTGTAATAACAATTTTCTTATAGTCAAACTTCTTCATCAGCATGGGCATAATGAGAGTTGTGCCAAACATACCGACGATTGTGCAGACCTGGAAAATGGTTTTAACAAGGCTGATGCTGTTGAGAATATCTGCCTGAGTGGGATTTTCGGGGCCGATATAGAAGGAATAACGGGCAACATGGATTGCAGCTGCCTGAACAAGATATCTGCCGCTTGAAAGAATACCCATGATAACAACAAGCATAAGGGGCTTGCAACGGAAAATTCTTGAAAGACTGCCGGGCTGACCGGGAATCTTCTTTTTGTTGGGAAGAACAACTCTTTCCTTAATATGGAAATAGCAGTTAACATACATTATTCCGCCGATAACAACGGCAAAAAGTGCGATAAGAAAATATTTTTTCTTTTCAAAATCAAGGGGATTGGGTGCGTTGCCTGATTTTGCGTAAATTGCATTGAGAATAAGGGGAATTGCAAGGAAAAGAACCTCAGGAAGAGCCGAGCCGATGCTGTTGATAATCTTTGTGAAAGAAATAACATCGCTTCTCTCTTTTGAGTTGGGAGTAAGAACATTGGGGAGAGTCCAGAAAGGAACATCCGCCATTGTATATGCCATACCCCAGAGAATATAAACAACTGCCGAGAAAATCATCAGCGGAGTTTGCTCCATATCGGGGCTGAGATACATAAGAAGAGTAAGAACAGCGATAATGGGAGTTGCCATAATGATATAGGGCTTCATTCTGCCGTTTTTCATTGTTCTTCTGTCAACAATCATACCCATCATCGGGTCGTTGATTGCATCCCACACTCTTGCGCCGAGCATAAGAATAAGAACAAACATCAGCGGAAGCTGAAGAACATTGACATAATAGTCACTGATATAGCTCGACATCATGGCATAAATCATGCCCTGACCGCCGGCACCGAGAGCGTACATCCACAGTTCTTTTTTGCTGACATACTTTTTGTTTTCCATAAGAACTCTCCTTTTATTTATTTGTTTTCAGAAATCCTTTTTGCCCATTCTTCTTCGAATTTCTTTTCGATTTCTTTATAGGTTTCTGCGGGAATATCGGGGTTACCCTTGGAATAGCTGGGAACGAGCATATCACCTGCAACCTTTGCTACGGTGCATTCCGTATCATTTCTCCACTTCTCTCTCTCTTCGGGGTTGCGGAGATTGGGAACATCAAGGGGAATTCCACCCTGAAGCACCGAGCGGTAAGCAAACATACCGGGCAGGAACATATCCATTGCTTCATAAACATCAATAATGTCCATGTTATCTCTGCCTCTGACGGTTTCAACAACATTATGCATCACATACCAGTCCGAGCCGCCGTGACCCGAAGGTGCGGCAAGGCGTGAGAATGCATCTCCCGTTGATCTTTCTTCGGGTTCGTTGATGTTCTGACCTTCAAACTCATCAAGGTTAACATAAAGCTTGTTAACATGATCGCTTTCGCAGGCATCCTCACGGGCGCATTCCATTCTGCCCTTTGAGCCGTAAATGCTGTACCATACGGAGTTTCTTGAAGGACCTACACCGTGAATGCTCTTGAGAACTGCGCCGTTTTCAAGGGTAATCATTTCAATGCCTACGGGGCCTGCCTTTGCACCCATTCTTGCCATTCTTGCATTGAAGGGAAGCTCAAATCCCGTTACCTTCACGGGCTTAAGACCTGTGATATGAATAAGGGGACCGATTGAATGCGTGCAGTAGTAACAAGCATGCATTGTGTTGCGCCAATGGTCGGGATCGCCGAAGGTAATCATATGCCAGATATCCTCGCAGTTGTGCATATATTCGCCTTCACCGTATTCAAATTCGCCGAGCTCGCCTTCAAGATAGAGTTCTCTCATCTTCTTGGGAGCGCCCATGTAGCAGTAATTCTCTGCATAGAAATATTTTTTGCCTGTTCTTTCAACAGCTTCAATAAGCTCAACCGCTTCCTTCATTGTCTGAACGGGAAGCACTTCACTGAGCACATGGAAGCCCTTTTCGAGTGCCTTAACGGCAAAGGGTGCATGCTCTGTTGCAAAATTTGCAAGAACAACAACATCCATATCATGGTTGAGGAAATCCTCATAATTATCATAGAAGGTGATATCTCTGTCGGCATAATCCTTCTTTGCCTTGTCGAGAAGGATATCATAATTATCACAGATAGCAACGGTTTTTGCTCCCTTGACATTGTCGCAATGGTTAATCATTGTTCTGCCTCTGCCGACACCTACAACACCGATTCTGACAACAGGTGCTTTTTCAAGTCTTCTGCAGAAAGTGCAGTCCTCATAAACCATATCAACGCTGTCAACGCCGAGCTCACAAAGCATCCATTCCCAGCGGCCCTTCATATCCTCATCGTATTCAACGGGAATAAAGCCCTCTGAAAGATAGCTCTTAACTGCACCCATGCGCCATTCGTCGGTTGTAAGATAAATATATTCCGCATCCTGTGCGGCAAGCTTTTTAACAGCTGTGTTGTTAAGATATTTTCCAAGACCCTTGCCTCTGAATTCGGTTTTAATGCCAACCATGTGCACCTGACCGACCTTGCCTTCGGGATGGAAGATTGCAGATACCGTGCCGATATGCTCGCCTTCATAATCAAGAAAGAAAACATCTGTTTCGGGAACGCAGTCATCAACGCCCGCAACGCATTCATCAAAGAATTCGGGTTTTGTGTCATCGCCGACAAGACCATTTTTGCAACATTCAACCCATGCCGCTTTATCTTCAATGCATTCTTTGTAGTTTACAAGAGAATAACCTTCGGGAAGCTCAAGGTCTCTTACGGGAGTGCCTTTAAGCCAATACATTTTTAACTGAGACATATAATCACCTTTGTTTAATTTTTTAGTGAACAATGAAAAATAAATAATGAATAATTTCGGACGGGCTCTGCCCGTACCCGATTTTTCGGGATGACGCAGAGAGTGTCCCCCTAATATAAATCGGAGCAAAGCGACCCTTAATTGTTCATTTTTATTTATTCATTTTTCACTTTAAAAAGGGGCTGTATCAACAGCCCCTGTATGTTTTTATTATTCGCCCTTCATTTCAAGGAGCTTTACTGTTCCGTCGTAAGAAGCCTGGCTGACCTTGATTGAATCTGTGATAGCAGCCTTGATATCGTCCTCTGTTGCACCAAGCTCAACAGAATACTTTCTGTCGATGAAGAGGTTGATATCCATAATATCTGCAAGTCCGTCAACATCAATACCGCTTTCAATGCCCTTTTCGGCATATTCCTTCTTAACCTTGCCGAGACCCATTCTCATCATCCAGGGGGGAACGCTGATAATCTTTCTGTTTTCGCCCATGCCTCTTGCAGCATAAACGATTTTAAGGAATTCCTTCCATGTCTGGTTGTACATGCTGATAGGCCATGCCTTTGCACCCTTTGACTTTTCGGCTGCACCGACGATAACCTCACCAACCTGACGAACTGTGAGCATAGCTGTGCCGCCGCCGGGATACATGGTGCAGGGAAGCTTATCCATCATCTTAATCTGCTCGATGAGGATAACCCAAACGGGCTTTCTGCCGGGCTGAGTGCCGAAGATATAGGGAAGCTCAAGAACAGCAACATCGAAATTTTCGTCTGCATATGAGAATGCAACTTCTTCCTGGTCGATTCTGCTTCTTATGTAGGGATGCTTCTCTGTGAGCTTCATGTCGGGTCTTTCCTTTGCGAGATATGCAAAGTATGAGCCGAGGATAACAGCATTTTTCATGCCGATTTCCTTACAGAGAGGAAGAATTCTCTTGAGGGGAGCAATGTTGTACTTATAATATGCATCATAAACGGGAGCGGGGAATTCAACTCTTTCGTCGATACCTGCTGCGAAAACGAAGCAGTCGCAGCCCTTCATGATTTCCTTGATTTCGTCATCTGACTTTTCATAGATGTTGCAAAGCTCAATTTCCATTTCCTTGGGGATGGGTGCGCCTTCGGGAAGAGGGGGAAGAGCAACGCTCTTTACCTGATGGCCTCTTTCAATAAAGATTCTTGCAGCTTCACAGCCGAGGAGGCCTGTGCCGCCAATCATAAAGACTTTCATTTGTTATTCCTCCTTGAATAATTATACTCTTATAATATATAACTATTTTTTAGAATAGTCAAGAGAATACATAAAAATTACCCTCTCGCGCCGATAAAAATTTGTCACACTCCGGAATTATCCTGTTGATATTTGTTCTGGATTTCTTTATAATCAGTAAACAAGGCAATGCAGCCGTTAATTTTCACAAAACCGAGGTGACCCAATGTCATTAAAAGATGTTAAGCTGATTGAATATTCCTCAAAAGTTGACTTTTTCAACTGTGCAACCCATGCAGTCGGCGCAATGTTATCGGCTGCCGCGCTTACAGCAATGCTGATTAAAGCCGATGGCGCAAGAAGCGTTATTTCCGCTTTGCTTTTCGGCATTTCCCTTGTTGCGGTTTATACGGTTTCCGCCGTTTATCACGGATTGAAAAGCGGCGAAAAGAAGCGGAAAGCAAGGCTGATTGACCATTCTGCAATCCCGTTTCTCATTGCGGGAACCGCGTCACCTTGCGCGCTGATTACGCTTTATGAAATCAGCGTTTCTCACAGCCTTGCGGTGCTTATTCTCGCTTGGTTCTGCCCGATTTTCGGCCTTGTTTCAAAGCTGTTTTTCTTTGAAAAGCTCAGAAAAGTCACTGTTGCTGTTTACATAATCTCATGCGCCGCCATGCTCTGCTGCGCTGTTCCTCTTCTCGGAAAAATCAACGGCGATGCTTTCGGCGGAATACTTCTCGGCAACATTTTTTATCTCGTCGGTGCCGCCTTCTGCGGCATGGGAATAAAAAAACCTTTCCTCCATGTTGTTTTTCATGTTTTCTGCATGCTGGCAAGTTTTGTTCATTTTTGGGTTATTTACAATTACATAATTTAAAAAACACCGTGGACTCAGCTGAATCCACGGTGTTGATTTTTATCGGATTTTAGAATGAGCCGTCCATGAAAACAACATCAACGAGAAGCTCGGGGAGCATTACAAAAACTCTGGGGAGCCACTCGATAAAGGTGTAAGCTGCAAGGCCGAAGAAGCTGGGCACTGCGCCGAGGTAATATTCAACCTCGCTTGTAGTGTTATCGCCTGTGAAGGTGATTTCGTTCTTACCGACTTCCTTTTCAAGAGTGAAGCTGTCGTGAAGAGTAACGGTAGGAGCTTCGTTCATATCAATGAAGTTGCCCTCTTCGTCCTCTGTAAGGTCGGAAACAACATATGAATTGAAGCTGAGCTTTCCGCCGTCGATAGCGATTGTGTTGAAAATGCCGCCCTTGTAAAGCTCATTTTCGTTTTCGTGGGTTTCGCCATCCCAGTAGTGACCGTTATTCTGAGTTGTAAGAGTGTTGATGAAGTCTGTGTTCATCATGTATCCTTCAAGGAAGTTACGCACGCCGTATCTTTTTGTGCCTGCAGTACCTGCGAGAACATAGGTTGTTCCGTTTTCATTAATCATGTTGTACTTGAGAGCCTTTGTTCTGAGATACTGATGGTCGTGACCACTCATAACAAGGTCAACATCGCACTCGTCAACAACAGCGGTGAGAGCCCTTTTAAGATAAAGAGCATCGGGCCACTTGCCGTCCTTGCCGAGGGTGTAGGGTGACTTATGCATGCAAACGATTTTCCAGTCCTTATCGGTGCTGTTCATGTCGTTTCTGAGCCAGTTGAGCTGAGCAAATGAAACAGAGAGAAGGTCGTTTGTATTGAGAACTGCGATGTGAGCGTTGCCGTAATCAAATGAATAGTTAACGCCGTTAAGATTCTGAACGCTTTCGGTTGTGTCGAGGTTAAACATGTTATTAAACCAATCCCATACGCCGAGACCGTCATGGTTGCCTGCAACGGGAGCGATTGTTGTGTTGAGGTTGATTGCCTTCATTGCCTCATCATAGTAATCCCACTCTTCGTTGGTGCTGTCGTTTGTGAAGTCGCCGAGGTTAACCATGAATTCTGCGCCGGGTATGGTTTTGAATGCGTTTTCAACAACTCTTGCGCCTGCCTGGAAATTCTTGAGGCTGCTTGCCTGAATATCTGCAACAACGATGAATTCGGACTTGCTGTCACCGTTATCTGTTACAAACTTGCCTGCAGGGCTGAAAACCTCGCCGTTACCGACATCGTAATAATAGGTTTTACCTGCTGCAAGACCTGTTACGGTTGCCTTATGAACATAGTTGCCTTCAAATTCAAAAACTTCTGCGTATTCAATGGGAACATTTACTTTTGCACCGTTTTCATCAACGATATTGACAACGCTTGCAGTGTTTGCCTTGGTGTACCATGTGATACCCTTTGATGACTTGGTGTCGCCGTTGACTGCAACGGAGATACGGAAAGGAGTTGCGTCTGAAGCAGGAGCTTCGGGAGCATCTGTGTTTGTTGCAACTGCGTCTGTATTTGTTGCGGGAAGATTCGCAGCGGATGAGAAGGCTGCGCCGCCCGAAATAAGAGTAAGACAAAGAACAATGCTGAGAATTCTGGTAAATGTCTTTTTCATTTTTTGTTTCCTTTCAAATGATTAAATTTTAACCAAATTATTTGAGGGGAATTGATGTATCCCACTTTGTAAGCCATTCGCCTGTGCGGCAGTTTCTTGCTCTGAAGAGAACTTCATCGTCATAAACTTCAACGATGTATGTAAGACCTGAGCCGTTGCCGCCTTCTTCGCCATCCTTATTCTCAATTGAGAGTGCGGGAACATTGATTGAATGGAAACCTTCAATCTGCTCATAGCTGTACTGACTGAAGCCTGCATGAAGGTGACCTGTGATAAGGATAACGGTTTTATCTGCTGCATACTTTGCAAGAACAGCCTTGATTTCGTCGTTCTGGGCGCCGACTGAGCCTGCTTCCTTGTTTGTACCGTTGCCCCATGTTGTGGGAAGATTGTGGGTGAGCTTGAGGGGCTGATGAAGAACAACGAATACGGGCATTCCGTTTTCTACGGAAGCAATTTCAGCATCAACCCAAGCAAGCTGCTCGGGGCTGATGTAGGACTCTTCAAATTCTGTTTTATCAGAGCCCATAACGATGATTTTATAACCGTTAACAACTTCCGAATATGCGAACTTACCTTCTGCATAAGCGTTGTCAGTCATATAAGTGTCGCCGTTGAGAGCGTTTGTGAATGCTGAAAAACGGCTGTAGCTCTGGCTGTATGCGCGAAGTCTGATATCGTGGTTACCCTCTGCCATAATATAGCGGGGAGCAATTCCTTTGAGCTCGTCATAAACAAGCTGATATTCCTCTGCAAGACCGTTTTCCGCAATATCGCCGACGCCGACGATTGCATCAAGTCTGTCTGCGTTGCGAAGGTCGATGCATGCTTCCTGGAAGGACTGATATCTGCCAAACATGTAGTTTGAAACCTGAGGGTCTGCAACTGTTGCGAAAACAAGCTTTGCATCATCATTCTTTGCCTTGATGATATCGTCGGTTGACGGAGCAACAACGCCGCCGTTGAACGAATAAACAAGGGACATGATGAACGCGAAAAGCTTAAAGAAAATCTGCTGAACAAAATTTAATGACATAACTATGCCTCCAAACAAAAAATATAACATTAGATTACCACTTTAAAAAGCAAATGTCAATAAATCACTTATCCAAACACATAAAATTACATTTTTATTGAAAGGTTTATACAAATTAATTATAAAAAACTTGTGCATTTTGGAATATTTAAAGACTTTACAAACCGATTGAAAAGTGATAGTATAATCAATGGTGTTTAATTATCTCACTAATAATATAGTTTAAAACTTTTAGGAGGAAAAAGACTATGGCAAGAAAAATGAAGACCATGGACGGCAACAACGCTGCTGCATGGGTGTCATATGCCTTCACTGAAGTTGCAGGCATCTACCCCATCACTCCGTCAAGCCCCATGGCAGACTATGTTGACCAGTGGTCAGCACAGGGCATGAAGAATATCTTCGGCACAACAGTTAAGGTTGCAGAAATGCAGTCAGAAGCCGGTGCAGCAGGTACCGTTCACGGTTCACTCGCAGCAGGTGCTCTCACCACAACCTACACTGCATCACAGGGTCTTCTTCTTATGATCCCCAACATGTATAAAATCGCAGGTGAGCTTCTTCCCAGCGTTTTCCATGTTTCGGCACGCTGCGTTGCTTCACATGCTCTTAACATTTTCGGCGACCATTCAGATGTTTATGCCTGCCGTCAGACAGGTTTCGCAATGCTCGCTGAAACAAACACTCAGGAAGTTATGGACCTCGGCGCTGTTGCTCACCTTGCATCAATCAAGGGCAGAGTTCCCTTCATCAACTTCTTTGACGGATTCCGCACTTCACACGAGCTTCAGAAGATCGCTGTTTGGGATTTCGAAGACCTCAAGGAAATGTGCGACATGGACGCTGTTGAAGCATTCCGCAAGAGAGCTCTCAACCCCGAGAGACCCGTTATGCGCGGTTCACACGAAAACGGCGACATCTTCTTCCAGCACAGAGAAGCTTGCAACGCTTACTATGATGCTCTTCCCGCTATCGTTGAGGAGTACATGGATAAGGTTAACGCAAAGCTCGGCACAAACTACAAGCTCTTCAACTACTACGGCGCACCCGATGCAGAGAGAGTTATCGTTGCAATGGGTTCAATCTGCGATGTAGCAGAAGAAGTTATTGATTATCTTACCGCTAAGGGTGAGAAGGTTGGTCTTGTTAAGGTTCGTCTTTACAGACCCTTCTCAGCAGAAAAGCTCGCAGAAGCTATTCCTGCAACAGCAAAGAAGATTGCTGTTCTCGACAGAACAAAGGAACCCGGTTCACTCGGCGAGCCTCTTTATCTTGATGTTGTTGCTGCTCTTGCTGCAACAGGCAGAACAGGCGCTCAGGTAATCGGCGGCCGTTACGGTCTCGGCTCAAAGGATACTCCTCCCTCAAGCATCTTCGCAGTATACGACGAGCTTGCAAAGGACGCTCCCAAGGCTCAGTTCACAATGGGTATCAACGACGATGTTACCAACCTCTCACTTGAAGAGAAGGAAGCCCCCAACACCGCAGCAGAAGGCACAATCGAGTGCAAGTTCTGGGGTCTCGGCGGCGACGGCACCGTTGGCGCAAACAAAGACTCAATCAAGATCATCGGCGACCATACCGACAAGTATGTTCAGGCATACTTCCAGTATGACTCAAAGAAGACCGGCGGTATCACAATTTCTCACCTTCGTTTCGGCGACAGCCCCATCAAATCCCCCTACTATATCAACAAGGCAGACTTTGTTGCTTGCCACAATCCCTCATATGTTGAAAAGGGCTACAAGATGGTTAACGATGTTAAGCCCGGCGGCGTTTACCTCATCAACTGCCAGTGGAATGAGGAAGAGCTTGCTGCAAAGCTTCCTGCAGAAGCAAAGAGATACATTGCAAAGAACAATGTTCAGCTTTACACAGTTAACGCTATCGACCTTGCAGCTCAGATCGGTCTCGGCAAGAGAACAAACACCGTTCTTCAGTCAGCTTTCTTTGCTCTTTCAAATGTTCTTCCCAAGGACGAAGCTATCGGCTACATGAAAGAAAAAGCTCAGAAGTTCATGAAGAAGGGTAAGGAAATCGTTGAGATGAACGAAAAGGCTATTGACGCAGGTGCAACAGCTTTCGTTAAAATCAATGTTCCTGCTGAATGGGCAGACGCTGCTGACGATGCAGCTCCCGTAGCATCAAAGGGCGCAGAGAAGCTCGTTAAGATGGTTGACGGCATTATGAAGCCCGTTGGTCTTATGAACGGCGACTCACTTCCCGTTTCAGCTTTCGTTGATCACGCTGACGGTACATTCGAGCAGGGTGCTTCCGCTTACGAAAAGAGAGGCGTTGCAGTTCTCGTTCCCGAATGGGATGGCACAACATGTGCTCAGTGTAACAAGTGCTCATATGTATGTCCCCACGCAACAATCAGACCCTATGCTCTCACAGCTGAAGAAGCTGCTGCTGCTCCTGCCAACGCAATCATCGTTGACAAGAAGGGTAAGGGCAAGGATTCATATAAGTACAGCCTCGCTGTTTCACCCCTTGATTGTATGGGTTGCGGCGTTTGCGTAGGCGTATGTCCCACAAACTCACTCAAGATGGTTTCAAGAGAGAGCCAGGATGCTATGCAGCCCGTATTCGATTACATGGTTGAAAATGTAACCGTTAAGGCTGACCTTGCAGATAACACCGTTATCGGCAGCCAGTACAAGACTCCTCTCCTTGAGTTCTCAGGCTCATGCGCAGGCTGTGCTGAAACAGCTTATGCACGCCTTATCACTCAGCTCTTCGGTGACAGAATGTACATCTCAAATGCTACAGGCTGTTCATCAATCTGGGGCGGTCCCGCAGCAACATCACCCTACACTGTTAACAAGAAGGGCTTCGGTCCTGCTTGGGCAAACTCACTCTTTGAAGATAACGCAGAGCACGGCTTCGGCATGTACCTCGGCCAGAATGCTATCCGCAACAGCCTTATCGCTAAGGTTAAGGAAGTTGCAGCAGCAGAATGCGCAACAGAAGAAATCAAGGCAGCTGCAGAAGCTTACCTTGCAACAGTTAACGACGGCGCAAAGAACGGCGCAGCAACAGAAGCTCTTGTTGCAGCTCTTGAAGGCTGTGACTGCGCAACATGCAAGGAAATCCTTGCAAGCAAGGAATATCTTGCTAAGAAGTCAGTTTGGATCTTCGGCGGCGACGGCTGGGCATACGACATCGGCTTCGGCGGCGTTGACCATGTTCTTGCAGCAGGCGAAGATGTAAACATCATGGTATTCGATACCGAAGTTTACTCCAACACCGGCGGTCAGGCTTCAAAGGCTTCAAACATCGGTCAGGTTGCTCAGTTCGCAGCAGCAGGTAAGGGCATCGCTAAGAAGAGCCTTGCTGAAATCGCAATGAGCTACGGCTATGTTTATGTTGCACAGATTGCTATGGGCGCTGATGCTAACCAGACCATCAAGGCTATTGCAGAAGCAGAAGCTTACAACGGTCCTTCAATCATCATCGCATACGCACCTTGCGAAATGCACTCAATCAAGGGCGGCATGGTTAACTGCCAGGCTGAAATGAAGAAGGCTGTTGACTGCGGCTACTGGAACATGTTCCGCTACAATCCCGCACTCAAGGCTGAAGGCAAGAATCCCTTCACCATCGACAGCAAGCCCGCAACAGGCAGCTACAGAGAATTCCTTCTCAACGAAGCTCGTTATTCATCACTTACTCGCTCCTTCCCCGAAAGAGCAGAAGAACTCTTCGCTCTTGCTGAGAAGACAGCTGTTGAGAGATATGACCATCTCCTTCGTCTTAAGGATCTCTATGCTCCCAAGGCTGACTGATTTAATCGCATAATATAAAATTAGCGGCACGGTTCGTTTGAATCGTGCCGCATTTGCAAAGTTAGGCAGGTATACTATGACAGGAATAATTCTTCTTGATAAACCGAAGGACATAACCTCGTTCGGTGCGGTTGCAAGGGTGCGCCGCATCTGCTCCGAGAAAAAATGCGGACACACAGGTACTCTCGACCCCATGGCGACGGGCGTTTTAACAATCATGCTCGGCGGTGCAACCCGTTTCTGCGAGCTTTTGCCCAGCCATAACAAGGCGTATATCGCCTCTTTCCGTCTCGGAACAGTCACTGACACTCTTGACATCACGGGTAAAATCCTTGAAACAAGAGAAGTGAACACAACGGCAGCTCAGGTAAAAGAAAAGCTGACGGAATTTGTTGGCGAAATCAGCCAGCTTCCGCCGATGTATTCCGCCGTTTCGGTTGACGGACAAAGGCTCTATGACCTTGCACGGAAGGGAATTGAGGTTGAGCGCAAGGCAAGGCAGGTAACGGTTTTCTCGATTGATATGCTCAGCGAAAACGAAGGATGCGGAGAATACACAATCGCCGTTGAATGCTCTTCGGGCACTTATATCCGTTCGCTGATTGCCGACCTCGGAGAAGCGCTCGGCTGCGGTGCGGTTATGACGGATTTGCGCCGCACAAAGGCAAACGGTTTCGGAATCGAAAACGCCGTAACACTTGAGCAGCTTTCGGCAGCCGCCGAAAACGGCACGCTTGATGAAATCCTTATCCCCGTTGACATGGCTCTTGAAGAATATCCGGTTATAAAGGTTTCCGCCGCACAGGCAAAACGCTTTTCAAACGGCGGTGAGCTTGACCTGCAAAGACTGAAATATCCGCGAATGCTCGGCTATTTCAGAATATACGACCCCGAAAACAGATTCATCGGTCTTGGCGAAATCGGCACAGGCGACAGCCTGACGGTTAAAAGAGTTTATCAGGGATGAAAGGTTGTTGAATATGAAAAAATTTGTATTTTTTATTGTTGCTGTTCTTCTTGTATCAGGCGGTTGTTCAAACGAAAATGCTGTTAACAACATTGAAACTACAACAGGTTCTGATATGTATTCAATCGTTGACTTTCCTGAATATATTGATAATATAACCTCGCCTGAGGAAACATCCGATACTGTTTCAAGTGATATGGATATTATAACAGCTGAGGGGCATCCGAAGTTTTGGGACAGTATAGAATTGTCACATAAAATTTGGGATAATGAGGAAAAAGGTAAAGTTCGGTTTGCAGATTCTTTTGAACGGTATAAAGATTCTAATATAATTTCCATGGAGTCTTATGGTGAAGAAGTCATAGAAGATATAGAAATCTATTTTTGTAATGCATCAGATCCGATTGCTTTAAGCGTTGAAGAAGTTCTTCCCATTGTTGAATCATACCTGCCTATGGATATTTTGAATACATATTATACAAAGACGGATTCTTTTATTGCAATTCCAAAAGAAGGAACAGAGAAAGATACCCATTATTTCATAACCTACTTCATAACAGATACAACAAAAAAAGAAGAGCTGAACTTGTTTTATCGTATTGCTGTTGAAATACAGGTTGAAAACGAAATCGTAACCATGTTCAGAATTTATAATCATACTCTGCCAAAATGGATCAACTTTTTGGACACAAACGGATACTATAGAGAAGATTGGAATTACAGTTTCTGATTATACAATCAGCGTCGCAGGCCCTTAACTCTTCACTCTTCACTTTTCATTATTCACTAAAAAACGGGACGGCAATCCGTCCCGTAAATTTTTTATCCGTTTGTCTGATTTCCGTTACCCTGAACGGGGATTGCTTCGCCGAGGTAGGTCGGCTCGGGCTGCACAATCGCATAAACAAAATCCTTGTTTCTTGCAAGAATTTCTCTGATATCTCTGTAGAGCTGCCCTGCATAGCTTCTCGGATTTGATGCAACTCCGTATGCCTCAAGACCCAGCGCACGGGCATCGTAAATTGCCCTGTAGAGGTGGTAATCCTGAGTAACTATCAGAATTTTTTCTGCCTTGAAGATATCTCTTGCTCGATACATACTCTCATAGGTTGAAAAGCCTGCGTGGTCCATAAAAATATCCTCGGACGCAATTCCTCTTTCATTCGCAAAATCCTTCATAACATTGACTTCGTCATAATTTTCTCTGCCGTGGTCGCCGCTCATAAGCATCTTTTTGCTCGCTCCGTTTTTGCAAAGCTCAATGCCCTGCAAAAGCCTGTCCTCAAGCATATGGCTCGGAGTATTGCCCCACACACCGCAACCGAGAACAAGAATGCAGTCATAGCCCTTGCCTGCATTTTCGGGAGTGAGAATATATTTTTCTGTGCTCTTTTTAACATAAAAATCAATTCCGAACACTGCAACAGCGCAGATTATGCCGATGCAGAGAACGGCAGATATAATTTTCTTTATTATTTTCATTATTATTTACCTCAAAATGATAAAAGACGGAGAACAGGCAAACCGTTCTCCGTCTTTTATCGGATGGCTCTGACATTGTTGCTCACAAATGCAGAAATGGTGAATTAACACCATACAAGATTTAGTATACCCGATTATCTTGATTCGGTCAACAGTTTTTTGAAAAAATTACTGAATATTTTCAGCTTTCCGTTACGGAAACAGCTTCAGCAGCCGTTGCTGCCGTTGTTTTCGGCGCCGCAATAAGGAAATCGGAGCTTACCCATCCGCTGAAAGAATTATATTTTGCATATGCCCAGCCGGGAACCGACTTTGTTACATTGAGAACGGTGCCGTTGGGGATTTTTGCAACAACAGATGCTCCTGAATGAGCCTCAGACCTCATGTTGAGGACACTGCCCGAGGTTTTGACGGTATAATTTCCCCTTGCTATAACCTCGCTGCTGCCGTCGGCATTTGTTGCGGCAGCTGTTGTTGTTTCAACGGGAAGATATTCCTTTTTGATTGTAATGAGTCCCCACTTGCCTTCTCTGAGCGCAAGATAACTTCCGTTATTGCCCTGAACGATACTGTCAAACGAAAAATCAACAACGGTTTCGCCCTTGTTATTGATTATTCCGAATTTTCCGTTTTTGCAGACGGGTGCAAGCCCGTTTCTGAAGCTGAAGGCGCAGTCACTGCCCATTGCATCCGCAACAGCACAGGAGTCAAACTCAAAAGGAATTGCAGTCACGCCGTTTTCGTTGATATATCCCCACTTACCGTCTTTTTTAACCGCTGCAAGCTCCTCGGAAAAATCCATTGCCTTTTCATACATAAGAGCAATTTCAAGACGCAGAATATGACTCACATAGCCGTATTTTGCATCCTCTTTAAGAGAATTTGCAACGGGATAAAGTCCGGGTGAAAGGGTAACCTCGCTTGTTTTAACCTCGCCTGCATAGCCCATTTCGTCTGTCCACGCAAGATGGCGGACCTCCTCCTGCCAGCAGGGAATAAGCTCGGGCGATTTCAGTCCGTGATACTGTCGGCTTGTAACGGTTTTGGTTTCGGTATCCACAAGCAGAAGATATTCAGAACGGGGGCTGTCGGTTATGTATCTGCAGTTGCGCCAAACATCGCTGATAACTGAAAAATCGTTGTGCTCCGCGTTTTCGGTTATCTTTCCGTCAAGCGTCATAAGACCTTTCTTGCCGCTTGAATAATCCGTAAATACCGCCATTTCTTCGTTGAGGCTTTTTATTTCAGAGATATTTTCAAAGCCCTCGGTTGCAAAGGTGTAGCCGACGGAAGAATCATCCTTGCCGTTTCTGTCGGAAATCAGTTTGACCGCAACAAACACACCTGCAACAATAACAGCGGTTGCAATAACGCAGATTGCCGCAATCACATGAGAAGAAATCCTCTTTCTCTTTTTGAATTTAATGTTTTTCATTATTTTCCCCCCCACAGGAAATACTTTCTTTATTTCAGTATATCATATCAATAAATACAGCACAATTACAAAATTATGACAATACAGTTAATTTTTATTAAAAATTATTTTTCAATTATTAACGACACATTCTTTCTTGACTGAAATCGGAATAAAATGTATTATATATAATGAATTAAAATCATTTGCGAAAGAAATTATCTATGAACTGCTACACCGAAATTGCAAAATTAACGCCGGAGTTTATGAATTTAGCTTCGGCGATTCAGAAAAACCGTCTGCCGAGCGGCGTGACGGGGCTTTCTCATGTCCATAAGTCGCATGTTATCGCTTCAATGTGCATGAGTCTGATGAAAAAAGCAATCGTTATTGCTCCCGACGAAGCGCAGGCAACAAGAATGCGACAGGATATGGAAGCTTTCGGCATAAATGCTCTGCTCTATCCTGCAAGGGATTTTTCATTCCGCACCCACGAAACCGTTTCAAGAGAATATGAGCACTCAAGACTCAAGGTGCTCGACAAAATGCTTTCGGGCGATTATGATGCCGTTGTTCTTTCCGCAGAGGCGGCAAGCCAGCTCACCGTTCCGCCTGCGATGCTGATGAACAACAGCTTTGCAGTTACCGTCGGCGAAGAATACGAGGTTGATGAGCTGCTGCTAAGCCTTATCCGCTGCGGCTACACCCGAAGCGAACAGGTTGACGGACCGGGTCAGTTTGCGCTCAGAGGCGGAATTCTTGATTTCTTCCCTCCCGATTCAAAGCTGCCGTGCCGCGTTGAATTCTGGGGAGATGCCGTTGACAGCATTGCATTCTTTGAGCTTGAAAGCCAGAGAAGAACCGATATGACGGATGAAATCCGCATCACTCCCGCAAGAGAAATCCTCTGCACGGATGAAATGCTGACTGCTCTTATCGAACGCCATATCGCCGATAAAAAAATCAAGGGCGATGCCCTTAAAAATCTCAACGAAGATTTGAACAGCCTGAAAGACGGAGTGCGTCTTTCTTCCTTTGATAAATATATGCCACTGATTTATCCCGACAGTGCAAGCATTTTTGACTATGCAAACGGCAGCATGCTTTTTGTTTGCGAAAGCTTTGCCGTTAAGGATAAATTCAACGCCGCCGGCCAGCTGATGAACGAAACCGTCAAGGGTCTGTTTCAGGACGGCACACTCTGCAAGGGTCTTGACCGCTACATCATTCAGCAGCATGAGCTTTTTGCTTATTACGAAAAACTCGGCGCTGTTTATCTTGATAATCTGCCCCGAGGCAGCTTTGATACCCCCGTCAGAGAGCTGATAACCTTCACGGCAAAGCAGATTGCACCGTGGAACGGAACCTTTTCGGCTATTGTTGACGATTTGCAGGCAATCCGCAAGCTCGGCAACTCCTGCGCCATTCTTGCAGGCACGGATAAGAGCGCAAAAACTCTTGCCGACGACCTTGAAAACGAAGGAATTCCCGCGCTTTTCTGCCCCGTTCCTCCTGCGGAATTTCCGCCGAAAACCGTATGCGTTCTTCCCGGAGGTCTTTCCTACGGCTTTGAATATCCTGCCGCAAAATTCACCCTCATAACCTACAGAAGCAGAACCGTTACCAAAAACAAGGTTGTTTCGTCAAAGAGAGTCAAAAATGCCTTCAACAATCTTGATGAGCTTCACAGAGGCGAATATGTTGTTCACGCAACCCACGGCATCGGTATTTTTGAGGGCATAACCACCCTTGAAGCATCGGGCAACACAAAGGACTACATTAAAATTCAATATGACAAGGGCGATAATCTTTATGTGCCCGTCACTCAGCTCGACCAGGTTTCAAAATATATCGGTCCGAAGAGCGACGAAAAGCCGCTGAAGCTCAGCAAGCTCGGCGGCAAGGACTGGCAGAAAACCCGTTCAAGAGTCAAGAGCGCTGTCAAGGATATGGCGAAGGAGCTGATTGAGCTTTATTCCAAGAGAATCAAGGTTCAGGGGCATTCATTCTCACCCGATATCGATATGCAGAACGATTTTGAGCGCCGCTTTGAATTTGTTGAAACAGACGACCAGCTGCGCTGCATTCACGAAATCAAAAAGGATATGGAAAAGCCCTATCCCATGGACAGACTGCTCTGCGGCGATGTCGGCTTCGGCAAAACCGAGGTTGCTCTGCGCGCTGTGTTTAAGTGCATAGCCGACGGCAAGCAGTGCGCAATTATGGTTCCCACAACCATTCTTGCTCTCCAGCACTATCAGACTATTCTCAAGCGCTTTGAGGGCTTCCCGATTGAGGCAGGAATGCTTTCAAGATTCTGCACCAAAAAAGAAATCGACAAAACAATAAACGGTCTGCGCCGCGGCTCGGTTGATATCGTTGTCGGCACGCACCGCATAATTTCAAAGGATGTTCAGTTCCGCGACCTCGGACTGATTATCATTGACGAGGAGCAGCGCTTCGGCGTTGCGCAAAAAGAAAAACTCAAAACCCTTTTCCCTGCAGTTGATGTTCTCACCCTCACGGCAACCCCCATTCCCAGAACGCTCAACATGGCGATGACGGGAATCAGGGATATGTCCGTTCTCGAGGAAGCACCGCAGGACAGGCAGCCCGTCCAAACCTATGTTATCGAGCATAACATGCCCGTTCTTGTTCAGGCAATGGAGCAAGAGCTTCGCCGCGGCGGTCAGGTATACTATTTATATAACAGGGTTGAGGATATTGAGAAAAAGGCGGCGGAAATCAAATCCATGCTGCCCGATGCGAATGTCGGAATCGGACACGGCAAAATGAGCGAGGATGAACTCAGCGAAGTCTGGAGAAGGCTGCTCGAGGGCGAAATTGATATTCTCGTTTGCACAACCATCATCGAAACAGGCGTTGATGTTCCCAACGCAAACACTCTCATCATTGAAAATGCCGACAGAATGGGTCTTGCTCAGCTTCATCAGATAAGAGGAAGGGTAGGGCGCTCATCAAGAAGAGCAAGCGCATATTTCACATTCACTCGAGGCAAGCAGCTGAGCGAAATTGCAACAAGAAGGCTTGATTCAATCCGTGAATTTACCGAATTCGGCTCGGGCTTCCACATCGCGATGCGTGACCTTGAGCTGAGAGGTGCAGGCAATGTTCTCGGCTCAAATCAGCACGGACACATGGAATCGGTCGGTTATGAGATGTATGTGAAGCTGCTTGAACAGGCAATAAGCGAAGAAAAGGGCGAAAAATCCTCAGAGCCCGAAAAAGACTGCGTTATCGACCTGCCGATTGATGCACACATTCCGAATGAATACATTGAAAGCGTTCCGCAAAGGCTCCAGATTTACCGCAGAATTGCGGATATCAAAACAAACGAGGATGCTTCGGATGTTATTGACGAGCTTTGCGACCGCTTCGGCGACCCGCCCGAAAGCGTTGAAGGACTTATCAAAATTGCACTTCTCAGAGGCAAGGCGGCAAGGCACGATGTCTATGAAATCACGATGCAGAGCGACCGCATAATTTTCAGAATCAACCAGCTTGATATGGAAAAAATCTCAACCGCATCAATGCATTTCAGAGGCAGATTTGTTGTCAGTGCAGGCGGAGGAAAGCCGCATATCGCGGTACGACTGCTCAAGGGCGAAAACAGGCTTAATCTTATTGAGCGTGTGCTTGATTATATGGATGAAAAATAATCTGTGTAGGGGCGATTCACGAATCGTCCGAATGGTTTTGCAAGTTGAACATAACAAACTTGCAAAAATTGTGCAAACAGTAGAAATGTGTGTTCTGTTTTTGCAAGTTATTGACAGATATAAATTCATCTGCTATAATAAACCCAACACTTAATTAACACCAAGGAGGCCAAGAATATGAAAAACAATGATTTACCGTTATTGCTGCTTGACAATTCCTCGATGAGCACCGCCATAAACGAGGGCGAATTCAAAAGCGAAATGATGACATTTGAAGAAACAAAAGCAATCATTGAGATGTATGAAGAAGACGATATTATCCGTTGCTTCACAGGCGACCTGCTTGAGGAAATCATTTTTAAATATCTTGATATTCAGGGTCAGCATTTTGAATACAAAAAAATAACCAATATGCGCCCGGGTCAGCACGCAATTGTTTTCAAGGTTTATATCACTCCTTCGGAAACCCAGCCCGTTATCAAAACAAAATACGATACCGAGGCAAAGAAAATTCAGAATGTTTATGTATACTGCCAGCATATTGTTAAAATGGCATAATTAAAATTACCGCTCTGCTCAGCAGGGCGGTTTGATTTGGTGATGAATATGATTAAAAACATTATTTTCGACATGGGCGGCGTGTTGATTGACTACAATCCCGAAAAAACGCTCTATTCTCTTTTTGACAGAGAAACCGCCGACCTTCTTCTCAGGGAGATTTTCAGAAATCCCATATGGTCAGATAAGGACAGGGGAATCATCTTTCCCGATGAAATCATGGAGCAAAAAAAGGATGTTATTCCTGCCGAAATTTTTGATAAGGCATCCGAAATGGTGCATAATTTTTATCCCTATATGCCGCCGTTTGAAAAGATGTATGATTTCATAAAGAAACTTAAGGAAATCGGCTACGGCATCTATCTTCTTTCAAATGCATCGGGCGATTTTTACGAGAGAATCAGCGGAATTCCCGCCCTTTCGCTCTTTGACGGCTACCTCATTTCGGCGGATTACAAGCTCCTTAAGCCCGAAAAGGAAATTTATCTTGCACTTTACGAAAAGTTTTCGCTCAAGCCCGATGAATGTTATTTCATTGACGATGTTCAGGCAAATATCGACGGCGCAAAGGCCGCCGGCATGGACGGTCACTGCTATTATCACGGCGACATTGAAATTCTGAAAAAAGCAATGACTGAAAAGGGAATTAAGATTTAAAAGAGAAAACAGGCAGTTCGGTTGAACTGCCTGTAATTTTTTAATCAATTGTAAATGCATCAATCTCTGCCTGAATTTCTTTGAGCAGGGAATTGACTGCCTGCTGCCTTGTGCCGTAAAGAGTGCAGCCTGCCGCGCCCATGTGACCGCCGCCACCGAGTCTTTTGCAGATGGCGGATGCATCAATATCACCGTGGGTGCGCACGGAAGCCTTGAAATTGCCATCCTTAAGCTCTCTCATGGTTACGCCGACAAGCACGCCTTCAATCTGACGGGGCAGATTTGAAAGCCTGTCAACCTCGCTTTCGTCTGAACCGCTTCTTTTATACATATCCTGCGTTACGCAGATAACGGCGCAGCGGTCGGAGAAATAAAATCTCATGCTGTCAAGCGCAAGTCTTTCAAGTGCGGCAAAGGTTTTGGTCTTTGTTTCAAAGAATGTCTGGATAATGTTATAGGTATCCGCACCGAGCTTTGCAAGCTCAGCCGCAATCTCAAAGGTTCTTGCAGTTGTGTTTGAAAAACGCATGCAGCCCGTGTCGGTTGTAACACCTGTGAAAAGACACGATGCAATCTGCGGAGTAAATTCCGCCTTAACTTCTTTAAGAAGAAGATAAATTATCTCTGCGGCGGATGCCGAATCGGGTTCAAGGCAGACCTTATCCGCATACATCATGTTTGAGCCGTGATGGTCGATGCAAAGATCGATTTTTCCTTGATATTTACCCTCTGATTCTCTGCCGAGAAGCTTTATATCCGCAACATCAATCGCAGCAATAAGCTCCGGCTCAAACTCCTCATTTTCAAGCCCTTCAAACATAAAGCCGAAGTCCTTGGGAATGGGGTCAGAGCATTCAACCCTGATTTTTTTTCCCTTCGCCGAAAGCGCATGGGCAAGCGCGGTTGCGCTGCCGAGGGTATCGCCGTCGGGATGGGCGTGGCACAAAAGAAGGATTTTATCGGAATTCTGAAGTATTTCCGCAGTTTCGCGCAGGTCAATTCTCATAATTGACGCTCCTTACAATTATTCATTCGAGTCCGGAGTGATATCTCCGAGCATTCTTGCGATGCCCATGCCCTTTTCGATGGAATCATCGGCAACAAACTTAAGCTCCGGAGTTTTGCGCAGATGAAGTCTTTTGCCAACCTCTCTGCGGATATAGCCCGTTGCGCTGGTCAGACCCTTAACCGCAAGCTTTGCGGTTTCGATGCCCTCCATTGCGCTGACATAAACCTTTGCAAAGGAGGCATCGGAGCTGACTTCAACATTAACAACCGTGAGCATGCCCTGGATTCTGGGGTCCTTAAGCTCACGCATGATAGCGGCTATTTCTCTTCTTATATCTTCGGACACTCTGTCAATTCTGTATCCTGCCATTAATCTCTGTACTCCTCTGTGATGAAGGCTTCAAAAACATCGCCTTCCTTGATATCGTTGAACTTGTTAAGACCGATACCGCAGTCAAATCCCGAGGCAACTTCCTTAACATCATCCTTGAATCGGCGGAGCGAAGCCATTTCGTCCTCAGCGATAACAAAGCCGTCGCGCACAACGCGGATTTTTGCGCCTCTGGTAATCTTGCCGCTTGTAACATGGCAGCCTGCGATGTTGCCGACTGACGAAATCTTAACAACCTGACGCACTTCTGCCTTACCGATATCAACATCTCTGAACTTGGGAGCAAGCATACCCTTGATAGCTGCTTCAACCTCTTCGATGCATTCGTAGATAACTCTGTAGGTTCTGATTTCAACGCCGTCACGCTCTGCGCTTTCGGAAGCAACATTATCGGGTCTTACATTGAAGCCGACAACGATTGCGTTTGATGCATTTGCAAGCATAACATCGCTTTCAACAATTGCGCCTACGCCGCTGTGAATAACCTTAACTCGAACCTCGTCATTTGAAAGCTTGATAAGATTCTGCTTAACTGCTTCTGCCGAGCCCTGAACATCGGCCTTGATGATGATATTAAGGTCTTTGAGCTGACCTTCCTGAATTGATGCAAAGAGATTGTCAAGAGTAACCTTCTGGAACTCCTTGAACTGCTCCTCTTTAGCCTTTGATTTTCTCTGCTCAACAAGCTCTCTTGCAAGACGCTCGTCGTTAACGGCGTCAAAGCCGTCGCCTGCCTGAGGAACTTCGGCAAGACCCATGATTTCAACGGGAACAGAGGGACCTGCTTCAGTAACCTTTCTGCCCTTATCGTCAACCATAACTCTTACTCTGCCGACAGAAGTACCTGCAACGATGATATCACCTGATTTGAGAGTACCGTTCTGAACAAGAAGAGTTGAAACGGGGCCTCTGCCCTTATCAAGCTTTGCTTCAATAACAACGCCCTTTGCCGAACGGTTGGGGTTAGCCTTAAGCTCCTGCATTTCAGCAACAAGAAGAACTGATTCAAGAAGTGAATCAATACCCATTCTTGTGTGAGCCGAAACGGGAACGCAGATTGTTTCGCCGCCCCATTCTTCGGGAACAAGCTCATGCTCGGTGAGCTGCTGAAGAACTCTGTCGGGATTTGCGGCAGGCTTATCCATCTTGTTGATGGCAACTATAATCTGAACTCCTGCTGCCTTTGCGTGGTTGATAGCCTCGATTGTCTGGGGCATGATACCGTCATCGGCTGCAACAACAAGGATTGCAATATCCGTTGCCATTGCGCCTCTCAGACGCATCGATGTGAACGCTGCGTGACCGGGAGTATCAAGGAATGTTATCTTCTGACCGTTAAGATCAACTCTGTAAGCACCGATATGCTGAGTGATACCGCCTGCTTCGGTTGCGGTAACGGAAGTATTTCTGATTGCGTCAAGAAGTGAAGTTTTACCGTGGTCAACATGACCCATAACAACAACAACGGGATCTCTTGCGATAAGCTCGCTTTCATCGTCAACATGGTCGTCGATGATTCTGTCCTCGATTGTGATAACAACTTCCTTCTCGACCTTTGCGCCGAGCTCTTCGGCAACGATGGCTGCGGTTTCGTAGTCGAGAACCTCGTTAACGGTTGCCATCTGACCGAGAGTGAAGAGCTTTTTGATAACCTCTGCAGCAGTCATCTTGAGCATTGCTGCAAGCTCGCCGACGGTAATTTCTTCGGGAAGCTTAAGCTGCATCTGGGGCTTCTTTGCTCTTTCGGCAGCGATTCTCTTGAGTCTTTCCGCCTCGGTTTCGCGTCTTGATGAACGCATGCCGCCCTGTTTTCTGTACTGCTGGCTCTTCTGCTTGAGCTTTTGCTTTTTAACTGCGCCCTCATGCTGCTTTGTTTTGTTTTCGGGAGCAATGTTTTCATATCTCTCGTTATATTTTTCAAGGTCAACATTATCGGCACGGGTATCGATAGTGCGCATTTCGCCCTTTGTTCTTGACTGCATGGGCTTATTCTCTTTAACCTCTTCAGCCTTAGGCTGCTTTTTCTGAGGCATGGGAGGAAGCTTGCCGGGCTTTGTCTGCTGAGCACTCTGCTTTTGCTCGGGCTTCTTTTCGGGCTTTTTCTCCTGCTTCTGCTCTTTCTTTTCTGCAGGAGCCGCCTTCTTTTCCTCAGGCTTCTTCTCTTCCTTTTTCTTTTCGGGCTTCTTTTCTTCCGCTGCAGACTCTGCCTTCTTTTCGGCAGGTGCTTCGGGAGCTTTTTCTTCAGCCTTCTTTTCTTCCTTTGCCTTCTTTGCGGCAGGCATATACTCAAAGTATTCGTTAAGATCCTCTACCTCATTCTCTTTGGTAAAGGTTTCAAAAATAAGATCAAGCTCATCTTCCTCGAGAACCGTCATATGCTTTTTCTGTCCGTCGAAATGCGCCTGAAGCAAATCAACAACTATGTTGCTCTTGATATCAAAATCCTTTGCAACCTCATGTACTCTGTATTTATTAATCATAGATTAACCTCCCCTGTAGTATTCAGAAGCCCAAGCATCGTTTTTGCAAAGCCTTCGTCATTAACTGTGAGCACTGCGGATTTAAGACCCGTTGCCCAACCTATTTCATCTATCGTTGAAGCGAGAATTGCGACGGGAATATTGCGCCCCTCGAACGCCGCCTCACGCTCTATCTCTTTTCTCAGCCGCTGAGATGAATCGCTGCTCAGCAGGCAAAGCCTTGCGCTTTTGCTTCTGATTGAGCCTACTGCCGCATCGTGACCGCAGCTTAGTTTTTTTGCCCTGCGGCACATGCCGAGAAGAGAGAGGAGCTTTGGATTATCCGTCATTTTTCAGCTCTTCCTCCATTCTCTCGTAGACTCCGTCGGGAATCTCGCAGGAAAATGCCTTTTCGAGCCTTTTTGCCTTTCTTGCTTTTGCAAGGCAGGCAGCATCGCGGCATACATATGCGCCTCTTCCGGGCTTTTTGCCCGTCAAGTCGAGCGATATTTCGCCTTCGGGGCTTCGAACAACCCTTACCAGCTCTTTTTTGGGCTTCATCTCATTGCAGCCCGTGCATTTTCTCATTGGAATCCGACGCGTTTGCATAGTCAGTACCTCTTAAAGATTGTTAGTATTATTCATCAAAATTGATAACAGGTTCTTCTGTTTCGGGATTGATATCGATTTTCCAGCCTGTGAGCTTTGCGGCAAGGCGTGCATTCTGACCCTTGTTGCCGATAGCGAGCGAAAGCTGATTGTTGGGAACAACAACCTTGCAGGAGCGCTCCTCTTCGTTTTCAACGGTTACGGAGATAACATCTGCCGGTGCAAGCGAAGCTGCAACAAACTCAACGGGATTTTCGCTGTAGCGAACAATATCGAGCTTTTCGCCGCCGAGAAGGTCAACAATCTTGTTGACTCTTGCGCCTCTCTGACCGATACATGCGCCTACGGGATCAACATTTTCGTCTGCGCTATAAACGGCAATCTTGCTTCTTGAGCCTGCTTCACGGGAAACAGACTTGATTTCAACGGTGCCGTCAAAGATTTCGGGAACCTCGCTTTCAAGAAGGCGTCTTACAAGACCGGGATGAGTTCTTGAAATTGTTGCCTTGGGACCCTTTGTTGCATCTCTGATATCTGCAATAAACACCTTGATGATGTCGCCCTCGGTAAAGTTATCGGTGGGAAGCTGCTCGCTTCTGAGAAGCTTTTCGGTGAGCTTGCCGATTTCAACGATTGCATCAAGAGTAACGGGATCAATCTTTGACACCTTTGCGGTAACGATTTCCTGATTCTTGCTCTGGAATTCTTCTTTAATCTGTCCGTGCTCAGCCTCTCTGATTGCCTGGCGGAGAATATGCTTGCCCTTTTCGGCAGCGATACGGCTGACTTCCTTTGTTTCAAGCTCGATTTCAACGATGTCGCCTGCGATAGCGTTCTTCTTGAATCTCTGAGCCTGTTCAACTGTCATATCCTCATCGGGGTCGAGGATTTCGGTAACAACATTCTTACGCACGAAAACTCTGATTTTTGCGTTGTCACGGTCGATTTCGCAGAAAACGATATCCTTGTTGTTATAATCTCTCTTAACTGCTGTTACGATTGCTCTCTGGATACCTTCAAGCAGTCCTTCCTCTGCAATTTTCTTTTCCTTGCTGAGAAGTCTGACTGCCTCAAAAAATTCACTGTTGTTCATTTTTCCGAACCTTTCCTTTCAATTAAAAGCTGAAGTCATCAAGTTTGATATAGCTTGTTTCTTTTTTCTCAAAGCACATTGCGTTGCCGTCCTCAAGGCGGAGAGTGATGAGCTTTCCGTCAAAATCCTCAAGGATTCCCGAAAATTCGCGCACACCTTCAACGGCTCTTATCATTTTAACCTTTATTTTTTCACCCTTGCAGGCCTCAAAGTGGGTTTCTCTCGTCAAATCTCTTTCAAGACCGGGGGATGAAACCTCAAGGCAGTAGCTCTGCTCAATGGGGTCTGCCTCGTCAAGCGGCTTGTCGATTGCGCGGCTCATGTTTTCGCAGTCTGTTATGCCGACTCCGCCGTCCTTATCAATTATTATACGCAAAAACCAGTCTGTTCCTTCCTTGACAAATCGGATATCCCAGAGTTCAAGTCCAAGCTCCTGAGCGATGGGCTCTGCGATTTCCCAAACAGCGGCAACGGTATTGCCGCCCTTTCCTTTGGCCATAGGTCAGTTCTCCTTTATTTCTTTTTGTGAAAAATGATTTTAGCACAAACAAAAGAGCGGGTCGCCCCACTCTCATGTTTCATAATCCTACTGTTCGTATTTTAACACATATAAATAAAAATATCAAGTCTTTTTTTTATTTAAATAATACTTATTGTAACTTTTTCACCGTTTTCTCCGTCAACAGAGAGGATTTCTCCCGAAAGTCCGGTTTTTACGGCATTTTCAATTATACTTGCCTGTTCGCCGGTAATGCCGCCGAAAACACTGCCTAAATTAAGACCGAATCTTACTATCCCAAGAGGAAATCTGATATTTGAGGTTTTGCCGCTGCGTTCCGTTGCAATCAAAAGCGCAGTTGCTTTCTTGCCTGAAAACTCGGGATTTTCGGGTTCAAAAGATGTTTTTTCTTCTTTAACCGATTCTGTAGTAACGGTCAACGGTTCATCGCTCAGCAATTCATCAACACTCACTCCGAAAATTTTTGAAATTTCAGGCAAGAGAGAAATATCGGGGCAGGATAAATTCCTTTCCCATAGTTAAGGATATAGGTTAATCAATTTTGCCAATGAAGCGAAAATATATATCTATTTCTCGCTGATTAAGGCACATATCGTTTTTTATTGCTTCGTGAACAACGATTTTTTCAATTACTGAGTTCAGAAGTTCGGCGGTGAGTTCTGTCGGAATTGAAAATTGCTTTATCAAAGCAATCCATTTCTTTGCATTATCAACTGTTTCTTCTTCGGTTGCAAGCTTGGTTTCAAGATTTTTAATTCTTTCGTCAAGTTCTTGCTGTTCCGTCTGAAACTTCTGTGACATCATATTAAAGTTATATTCCGTGATGCGTTCATTTGCCCAATCCTCATACATCTTTGCGAAAAGACGGTCAACCTCGGCTTTTCGCTTTTTTATTTTGTTCAATTCATCCGTTTGCTTTTTGAACAATGCGGCTTTTTCTTTCGTGCCGGATTGTATTAGGATTTCAAGCAGTTCATCTTCGTTTCGTTGTGCATATTCTGCCCAGTAGCGAAGTCTTAAAAGAACATACGAATATAGAACATCATATCGCAGATAGTGAGAAGTGCAGAATCCGCCGTTTTTTCCGAATTGTCTGTAAGTTGTGCAAACATAATATTTCTTCGGAGTTTTGTTTTGCGTATTGTTCGCATAACTCATTGACCAACCGCAATCAGCACATTTCAAAAGACCGGCAAATATCTGTGTTGTCGAGTCTTTCATTTTTCGCTTTCTTGAAGCAATCTGCTCCTGCACCTGTTCAAAAACCTCTTTTGAAATAATGGCTTCGTGGGTGCTTTCTACTTTGAGCCATTCTTCTTTAGGTTTTCGGATTTTCTTTTTGTTCTTGTAAGATATGTTTGTCTGCTTGTTGTGAACGGAATTACCGATGTAGGTTTCATCTTTTAAGATGCTTTTGACTTGTGCAATCGTCCATTGATAACTCTTTTCAATCGGCTGATTTGCATAGATGTTTGCAAATGTTCCGTATCGGGTGTAGTTTAACCAACCTGCTGTCGGCACTTTATCTCCGATAAGAGTTTTGGTGATTTTGGCTGCTCCCGCACCGTGTACCGCTAAATCAAAAATCTTCTCAATAATCCAACGAGTTTCCTCGTCAACTATGAGTTTGTTGCGATGGTCTGGGTCTTTTTTGTAGCCAAGCGGTGCGTATGTGCAGGGTCTTTCGCCCGCAGCAAACTTTGCTTGAAGTGCTGCTTTAACTTTTCGGCTTGTGTCTTTTGCAAACCATTCGTTGAACAGATTTTTGAAAGGCACAAAATCACTCAATCCCTTTTCTGTATCCTCGTTTTCTGTAACGGCAACATATCGTACCTTCTTTTCGGGGAATACAAATTCGAGATAGTAGTCCATCATTACGTGTTCTCTACCAAAACGGCTGAGGTCTTTTGTAACAATGCAGTTGATTTTGCCTGCTTCGATGTCGTTCATCATTCGAGTAAATGCAGGTCTTTCAAAGTTTGTTCCGCTCCAACCGTCGTCAATGTACTCATCAACAACATTCAGATTATTGTCTTTTGCATATTGGCGTAGAATGGTGCGTTGTGTTTCGATTGACACGCTATCGCCATAAGTTTCATCATCACGGCTTAATCTCATATAGAGAGCAGTATTATAAAGTTGTTTCAAAATAAAAATCCTCCTTTTTGTAGAAACAACCCACGCTTATAATACTTTCTACTTGGATTATATCGTAAACGCAGGTTTTATTCAAGGCTATTTATCGGACAGTTACATTTGTTTTGCTTGATAAATGATAAATTCTTCAATAAGTTGGTCGATTGTTTTGCCCTTATCGGCAAAATGTTCTGATACTTCTATCAGCTCTCCGCCGCAGACAAGATAAAGTTTTCCGTCTGCATCTTCTAAATAATGACATTCGGGAAGATAAAGCGGTTTGCAAATCTCTTTCCATTTATCAAGCCAATAATTTTTACATTCGTTTTCAAAAGATTTCGGAACATCTTCTGCGAAATCGTAACATTCGCAAAGATTGATGTTCTTATTTTCATAATCCTTTTCGTTTTTCATAAATTTATTACTCCTTATTCAATACTTTGATTTTGTGTTTTGATGTTTTGTCTATCTCTTCGTATTATGTTTTGCTTTTCTGTTTCAACATTTGCCAAAACTACCGAAATAATATATTTTGCTCGCTTGAGTTCTTCAAGGCTGCCGTAGTTACTTTCGATTAAAGTGATATCAGTGGCTTTTTGCGTTTGTAATTTTTCAAGGTCGGCTTTCAAAGATTTGGTTGTGGATTTCGGGTTTTCATCAATCCATCGTTTTGCTCGGTAGAATGAATTTAATTCCTTGCTATGTTCGGTTTTAAATTTATCTCTGCCGAATTTCTTTTTGCTGTATTCATCAGCGACAGGTTTGAATTTTACAAAATCGTTGTGGAATTTAATTCCCTTTTTGAGTTCTTTGATTTTGTCATCAGTAAAATCGATACGGCTCTGAATTTCAGAAACTTCTTCAATCATATCCCACAAAGAATCTGCAGATGTGATATTATGTTGCTGAAGAAATGCAAGTGTTTTTGAAACTTGCTTCAAGTCAACTACAAGGTCTTTGTTGTAGAAATATCTGCTTTTACCGCTGTGAGCTTCTTGTCGGGATTTCAGATAATCGATGAGAATATCTGCGATAGTCAGCTCTTTTTCTTCTTTGAATTCGGAAAGAATTATCTTGATTTCTTCAATCCATTCTTTCAACTCTGCAAGTACCTTTCGTAAATGTTTTCTCACAGAGTTGAATTTCACAATGTCCCGATTCAGAGTGCCGAGAATTGTTTCTTCACCTCTGCGTTCCATTTCCGATGCGGCGGGACCGAGATGAACCGTTGGAACTAAATCTATTCCCTGCCGTTCGTAAGAACGCATATCAATTCTTTCGGGTCGGTTATTTCTGATGAGATAGTCATTTACTTTTTCTTCCCAAGCATGACGCCAGACTTCTGCATTTTCTTTTTTGTTCCAGTCAACAATATCTTCACGGTGATTACCGATTCTGTTTCCGTGTTCATCAAGATCGTAAACCTTTCTGCACTTCGGAAGCCACTTTCCGTTTTCATCAATCGCTCTCATTGTCAGCATAATATGTGTGTGCGGATTGCCGTCACCTTTATCGTGAACGGCGAAATCGCAACACATTCCTTTTGAAACAAATTGTTCATAGCAATAACTTCTGACAAGCTCTGCATATTGCTCGGTTGGGATTTCTATCGGAAGTGCGATGATGATTTTTCGTGCGAGCTGTGAGTTCCATTGTGTTTCAACTTTCTCGGCAGAGTTCCATAAAGTTTCTCTGTCATAATATTTTTCGGGTGCGTTGGGTGGGAGAAGAATTTCAGAGTGGATGACTTCGTTTTGTTTTCTTGTATAGTTTTTGCTTCGGTTATCATATTCCGAGAAAAGTTTGGAGCCGCTTTGGTAAGCGGCTCCTGCAACAGCGGATTTATTTTCACTCCGCTTTTGTATTGATATCTGAAAATGGGTACAAGCTATTTTTTATCACTCTCCTTGTTTTTTAAAAAATTTGGGTAGACGAAGTCGCAGGGGTGAAACCCTTGTCTGATGAAATCAGCGGAACTGTGTTCCGAATGTTTTTGTAAAAAACCGCAATGGCACCGCATACAGATTCCCGGAAAGTTTCAACTTTTTGGGGAAGCGGTGTATAATTGCGCACTTTTACAGAGTGGTGTTTTCGTTGCTCTCTCTGAAATGTTCAATCGCTCTACAAACTGCTTCGGTATGAAAAGCAATTTTTAAAATTGTTTCAACCTGCTCATCGGTAAATTCAGAAAGATATTTTTCAAGCATCGCTCCACGAGTGCAGAGTCTGTGAGTGCGTTCTTTCCGTGTGAGTTGTTTTTCTTGCGATTCAAGATATTTTATTTTGTTTTCCATATACTTGATTTTTGCTTCGTTCTTTGCTTTCATTTCACGCAATTCTGACGGGGTTTTGTTTTTTAAACTCTCTCTTGGCATTGTTTGACTCCTTTTGATTGATTTTTTAATCGGAATGAAATATACTTAAATCAGTTCCGATTGCTGTAATTGTTTTTCTCTGTGCTTTCGCACTCTTGCTGCCGTTGCAGATTTCGTTGCTTTATCGGAACAAGCTTTTGAGCAGTATGTTTGTCTGCCGTTTACAGGAAATTTCTTTCCGCAAATTTTGCAGTCTTTGGTCGGTTTGTTTGAAAAAACAGCAGTCAGTTCAGAGTTGAGAGGAAGGACATAATCTCTGAAATATCTGCACAGTTTATCGTTCGCATAAAACTTTCCGAGCATATAGCAGTTTGAATCAAGCAGTAGGCATCCGTGTTCTTTGGTGTAATTTGCACAGCAATTAACAACAAGATTTTTAATCTGCCTTTTTTCGTTTGCAGTTAGTTCTCTTGACAATTTTTCACCTCTTTTCGATAAAACAAAATTTATCCTCTCACTTATAGGAGAAAAAGAGGGTGCAAAACGGAACTTTTTAATTGTAAACTTTTTGTGAATATAATAATTTGGGTGGTGATGATAGTGTTTGAAAATGAAATTTTGATTGATGAAGCGGAAGAACAGGAATTGATAGAACGGGAATATTCGCTTGAAAAGATATTTGAGGAAGAATTGGATTTTGAGGAAAGTTCAGAAATTACATTTGATGAAAACTTGTCACCGCAAGAAGAAATTATAAGGCAGGAGCTTTTCAATTCGGGATTATCGAGAATAGAAGATGCTGCAAGAAAGCAAAAGCATTTTGAGGATTTGATAAAACTTTGGGACAGACTTGATGCAAACAGAGAAAGAAAAGAACGCTATCACGAAATCGGCAGAGGTGATGTTCCTCTCGATTACCGAGCAGCACAAGACGGAAGATTTTTCCCCGATGTTCCGAACAGACCTTTAACAAGACAAATTCAAAAAGGTGAATTTCTTGATGTTATCCATTTCTGTCCTTTTGAGTTTCACGAAATTTTATCCGATCCGAAACTTTCAAAACTGATAAAAGAATTACCTGACAAGCAAAAGGAAATACTTTTCTTTTCGGGAGTTAAGTTATACAGTGCGAAGCGGATTGCGGAGATGAGAGGACAGACCGACAGAAATATTCGTAAAATGAAAGTTACGATAAAAAAGAATTTGGATAAAAAAATAGCCGACCTCGGAATTAACAAGGACGGCAGATATACAAGATGTTCGTATGTTTTCAAGAAGAAAAAGCGGAAGGGAAAGAAAAATGAAAAATCTGTTTGAACGGACAAGCTCATATTGGGTTAAATATGACAGATACGAATACAGAGAAAAGAATAACATTCTTTACATAACTCCTGCTGACGGAGCAGAGCCGAATGTTTATGACCCTTTGAAGGATGCAAATTCAATGGTGGTTGATGCTCTCAATATCGGTATGCTTCAGATGAAGCGGGCAGAAGAAAACATAATTAAAAATGCTGTTATGGATTTTGTTACAAATTACGGTTTACTCGGATTTATGACGGCATTACCCACAACCCCGTCGTTTATGGATTATGAAGCAGTATATCTTCCGAAAAATCATTTTATCAAACCCGAAACAATGACAACGCAGGATTACCTTGATATTTTCTATCCGTTTCAAAAAATTGATGTTCGTAAAAAAGGAATTGAATCGGCTTGGAATGTTTATGAGGATAAGAAAATGCTTGCGTTGATGATGACATTTGCCGACCAACCGCAGGCAATGAATATGAGTTTTCAGAGAGAATATGCGGAGAGATACGATTGGATTTTACTTCAATTCAAAGATTGGGCATTTACATTGGCAACATCCGAAATGTATTATTCAAACGACAGATTAGATGAAGAAACTAAAATGATTTATAAGCAGGCAATATCGGCATTCGGCGGAATTGCACCGACTTATCACATTTCATTTTATGACAAACCCACAATCGTTTGGGATTTTCATTCACTCCTGCTCGGTATTCAGATGATGTTCAGTATGATACTGACAGATGAAACAACCCACCTCAAGCTCTGCAAAAACTGTATGTCAGCGTTTATTGCGAACAGAGGAAATGTTGCGTTTTGCTGTTCAGAGTGTAAGGATTATTATAATGTGAGAAAGAACAGGAATAAATAGATTTGTTTTTTGAATGTAACGAATTAGCATCTCAAAACTGTTGATACATAAGGCTTTAAAATGCGAAAATCAGCACTGTAAGGGTTTTATACTTGCGTGCTGATTTTTTATGGAGTATAATGAATGGTACATTAAATTATTGTTAGATAACAACAAAAGTTCTTGTTAAAACATCTAAATTATACAATGGTTATTTGTGCAATAAGTAGAAGTTTTAATTTTGAGAAAAATTCTTGCGTAACATTTGTCGATTTTCGTCATATATACATAGGTGAGTTTTTAGTTTTTAAATTTTATGAAAAATTCATCAATAATTTGTACCCGAACATCCGACTAATGCGTTATACATATTGTAGGGTGTGAAAAGGAGAAAATATGTTAGCATTCTATTTGAGTTTAATAGAAAACGAAAAAGAAAAAAGGCAATTTGAAGATATTTACTTTGCTTACAAAAACCAAATGTATCTTTTAGCGTTGAAATTAGTAAACAATAAGCATGATGCCGAAGATATTGTTCACGATGTCTTTTGTTCAATAGCGAGCTCACATATGGATATAATAACAAATGCCAAATGTGAAAAAGATATACGGAACTATCTGCTTAAATCGGTAAAAAATGCTTCTATCAGCTTAATAAGAAAGAGAAAAACTCGTTCCGATTATGAAGATATGAAACGAAAAGAAAAAGTTGAACTTAGTGACAAAGAATTTCTTACCAGACTTTGCAACAAAATGGAGGTTGAAAGTTTGATGAAAGCAATGGCTGATATGGACGAGAAATATCAGGAAGTTCTTTACTATCGTTTTGTTCTCGGTTTATCAGCATCTGAAACAGCCCAAATACTCAAAAGACCTGCTAATACGGTTAAAATACAGATTTCCAGAGCAAAACATATTCTCGCAGATTCGCTTTTTGAGAAGGAGAACTAAAATATGTCTATGACAAAAGAAGAAGTTTTTGAAGTTTTTCGGTACTATGCTTCAAAAGAGTTTGAGGATATTCCTGAAAATGAATCGGAAATAGATTGTGAGTTTTCTGATGAGTTCAACAAAAAGATGGAAAAATTACTCAAAAGAGTATCCTACGACCGAACTCATATTGTTTCTTGGGCAAGAAGAAAAGTTATTATGGTTGCTGCCACAATTATCTTGGTGCTTGCAGGAATGATGAGTGTTGGAGCAATAAGGGAACCTATTGTTGAGTTTATATACAATGTGTATGAAGAATTCGTAGAAATCTTCTTTGAAGGCGATACAACAGATAAAATCACTTACAGATACTCGTTGTCCGAAATACCCGAAGGTTTTGTTGAAACACAAATAATATCTGATGATAATATAAATATTATTAGATATGAAAACAAACAAAACGGAAATATAATTGAATTAGCGCAATGCGTTACGGAAAACATCGCAGTTTCTTTGGATAACAAACATGGGCATGTAAAGATTTTCGATATAAATGGAGAAAAAGTAAATGTTTATATCAATGATTATGGTGATAGTTATTATGCTTTTTGGTGTAAAGAATCATATTACATAACATTATCATATTCCGGAATGATTACGGTTGAAGATTTTACAGAAATAATAAAATCACTAAATTAAGTTTATTAGCAGCTTCTTACAATTTTTTGTAAGGGGCTGTAATTTTTTTGAAATTTTTCGGAAAATTTGTACCGTTTTCTTAAAGTTATGCGTTGTATTAGGCGATAGGAAAAATTTAAGGGGTTGATACCAATGGTTTAGATAATGCAAAACACAACAAGCACCGAAATTTTTAACGGAGTGAAGTGAAATGAAGAAAAACATTGCAAAAAGAATATTAAGTTTTATTGTTATGTGCGTGGTTTTAGTTTCTACCGTTTCCTTTATTGCCAATGCAGCAGAAATTATGCCTCGATACAACAATGTTGATTCAACCAGAAGTGTTGCCAGCATATCATCCACAGGAAAGTTAACAATAACCAACAGTTATTCTGCAAGTGCTTCTGTTTTTTCAAGAGCGGTCATAACAACATATGTTGAAAGAAAAACATTGGGACTATTCTGGACAAGAATTGATATCGGTCAAACTGACGACGAATGGGTTGATACTATCTACACTAATGTTTACAGCGGCACACATTCACATCAGTTGGAAAAGACCGGCACATACCGAGTAACAGTAGAATATGTTATTTATGGCTCGGGAGGTGCGGCAGATACGATAACCAAGGAAATTGAAAATTCTTATTCGTAATGTACTTGCAAACCAATTATCAAAGAAAGGATTCGAAAAAATGAAACATTCAATTAAATCAAAAATTTTATGTTCGTTGTTGTCTGTGTTACTTGTAATGCAGATTGTTCCGTTTTCAACTTTTGCAGTTGAGGAAACAAGTGATACACTTTCTTCCACGGTATCAACAGAAAACAGTTCGGAGGAAACACTTGATATTCTTTATGAGGTCGTTGAAAAGAGAAATGAGTACACCAAAGTATATAAACTTTCTGACGGCTCATATTATGAGGTCATATCTAACGATCCTGTTCATATTTATAACAACGGTCGTTGGGAAGAACCAAGCGGTATTGTATTAGATACACCTGAAACAATAGATGAGATTACAGATAATATGTCTAATGCTGTTCAAAATATATCAACTGTAAATACATTATCAAGAAGTTCCACTATAAGCTCTGAAACTAGTAGCGATTTTTTGATTTACCCATTATCACCTCATCCAACAGATGAAGATTACTTTATTAACTCTACTGGAAAAAGAGTAAATTCGGAAAAAATCGTAATTGCTTTCCCACAAAACATTGACTCTCATTTAGGAAAAATGCGAGGTATAATTTCTGCTCAAATAAAAATCAAATGTAATGATAATGACAAATCCGGAACAGGAATAGTAGAAGTAAGGCAAAATTTAGTTCCTTGGAATGGTGAAGATGAATCGTTATACGATATAGCTAACGGATTTACTGATAGAGTTTATGATTATAAAACGATTAATGGCTCTGGTTCATACACTTGGAATATAACGGATTTATATCACCGTTGGGAAAGAGGTCTTGAAAGTAATTATGGTGTTGTGTTTTTGACACAAAATGAAGCAGATATTACTTTTCTTGAACAGTTTTTGATTATAAAATATAAAGATATTGAAATTTTAGATGAAAATTTTGAGTATACATCAGTTGACAACGGAAGAGCTGGAGAAATATATATCAACGAATTTACATATTTACCAACATCAATGTTTGAATTGTTCTCATCAGAAGGAGAAATACTGCCTGTTTCAATGAAAATGATGTATAACAAGAATTTCTTCGACACTCCCATTCAGTATGGATATAACTGGGGAATAAATTATTCCAGCACGCTTACATATACTGGAACAACATTTGTTTGGGACAATTTCGATGGAACAACTATTACATTTTTACGTACAAATCCTGTTCAATATGATAGTTCAAACAAATTGGCTAAATGGACTGATATTAACAACAATTATGTGTTGTGGGTTAATGAAACAAATAGTTTTAATGATCCTTCGGATTTTTCAGGTAATACTATTGAGTCGTCAACTGATGGCTTAACTTATGGATTTAGTAAAGGCGAAGACGGTGTAGCAAATATCAATAAAATTATTGATGAATACAACAATAGTATTGAAATAGAGTATACAGACGGTCAATTAATAGATTATATCAAGGATGGGACAGGGAAAAAATATGATTTTGAATACGATGCTCATAAAGATGGTGGCATAGATGCATTAAAAAGAATCGTTTTGGTAGATTCTAATAATAACGATGTTGTATTAGATGGCAAAGTACAAGATATCAACTTTACTTACACCAATTTATCTGATTATAAACTTAACTTAACGAATACAACTAATCAAACGAACAATAGTGGATTAGAGGATGAACATACACTGTTATTAACTTCTGTTAGTTTCCCTGATGATGAAGTTGTCTGCTTTGGATATAACAGTTTAGGTTGGTTGACGAGCACACAAAACATTGACGGTCAAAAAATAGAAATAACATACAAGACCAGAACAGAATCATCAACTGACAGTTCAAACTTAGAGACGACGGCCCTTATTGTAACAAATGTTGTAGAAAAGTGTATAAAAACAAACGGAATCGAAATAATTGAAAATCTTGAGTTTTCCAGTCCTAATCCATATCATAGGATGATTAAAAATCTGGATAAAGATAATGAGGAAATATCTAGTGAAGAATCATTTTATAACACTAATATACAGCGTATTGTTTATATAGATAAAGATGGTGAGAAATCATATTATTGCTATAACATAAACGATGATTTTTCGGCTTATGAAGTGCCTCAAGTTGATACAAACAATTTGATTAAAAATTCAAGTTTTGAATCCAGAGTCGGGATAGTAACTAAGAATGCTTCTGATTGGACCGAGTTAAACAGTAATGTTTACAGGAAAAAAAGACCTGGTGAATCAACTTATTGTATGTTCATAGAAGGAAATAGCGAAGAAGTTTATTATGCAGAACAAGAAATTTTGGTTTCTGACATTGAAACCATATCAACTGGTGATATTTATGCGATTGGCGGAAGTGGATATTGCAGCGGTACGATGCCTGAAAGTGGTAGGTTTTTCGGTATAAAGATTTTTGCTAAATACTCAACTTCAGGAAAAACAGAAGTATGTTCAATCGCTTTTGATAGTTCATTGACAGAAGTTTGGCAACACAGATTATCCTCTTTTGTAGTCGATTTGGGTGATGAGGAAGATTCGTTGGAAGCATTTTATGTCCAGTGCTTATTCTCAAATCAAATAGAAGAAGCTTATTTCGATGACATTTTATTTAATTTAGTATCGTCCAATACCGAAGAATATGAGGGTTCTTGCCCTTGTGGAACTCTTTGTAAATATGAGTTCGGGGATTGCCCTTGCGAATGTGTGGTTGAAGATGGAACTGTTTGTTCCTGTGTAAGTTGTAATGCTGATACAAATTATCATATATCTGATGTTAATGGAAACATTACTAACTTGACAAAAACTGACGGAAGCAAGAATATGATTACCACTTATAATTATGATGCTTCCGGAAACTACATAACATCTGTTGTTAATGAGAATGGACAAACAACTTATTACGCTAATGATGATGTAACGGGTTTGCTTACATCTGTTGGCGATGATAATGGAAGTACCAATTACACATATAATTCGATGAGTGCTCTTGAAACCGTCTCAAGAGTTATAACCAATCTATCTGGAGACAGTGTAAATTATATCACAAGTTACAACTATACTGATGATAAGATTACAGGCATTTCTCATAATGGGTTCACTTATTCTTTTGAGTATGATTCATTTGGAAACTGTACAAAAGTATATGTTGGACAATCAGAAGAAGATAGCAACAAAACTCTGCTTGTTAATTATGAATATTCTGATGATTTGGATTTGCAACATATCAACAAAATCACTTATGCGAACGGAGACACAATTACTTATTCATATGCAAACGACCTCGTAGTATGGATATCATTTGATGATGGTGAAACAAAGGCATATGAATATGAATATGATTCCGAAGGAAACATTAAAACGATAATTGATAATACAAGTGATCTAACTACTAGATATAATTATTCTATTACCAATGACGATAATACCACGACTACCTATGAAGTGTATATTCATAAAACATCAACGCCTAGTGTAATTAAGTACTACAGAGAGACTGTTGATGGAACTACATATGACTCTTTTACCGATGTATCATTTTCCGAAAGCGAAATAACAAATAATTTTTATGGACAAACAGGCATAACAATAAGTTCAAACACCACTGACTATTATAATGGTAAATTTATTACTGCAAATGCAACTGACTATTTCGGAAGAAGAATCAACACTCCTAATGACACAGCAATAACATCTGATAGTAATAGTGATGTGATGTCTTCGAGCAGTATTGTAATTGAAAAAGATCTTAACGGAAACAACATAGCTAAAAGTGAAACCTACTACTATTATAACGATACCGAAGACACCGCATCTTCACAAGTCGCAGGCTATAAAAATGTTGTTTCCGAAATCGTGAGTGATGAAGAAGCTGCTACAAGCGGAAGATGGTATACTACTCAAGAGTATAGTTATGAGTATGATGAATGTGGAAACCTAACACATATATACTATGTTTCGGGTACATATAGTAATTTGTGGTATAGGTACTACTATAACGAGGCTAATCAAATTGTTAGAGAAGACAATCGCAAATTTAATGAAACCTATGTCTATGAATACGATGCAGGTGGAAACATATTATGCAAAAAGACATATGCATATACAAACGGAGAACTGCCAGAAGATACTGAAGAAACATCTGCTGCTATTGAAACAATTGATTTCTCTTACGATTCCACATGGAAAGATAAGCTTACATCTTTTGGTGATTATTCCATTTCATACGATAATTTAGGGAATCCAACTAGTTACAATGGTAAAGAGCTAGAGTGGAATGGCAGACAACTTGTTTCATTTAAGAACGATACTCAGAAATACTATTATACATATGATAGTGAAGGTTATTGCACATCAAAATCTATTTATACTCTTGGAACAGATGATAATGGCAATGAAACAGAGAGTTTATCATCCAAAATAGAGTTTATATGGAAAAATGGTAAACTTATTTATCAGTATACTAACGATACCAATTTTACCGTAAAATATCTCTACGACCAAAACGGTGAACCCTATGGTTTTATCACAAAAGGTGAGGGAATTTTTGAAGCCATCAATGTTTTTTATTATGTAAAAAATATGCAGGGAGATATCGAAAGAATAGTACGTGCAAGTACAGGTGACACATTTGTATATTACAAATATGATGCTTGGGGAAATGTTGAATTAAGCGTTTCATCAACTGATATTGAATTAGCTCTTGCCGGCATAATTATTGGAGCAAATAATATGTTGGCATATAGAGGATATTTTTATGATGCAAGTGCAAACCTCTATCTTCTTAAATCTAGGTATTATAATCCTGAATGGGGAAGATTTTTAAGTCTTGATTTAACCGAAACAGCACGTGATGCACAAACTGATATTTTGAGTGCAAACTTATATATGTATTGTTTCAATGACCCTGTAAACTATACTGATCCAAGTGGCTTTGCTTCTCAGAAAAATATATTTATAGTATATAATAGGCGAGGAAGCGATTTCGTAGAGCAAGCAAATTGGATGAAGAGATATGCATATAGCAACAAAAACTGTTTGACTCGTTATGTAGAAAAGGCTTCCGATTTTATTGAAGAATGGAACTCTTTATATAGTTACAGCATAAAGGATATACACTTATATTTGCATGGGTATCCGGGAAATTTAAGTTTTAAAGATGATGATATATCGGTTGATGACATAAAAGAATTGAAAAAGATAAACATATCTGGTAAAGTATATCTATACTCTTGTAATGGTGGAACCAAAAATAGTTATGGTGAAACAGCAGCAGGAGAAATAGCTAAATTAGTTGCCGGAGCACGTGTTAGAGCTGTAGTAAATGGAAAAGTATACTATAGAGCGTGGTATCAGCTCTTTAGCCGAAAACCTTTAACTAAAGAAAAAGGTGCATATTGGGCAGATTTCCATTACGGCAAATATAAGGGCAAGATGACGGTCTATTCCAACTCAATAGGCAAAACATGGAGGCTCTGATATGACAAAATCAGTTAAAGCCACACTGATTATTTTATCTATTTTGTTTTTTATCATTTTTATTATGTCTATCTATAAAAAAGAATTTGAATTGCCGTTTGAGCAAGTAGAACAAATTTCTGTTTCGGCAGATGTACTATCCGAAAAAACTCTTGTGTGGTTCACATTAAGAGATGAGAAGTATTGTGGTTTTTACTCTTCGGAAATGCTTCTTAATTATGGAATCATGCCGGACAAACTGGATATGGATTTTTCAAACTATACTTATGTCGTAACAGTGGGACACAAGTTAGAAAACATCAGTTATAGTTTCTCTCAAATGAAAAACCGTAAATTTTTGTTTATTCCAAAACAGTTTGTGGGTATTGTAAACCTTCAACATGAATGTTCTTCCAATCTTTATATTTACAGAATTAAAAAGATGGATATTGACTGCGATTACCATGAACCAAATAAAAATGTTTTTTATGTAAAGTAACCTTTTTCTTTGGGGCGATGGAAATATCCATTGCCCCTTTGTATTCTTGTTTGCTGATAGAGGTGGTATTATGAAAAGAATCATTAGTTGCTTGATGTCACTACTTATCGTTTTGGGAACATTATCAACATTTGATTTAAAATCTTTTGGTGCAGAAAATAAAACAATCGATATTGACGAGTTCTCAAAGCAAGTAAGGCAAATGATTACCGAATACGATGTTGTCGAAAACAATCAAGAATTTTTATCGGTTCAATCTTTTTCTGCTGATTCAGACGAGGATTATTCTGAGTTTGAAACTATGCGCTTAATTGTAAAATCCAAAAGCAAAATTGATACACTTGATGCTGTGTCGGTTATTTCGGGATATAAAGATTTGTGGGTTTTGCAGTTTGAATCAGAATACTATACTGCAGAAGCTTTTGAATACTATTCGGCACTTGAATGTGTAGAATATGTTGAACCGGACAGCATTATCACTATGGATACTGTTGTTGAAACATTTTCTGCTGAGAAACTTGAAAACGGTCATTTGTCTTGGGGTTCTGAAGCAATAGGTAGCAATGAAGTATTAGATTACTTGGGAACCGCTTCTGTTGATTTGAACGAAGTTAAAGTCGGAGTAATAGATTCGGGTATTGACTATAATCATGAATTTCTAAAAGGCAGAATGATTGATGAAGGTTTGAATTTCAGTGCATCCGGTGACGATACTGCAATGAGCGATGATCCCGATTCTCACGGAACTCATGTTTCGGGAATAATTGTTGACAACACTCCCGATTCGGTGAAGATTAAAGGTTATAAAATATTTGATTCTGAAGGCGAATCTTCAGATTTAGCGGTTATTTCAGCCATTGATAAGGCTGTTTCAGATAAAATGGATATCATTAACTGCAGTTTTATTTTTATGCAATCTGAATCTATAAAAGAAAGTTTTGTAAATGCCTTCAATAGAGGTATTGTGGTTGTAGCAGGAGCGGGTAATGACGCAATAAACTGCAATGACTTTTTACCTTGTTCTCTTGATGAGGCTATAACTGTAGGTGCAAGTGATATAAATATGCAACCTGCTGATTTTTCAAATTTCGGTAACTCACTCGATATTCTTGCACCGGGAATAGATATATTAAGTACATTTAATAACAATGAATACGGCAATATGTCAGGAACATCTATGTCAACCCCATTTGCTGTTGCTTGTTCTGCAATTTTGCTTTCTATCAGTCCCAACATGACATCGGCGGAAATAGAAAAACAGTTAAAACAGAATTCAATTACAGTTAAAGGACCTTATCCAAGCGTTAAAACGGGAAACGGTATTTTGAATATTGCAGAGGCAATAAATGTTGAACATCTTAAAAATGCTGAGATAAATGTTGATAGTAGAAGATATATTGAAAATGTTACTGTTGAATTCACAAGTTCTCTTGATTCAAAAATATATTATACTATAGATGGAACGTTACCTAACCAAAATAATGGTACTCTATATTCAGAGCCGTTCAGCCTTACAGATTCATGCGAAATAATTTGGAGAACTTATCCTAACAACAAACAAGATTTTGCTAGTAAAATTGATTCTGTGGAAATTCATATTTTTGATTTAGCTGATGAGTCTGAATTTACCGTTTCAGAAGATGGTGCATTACTTGGATATAGTGGCGTTAGCACATCAATAGTTGTTCCAAAAGTTATAAATGGTGTTACTGTGACTTCAGTAGGAGAAAATGCGTTTAACAGTGAAAGCGGAGTCGGTTTCAAAGAAATCATTTTACCTGAAACAGTAACAGATATTAAAAATTATGCTTTTGCTTCAAGTCTAACTATAGAATATGTTGTTGCTGAAAATGTTGAAAATATAGGTGAAAGAGCTTTCTACAGTTGTTTATCATTAAAGACTTTAGATGCACCTAATGTAAAAACAATTAATGCGGAAGCATTTAAAAACAGTCAGAATTTCTGTGAATTTAATTCTTTAAATGTTGAACTTGTTGATGATTATGCATTTGAAAATGTGGAAGGTATCAAAGAATTAACTCTTGACAAATTGAAAGGCCTTGGAGTTAATGCTTTCAGAGGTACAAATCTTGAAAAAGTCACTTTTTCTTCTCTTGAGAGCTTCAAAGAGTTTGAAGGAAGATATTGTAGTGGTGCTTTCTCCAGCTGTCGTTATCTACAAGAAATATATATGCCATCCGTGGAAGTATGGGGAGGATATATTGGTGGTCCAAGAACTTGCGGAAATTTAGAAAGTCTTCGCATTTTCTATGCTCCCAAATTGAAAACATTGGGCGATAAAGCATTATACAACTGTCCGAGTCTTGAAGTCGTAAATGTTGAAAGTGTCGAAAAAATTTGCTACGATGCATTTAAGTTTTGCACTTCTTTAAACAATCTGTATCTTCCAAATGTAACAGAAATTGGAGAAGATGCTTTTCAGGGTTGCAACCTTGATTATGTGTATTTTGGTGCATTGGAAAAATGTGAAGCGTATTTCACAAAAAGCTGTTCGGTTATGATTCCTGCAAGTGCATCTGTTCTTATGTTTGATTCCAGTTCTATGCGTGACTTTATATTTGATTATGATTTAGAGCCAGTTCATCTTACCATTTATGGAACTAAGGGCAGCTATGCAGAACAATGGGCAACCAGTGAACATAAATACTGTACAAGTGAATTTATCGCTGTTCCGTTAATTGAAAATGATTTACCATTAGAGGTTTCAGAAAATGAAGGCAAATTAACCATTGATGCAATCGGCTTCAATCTTTCTTATCAATGGTATGGAAGCATTGACGGAACTACCGAAAACTCTGTGATTCTTGAGGGAGAAGACAAAGAAGAATTTGTTCTTGAAAACACGGAGAAGTTTAAGGGATATTATTGTGTTGTAAGCGGTGAAGACGGCGAGTTTATAACATCTATAACATCGAATGTTGCTATTATAAATTATAATTCTGCTGATTATACGGAATATAACGCTGCGATTGCTTCAGTCCCTGCAATACTTTCAATTTATACAGAAGAATCGGTAGCAAAACTTCAAAATGTTTTGAGTATTGATGTGTCAGGCAAACTTTCCTATGAGCAAAATATTGTTGATGAACAAACACGGGCAATCTTAAACGCTATATCGGCTTTAGAACTTAAATCTGCGGATTATTCTGAACTTGACAAAGTTCTTGAAACTATACCTGATGATTTGTCGATATATACAGACGAAAGTTTAGCTGAGTTAAATGATGTTTTGGATTCAATTGACAAAAACCTTGATATAACAAACCAAAGTCAAATTGATGAATGGTCAAAACAAGTTGAAACAGCAGTCCAAAAACTGAAAATAAAGCCTGCTGATTATACTGTTCTTGATGAAGTTATTTCAAAAATCCCTGACAATCTTTCTATTTATACAGATGAATCTGTCAAGGAACTGGAGAAAGTATTAAACAATATTGACCGTGAACTTGACATCACTCAACAGGAAAAAGTTGACAATTATGTGACTACGGTTGAACAAGCAATTACAAAGCTAAATTATAAACCGGCAGATTATTCGCTTGTGTTTGATGCTATCGCAACAATTCCGAATGATTTATCAATCTACACACCCGAAAGTGTTGAGGCTTTGGAAAGCATTATTGAAGGTGTCAATTACAATCTTGATATTACACAGCAAGAAAAAGTCGATGAATATGCAGAACAAATAAAACAAGCTGTTGAAGAACTTGAAGAAGAATGTTGGCTTGTCAGATTGTTCAGAATAATCGTATCTTTTTTCAAAAACATTATTTTGTATCTTGAAAACTGCATTTTCAACATTTTTGATTGTTAAATTTGAAAGCACCGTACGAACCAATTTTGTGCGGTGCAAAAATGAATAATACTAAAAGGTAAAAACTAATGAAAAAACTTAAAATTCTTTTCCTTATTATGCTGGTTGTTTTATCTTTTTCTTCTTGCAAAACAGTTGAAACAACTGATGATGAAAATGAAAATACAACTAATAACCACAATGGTATTTCAATAGAGCAAGTCACTCCCAATTATCAAATAATAGCTGAAAACAAAATCTCTCTTTCTTCATTCAATTTTGAATTCCCTGATGATTTGTCTTTACTCTCGGATACAGTTAATCCTATTGCAGAAAACAGCGATGGAACATTTCAGCTGATGATTGAAGATAAAACCGAGTCTGTTGATGATTATATTGAACACATCAAAAGTACACATTCAAGATATAAAGCAATGGGTATGGACATATCTGATATTGGCTCAATTTCTCTTAACGGTTTTTATGCAAAAAGATTTGTTCTCAACACTAAAGATGAAGAAAATGAAGATATTTCAATGGTTTTCTATTTTATAGAACAGGATGATTTGAAGATAGATGCTGTTGTTATGTTGAAAGCTAACAAGATTTCAAATTATTCTGAAATTGACAATTATATTGCTAATATCAATTTTTTTGAGAATTAGCAAAACATAAAGAAATTATTTTCGCAAGATGATAAAACTAGAAATGCGTTTCGTGGTATTTATTTCCACCCAATGATAAAATCACAAAGGGTGAAACAATGAAGCTGGATGCGAAAGATGTCGGAAACCGAGTAAAGGCAATTAGACTTTCTGAGAAAAAGTCTCAAGAAACTTTTGCCGAAATAATTGACACATCTTCAAGAACTGTCAGTAACATAGAAAATGGTTCTGTAATTCCAACCTTGCAGACAGTAGCCAACATAGCTGATTGTTTCAACTGCTCAATAGATGTTATCGTCGGAAAGGAAAAACAGATATGATTTATTCATTGGCAAAAGGCGTTTTTACAGATGAAGAAGGGGTAAGCCACAAAACCTACAGGATATCTGCAAAAGATTTTAACGGAAATATTTCCGCTTCATTAACCGATATATTTTTGGACAAACAAAATGCCGAAAGCCTTGTGAATCTATGTAACGAAAGCAAATTAGAATTGTGCCATCTTTTAGATGTAATTGAAGATGCACTTACATAATACAGAAATTTTAAAAGCCGAGTCCCTCAAATGCGAGAGACTCGGCTTTTATCTGTTATCTAAGGTCAGATAAATGTGTGTAGTCTGTGCTGTTTCTTAAATAATCTTCCATCTTACCACTTAACAATAATTCAACATAACTCAAAGGTTCGTTGTAGATGAGATAATCGAGTTCCGATACCTCATACATATTGTTTGCATATTCATTTTCAACGGCAATGCAGTCGATTGACACCATAGAGCCGTCAAACAGTTTCACCTCAACACAAGCGGTGTCAATGTTAAATTCACAAGATTTAATGTAATTCATTAGGATACCTCCAAAATATATTCTGTTTTGAAAGCATTTCAAGCGTGGGTTTTGGTGTGGTATCCTTAACTATGTGAATGGTTATTTTCCCATTTTGATACTGCCTGAGGCGACACACCGAGCTTTGCAGCAAGGTCATCCTGAGTCATATCCATTGCTTTTCTTCGTTCATAAATATTTTTTCCGAGATTCATATTTCGTTCTCCTTCAGATTGTGATTTTGACTGCAGCTGCCGATTTCATTTTGGCAAAATCCTTCGGTTGAGTCAACAAACGAGAGGTTGAAACAGGTAAACCTGCGGTTGTTTTCGACAGGTCAACCAACAGTTGACCTTAAACACAGTGTTTTCAGGACGGGTATTATCTGTTCCGAACACTTTTATCAATGAAAACGGGCATGCCGAAGCACACCCGTTAACTGTTTATCCTATTGCCTTAACAATTTCGCCAATGATTGACCAGAATATGGTTCCTTTAATAAACGAAATAAACTTATCGACGAAGGATACTTCTTCCGCAACAAACTTAAGAGGCTCTGTGCCGTCATCAATCACAAATGCCTGAGTGTGGCAAAGACCGCCTTTGCCGAAGAGCTCTGCTCTGATATACTGAAAATCTTCTGCGCCTGTGATTGTGTCAAGGTCGATTGTTACGGGCTCGGTACCGATTTCTGTTTTGAAAATAACCTTGCCGTTTGCAATCCACTGAAGAGTTTCACTATCCTTTGCGGTAACAGTCACCTTATGACCGTCAACCTTGATGCTTGTGAACATCGGGGGATTATAACCCTCGTTGATAACATCAATTTCTTCTGCAGGGCCGATTTTGTCATTAGGACGGAGCTTTCTTGTGATGCTGAAGAATGCGCCTGTCTGCATTGTTTCTTTGATGTTTTCAACATTGTTTTCTTCCATCATAAAGTACATAAATGAGGAATCAACAGTGCCTGTATGGTGTGCGTCAGAGTTACTGTAACCCATAACATTCTTGCCGTAGGGAAGGCAGTACATAAGAAGGTTATCCCAGAGAATTCTGTCGTAACCTGTTGTTCCGTTTCTCTCGTTGAGGGTTTCGATGCCGAGGCAGGAATCGTATTTGAGAATAAGGTCGCCGAAGAATTTGATGCTTGAGGGGTCATTTACAACATCGGGATTTGCGTTGCTGTTAAGCCAGTCACCGGGATGATTGATGTGTGAAAGACCGCCGTTATCTTCAACAAACTTTATTGCCTGCTCGTAGCCGTATTCATTTTCAAGACCGAGGAAGCCGCTGCCGGTATTGCCTTCAAGGAAATAACCGTTGACATGGTTCTTTGTGAGTGAAAGATTATTGAATTCGTTTGCACCGAGAACGGGCACCATCTTTTTATTGCGGATTGTGCCGTCATAGAGAGGATATGTACCGTTTTTAATCTGCTCATATTCCTCGTCTGTGAGATGCTCATAGGGATTGTCGATAAGATACTGATAGAGGTAAAGAGGCTGGATTTCGGGAGCCTTATTCCAGTCAACGCCTGTTATGCCGTGGTCGGAGATTGCAAGGAAATCATAATCCTGATTATAGCTTTCCTTAACCATGACGGGAAGGGTGTCGTCTGCATCGCTGTAGGTTGTGTGGGTATGAAGTGAGCCTTTGTATGCACCCCATGCATTTTCGCCGTCCCAGATGACTTCCTCATAGGGATTGACGATTGTGTAGTCCGAGCCTGCAAAAGCGCAGATGCCGAGCTGCATAACAAAAACTACGCTGAGAAGAATGCTTAATGCTTTTTTGAATGATTTCATTTTTTTGCCTCCTGTTGTTTAAATAGGTCTATAGTAATATTTAACCAAAAAAATTTGTGTATGTCAATAATACAATTATATATTTATTCTCCTTTTTTCGGCATTGGTCGGCATTTTGCCGTAAATTCGGCAACATCAATCCGTATAACGCTGACAAAGGCAACCATTTTATCTTCAAACTCAAATTCCTTGCCCGTCTGGGTTTTCATAAGGATTGAAAGAGCCTTTTTCTTCTCTTCAACATCCTCAACGATTGTTGCAAGACCCTTACCCATAACCGAGGAATAGGTGATTCCGTATCGGCAGGCAATATCACCCTCAAACGGGGTTATATCGCAGTCAAGCTCAAAGAAAACCTTGGGATTTGCTCTCATAACATCAATTTTGCGTCCTCTTTTTGCGCCGTGAAGATAAACCGTCAGCTTGCCTTCATCCATAACATAGCCGTAATTCATCGGCACAACATAAGGCTCGTCACCGTCAACAAGACCGAGATGCAGCACCTTTGCGGCATCAAGAATTTTGATTATTTGGTTAATATCCGTTACTTCACGCTCTCTGCGTGTCATTCCGTTAGGCATAATTATTCTCCTTGTATGTTTGAATTTTATTTTTTTCTTTAAGTTCAATTACGAACACAATCACATATACTGCGGCTATAACAAAACCGAAAATTTGCACTGCCTGCCCGAAGGGGGTCAGCAAATGTTCGTATCCGTAACCTCCTATGTTCTGCATTACGGCGCTGATAATCCTAACCGCATAAAGAGGCAAAGCGGATTTTGCCAAACACAAAAATATTCCGAATAATCTGAATATACTTTTTTTCGGTATAAGAAGCAATAATTCAATCGTGGAAATTGCAAGACAGAATATCGGCGCATAGCCGATTTCTTCTTTTGAAACAATATGCGAGCCTTCAAAATTCGGCACAACAGAGTGCCGTATTTCCTGTATGCACGGCCCGAATGCCAATGCCGCAAAAATAACAATCAAAACAAGAATAATTATTTTTGTGATATCGATTTCTTTTATCCTTATCTTTTTCACTTTGTTCACCCTAACCTTTAACCAAAAACGCAACAGTTTCGACATGTCCCGTTCTCGGGAACATATCGACAGGAGTGGCTTTTACGGTGATATAGCCGAGGTCTTTGAAAATTCCGCAGTCACGGGCGAGGGTTGCAGGGTCGCACGAAACATAAACGATTCTGTCGGGCTGCATCTCCGCCGCCGTTTTTATCATCTCTGGACTGCAGCCCTTTCTGGGCGGGTCAAGGATGATTACATCGGGCTTCACGCCTTCGTTTTTCAGTATTTCCGCCACCTGCGCCGCATCTCCGCAGATGAAGCGCGCGTTGGAAATACCGTTTAATTCCGCATTGATTTTTGCATCCTCTATCGCTTCGGGAACGATTTCGGCACCGATAATTTCCTTTGCGTTTTTCGCCATCGAAAGACCGATTGTGCCTGCGCCGCAGTAGAGGTCGAGCACGGTTTCTTTTCCTGTCAGACCCGCATATTCCGCCGCCTTGCCGTAAAGCTTTTCCGCCTGATTGCGGTTAACCTGATAGAAGGAAAGCGGAGAAATTCTGAATTTCAGTCCGCAGAGAATGTCGGTTATGCAGTCACTGCCCCAAAGAGTGCGGCATTTTTCGCCGAGGATAACATTCGTATCCTTTGTGTTTGAATTAACTATAATGCTTTTTATATTTTTCTCTTTTTCAAGCAGAGCTTCAACAAGCTTTTCCTCATTCGGCAGTCTTTTTCCGTTGATAACGGCGCATACCATTATTTCACCGCTTGCAGTACCTTTACGGATGTAAATATGACGCAGCAATCCTTTGTGGGCGGTTTCATCATAGACGGAAACGCCGTTTTTCTTTATATATTCCGAAAAAACTCCAAGAATACCGCCGAATTCCTCGGGCTGAAGAAGGCAGTCGGGGCAATGAATAACTCTGTGACTATGGGGAGAATAAAAGCCCGTTCTGATTTCTCCGCCGTCGGATGCAACGGGATACTGCGCCTTGTTGCGGTAGCGTCTTTCGGTGTCTCCGCCGATTATCGGCTCAAATTCGGGCTCAATGCCGCCGATTCTTTTAAAGCATTCCTTAACATGATTTTCTTTTATTTCCTTTTCTGCATCATAAGACATATGAGAAAAAACACAGCCGCCGCATTTGAGATATACGGGGCATTCAGGCTCAATTCTGTCTTTTGAAGGGATTATCACGCTTTCAACCTTTGCAAAAGCATAGGTCTTTTTTACCTTTAGAATATGCGCTGTTATCTCATCTCCGACCGCCGTTGCAGGAACGAAAATTGCCATTCCATCGTGCCTGCCGATACCGCTGCCGTTTGACGAGCAGGATTCTATTTTAAGATTTATTCTGTCGTTTTTCTTAAGCTCCACGGAAAATCCTCCGAAAAATTTATAGCATTAAAAGTATATCACACGGTAGTAAGATTTTCAATAAAAAGTATAAAGCATATATTCAAACGCCGCTTTTATTAATTGCCAACTTAACACAAAAATATAATTCCATTATAATATCATTGCAACAGAAAGCAAGCTGCCGAAAGGCAGTCGCAAAAACCTGAGCGATTAAGCGGTTGCTCCTTACTGATTTCATCGGGAAAGGAGTTAAATTTATGTTTGCTCCTTTCTACTAATCAGGAAAGGAGATGGTAAATGCATAAATTGTTATTTACCAAAGGAAGTGTCTGATGCTTGAAACTGTTTTGGCAGTTATCAATATACTCACAAGAGTTGTTTCTACAATTGTGAACATAATCAGTCTTGCAAGCCGTTCCAAAAACGGCAAATAAACATAAAAATAACCGCCCAAGCGACCAAACTTAGCGGTTATTTTTGACCAATATGTAAGGCAGCAATCGCTTGATTGCTTCCTGTTGTATTGTTATTTTAGCACATACAATCATTTTTGTCAACTCATGTACATGTCAAAATCTCTCTGATGCAGTTGTTTTTAACAGCTGCTTTTTACTTTATTTAAAGATAAAACCGCAAAATACAAATTATGCTTGATTTTTTATACCTTTATATGGTAATATGGTAGCGATTATGATTTAGGAGGTATATAATGAGAAAAACAGCATTAAAAATTACCGCAGTGTTCTTTGTTATGATGTTTGCGTTTTCATCTCTTGTTTCGGCATATGCGCTCGCAACACCTACAGATGCCGTGCCCGATGAGGATAAAACCGTTGCTCTTATTCTGACAAGCGAAAGCCTGACGGTAGCAGAAAGAAAAAGCATTCAGATGACTGCAAGGGTAACAAATGTTACCAACCAGCCGACAATAAAATGGGCATCCTCAGACCCCACCGTTGCAGTTGTTAATCAGGAAGGCGTTGTTACCGGCAAAGCTCTCGGCAAAACGGTTATAACCGCAACCGCCTTTGTGAACGACGAAAAGCTCGTTGGCGAATATGTTATAAATGTTGTTAAAAGCGGAAATTTCCTTAAGGATTTTCTTGAAGGACAGCAGGTTCTCAGCTATCAGTACAGCTACATTGATGACTATTATTACACAAACGATAAGGAAGCATGGCAGTATAACTTCGGATTCGGAAAAATCTATGATTTGGTTTCTCCCTATCTTCTGCTTGAATATGACTATATCCGCATTTTCTTCATCTATGGAGATAAGGACTGGATGCTCCAGATGTGGAAGGGTCAGTACGGAATGATTTTCTACGGCGGAGAAATCGGCATCTACAACAGAGACCATGTTGACGACGGCATGAACGAATGGACCTTCTTCAACTGCCCTGCCGAAGAGGACTGGCTTAACATGGAAATGACTCTCTGGCATGAAGAGCTTGACGGCTCATGGACCCGTGAATTCACAAGGGAATACGATAAATACTGGTGGTGCACGGGCTTCAAAAACGGTCACCTCAGACAGGAAGAGCCTGCAGACGAGCTTCGCATGACGGGCAGAATCACTTTCAAGGACGAGGAAATGGCAAAGATTGTTGCCGACGGTCTTAAGGAATGCGGCTTCAAATCGGTTGCATCAAAAGACAAAATCGTTATTGATCAGTTCTACTGCGAAGGCAGCGACATTTATTTCTGCTGGCAGAATATTTCAGAGGCTGAAAGCACAATGGCAATCAAGGTTGTCAGCGGCGGTTTAACAGCTCTTTATCTCATGCCCATATGGCCTTTAATTATGCCTTTTGTAAGCATTTTTGCTTTGGCTGCGCTCCTTGTTTCGGTTATTCTTTAATATAAAATTGCCGCCGTTTCTTCGGATTCGGCGGTTTTTTTGAGAGGTAATAGTATGACAGCTGATGAAAAAATTCTTCTTGCAAAAATTGAAGACAAGGCGCGTTTGTGCAGCGATAATTCAATGATAACCAACAGTGTTTTTCTTGATATGCATGAGCGCTCGGTTGTTTCGTCGGCAAAGAATTCTTTCGGCGGCGTAAGGATGTTTTTCTACGGCGGATTCAGCGATGCAGAAAGGAACATTGCTCTGTTTCTTCCCGAATATATCACCGCCGAGCCGACGGAATATTTTGATGAATTCCCCGATGACGACCCTCTTGCGGTTATCGAAATTGAGAAGGATAAATTTTCGCCTGTACTCGGCCACAGGGACTATCTCGGAGCGCTTATGGGTCTGGGAATAAAGCGCGAAATGACGGGCGATATCATCGTTTCGGAAAACGGCTGCAGAATGGCGGTGCTTGCAAAAATCGCTCCGTTCATTGCGGAAAATCTTGATAAGGCAGGCAGAGGCACGCTGAAGGCAAAAATAATTCCGCCTTCGCAGGCGAGGGAGGGTGCAAAGGCAACAGGAACCCCCGACAGCTTCACCGTTTCTTCAATGAGGCTCGACAGCGTTGTCAAGAACGCCTTCCGCATTTCAAGAGGAGATGCGGCGCAGGCAATTGAAAGCGGCGTTGTTTATGTTAACGATATTGAATGCACAAAGCCCGACAAAAAAATCGCCGAAGGCGACAAGGTCGTTTTCAGGCGAAAAGGAAGAATTATTATCAAAGACTGCTCTTCCGTTTCAAAGAAAGGAAGAGTTATTGTTGAAATTATAAGATTTCAATGAATCTCCCATAAAGCAAGAAAAAGATGCTCCGTAAAGCACCTTTTTCTGCATGGGGTTGAATTGAGGAGGGGTATTGCTTACTCAAAATGAGCAGTACCTTGCAGGTTGCGGCTCCTGCTTGGTACATCTGAATGATAACCCTCAAATATTAATTCCGTATGAATTCATTTTAAACGATTGTAGGATATTTTGTTAACGGTAAAATTCTTTAATATAGCTCTCAACATCAGCCCTCGTACCTTTGAAAGGTCCGGGGGTTTCCATTTTGAGCGAAACGGTTGCGGTTGCAGTCAGAAGTGCATCGGGAACGGACTTTGAAAGCCTTTCGTTGATGTAGGCGGCAAAGGTTGTGTCGCCTCTGCCCGTTCTGCCGCTGAGGTTTCTCGCCTTTATGGGACAGGTGTAAAATTCCTTGCCGTCATAAACAAGAACTTCGCTGTTGTGGGTAATGAGAATTTCTCTTGCGCCCCATGAATAAAGATGCTTTGCAGCTTCTCTGCGGTCGGTGCAGCCTGTCATTATTTCAGCCTCGGCGGCATCGGTTTTGAGGTATGTTATATACGGTAGGCATTCCTTTTTCTCTGCCCAGTCCTCAAAATACATCGAGCCGTCGGCGGCAACATGGCGCAGCATTGCCTGAACATCAAGCGCAACGGGTGCTTTTTTGGCAAGAGTTCTTATAAGCTCCGCATCAAAATCGCCGTAAACCAGCCCTGCAAGATGATAGATTTCGCAGTCAAGCACGGGTAGCTCCGCTGCGTTGAACGGGTCGCCGACCGAAAGACAAGTGCTTGTTCTGCGCTCCTTATCGGGAGTGTGGTAAACATTCACCATGTCGCAGGATTTTTTGCTCGGCAGGCAGAAAAGATTCTCTTCGGGAATGGTGAAGCTTTTGAGCCTTTCCGTATCCTTTTCGGCAAGCTTTGTTACGGCGGCAACATTATGCCCGAGCGCATGCGCGCTTGCGGAAGAAAAAACAACCGCACCGCCGACTATTCTTACTGTATTACCGAGATGGTCGGTGTTTGAATCCATTGTTGCATGGCCGATTATCATTGATGTGTATTTCATGGTGAACCTCCGGTTCAATGAATAATTAAAAATGAATAATGAATAATTTCGGAATGGCTCTGCTCTTACCCGATTATGTATTTAACCCTTATTCACAAATTTCTTATATTCTTCAATCATATCTTCCTTTACAATTCCTTTGAGAAGATTGAGAGAGAGAATTTTATTGGCTTTCATATAGTCCGCAGTCATAAAATCGCCTGCAACAACATTTACTTTTTCAACAAGCTTCGGGTTGTCGGAGATTTCTTTGATAATCTGCGGAAAATAGGGTCGAGAAAGTTTTTCAAGGTCATCGGGCCACTTTGTCCAGCCGTTTTCGGTGCCGAGATTCGGGGTTTGCTGAGTCTGGAACCAGAAGAATCCGTCGGTATCGAGATTTCTCAGATAATTAACAATTTCCTTTGCGAATTTCTCGGGCTTGTAGCCGTAAACCTTTGAATCCCACGGATCGATTACAGGGCAGTCATTACTGAAATCATATTCCTTGTTTGCGTTGGTAATTATGTATTTTTTGCCCGATTTTCTTATCTCTCCGATTGTCAGCGCGCTGATATCGCCGTAGCCCGTGAGCGCATATTCTTCGGGATTGAGATATTCTCTGATAAGACTGTTTGTGGCTTCGGTGTTGCCGTTATAGCTGAGCTTTATCGGACCGATTTTCTGATTCATATAGGTTTTGATGTTGAGAATAAAAAATTCATTGCTCTTCTCAAAAATCATTTTCAAGCTCTCAAAAGCAAGCTGAGCAGGCATTCCCTTCATTATGCCGTGGGCAACGAAAAGTCTGCCTTTTTTATCCGCCTTGAGTCTGATATCAAAAAATCTTACGCCGTACTGATACTGCTCGAAAAGCGAGCCGTTCTGGCATTTTGCAAACTTCGACATACCCATTGTTGCCGAGTTATGCGAGCCGGGCATTGCGATTTTAGTGATTTTTGCATCGTCCTTTATATAGGACATCCAGTTTTCATAAAACATCTCTTACACCACCTGAAAAATATAGAATTTAAGATAATCCGTTTCGGGAACATTCCAGAGAACGGGATGGTCACACGCCTGCTGACGGGCTTCAATCTGCTTAAGCTGAACGCCTGCATCAGCCGCCGCATCATGGAGCATCTTAACAAAAAGCTCGTTCTTCATAAAGTGCGAACAGGAACAGGTTGCAAGGTATCCGCCGCGGGGGAGAAGCTTCATTGCCCTGTAATTTATTTCTTTATATCCTCTTTCCGCACTGCGTACGGTTTTGCGGCTTTTCGTGAAAGCGGGAGGATCGAGAATGATGAAATCATAGGGTTTTCCGCCCTTTGCCTCAAGCTCGGGAAGAAGGTCAAAAACATCGGCGGCAAGAAAATCCATTCTGCCGTCAAGACCGTTTCTTTCGGCATTCGCTCTCGCCATTTCAACCGCTGTTTTTGAAACATCAACCGCCGTCACATGAGCAGCGCCGCCCATTGCAGCGTTGAGCGCGAATGAGCCTGTGTGGGTAAAACAATCAAGAACCTTTTTGCCCTTTGCAATTTTTGAAACTGCAAGGCGGTTATATTTCTGGTCAAGGAAAAATCCCGTTTTCTGTCCGTTTTCAACATCAACCAGATATTTTATTCCGTTTTCGCAAATCTCCGTAACAGGGCTTTCGGGGTGGGGAATTGCCTCATACCAGCCTTTATACTGCTCAAGTCCCTCAAGCTCACGAATTGCAACATCGTTTCTTTCAAAAAGACCGCTTATTTCTTCGCCGCCGTCACACAGGATTTTAACAAGCGCGGCATAAATCATATCCTTGATTTTTTCCATGCCGTAAGAGAGCACCTGAGTTACGATTATATCCGAAAAACGGTCAACTGTAAGACCGGGAAGTCCGTCTGCTTCGCCGAAAACAAGACGGCAGCACGAAAAATCATCGCCCATAACGGTTTTTCTGTAGTCAACGGCATATTTCAGCCTTCTTTCCCAGAAAGCAGGGGAGAAGGTTTCGTTTGCGTTTGACGAAAGAACGCGCACTCTTATTTTGCTGTTAAGGCTTAAAAATCCCGTTCCGAGATATGAGCCTTTTGTTGAAACAACATCAATAAGGCAGCCGTTTTCCGTTTCACCGAAGGTCTGCATGATTTCTGCATCATAGACCCACGGATGCCCTTTTTTAAGGGCGGCTTCAGCCTTTTTGGTTACGGTTAAAATCGGAAAATTTCGTTTGTTTTTCATACTACCGTCACTTTCATTATCATTCTGAATTATCACAAAATTTATCGGAACGGTGCAGAGTCCGTCCCCTACGATTTAATTATAGTATTTTATCATATTATTCACAATATTGTCAACGATTCGGAGATGTTAGGAATAACTAACCGCACAAATAAGAATATTTATACAAAAATAACATAAAAAAAACCATTAAATCGTGAAAAAATTATCGATAAAAAAGTAGCAATTTCTATTATTATATGATATAATGCATTAGAATGCAGAATTGCGGCATTTGTGTCTGCAGCTCTGTGATATTCAATTGTTTAAAATTTCATTCAGGAGGAATGACTTAGATGGTTAAAAAAATCAGCAACCTGCCTTTCACAGGCACTCCCGAACAGGAAGCACAGCTCAAGGCAATCATCGCAGAATGCAAGGATGATAAGAGCATGCTTATGCATGTTATGCAGGAAGCACAGAACATTTACGGCTACCTTCCCATTGAAGTTCAGACCATGATTGCAGACGGCATGAATGTTCCCCTTCAGAAGGTATACGGCGTTGCAAGCTTCTATGCACTGTTCTCACTCACACCCAAGGGAAAATACAATGTCTCCGTTTGCCTCGGTACTGCATGCTATGTTAAGGGCTCGCAGGAAATTCTTGACAAAATCTGCGAAGTTCTCGGCGTTGCTCCCGGCGAATGCACATCCGACCTCAAGTTTTCGGTTGAAGCTTGCCGCTGCATCGGCGCCTGCGGTCTTGCACCCGTTTTCACAATTAACGAAGATGTTTACGGCAGAGTAACTCCCGACGAAATTCCCGATATCCTCGCAAAATACAACTGATTTTAGCTATAAAGCGGAAGAATGAGGGATTGATATGACTATCAACACTGTTAAAGATTTACTCGGCGCAGATGTTCTGTGCGGCAGTGAGCATCTTGAAAACGATGTTCATTCTGCCTGCGGAAGCGACATGATGAGCGATGTTCTCGCATATGTTAAAAATCAAGCGGTGCTTTTAACGGGACTTGTTAATGCGCAGGTTATCCGCACAGCCGAGATGATGGACATGATGTGCGTTGTTTTTGTTCGCTCAAAGCGTCCTTCGCCCGAAATGCTTGAGCTTGCAAACGAATGCGGAATCGCAGTGCTCACAACGCCCCTGCGCATGTATGATGCCTGCGGAATTCTTTATTCCAACGGGCTCAGAGGGAACGGTGAATCAGATGGCTGAACCCCTGATATTCCGATTTGAGGTTGACGGTGACAATTTCACCTCGGCAGGTCAGGCCTCGGTGCAGGTTAAAAAGAATCTGCGTCAGCTCGGCATTGACCCTGAAACAATCCGCCGCGTTTCAATCGCCATGTATGAGGGCGAAATCAACATGGTTATCCACGCAAAGGGCGGAACGGCTGATGTTATCGTCAACGATGAATGCATCGAAATTATTCTGGCAGACAAAGGTCCCGGCATTGCAAACATCGAGCAGGCTATGCAGGAGGGCTTCTCAACAGCCCCCGACAATATCCGTTCGCTCGGCTTCGGCGCCGGCATGGGTCTGCCCAACATGAAAAGATATACCGATGAAATGCAGATTGATTCGGTTGTAGGCGAGGGAACAACTATCACAATGAAGGTTAACTACTGAAGCCTGCCGAATCGGGAAGGAGTGTATTTCTTATGAATACATATATTCATTCGGTTGCGCTCGACCCGAGCAAATGCACCGGCTGCACCACCTGCATGAAGCATTGCCCCACAGAAGCAATCAGAATCCGCAAAGGCTGCGCCGTTATCGATTCCGAGCGCTGCATTGACTGCGGTGAATGCATCCGAAACTGCCCCAACAACGCCAAAAAGAGCATTTGCAACTCTTTTGACGAAATCAAAAAATACAAATTCAAAATCGCACTGCCCGCACCTGCGCTTTTTGCACAGTTTGATAATCTTGATAACATAGGCTATGTGCTGCAAGGCTTGCTGGATATCGGCTTTGACGATGTTTTTGAGGTCTCGAGAGGCGCCGAGCTTGTTTCGGCTTACACCCGTCTTTATCTTCAGACCGAGGGAATCAAAAAGCCCGTTATCAGCACTGCATGCCCCGTTGTTACCAGACTTATCGTGCTGCGTTTCCCGTTTCTTAAGGATAATCTTATTCCTCTTCTGCCTCCGATGGAGGTTGCGGCAAAGCTCGCAAGAGAAAAGGCAATGAAAGAGCATCCCGAGCTTAAAAGAGAGGATATCGGAGTCTGCTTCATTTCTCCGTGCCCTGCAAAAATGAGCTACGCAAGAAACGGCTTCGGCAGCTACAGGAGCGAGGTTGACATGGTTATTTCCATGAGCGAAATCTACCTTCAGCTTATTAATGTTATGAAGCGCGAGAAGCTCTGCGAAATGGCAAGTCAGGCAGGCAGAATCGGCTTAAGCTGGGCGATTTGCGGCGGCGAAGGCTCCGCACTTTTCAACGATAAGATTCTTGCTGCAGACGGAATCAACAATGTTATTTCCGTTCTGGACCAGATAGAGGACGGCAACATTCCTCCGATTGATTTTGTTGAGCTCAACGCATGCCCCAGCGGCTGCGTAGGCGGAGTTCTCACAATCGAAAATCCCTATGTTGCAAAAAACAGACTTCACACTTTAAGGCGTTATATGCCCGTTTCCCTCAACAAATCCGAGGATGCTGAAAGCTATATTCCGCACGACTGCTTCTTCACTGACCTGCCGAATTATAATCCGCTTAACAGACTGAGCGACAATATCGGCGAATCAATGAGGCTTATGTCAAAAATCCAGTCCGTGCGAAAAGAGCTTCCGGGTATCGACTGCGGCTCCTGCGGCGCTCCGAACTGCCGCGCATTTGCAGAGGATATCGTTATGGGCATTGCAGACCGCAAGGACTGCGTTATCGCATATAAAGAGCTTTTGAAAAAATATCTTGAAGAGCACGGCGGAGGTGATTCGGTTGACGGTGAATGAGCTTGCGGCAATGCCCGGATTCAAAACGGTTGCCCTGCCCGACGGTGAAAGAGAAATAAACAATGTTTATATCGGCGACCTTCTGAGCTGGGTTATGGGCAGAGCGAAGGCAGACGATGCGTGGATAACAATTATGTCCAACATCAACATCGTTGCCGTTGCTTCTCTTGCCGATGTTGCCTGCATAATTCTTGCAGAGGGAGTTTCGCTCGAATCAACGGTTGCCGAAACGGCAAACGCAAAGGGCGTTAACATCCTTACATCGGAACTGCCTGCCTATGAAACGGCAATGCTTCTGAAGATATGAAAAAGTTTTATTACGATTTACACATGCACTCCTGCCTGTCGCCCTGCGGCGACGACGATATGACTCCGAATAACATTGCAGGCATGGGCGTTATCGCAAAGCTTGATATCATGGCTTTGACCGACCACAACACCTGCCTCAACTGCCCCGCTTTTTTCAAAACGGCGCAAGCAAACGGAATCGTACCCGTTGCGGGCATGGAGCTGACTACCGCGGAGGATATCCATCTTGTCTGTCTTTTTGAACAGCTTGAGGACGCGCTGAGATTCAGCGAAACAGTCAATCTTCGCAGAATACCCTTTAAAAACCGCGTTGATATTTTCGGTCAGCAGATGATAATGGACGAAAACGACGAGGTTATCGGAGTTGACGATTATCTGCTTTCAAACGCAACGCAGATAACGGTTGACGAGGCGCCGGCGCTTGTGAATTCCTTCGGCGGAATCTGCTACCCTGCTCATATCGACAGGGAGGCAAACGGAATTGTTGCCACTCTCGGCATTTTTCCCGAAATGCCTTTTTTCCCCTGTGCGGAGCTTCACGATTCCGATAAAAAGGGCGAATATATCTCAAAATTCCCGATTCTTGCGGACAAGCCTATCGTAGTTTCTTCCGATGCCCATTATCTGTGGGATATAAACGGCAGGCTCAATTGCTTTGAGCTTGATGTTGAGGAAGAAACCCCCGAAAACATCCGCAAAAAGCTTTTTGAAAGGCTGAGAAACGAATGAAAGAGTTATCGTTAAATATTCTTGACATTGCAAAAAACTCAGTCAAGGCAAAAGCTGAGAATATTCTTATAAAGCTCGACGAAACAGACAAAACCCTGACTTTAACGATTAAGGATGACGGCTGCGGAATGAGCGAAGAAACGGTTCAGAATGTTATGAACCCGTTTTATACCACACGAACAACAAGAAATGTCGGTCTCGGCATTCCGCTGCTGAAGCTTGCGGCGGAGCAGACGGGCGGAACAATTGAAATATCTTCCGTCTGCGAAACGGACAGCCCCGAAAATCACGGAACAACGGTTACGGCGGTTTTCTTTAAAAACCACCTTGATTTCACCCCTCTGGGCGATGTTGTTTCAACCGTAACGGTGCTGATTCAAGGCTCACCCGATATCGACTGGCAGTTTGTTCACAATTTTAACGGCGATTCCGTTGAGCTGAACACCAAGGATCTTCGCGAGATTCTCGGCGATGTTCCGCTTGACAACTACGAGGTTATAAAATGGATAGAGGATTTCCTTAAGGAAGCCTACGCATCTGTTTCATAATACAATAAATAATTAAAGAGAGGATAGATGTTATGAAATCATTGGCTGAGCTTGCAGCAATCAGAGAAAAGATGAAAGATAAGGTTGTTCTTCGCGAAGGCAGCGGCGAAATCAGAGTTGTTGTCGGCATGGCAACCTGCGGCATCGCAGCAGGCGCAAGACCCGTTCTCAACGCATTTGTTGAGGAAGTAGGCAAGGCAGGACTTGCAGAAAAGGTTACCGTTTCGCAGACAGGCTGCATCGGCGTTTGCCAGTATGAGCCCGTTGTAGAAATCTTTGAAGCAGACAAAGAAAAGGTTACCTACATCAAGATGACTCCCGAAAAGGCAGCCGAGGTTGTTGAAAAGCACCTCAAGGGCGGCAAAGCTATTCAGGAATATACAATCAGCAACGCTATCTCATAATGGAGGTTAAAAAATTATGATTCGTTCCCATGTATTGATTTGCGGCGGTACCGGCTGTACTTCATCGGGCAGTAAGGTACTTATGTCAACCTTTGAAAGCGAAATCGAAAAGAACGGTCTCGCTGACGAAGTAAAAGTTGTTCAGACAGGCTGTTTCGGTCTTTGCGCCCTCGGCCCTGTTGTTATCATTTACCCTGAAGGCACTTTCTACAGCCGCGTTCAGGAAGGTGATGTTGCAGAAATCGTTTCCGAGCATCTTCTTAAGGGCCGTCTTGTTGACAGACTTGTTTACAAGGATGCAGACGAGAGCGTTATTGAAGAAGCAGGCAAAACAATTTCTCTTAATGACACTAACTTCTATAAGACCCAGAAGAGAGTTGCTCTTCGTAACTGCGGTCTTATTGACCCCGAAAATATTGATGAATACATCGCTATGGACGGCTACGCAGCTCTCGGTAAGGTTCTCACCGAGATGACTCCCGAAGAGGTTGTTCAGGTTGTTAAGGATTCAGGTCTCCGCGGCAGAGGCGGCGGCGGCTTCCCCACAGGTCTCAAGTGGAGCTTCACAGCTGCTAACTCAGCTGACCAGAAGTATGTTGTTTGTAACGCTGACGAAGGCGACCCCGGCGCATTCATGGACCGTTCAGTTCTTGAAGGCGACCCCCACTGCCTTATCGAAGCTATGGCAATCTGCGGCTACGCAACAGGCGCAACCGAAGGTTATGTTTATGTTCGTGCTGAATATCCCATCGCTGTTAAGCGTCTTCAGCTTGCTATTGACCAGGCAAGAGAATACGGTCTTCTCGGCAAGAATATCTTCGACAGCGGCTTCGATTTCGACCTCTTCATCCGTCTCGGTGCAGGCGCATTCGTTTGCGGTGAAGAAACAGCTCTTATGACTTCAATCGAAGGCAACAGAGGCGAACCCAGACCCCGTCCTCCCTATCCCGCAGTTAAGGGTCTTTTCGGCAAGCCTACAACAGAAAACAATGTTGAAACCTTTGCTAACATTCCCCAGATTATCCTCAAGGGTGCAGACTGGTTTGCATCAATGGGTACTGAAAAATCAAAGGGTACAAAGGTATTCGCACTCGGCGGCAAGATTGAAAACACAGGTCTTGTTGAAATCCCCATGGGTACAACCCTTCGCGAAATCATCTATGATATCGGCGGCGGCATCCCCAACGGCAAGAAGTTCAAGGCTGCACAGACCGGCGGTCCTTCCGGCGGCTGTATCCCCATGAGCCTTATCGATACTCCCATTGATTACGATAACCTCACAGCTATCGGCTGCATGATGGGTTCGGGCGGTCTTATCGTTATGGACGAAGACAACTGCATGGTTGACATCGCTAAGTTCTTCCTCGATTTCACCGTTGACGAATCCTGCGGTAAGTGCGCTCCCTGCCGTATCGGCACAAAGCGTATGATGGAGCTTCTTGAAAAGATTACTGACGGCAACGGCACTCTTGAAGATATCGACAAGCTTGAAGAGCTTGCATATTACATCAAAGAGAACTCGCTCTGCGGTCTTGGTCAGACAGCTCCCAACCCCGTTCTTGCAACCCTCAAGTTCTTCCGCGAAGAATACATTGCTCATGTTGTTGATAAGAAGTGCCCTGCAGGCGTATGTAAGAAGCTTCTCAACTATGTTATTGATGCAGACAAGTGTAAGGGCTGTACTCTCTGTGCAAGAAAGTGTCCCGTCGGCGCAATCAACGGCACAGTCAAGAACCCCCACACCATTGACACAACCAAGTGTATCAAGTGCGGTGCTTGTATGGATTCATGTAAGTTCGGCGCAATCAGCAAAGGTTAATAGAGGAGGCATAAGCTAATGGAAATGGTAAACATTAAAATAAATAATATGCCCCTGAGCGTTCCCAAGGGCAGCACAATCCTTGAAGCAGCAAGATATGCGGGCATCGAAATCCCCACTCTCTGCTACCTTAAGGAAATGAACGAAATCGGCGCATGCCGTATGTGTATGGTTGAAGTTAAGGGCGCGCGTTCACTCGTTGCAGCCTGCGTTTTCCCTGTTAACGAAGGCATGGAAATCTTCACCAACACAGAAAAAGTAAGAAAGAGCCGCAAGACCAATCTTGAGCTTGTTCTTTCAACCCACAGAAAAGAATGTCTTTCCTGCGTAAGAAGCGGCAACTGCGAGCTTCAGAAGCTCTGCAAGGATTACGGCGTTGAGGATGAAAAGGCTTTTGAAGGCGTTTATCCCGAAGCACAGTATGACGATTCCGCTGCACACATGATCAGAGATAACAGCAAGTGCGTTCTTTGCCGCCGCTGCGTTGCAGCCTGCGACAATCAGGCAATCAGCGTTATCGGTGCAAGCGCAAGAGGCTTTGACACTCATATCGGCTCACCCTTTGAGCTTCCCCTCAACGATTTCTCATGCGTATCCTGCGGTCAGTGTATCGTTCACTGCCCCGTTGGCGCACTTTATGAGAAGGACGACACTGCAAAGGTATTCGCTGCAATCGCAGACCCCGAGAAATTTGTTGTTGTTAACACAGCTCCCTCAATCAGAGTTACTCTCGGCGAATGCTTCGGCAACGAAATCGGCACAAATGTAACAGGCAAAATGGTTGCTGCTCTCCGCAGACTCGGCTTTGACAAGGTATTCGACACCGACTTCTCAGCTGACCTCACCATCATGGAAGAAGCAACAGAGCTTCTTGACAGAATCAACAACGGCGGCGTTCTGCCCCTTATCACATCCTGCTCACCCGGCTGGGTTAAGTATTGCGAGCATTACTTCCCCGAGCAGATTGACCACCTTTCAAGCTGCAAGTCACCTCAGCAGATGTTCGGCGCAGTTATCAAGACATGGTATGCAAAGAAGATGAACCTTGATCCCAAGGATATCGTTGTTGTCAGCATCATGCCCTGTACTGCAAAGAAGTTTGAGGCAGGCAGAGCAGACCAGGCTGCAAGCGGCTATGCTGATGTTGACTATGCACTCACAACCCGTGAGCTTGGCAGAATGATTGAAACCGCAGGCATCAACTTCAACCTTCTTCCCGACGAAAGCTTTGATAATCCTCTCGGCGAAGGCTCAGGCGCAGGCGTTATCTTCGGCGCAACAGGCGGCGTTATGGAAGCTGCTCTCAGAACTGCTTACGAAGTTCTCACAGGCGAAGAGCTCAAGAAGCTTGAGTTCAACGAAGTCAGAGGCACCGAAGGCATCAAGGAAGCAACCTACACCATCGCAGGCAAGGAAATCAAGGTCTGCGCTGCAAGCGGTCTTAAGAACGCACAGGCAGTTATGGAAAAGGTTAAGGCAGGCACAGCTGATTATCAGTTCATCGAAATCATGGCTTGCCCCGGCGGCTGCGTAAACGGCGGCGGTCAGCCCGTACAGCCCGCAAGCGTTCACAACTTTGTTGACCTTAAGGGCATCAGAGGCAAGGCTCTTTATGAGGCAGATGCAAATCTTCCCGTAAGAAAGTCACACGAAAACGAAGCTGTTAAGGCAGTTTATGCTGAATACTTTGAGAAGCCCGGCAGCCATGTTGCTCACGAGGTTCTTCATACTCACTATGTTAAGAGAGGCAAGTACAGCAAATAAGCCGAAAGCTGAATAAAAGATTAAACCGGTAAGCAGTTGATTCTGCTTACCGGTTTTTGACTGTTATTTCGCCATAAAATAAAATTCCACGCCGTCATCCGTGTTATTGAATCCGTATTTATATCCGTGAAGCTCCAGAATTTTTTTGCACATTGCAAGCCCCATTCCCGTTGAATTTCCGCCGCTTGTTCTTGCCTTATCCTCGCGGTAAAATTCATTCCAGATATGCTGAGCATCTTCAAAAGTAACATAACTGCCCGAATTATATACCGTCAGAACTCCTTTTTTAACGGTTATCTTAACCCTGCTGTTCCGGAGCGTATGATTTGCGGCATTTGAGAGGAAATTATCAATAACAAGGGCGAGAAGCTCGGAGTTGCAGTTTATTTCGCTTTCTTCGGTATCAATTTCAACCTTAATATTCTTTTTTTCAAAAAGCGATTCATATTTTTCGGTTTCCGACTTTGCCAGAGAAGCAAGGTCGGTTTTTTCTTTGCTGATTTTATCAAGCACAGAAACACGGTTATACTGCAAAAGCGACACAACAAGCCTGTTCATTCTCTTTGCTTCATCATAAATTGATGCAACATATTCCTTGTTTTTCTCGGGAGCGATGTCCTCCAGAACGCATTCACACTGGTTGGAGATAACCGCAAGGGGAGTTTTAAGCTCGTGCGCCGCCGCACCCGTGAATGCGATTCTTGCGTTGTCAAGGCGTCTGTTTTTATTGTATATTATGTTTGCGGCAATCATAATTACTGCTCCGAGAATCAGGAAAATAAGCAGCTCCATAAAAAGAAAATCCTGAAATTGGTCCGAAAGAAGAGTACCGAGAAGCTCATTCCGCTTTGAAACCTGAAGAATGCAGTAATTTTCACCGCCAATTTCAATCAAATCATAGTATTCAAAATAGCTTGAGGAATACGAACCGCCGCCGCCATTATCGGTGCACACATTTTTAGCATAATTTTTAACATATTCATTTTCAAATGTTTCATAAAGCTCTGTATACAGCTTATGGTTATAGTGCTTTTCATCGGTATCAACGAAAACGGTCCAAATGTTTATATACTCGTTATTTTCATCGTTATCAACTATGCTGAACTGCGCTTTTTCGTTTGAAAAATTGAGGGTTATCAGATTTTCGGGAGAGAATTTGTTTTTGGCATTATAGTCACACAAAACAAGCTTTATGGGAACAACCTCTCCGTTTTTGATATTATATTCAAACTTATGAGCAAACAGACAGCTGATTTCTTTTTTCTTTTCAGTTATCGTCTTTTTGATTTCGCTTGTCATATACGGCTCAAGATAGCAGAATACCGATTCACCCGTGTTATAATTTTGGCTCATAATAAGACTGCCCGTGCGGATAACAATCTCACCTTCCTTATCAAAAATTGCCGCCGCATAGGGAAACTGCATATAATTTCCGCTGACCCTATACGCAAAGCTTTGCGAATATTCAACGATATCCATTTGGTTATAATCAGTAAATTTCATCGGGCTGTTATGACGCATCAGCGTTGTGGTTTCACTGAAACGGACTCCGTGGATGGTATTTGTTGCGTCGTAAATAATCAGCGCACCTGCAAGATATGCAAGCGCAAGACCGAGCGCGATAAGCAACAAAAGCTTTTTCTTTTTCACGGTATTCACCTCTCTTCAAAGCAGTAACCCGAGCCGATAACGGTTTTAATGCACGATGCATTTTCGCCGAGTGCTTTGCGGATGATTTTGATGTGGGTATCAACAACCCTGTCATCGCCCTCAAAATCATAGCCCCATATCCTGCTGAGAATAAGGCTTCGGCTCAGGACGGTGTTTTTGTTAATCATCAGGTATTCAAGCAGCTGAAAATCCTTGCTTGCAAGGGTGATTTTTTTTCCGCCTGCGTAAACTTTCATTGTGTTTTTATCAAGAGTAATTCCCGAAACGGTCAGCCTGTTTTCACGGTCAAGACCCTTGCTTCTTGTTATTGTTGCAAGACATTTCTGATGAAGCACGGAGAGGGGAAACGGCTTTACGATATAGTCATCTGCTCCGCTGCCGTAGCCGCTGAGCAGGTCGTGCTCTTCTCCGAGTGCGGAAAGAAAAATAATCGGAGTGTTGCAAAAGCTGCGGATTTCTCTGCATGCATCAATTCCGTTTTTAACAGGCATCATAACATCGAGGATTATAAGGTCAAAATTTTCGTTTTCTGCATTTTCAACGGCGGCTTTTCCGTTTTCGGCAAGGGATACGCTCAACCCTTTTGCGCTCATATAGTCCTTAACCGTTTCTCTTATTTTTATTTCATCATCAGCAAACAGGATTTTATACATCTCATCCGCCTCCCTTCGTCTGTATTTTATTATACATATGTGTAATCCGTGTGTCAAAAAAAGAAAAACGGCAGGAGCATTGCCCCCGCCGTAAATCGCTTTATGCTGCTTCCTCTTCCGCTTCTGCGGCATCTGCCTGAGTTGAAATTGCACATGCTGCAAGAGTGAGCGCAAGAATAACAACCGTTAATGCTTTAAAAATAATCATTTTTCAGTCCCCCTGTTTTATTTTTTGTTACAGTTATATTATAGTCCGTAAATTTCTAATTTTAAACATTGAAAACCTCTAAGATTTTATTAAGAAATAATTAATGTGACAATTGACATTTTCTTTATTATATTCTATATTAAAAACATAAGTATATGGAGGCGGTTTTTTTATGTGGAAAATAATCAGAGCCTTCGTTGCCGTTTTTCTTTCGTTTGAAACCTTTTTCACGGCAACGGTCATAAACGGAACACAGCTTAAAAGCATTGATATGCCTGAGGTTTCGGCAGGTGAACTCGGGCAGTATGTTGATCCGTTCATCGGCACGGGCGGCACTCCCTGGACCTGCGGAATGCTCAGCCCTGCGGCAACAGTACCCTTCGGCTCGATCAGGCTCGGTCCCGACACAAGCTTCATCGGCGGCGCATACATAGTCAAAACCAATACCTCGGGCTACTACTACGAACACGGCCACATCAAAGGCTTCAGCCATTCACGCCTTTCGGGCACGGGTGCGGAGGATTACTCAAATTTCAGAGTTATTCCCGTTATCGGCGATAACGAGCCTGCGGTTATGCCCTATTCCCACGCAAAAGAAACCGCATCTCCCGGATATTACGCCGTTTATCTGCCAACCGTAAGCTGTCTTGCCGAAATGACGGCAGGCACTCATGCGGGCATTCACCGCTACAGCTTTTATGATTCCGACAACGCAAGACTCTATATTGATGTCACAAGCGGTGCGGCAAAAAGCACCTCATACGGCGGTCATGTAAATTATGACGAGGAAAGCGGAATTATCTCGGGCGGCTGCATTCTCAGCGGTCAGTTTTCAGGCAGATTTGACGGGCTTCCCGTTTATTTTGCCGCCGTTACCGACACTCCCGTTGCTTCATACGAAATAAAATTGGGCGATACCGACTGCGGAATTGACCTCAACTTCGGCAATCTTGACGGCAAGAGCGTTGAAATGAAGGTCGGAGTAAGCTTTGTCAGCATTGAAAACGCACTTCTCAATCTTAAAGCAGAAACCGAAGGTCTCGGTTTTGACGAAGCCAGAGAAAATGCTGTTGCAGCATGGGAAGAGCGACTTTCTTCGATTAAAATTGACGGAGATAACGAAACAAAAACCAAGTTTTACACCGCACTTTATCACAGCATGATAATGCCGACGGATTTCACCGACGCCAACGGCGAATATCTCGGCTTTGATAAAAAAACACATATTGCCGACGGTTATACCTACAGAACGGATATGTCGCTCTGGGATTCCGTAAGAACAACCCATCCGCTTTATACTATTATTGCCCATGATATTCAGACCGACTGTCTCAAAAGCCTTGTTGAAATGGCGAAGGCAGGCGTCGGAGTTATTCCCAGATGGCCCATGGGTGCAGGCTACACGGGCTCAATGATAGGCGATGCCGCCAACATTATGATTGCTGAAAGCTATCTTAAGGGATTCACAGATTTTGATGCTGAGGCGGCGCTTGAATACATGAAATATTCATCCGAAAATGAGGTTGACAAGGACGGCAGAAGATTTGCCGATGAATATAACAAGTACGGCTATATTCCTCAGGATACAGAGGGTGTTGACAAATCTGTCAGCCGCACAATCGAATATGCCTGGGCGGATGCCGCAATAGCATCTCTTGCAAAGGCACTCGGCAAGAATGAGGATGCCGAAAAATATGCCGCAAAATCCATGTATTATAAGAATGTTTTCAACCCCGAAACCAAGTATTTTCAGGCAAGAAACTCCGACGGCAGCTTTGTTTGGAATTTCAACCCGTATATAACCACCTTCTATGATGCGGTTATGATAAAGAAGTTTGCGGATTGCTACTGTGAGGGCAGCGCAAGACAGTGGCGCTGGAATGCGCTCCACGATATTGACGGAATGATTGAGCTTTTCGGCTCGGAAGAATATTTCGTCAGCGAGCTTGAGGATTTCATGGAGGATGCATCACTCACGAGAGCCGCGCTCGACCCGGGCGACGGCTACTGGATAGGCAATCAGCATGATATCCACACTCCCTACCTTTTCTGCAACGCAGGCAGACCAGACCTGACTCAAAAATGGGTGCGCTGGACTCTTGATAACCGATTCAGCACCGATATTGACGGTCTTGACGGCAATGATGACAGCGGCACCGTCAGCGCATGGTATGTTTTCTCTTCAATGGGCTTCTATCCTCTTGCAGGCACGGATAAATACTGGATTGGTTCACCCTGCGTTGACAGCGCGGAAATTGCACTTTCAAACGGAAAAATTCTAAAAATCACCGCAAACAACCAGAGCGATGAGAATATTTATGTCAGCAGCGTAACCCTCAACGGCGAAAAGCTTGACGGCTGCTATATCACCCATTCACAGATTATGGGCGGCGGCGAGCTTGTTTTTGAAATGAGCAACACGGCGGATACATAAAAAACAGTCAAGGGCAATTCGTTAAACCACGAATTGCCCCTTTTTAATCTTCAATATATTCCGCTATATCCTCAAGCCTGCATCCGAGCACGGAGCAAAGCTTGTTGAGCGTTTTGGTTTCAATATTTTCATTTGCACGCAGCCTGCGTACAGTCTTACTGTCGATACCGCATTTTTCTCTGAGAGTATAGGTTGAAACTCCCTTTTCTTCCATCATAATCCAAAGCTTATCAAAAATTATCATAATTTCCCCCTTGATATTGACATTTATTATTATGGGGGTTATAATCTTAAATATTAAGGGGATATAATCCCCATAATAACTTAGGTGGAATTATGGAATCTGATAAATTAAAAGAATTACGAAATCAAAAAAATATTACTCAGGAAAAACTTTGTAAAGAGTTATGCAAAATCGGTTGTGCCGTCAGCAGGAGTACATATTCAAAATACGAAACAGGCAGCCGGAATATTCCGTGTGATGTTTTAATAAAGCTTGCTGCATTTTACGAAACAACCTGCGATTATATTCTCGGGTTATAGTTTTATCTTGTTTTTGAAATGGGCAATAAATAATTATTCATCGGGCCACCATTCGCTGTTCCAGATGCGCTCGATCAGTTTTTCGGCAATTTTTTCATGCATTTTGAAATCCATTGCTTCAATATAGCAGGCTTCAAGCTCATCATGCTCATCCTTTGCCATGCGAAGGGCGCAAACCGCCTCGTTTATAAGCTCTTTCGATGCTTTTTTTGAAAATTGCAGTCTTGCCCTGTGCAGAGCCAATTCTCCCGAGGAATAAAAACGGCGCAGATTTACGGTTTTGGTGGAAATAATATCAGGTTCACAGAGCTTGTCGCAGGTGAAAAATCCGAGCGCAAGCTCTTTTATTATTATGTGGCGAATTGCCTTTTCGTTGCCGACAAACGGGCTTGAAATAACCGAAAATCCGCTTGCGAGCGCATATGAGCGAAGCTCGCCGATAAGCATTGACGCCGCAACTCCGAAATCATCCTCAAAAATAACCGTCGTGTCACACATTTCATTGACCGTATCAGAAAGAAAATAATATCCCTTCGGAGTTATTGCATCAAGAAGACGGGTTTTTTCAAGTCCGATTCTGCTGCTCGGCTTTTTAAAATGACGGCTTGCAACCCTTGATGCATAACGCATCAGCCTTTCTTTATCAACGCATTCGCGGCAGATTTTTTCTCCGTCGCCGTAGATTGAGAATGCGGAATCAATAAAACGGCGGCAACGCTGATGGCACTCCTTATTTTTATCAGTCAGTGCAATAATTTTTTCTCTGTTTTCAAGAAGCTTTTGCTTATCCCAACAGTCGCCGAGATTGATAATTTCGCCCGTTGCGCCCGGATACGCAGGGTCAAGAGTATGCGGAGATGTGCCGTCGGCTATGCTGATTCTCAGCGAAGGAAAAATAATTCCGTCAAGCGAATCGGGGTCTGACGAACAGAAAATTCTTTCGCATTCAATGTCGCGGCTTTCCATTTCATCTGCAATTTTTCTCATCAGCGAGGATTTTCCCGTACCGGGTCCGCCTTTTATTATATAGGTATACTGTCCTTCAATTTTCGGAGTAAGCTGTGAAAAGCATGAGAAAAACCCGTTTCTGCCGCTTGAGCCGAGAAAATATGATTGCTTCATAATATTGCCTCCTGAAAACGAATAATAAAGAATTAAAAATGAAAAAATAAAGGTCTGCGACGCTTATTTTATTCTCTAACAATTTATTCAATTTCTTTTAAAATGTTAAAAAGAATGCTTTATTCAACCTGCAATTTTTCAAAAATCAAAAATTTTCAAAAAATCCCCTTTAAATATAAAAATTCCACTTGATATTATTATAAATATATTATATAATATAACGAACGAAGTTTTATTTTGGTCATGTGGCGTGTGGGTCCTGTGCGACAGGGCACCGTGAACCATGTCAGGCGGGTGAACCGAGCAGCATTAAGCGGGCAGTCTTGTGCGCCACAGTCCGCCTACCGCCATATGACCAAGATAAAACTTTATTTTTTTAATTATCGAAATGAACCGGAGTGAAAAGAATGTATCAGGCGCTTTACAGAAAATGGAGACCGAATGTTTTCAGCAATGTTTACGGTCAGCCCCATGTTACCAAAACTCTCCGCAGTCAGCTTGAAAACGGCAGAATTTCTCATGCTTATCTTTTCACGGGTTCAAGAGGTACAGGCAAAACAACCTGCGCAAAAATTCTTTCAAAGGCGGTTAACTGCCTTAATCCCGTTAACGGCAATCCCTGCAATGAATGCGAAATCTGCAAAGGAATAGATAACGGCTCGATTCTTGATGTTATCGAAATCGACGCAGCCAGCAACAACGGCGTTGACAATATCAGAGATTTGCGCGAAGAAGCAAATTTTACTCCTGCAAACGCAAAATACAGAGTTTATATCATTGACGAGGTTCATATGCTCTCAATCGGAGCATTCAACGCTCTTCTCAAAACTCTTGAAGAGCCGCCCTCACATGTTATTTTTATACTTGCAACAACAGAAATTCATAAATTGCCGTCAACTATTCTTTCAAGATGCCAAAGATTTGATTTCAAGAGAATCGCTCCCGAGGATATAACGGCAAGGCTTATGTATGTTGCCGAAAACGAAAATGTTAATCTTACCCCCAACGCGGCAAGCCTCATTGCAAGAATTGCTGACGGCGGTATGAGAGATGCTCTTTCACTGCTTGACAGATGCTTTGCAATGGGCACGGACATTGACGAAAACACAGTCAGCGACGCCGCAGGCATTGCAGGCACCGTTCATCTTTTCTCATTCTCCGAATTCATTGCAAAGGGCGATTTTACAAGCTCTTTAAAGCTTGTTTCAAAGCTCCACAGCGAAAGCTGCGATATTGACAGTCTTTGCACCGAGCTTACACTTCATTTCCGCAATCTTATGGTTGCAAAAACAGTTGGCGACTGCGAAGGGCTGATTGTCTGCTCAAAAGATGAGCTTGAAAAAATAAAAGAAAGAGCTTCTCAGCTTAAGCTTTCAAAGATTCTTTCATGCATTGAGATTCTTGAACAGACCTCAAAAAATATAAAAAATGCTGCAAGCAAAAAAATTCAGCTTGAAGCAGCAGTTATAAAGATGTGCGCACCCTCTGCTTCATCAGGAGAGGGAATCTCGGCTGACCTTGAAGAGAGAATCAGCGCAATTGAAGAAAAGCTTGCAAATATTTCTTCAGGCACTGCCGTTAATTCGGCACCCGTATATAAAGCACCCGTTCAGAACGCACCTGTTGCAGCTCCACAGCCGAAGCCTGCAGAGCCCATAAAGAGTGAGCCTGCGCAGGAAGAAGAAAAGCCGCCCGTTCCGTCTGCTCCTCCTGTTGAGAGCGACATTCCCGACGGCAGCTTTGATAACTGGGCAGATGTTCTTGAAAAGCTGATGAAATATGATATTCCTCTTTTCGGAATTCTTGCAAATTCAAAGGCATCAATCAAAAACGGCAGGGTGATCATTCATTCCGATAACCCGACTCTTTTTGATTTCATTTGCACCGATACCCATTCAAAGGAGCTTGCAAGATCCGTTTATGAGGTTATGGGCAGAAAAATGAAAATTGCCGTTTCAAATAACGAAAAACCTAAAACCGAAAAAAGCCCTTTGGAAAATCTGAAGGCGAAAATAAATAATTTTAATTCAAATAACTAATTAAATCTTTTGGAGGATAATAAAATGAAAGCAAGAATTCCCGGCGCTCCTCAGGGCGGCAATATGATGAAAAAAATTCAGGAAATGCAGGAAAACATGACAAGAATCCAGCAGGAAGTTGAAGCAACCGAGTTTTCTTCAACAGTCGGCGGCGGCGCAGTTGAGGTTGTTGTTAACGGCGCTCACGAGGTAACCGCAGTTAACCTCAAGCCCGAGGTTGTTGACCCCGAGGATGTTGAAATGCTTCAGGATCTCATCATTTCCGCTTTCAACGAAAGCATACGCAAGGCAAACGAAGCAATGGAGCAGGGAATGGAAAAGGCTAAGGGCGGACTTTCAATCCCCGGTCTGTTTTAATGAGCGGATTTACTCCTTCGCTTGAGCAGCTCATTGAGCAGTTTGCAAGGCTTCCGTCCGTCGGAAAAAAGAGCGCACAAAGGCTTGCATTCCATGTTCTCAACATGAGTGATGCCGAAGCGCAGAAATTTACCGACACTATTCTCAACGCCCGAAAATCAATCAGCCGATGCAAAATCTGCTGCAATCTTACCGACGGCGAGGTTTGCGGCATCTGCTCATCACAGTCAAGGGATAAATCAACAATCTGCGTTGTTGAAGACCCCCGTGATGTTATTGCAATCGAACGCACCCACGAATACAACGGACTTTACCATGTTCTTCACGGAGTAATTTCTCCGATGAATGATATCAACCCCGAAGATATCTGCATAAAAGAGCTGATTTACCGTCTGGGTGACGATGAGGTTAAAGAAGTTATCATGGCAACAAACCCGACTGTTGAGGGCGAGGCAACATCGATGTATATTTCAAGGCTTATAAAGCCTATCGGCGTTAATGTCAGCCGCCTTGCATACGGCGTGCCCGTCGGCGCAGACCTTGAATACGCAGATGAATTTACTCTTATCCGCGCAATTGAAGGTCGAAAAGAGCTTTGATAAATTAAAAATTAAAAATGAATAATAAAAAATTAAGGGTCTGCTACGCTTAATATAATGGGTAAGGGCGAAGCCCTTCCGAAAATTTTAATTATTCATTCAAATAGTTTTCCACATATTTATACTTTTCCACTTTTGAGTTTTCCACTTCTTAACATTGTCAAAAACAGGGAAGTGAAAATCTCAAAGTTTTCCACTAAAAATAGTTTATGAATTTTTGCCGATTCCTTTTATTTTTCAACGGTTTCGGAAGTTATACCATATTTTCACGCACCCTACTATTACTACTATAAATATATATATTTAATATATTTATTTATACGGCAGAATGCTTTATTTTTGATTTTCTGCCGATAAGATTCCGTCAGGTGAGTGAATAACTTATTTTCCTTAAGGAGGAACACCAAATGAAAATTATCTGCAACACACTTGAGCTTTCTGAGGCTTGCCAGAATGTTCAGAGGGCTGCTTCAACCAAAACAGCCATTCCTGCAATTGAAGGCATTCTTATGTCAGCAAAGGAAGGAGTTCTTACCCTCACAGGCTATGACCTTGAAATGGGTATCACAACTTCAATCCCTGCAAGAGTTGAAGAAGAGGGCGAGCTTGTTCTCAATGCCCATATGTTCAGCGAAACATTAAGAAAGCTGCCTGCCGATAATGTTAATATCGACAGCGATGCAAGACATATTGCAACAATTTCATGCGGTGAGTTCGAATCAACTCTTATCGGAATTTCTGCTGAGGAATATCCCGACCTTCCCTCGGTTTCGGGCGGATATCCCATTTCAGTTAAGCAGGATATTCTTAAGGATATGATAAGAAAAACAATTTTCTCGGCTGCTGTTAAAGACAGCAAGATTGTTCACACAGGCATCAAGTTTGAAATTGAGCAGAATCATATCAGACTTATTGCTGTTGACGGTGTGCGCCTTGCAATCAGAAACGAGAATATCAATTATGAAGGCGAAAATCTTTCATTCGTTGTTCCCGCAAAAACTCTTTCAGAGGTTGTTAAACTGATGAACGACGATGATGCAGATGTTAATCTCGGAGTCGGCAAGCGCCACATTATTTTTGAAGTTAACGGCTATAACATCATTTCGCGACTTCTTGACGGTGAATTCCTCAACTATAAGGCTGCGATTCCTTCGGCAACAAAAACCGTTATCAATGTTAACACAAGAAGCCTTATTGAAAGCATTGACAGAACCTCTCTTATAATTACCGATAAAATCAAGAGCCCCGTTAAGTGCATTTTCGGCGATAATCTTATTAAGATTTCGAGTATAACCTCTCTCGGCACTGCCAATGACAGACTTTCCGCAAGAATTGAGGGCGAAAACTGCACAATAGGCTTTAATAATAAGTATATGCTTGATGCTCTTAAGGTTTGCGATACCGATGAAGTAAGAATCATGCTCAACGGCGCGGTTGCTCCCATTCTTATCGTACCCAACGAGGGCGATGAATTTATATTCCTTATTCTTCCCGTGAGGCTGAAAAATGAAGATTAAAGTTAAGGTTGCCGAAAAAAGGCAGGTTTCAAAAAAAATTGATACAGATTTCATCCGACTTGATTCGTTTCTGAAAATGTGCGATGCCGTTCAGACAGGCGGACACGCAAAAATCGTTATTCAGGAAGGCGAAGCAAGAGTTAACGGAGAAATCTGCACCCAGAGAGGAAAAAAGCTCAGAAAAGGCGACAAGGCCGAGTTTGAGAATGTTATTTATATTGTAGAATGATTTTTGAAAGGAATGGTAAAACTTGATAATTAAATACCATTCCGCAAAAAATTTCAGGAATCTTGAATCAATCGAATTTGAGCCGCATCCCGAAATGAATATTATTTACGGCGAAAACGGTCAGGGCAAAACAAATATTATTGAAAGCATCTGGCTATTAACTGGTTTCTACAGCTTCAGAGCAAGAAAAAATGCCCAGCTTATCGAGCAGGGCAAGGACGAAGCTGAAATTAATAACAGATTTTATTCACATATGCGTGAACAAAATGCGGTTATGAAAATCAACAAAAGAAAAGAAATAACTCTCAACGGAATCAAAGAGGAATCGCCGAGAGTTATGATGGGCAAATATTATGCAGTTGTTTTTTCGCCTGCAACGCTCGGAATTGTTCAGGACGGACCGGGCGAGAGAAGAAAGCTTATTGACATTGCTCTGAGCCTCATAAAACCCAATTACGCCGTTATAATGTCAAGATATCTTCGTGTGCTTGACCAGAGAAATGCGCTTCTTAAAAAAATGGGTGAGCGTAGCTTTGAAAATGATTATATAGCTCCGTGGGATGCAGAGCTTGCAAATCTCGGCGCGAAAATCATAAAATACCGCCTTGATTATATTGAGCAGCTTTCTGCGCTTTCAAGTGAAATTTATAAAGGTATCAGCTCGGGCAGAGAAGAATTTTCCTTTTATTATGATTTTTCCCCGGAAAATATCAGTGAAGAAAAGATAAAAGAAAAGCTTATTGCTGATATAGAAAAAACGCGTGATGCAGATTTAAAAAGGCTCTATACAAATGCAGGTCCTCATACACATGACCTTGTTTTAAATTTAAACGGCAGAGATGCAAGAGTTTTCGGCTCTCAAGGGCAGCAGAGGTCGTGCGCACTTGCGCTGAAGCTTGGCGAAGCATCAATAATTGAAACAGTGACAAGCGAAAGCCCCGTTGTGCTTCTTGATGATGTTATGAGTGAGCTTGACGAGGGCAGACAGACTTTCATTCTTAATTATCTTGATAACTGGCAGGTTTTTATCACATGCTGCGACCCGTCAACGCTTCTTCGCTCAAAAAAAGGCAAAGCATTTGAAGTTTGCGGCGGCAAAATTAAAGAAATGGAGTAAAATATGTATCTTCATCTCGGAATGGATAAGGTTATCACCTTTGACGATATAATAGGAATTTTTGACCTTGACACAACAACGGTTTCAAAGCGCACAAGAGATTATCTTGCGAAAGCAGAAAAGGCCGGAATTGTTGAAAATGTTTGCTACGATATCCCGAAATCATTTATAGTATGCCGCGATAAAAACGGCAATGAGAAGGTATATATATCCCAGATTTCCTCCTCAACTCTTTTGAAAAGAACAGGATATGTTGACAGTCTTACAAATGTATGAAAAATCCACCCTGTGTGAATAGGGTGGATAATTTTTTATAATTCTTTTACCGTTTTAATAACAAGGTTATCAAGAGATATCTTTTCTATGTTTTTCTAATTATCCGAAAATCCCATACTTTTATAAAGCTGTTGTTTTTGTAATTGTGAAGTTTTTAAAAGGAAGTTTATAACCGTTTATTAAATCAAAATAACTGTGTTTTTTTAATAATTCTTCTGCTTTATTTTTATCATCAATAATTAAATATTTTAGATATCAGTAATTCAATTTGCTGTTTATATGTTTTAAATTCTTTATATTGTTCCACATTCCTACCTCCACAAAGTGAAAGAGGACTCCCGCAGGAGCCCTCTTAGGTTGTGCGCCTCGCAAGCAACACAACACGATCACTAAGGGCAATTTAGCATTTAATTAAGGTTTTGTCAACAATAAAATGCAATGCCATTAGTATAATATGAGTAAAATTCGAAATTATTAATAGAAATTAATAACCGTATTTTGCTCTGTATTCTTCTCTGGTTTTTCTTGTAACGATTTTTTCGCCGTCGAAGATAACCATTGAATAAGCAGAGCCTGCTTTTTTGCCCTGATCGAACCATTCGGCAAAAGCTCTTTGCATGGTTGTGTCTCTCTGAAGCTCTGCAGGTTTAAGGCAGCTCTTGCCCTGACCGTAAATTCTCCAGCAGTCGCCGAAATCGTAGGTGCGCTTGATATCAAGCGGCTCAAAATCAAGAATAAAATCGCTTGCATTTGAGTTTTCGGGAAGTATGTTGAGATTATCGGGATAGAGAAGCCATGAACTGCAGCAGATTACAATATATTTGCCGCCGAATCTGTCCTTGAACATATCAAAAGCTTTTTTGTAGGAATCCATTCTTGCCTCGTAGGTGAGGGGTCCGAGATGAGAGGGGATGTGAAGTCCGAGACAGAATTCGCTGTCCTTGATGAAAACACCGTTGTCATCATAGAATTCCTCGCCGAAATCGGAAAGGTCAAACTGAAGTCTGCCGAGTCCGAAACGCTCAAGTGTATAGAATGACATGAACCAGCCTTCAACGAAGGTTCCGTAAACATCAAAGTTTTCTTTGCATTCAAGCATTTTAACCTTGAGGTCGATAATTGAATTCCAATAGATTTCGTCGCTGATACCTGCCTTTTTATAAGCGGTTCTCAGCGGCTTTGTGCAGTTGATGAGAAGAACAAGATATACTGTGTAAACATTCTCACCGATTAACTCTGCAAGTGCTTTTGACTTATCATTAAAGGTGTGGAAATTCTTTTTCTTAACCCAGTATGCACGATACATGGATTCATAAATTTTGTTTGCTTTTTCGTTTGCAATGATTTTTTTGTTTGTTCTGATGATAACTTCTCTTGCTTCTGCAGGATAATCCTGCTTTTCCATAACAAGAAGTGCATGCTTATAATCTTTCATAGTTTTTTACCTCATTCCAGTGCTGCTAGAATTTTTGCAATTCTTGCGAGATCGTCTTTATCATAAAAAGCGATTTCAAGAGTACCGCTTTCTTTTCCGTTTTTGGTGATTACTTTTGCTTTTCTGCCCAGAGAATTATTCAGCGAAAGCTCAACCTCGTCAAAGAATGTGTGACGGGAGGGAGCTTTTTTCTTTTCTTTCTTTTCGGCTGTTAGAGATTTAACAAGCTTTTCGGTTTCTCTTACCGAAAGGTTTTTTTCGATTATCAGCTCTGCGGTTGAAATGATGAGCTTTTCATCGTCAAGCGACGCAAGAGTTCTTGCGTGACCTGCGGAAAGCTTGTTTTCACGCACCATGTCAAGCACCTTTTCGGGAAGCTTCAAAAGACGGAGCGCATTTGCAACGGCAGGGCGTGATTTGCCGACCTTTGCGGCGGCTTCTTCCTGAGTTAAATCAAAGTCTTTGATAAGGCTTGCAAAGCCGAGTGCTTCTTCAACGGGATTTAAGTCTTCACGCTGTAAATTTTCTATAAGAGAAATAACTGCGGCTTCGGTGTCGTCAAGTTCTTTGATAACAACGGGAACCTGAGTAAGACCTGCAATGCGGCTTGCTCTCCAGCGTCTTTCGCCTGCAACAAGCTGATATCCTCCGCCAATCATCGGGCGAACAAGCAGCGGCTGCAAAACGCCGTGCTGTGCGATTGAATCCGCAAGCTCGGAAAGAGCAGCTTCGTCAAAAATCTTTCTTGCCTGGTCTTTATTTGGTTCAATATCCATAAGGTTAAGCTTGACAGGTTGTGCAGCGCTTGTTTCTTCTAAAGAATTATCTGCAAGCAGTGAACCGAGTCCTCTGCCAAGACCGCTTTTCTTAGGTGCCATATTATTTCTCCTTTCCGTTGAGTCTTAAAAATTCATCTGCAAGGTCGCTGTATGCATGAGCGCCCTTTGATGATTTATCGTAATACATAACCGGCTGACCGTAGCTCGGAGCCTCCGAAAGACGGACATTTCTGGGGATAACTGTTGAATAAACCTTTTTAGGGAAGCATCTTTTAACCTCTTCAACAACCTGCTGAGTAAGGTTGAGCTGACCGTTATACATAGTCAGAAGTACGCCTTCAATTTCTATGTAGGGGTTATAAAGTCTTTTAACGGTTCTTACGGTTGAGATAAGCTGCGAAAGTCCTTCAAGAGCAAAAAATTCGCACTGAATGGGAACAATCAGAGTATCCGCTGCGCAAAGACCGTTGAGGGTGATAAGTCCGAGTGAAGGGGGACAGTCAAGAAAAATAAAATCAAATTCATCCTTAACAAGAGCAAGAGCGTTTTTGAGCTTTGATTCTCTTTTCTGAAGATCAACAAGCTCAAGCTCTGCGCCTGCAAGGTCCATGCTAGATGGCATAACAAAAACATTTGAATATGGCGTTTCAACTATCGCATTTTCTGCAGGACAGCCGCCGATAAGCACGCTGTAGGATGAATTTTCAAGACCTCTTTTATTTATTCCGAGACCGCTGGTTGAATTGCCCTGAGGGTCGATATCAACAAGCAAAACTTTATATCCTTTGCTGCCGAGCGCAGCAGTGAGGTTAACGGCAGAGGTTGTTTTGCCGACTCCGCCTTTTTGGTTAACAACTGCAATTGTCTTTCCCAAAATAATCTCTCCTATATATAATGTAATTAATATATAACACAGTAAATCTATTATAGCACACACAATATAAAAAGAAAAGATAAAAATAAAATATTATTGTTTCACATGAAACATTACCAAAGCGCCGCCTGTGACAGATGAAGCGGGACGATGTTTCGAGTCGGAAAGTTCAGACTCATATAACGCAGAAAGAGCAGGCATAAAAGCCTGCTCTCTCCGCTTGGATGTGGGTGTGAAAGAGAAAGATATGGTAAGTTAGAGGATATCAGAATAATAAGTTATGCCGAAGTTTTTCTAGCCTTAATAACGCAGTTGCCTGTTTTTGGAATGCGTACTATATATTCAATATATTCATCGGTTTCGCTTTTTGCGGAGTCAGCTTCAATTCCTGCTCTTCTCATGGTGTCAACCGCATGATTGAGAGTATTAACAAAGATGCGTACATCCTTGAAGAGCTTGACGGGCGGCTGTCTGCGGCGGCTGTCATTTGTCATTATCTGAGAAACCAGTCTTTCGGATTCGGCAACATTAAGTCGCTTTTCTGCGATTATTGACATTGCGCGCTCCATCTGGCTGATTGATGTAAGCTTTAATAACGCTCTTGCGTGACGCTCGGTGAGATTTTCCTGAACTATTTTCAACCTGATTTCTTCGGGCAGACGAAGCAAACGAAGCTTGTTAGAAACGGTAGGGGGAGCCTTGCCGAGTTTTTTGCAGACATCATCCCGGCTCATTCCGAAATCAATTATCAGCTTTTCGATTGCCTGAGCTTCTTCAAAAAAACCGAGGTCGCTGCGCTGCATATTTTCAAGAAGCGCAAAGAGAGCTGATTTCTCATCGGTCGCTTCCATTATGATGCACGGAATCTGCGTTATGCCGACAAGCCTTGATGCACGAAGGCGGCGTTCGCCTGAAATCAGCTCATATTCACCCTTACTGTTTATACGAACGGCAATCGGTTGAATAATTCCGTTTTGCCTTATGCTCTGGGCAAGTCCTTCAAGCTCATCAAAATCAAACCTTTTTCTCGGCTGATTGGGATTAGGATAAATCTCTTCTTGCGGAATTAAAATAATCTGACCGCCGATTTTATATTTTCCGTTCTTCAAAAATCAGATCCCCCCGTTCGGTTGATGACTAAATCATACCACTGAAAGAGGGGATTGTCCAGCAAATCCGTTCGCCAAAAAGCGGCGTAAATCTGCAATTCATTTTAAATTTAAAGAGGTTTTTTAGCAATCTGTGCTGAGGGTCTGGGATATTTGGGCGGAATTTGCGATATCTTTTTGATAACAACAAGAGTTCTTTCACCGCCGTCGGAAAGCGAGAATGACTTCTCGTCAATGATTTTTCCGCCCAGAAGCTTGATTGCAGCCTTTGCATCAGCAATCTCTTCCTGAGCCTTTGCACCCTTCATTGCAACAAATATTCCGCTAACCTTAACAAAGGGCAGGCAGTATTCGCAAAGAACATTGAGTGCTGCAACCGCACGGGAACAAACAATATCAAATTTTTCTCTGTATTCCTTGCTTTGACCCGCTTCTTCAGCTCTTGTGTGAAGGGTTGTTGCGATAAGACCGAGTGAATCAACCGTTGACTGAACATATTTCAGCTTTTTTGCAGTGCTGTCAACCATAGTCAAATCAATATCAGGTCGCATAATCAAAAGGGGAATGCCGGGAAAGCCTGCGCCCGTTCCGATATCCATAACTCTTGTGCCCTGAGTAAACTCGCACGCTGAGAGAACTGAAATGCTGTCGGCAAAATGCTTGACGGCAATACCATCGGGATCGGTTATAGCAGTTAAATTCATTGTTTTATTCTGCTCAACAAGCAGCTCCGAAAGCAAATCAAAGCGTTTAAGCTGCTCATCGTTAAGTGAAATTCCGAGCTTTTCGGCATCGGATATTAAAAGAGAGGTATTAAACATTTATACCGTTCCTTTCAAGATATATAAGGAGAACCGAGATATCGGCAGGGGATACGCCCGAAATTCTTGAAGCCTGCCCGACGGTTTCGGGTCGGATTTTGCAGAGCTTTTCAATTGCTTCAAGACGAAGTCCTGTGATATCGTTATAGTCGAGGTTTTTCGGAAGGCGTTTTACTTCCAGACGGCGCAAATCATTAATCTGCATCTGTTGGCGTTTGAGGTAGCCCTCGTATTTTATATCAATCTCAACCTGCTCAAAAACCTCGTCGGGCAGGTCGGGTCGGGCTTTATCAAACGGAGTAAGAGCCTCATAATTTACCTGCGGTCTGCGCAGAAGCTCAATCATCTTAAGACCCTTTTCGAGTACTGATGTTCCACGTGAAACAAGCATTTCATCTATTTCATCCGTCTTTGGAATTGAAAGATTTTCGACTCTTTCACGCTCTGCGGCAATCAGCTCAAGCTTTTTGAGGAATTTAGTATATCTTTCCTCGCTGATAAGCCCTGCCTTGTAGCCGATTTCGGTGAGTCTGCGGTCGGCATTATCCTGACGAAGAATAAGGCGGTATTCGGAGCGAGAAGTCATCATTCTGTAGGGATCGGAGCAGCCTTTAGTTACCAAATCGTCAATAAGAGTTCCGATATAAGAGGTTGTGCGGTCAAGAATAACAGGCCCTTTGCCTTGAATTTTGAGGGCAGCATTCATGCCTGCAACAAGTCCCTGAGCAGCAGCTTCCTCATATCCGCTTGAACCATTGAACTGTCCTGCACCGTAAAGACCATCAAAATCCTTGAATTCAAGGGTCTGTCGGAGCGAAAGGGGGTCAACACAGTCATATTCAATCGCATATGCAGTGCGTAAAAACTCCGCTTTTTCAAGTCCGGGAATGCTTCGCACGATTTTCAGCTGAACATCCTCGGGTAATGATGACGAAAGACCCTGAAGATACATCTCGTCAGTGTTTGCGCCGCATGGCTCAACAAATATCTGATGGCGTTCCTTTTCGGAGAAACGCACAATTTTATCTTCAATGCTCGGGCAGTATCGCGGACCAACGCCGTCGATTTTGCCAGAATAGAGGGGTGAACGGTGAAGATTATCAAGAATAATGCGCTTTGTTTCTTCGCCCGTGTATGTAATGTAGCAAGGCTCGGTGTTGCGCACTTCAAAGTCGCTGACATAAGAGAAATGAGTAATTTTTTCGTCGCCGTACTGAGGTTCAAGGCTTTCAAGGTCAACGCTGCGGCGATTGATTCTCGGAGGAGTACCTGTTTTAAAGCGTCTGGTGAGAACTCCGAGCTCCTTGAGTGACTTTGCAAGCTCAACGGACGGAAACATTCCGTCGGGTCCGCTTTCGTATGAAATATCACCGATAAAGATTTTGCCTGCAAGAAAAGTACCCGTCGCGATTATAACAGCCTTTGCTCTGTGGAGCGCTTCGAGGCGTGTTTTGAGAATCCATTCGTCGCCGTCACGGCGGATATCAATGATTTCCGCTTGGCGAAGGAATAGATTTTCCTGCTTTTCGAGCACGAATTTCATATAGTCGCAGTAGCCTCTGCGGTCAATCTGCGCACGCAGACTGTGGACTGCAGGACCTTTGCCGAGATTGAGCATTCTGTTTTGAAGAGTATTTTTATCAGCAGCAATTCCCATTTCGCCGCCGAGTGCATCAATCTCGCGCACAAGATGACCTTTGGATGTGCCGCCGATTGACGGGTTGCAGGGCATGTTGCCCACCCAGTCAAGATTGATTGTGAAAACGGCGGTTTTGCAGCCGAGACGGGCGGCGGCAAGACCTGCTTCGATTCCTGCATGTCCTGCGCCGATAACCGCAATATCAAAATTTTCAGAAATGTACTCCATAAAACACACCACTTGTAACAATGAATAATTAATAATGAAAAATTAAGGAAGGGCTCTGCCCTTACCCGATTTTATATAAAAACAAACTCTCGTTTACAGCCAATGGAAATATTTTAAACGATGCCTAATTCATTTTGAATCATGCAATCGGCTGTAATCGAAAATTACTGTTTTGATGCTAAATAAGAAATAAAAACGACTATTTTAATTGCAAATAAGAAAAATAAAATGTATTTTCGGGCAATTCGTGAATAGCTCCTGCATAGTTTTATTTGCCAACGCAAAATCTTGAGAAAACCTCATCAACAACCGCAGAGGTGGCTTTTTCGCCCGTAAGCTGAAGGAGCGCATCAATTGCACAGTCGGCGCAGACATTAACTGCATCAAGAGTAACTCCGCAGTTGATTGCGTCAATCGCCTCTTCGATGCTTGCGAGTGCATTCACGCAGCACTGACGCTGGCGTTCACTCGTAAGGCATGCCGCATTCGGATTGAATTCGTTTGTTTTAAAAATTTCAGCAACAGCTTTTTCAAGCTCTCCCCTGCCCTCTCCCGTTGATGCAGAAAGTTCGACGGAATATGCAAAAGCATCCTCGATAATTTTTCTGTCTGCAGCAAGAGGCAGGTCGGATTTATTAAGAAGAGCAATTGCTCTTTTGGATTCACATTGGCTGATGATGTCAAGGTCGTCGGATGTCAGCGGCTCACTGCCGTCAAAAACGGCAAGCACAAGCTCCGCGCGTTCAAGGCGTTGTTTTGCGAGATTAACGCCGATATTTTCAACAACATTTTCGGTTTCGCGAATACCTGCCGTATCGGCAACGCGCATGATGATTTCACCGAGAACGATTCTTTCTTCAACAACATCACGGGTCGTACCTGCAATATCGGTAACGATTGAACGCTCAAATCCTGTGAGTAGATTCATCAGAGTTGATTTGCCGACATTCGGTCTGCCGACGATAACGGCATCAATTCCGTCAGTCACGGCTCGTCCGCAGTCGTAGCGGCGAATTATTTCGTTAAGAGAATTTTTGGCAGATTCAAACACAGGGAGCATATCCCCCGCGCTTGTGTCCTCAATATCCTCATCGGGATAGTCAACCCATGCGGCAAGAGACGCACAGATTGAAATGATTGAATCGGCAACTCCCCTGATTTCACGGCTGAGGTTGCCATCAAGAGTGTTGAGCGCAGCGGCGGCAGCCTGCTTGCCTGACGCACCGATGAGGGCCATAACGCTTTCGGCGGCGGCAAGGTCAATTTTTCCGTTGAGGAAGGCGCGCTTTGTGAATTCACCTGCTTCTGCAGGCTGAGCACCTGCATCAAGCGCGGAGCGAAGCACCTGTTTTGTTATATAAAGACCGCCGTGGCATGAAATCTCGGCAACATCCTCGCCGGTATAGCTTGAAGGCGCACGAAAAACGAGGCAAACCGCCTCGTCAATTTTTTCATTATTATAATAAACATTTCCGAAATGGGCGCGGTAGCCCTTGCTTTCGGTAAGATTTTTTCCGCTGACGGGCTTGAAAATTTCGGCTGCGATATTCAGCGCATTTTCGCCCGAAATGCGCACTATTCCGATTCCGCCGGGTGCATTTGCGGTTGCGATAGCGGCAATTGTTTTGTTATCCATGGCAGCCTCCTATTCGCAGATAAGCGGCACTCGCTTGCCCATAATGCGCATTGCGATGCGGTTAAATGCAAGCGATGAGGGTGCATCGGCATCGGGAGCCTTGCCCGTTACGGAGCTGAAGGAGATGTTGATATCTCTGGGAATAACGCCGATAAGCTGAACGCCTGTTTCATCAATGCATTGGTCAATGTTGAGCAGCTTATGTTTGCAGGCAGGCTTAACCTCAAACATGTTTATAACCAAACGGGTATCTTCAATATCAAGTCTGCGAAGCTCGTCAAAGGCTCTTGCACAGCTGCGCACGCACACGCTGTCTGCCGTTGAAACAACAATTGCACGGTCGGCGGCACCTGCGGCAAGGCGCAGTCCCCTGTCAATTCCTGCAGGAGCATCAAGGATTATGTAGTCATAGTCATCCGAAAGGGATTTGAAAAGTTTTGCAACAGAGTCAGCGGTGAATCCGTCATCAAAGTTTCTCGGAGCAGCAAGAAAATCAACTTTGCCGCCGATAACAGCCTGTTCACGGGTGCATCTTTCAAGCAGAAGGTCGCCCCAGTCAAAAACAACCTTTTCGCTCACGCCAAACATCAGGTCAAGCGAACGCAGGCCGATATCGCAATCAGCCGCAAGCACTTTTTTGCCAAGGTCGGCAAGTGCGTTGGATATTCCGTTAACGAAGGTTGATTTTCCCGAGCCGCCCTTTCCCGAGGCGATGAGAATGATTTCTGCCATATGCTTCTCCTTTCGGAAAATGAAAAATTAAAAATGAATAATTTCGGGTGGGCATTGCCCACACCCAAATAAAATCAGCGGCGCAGCCCCTTAATTATTCAATTTTCATTTAATTAGGGTATAAGTGTGTTTTCAGTCTGATAAAGCTCCATTGTGTCGGTCTGTCCGAAATAATAGTCAACTATCGAAGCAACAACAGGAGCAACGAATGCACCCGAAGTCATGCCTTCACCGACAACGGCAACGGCAATTTCGGGATTTTCGTAGGGAGCAAATGCGATAAGGAAACCGTTGTTAATCTTGACTGAAACGCCGCCGAGATTACGGATTTCCTGAGAAGTACCGGTTTTTGCGGCAACCTCAACAGGCAGACCTGCGAAATATCTTGCGCAGTAGCCCGTAGTACCAACCTCAAGCATACCCTGCTTTACGGTGTTGAGAGTTTCGGCTGAAACGCCTGTGTCAGCAACAACCTCGGGCTTTGTTTCAAGGATGGTTCCCGAATAATCGTAGTTTTTAATACATTTAAGGAAATGAGTTTTATATCTTATGCCGCCGTTTGCAATGGTAGCGCAGTAGTTTGCAAGCTGAATTGGTGTGAAAAGATTGCCTGCCTGACCGATAGCCGACTGAACGGTGAAACCGGGCAGCCATTCCTGATTGAGGGATGCGCGGTATTCGGGGCTGTCAAGAACACCTGCGGCTTCGCCAAGCTCGCAGCCTGTTTTTGCACCGAGACCGAAAAGAGTGCGGTATTCATTCATCTTTTCAATGCCGAGCATATGACCGACTTCATAAAAGAATGTGTTGCAGGATTCGTCAATAGCGTGAACAACATCAACAAATCTGCTGTCATGGTCCTGCTCGCATTTAAAGTGCTGACCGAGATAGTTGTATGAGCCGCTGCAATAGAAGGTATATTCAGTGTCAATGATTCCTTCCTCAAGTGCTGCAATCGCAACGGAAGGCTTCATTGTTGAGCCTGTTGCATAGGTTGAGAGCAGGGCTCTGTTCCACAAAGGAGAGCCGGGAGCAGTGTTGAGCGCTTCAGCGTTTTCGCTGTAGGTTGAAATGTCGTAGGTAGGATAAGAGGTGCAGGCAAGAATTGCGCCTGTTTTGCAGTTGATAACAACGGCGGCACCTGCATTTTCAACCATGTTGCCCTGCTTGCCCGCATAGTCAAGAAGAGCTTTTTCAAGGGCAGCATTGGTTACTTCCTGCAGACCTGCGTTGATAGTCAGAACAACGGTATTGCCGTGGACGGGTTCGGTTGTTACCTCGGTTGTGCGGTTGCCGTCACCGTCGGTATAGACAGTTGCCTCGCCGTCAATTCCCTTGAGATATTTTTCCATTGCGGATTCAATTCCGCTTTTGCCGATAAGGTCGGTGATTTTGTAGCCCTCGCTCTTTTTTTCGCTGTATTCATCGGCATCAATCGCGCCGATTCTGCCGAGAATGTGGGGCGCAAGAGCTCCGTCGGCATATTTGCGCACAGGAACAACCTGCACATCAACGCCGCGGTAATAATCGCTGTTTTCCTTAACCAAAGCAATTATTTCTTCGGGAACATCGAGGGCAAATGTATAGGGATTTCCGATTCGGAAATAAATTCTTTCCATTTCATAGCGTACCGAGGAGATTTTTCTTGCATCCTCGGGAGAATAATTTTCAAGACCGTAGCGGTCGATAAGCGCATCAAAGCAGTTTTGCGCAGTTGCGTAATCGTTGAGGCGGAGCAGATTTTTGCCCTTCATCTCTTTGATTTCGCTTTCGCTGTCTTCCTTGAAGGCAATCGCGCCGTTAGCGTCAAAAACAAGCGGCAGATTGTCTACCCACACAAGGGAGTTGCTTTCAAAAAGCTTTATGAGAGAGTGAATGATTTCGTTTCGGCTTTCGCTTTCGGATGATGAGGGAAAATAAGCCGCATCAAAGATAACGGAATAGCCCTGATCGTTATAAACAAGCGGTTTTCCGAGTTCGTCAACAATTTCGCCTCTTGCGGCAGTAATCGGTGCGGTTGTTGCGGAAACGGATGAGCTTGCGGCATCATATTTTTCGCCGTCAATAATCTGAATTTTAACAAGGTCGAAAGCAAAAAAAACAAAGAAGGCAAGCATGAAAACAACAGAAATAATCCGCCTTTTTGCGGTTATCTTAACATGCATGGCTTAACCTCCTTTTTATGTTTAATTATTATTCCTCCGAAAATCTTTTTTCAACGGAGCGAATTATTATGAAAATTACGGGAATAAAACAGACGGTATAAATAACCGACGGCAGATAATAGCGGATGAGCATATAAACCGAGCTGTCGAGTCCGCTGAAAAGATAGTGAACCATCCAGTATCCCACATTATAAATGATTGAGGAAGCGGCAGTGAGAATTGCCGCAGTCACAACATTGTTGCGCATGATTGTGTTTATAAGAGTTCCGCACAGGAAGCCGACAGTCATAAGAAAAAGAGCATTGAAGCTTGCTCCCGAGGCGGTTATGTCCCAGAGTGCGCCCGCAAAAAGACCGAGCAGCATTCCGTGAAAATCGCGCTCAAACATGCCGATGCACACAACGGCAGGTATAAGCAATAAAGCCCTGACGCCGAAAAACTGCGGAAAAAATCCGTCGGTATTCTGAATAACGGAAATCAGCAGCAGAATCAGTGCAAGGCATATCCTGCGTAATATCAACTTTTTGCGTTGAGATTCAAGTGTCATAGTTCTTTTTAAAATGAATAATTAAAAATGAGTAATGAAGAATTAAGGGTCTGCGACGCTTTATTATATTGGGTAAGGGCGAAGCCCTTCCGAAATTATTCATTTTTCACTATTCATTATTCATTCATTGCGTTTGTCCGTCAAAGGATGTGATGATAAAAACATCGGTTATTTCCGAAAAATCAATGCCGGGCTTGATAATGGCGCTTGCGGAGATATCAACAGTGCCGTCAACAACATCCGTTATGCTGCCGATAATCAGATCACGGGGGAAAATTCCGCCGACGCCCGAGGTGCAGACTATTCCTCCTGCTGTAACAGCGGTTGAGGAAGAAAGTCCGGGCATATGGCAGTTACCCTCCTGCGCGAGCGCAACGGTTGAGGTAACAAAGCCCATGTCGCGCGTTCTGACTTCGTATGCGCTGACATTAACCTTGGGGTTGAGAATGGTGTTGACAGTGCATTGAGTTGGAGTCACCGAAGCAACAACGCCGACAAGATATTTGCCGTAAATAACGGGGTCGTTAACGCTTATATCGTTTGCCGAACCCTTGTTGAGAGTAAAGGTGCCGAAATTATCCGCCGCATCTCTGCCGATAATGGCTGCTTCGGCAAAAACATAGTCGGCATGGGTTTCTTTTATCTCAAGGAATTCCTGATAAAGAGCGTTTTTGTTGCGGAGCTGCTCAAGCTCAACAAGCTGCCCTGTGAGAGTGTCAACCTGTTTTTTGAGCGCATCAACCTCTTTGGCAAGAGCCGAGGATGATTTGAATGAAATAGGAATTTTTGAGAATTCAGCCGCAACATATGAAGAAAGCCTTGATACGGGACCGAAAACAAAGCTTGTTACGCTCGTCAGCGGCGACGAACCGCTTCTTGACACAACGGCAAAAACCGAGCCTGCAAGAAGCGCAGCGGCAATAACCGCAAATATTTTAAATGCAGTGCTTTTCAAAAAGCGGATCATCGTTGAACTCCTTCAGGTGAAATCACCTTAGATGTATTTCTTGTTGCCTGTAATGTTAAGGCTGTCGTTTTCAAGGCAGATGCCTGTTCCGTCTGCTACGCAGTCAAGAGGATTGGTTGCGATAAGCACGGGAATTTTGGTTTCTGCGGCGATGAGTTTGTCAAGACCTCTGAGAAGTGCGCCGCCGCCCGTGAGCATGATGCCGTGGTCAATGATGTCTGCAGCAAGCTCGGGGGGAGTTTTTTCAAGAGTTGATTTAACGGAATCAACAATCTGCGAAACGGGGTCTGCAAGAGCTTCGCGGATTTCTTCGCTTGTGATGTCAACATTCTTGGGAAGACCGTCCATGAGGTTTCTGCCCTTGATGTTGATAGTACCTTCGCCCTCATAGGGATATGCGGAGCCGATTTTGATTTTGATATCCTCGGCTGTTCTTTCGCCGATAAGCAGGTTATATTTTTTCTTGATGTAAGAAATAATTGCTTCGTCAAAATTATCGCCTGCAACTCTTGCGGAGTTTGCGGTAACAACATCGCCCAGCGAGATAACGGCAACCTCTGCGGTGCCGCCGCCGATATCAACAACCATGCTGCCTGTTGCTTCGCTGACGGGAAGACCTGCACCGATTGCAGCAGCCATAGGCTCTTCAATAAGGCTGACATATTTTGCGCCTGCGCTCTTTGCGGCGTCATAAACAGCCTTTCTTTCAACCTCGGTAACGCCCGAGGGAATGCAGATAAGAACTCTTATTCTTGAGAAGGGAGTTCTTTTGGTTGTTCTTTTGATGAATGCGGCAATCATTTCAGCTGTAATTTCGAAATCAGCAATAACGCCGTCTTTAAGAGGACGGACAGCGGTTATTGAGCCGGGAGTTCTGCCTATCATTTCCTTTGCTTCGGAGCCGACGGCAACAACTCTGGGGGGATTGCTCTTCTGGTCAACAGCAACAACAGAAGGCTCGCGGATAACAATGCCCTTGCCCTTGACGAAAACAAGGGTGTTGGCAGTTCCTAAATCTATACCGATATCTTGTGTGAAAAGCATTGTTTTTTCTCCTTAATAAATGAAGTTGATTGTGGCGAGGATTTCAGTGATTTCGGGGATGGTAGCTGAAATATCGGCGTTTGAGTTAACCATGCAGGCGTAAACATCGTTTGCATGCTCAAAAATAATGAATGCAAGATAAACAGAAGCGCCGTCGCCTGCATCGGCAACATATGCCGAATAGAAGAGGGCATCCTCAATTTCGCCGAACGAAACTGTTTTTGTTTCGGTAACTGTGTCGGGGAAGTTGTTTTCTGTTATCTTGATAATTGATGAACGCTCGGAAGCAACTTCTTCGATAGACTTATCTTCGATAACGGAGAGGGTGAGTTTGTCTTCTGTTCCGTTTCTGCTGAGAACAAGGTTTTCAAAGCTTCTGCTGTCTGCCCAGCCTTCGGGAATCTGAATTGAATATTCGGGCATTTCGATTGTATTGCCAATAACAAGAGCATGCTCAATAGCGATTGCGTTAGTCTGGTATTCGCCGTTTTCCTTAATGTTTTTGCCGTCTTCGTCTGTTGCGAGAACAACAAGATTACCTGCACCGTCTCTGACGATTCCGCCGTCTGCCTCGGTAACGGCAGCGAAGTTTTCGCCGGCTGCGTTGGTAACAAGAGCACCTTCTTTGAGGGTGGGCTTACATGCCGTGAAGCAGGTGAAAATGAGGATGAATGTGAGAATAAGAGCAAAATATTTTTTCATGGTTAATTATCCTTTCGTGGTTGCAAATCTCAGCCGTTGAGAGCCTTGAATGCGTTTTTATTATTTTTATAAAGAGTTTTGTAGACCTCATAGTTTCGGTCATAAACCTCTTTATTCTTTTCGTTGGGAATAAAGGTTTTCTTTGCAGGGATGAGTCTCTTTGCGTGAGAAACATCGTCAATAATTCCGAGACCGACTGCCATGATAACCGCTGCACCGACTGCGCCAACATTCTGGGGGCTGTCAACGGTTTCAACGGTTCTGCCGGTAACATCGGCAAGAATCTGGCAGGTAACATCCGAAAGTGCGCCGCCGCCTACGAAGCGTACTACACTTGAAGTTTTAACCTTTTTATCCTGAGTTTCAAGGAACCAGCGCATGTGCATACAGACGCCCTCAAGAACTGAACGGATAAGCTCGGTTTTGCCTGTGTCAAGGCTGAGATTGAAGAACATTCCCCTTGCGTTGGGGTCTTCAAACGGGCAACGGTTGCCGTGAAGCCAGGGAGTGAAGATAACTCCGCCGCTGCCTGCGGGAATTTCGTCAACAACTTTTGAAAGATAGTCATAAAGGCTGGTGTAAACGGTTTCGGTGGACTGAACAACATCCGTCTTTTCAAGGAAGATTCCGATTTCGTCAAGCGCAAGATGGTCTTTAACCCATTCAAGGCACTTGCCTGCGGTTTCAAGCTCCGCAAAATAGTTGAAGCTGTCTTTCTGCGCACCGATGATGGCGGCAATCATTGCCGATGCATCAACAACGCTCTTTTCGCAGACTGTTGAAACCCAGCCCGAGGTTCCGTTGTAGATATGTGTTTCGCCAAGCTCAACGCTGCCTGCGCCGACGCCGATGAGCGAAGCGTCTCCTCCGCCGCCGAAAACAGCAGTTCCGGGAGCAAGCCCGAGCTCTGCTGCTGCCTTAACTGTCAGACCGCCGACCTTGTCAGTGCAGTCAACGATTTCAGCAAGGTGATCGGGATTAACGCCGAGAAGCTTGCAGATGGTTTTGCTCCAGTCCTCATGTCCCTTGCGAAGGTCATAGAGAAGAGTTCCGAAGGCGGAATCTCTTGTCATAACAAAGCGGTCGGTCATGCGGCTGATAAGGTATTCCTTAACATCAAGCCATTTATGTACTCTTTTGAAGTTTTCGGGCTCGTTTTCTTTAACCCAGTTGTATTTCCAAACGGGGTCCTTAACGCTTGCGGAAACAGCGCCGGTGATGATAAGCGAGGGAATGAGCTTAAAGATGTTGGCGCCTGCAATCTGAATTCCGTTGGCAATGCCTTCCTTAATCTGCTTCTTTGCGCGCTGGTCCATATAGCTGAAGGCTCTGTGGACGGGCTTTCCGTCCTTATCAACGAGAACCAGACCCTGCATCTGTGAGCAGAAGGAAATGCCCTCAACCTGCTCGGGCTTTATGTCGCATTTTTCAAAAACGGTTTTAGTGGTTGAGCAGAGAGCCTGCCACCATTCGTCGGGGTCCTGTTCTGCGCCGCCGTCGGGAAGAATATAGAGCTTATAACCTTCCATTGCCGCACTGATGAGGGTTATTTCTTCACCGATTCCGAAAAGGCAGGTTTTAACGCCGGTAGTTCCGATGTCGTAGGAAATAACATATTTTTTTGTCATGGTTTCCCTCCTGAATTGAGATGCAAAGCATCATTTTAATTATATAGAATATGAAGCTGATTTAATTAACAGTTTTTGAAGAAAGGGTAAATTTTTAAGTGAAGAGTTAAGAGTGAAGGGTTAAGGGTCTGCGACGCTTTTTATATTGGGTGTGGGCAAAGCCCACCCGAAATTATTCATTTTTCATTTAACAAAAATACTACCCGACCATAACTATCCTATTATATCAGTATTATTATAATTGTTTTAATATTAAATTACAAGTATTATTTATAATTTTATTACATTAAATAATCGTATTTTCCTATTGTCAAAACTTTAACGGTGTGATATATTAAAATCAAGCCACGCATGAATGCCATGCGTAAAAAAGGAGGATTTCAAATGCCTAAAATTACATTTATGGGTGCAGGAAGCACCGTTTTTGTCAGAAATGTTATCGGCGACTGCATGTGCACTCCGGCTCTGCGCGAAAGCACAATTGCTCTCTATGATATTGACCCCGAAAGACTTGAGGACAGCTATATCATCCTCAGCGCACTCAATAAAAACATAAACGAAAACCGCGCTAAAATTGAGAAATACTGCGGCGTTGAAAACAGAAAAGATGCGCTTCGCGGCGCGGATTTTGTTGTTAACGCAATTCAGGTCGGTCTTTATGACCCCTGCACGATTATTGACTTTGAAGTTCCCAAAAAATACGGTCTGCGCCAGACCATTGCCGATACTCTCGGCATCGGCGGCATTATGAGAGGTCTGCGCACAATTCCCGTTCTTAAGGATTTTGCAGATGATATGGAAGAGGTCTGCCCGAATGCATGGTTCCTCAACTACACAAATCCCATGTCAATCCTTTCAGGCTATATGCAGAGATACACAAAGGTTAAAACCATCGGTCTTTGCCACAGCGTTCAGAGCTGCTCAAAGGATTTGCTTAACCATCTCGGCATGGAAGATAAGCTTGAGGGCAGAAAAGAGCTTATCGCAGGCATAAATCACATGGGCTGGCTGCTTGAAATTCAGGATAAGGACGGCAATGACCTCTATCCCGAAATCCGCAGAAGAGCCGCTGAGAAGAATGCAACCGAAAAGCACAGCGATATGGTAAGATTTGAATATATCAAGAATTTCGGCTATTACTGCACCGAATCCAGCGAGCATAATGCCGAATACAACTGTTTCTACATCAAATCGAAATATCCCGAGCTTATCGACAGATACAATATTCCTCTTGACGAGTATCCGCGTCGCTGCATTCATCAGATTGAAGGCTGGAAGGCAGAGAAAGAAAGAATTCTTGATAACGGACAGATTACCCACGAGCGTTCGGGAGAATATGCATCATATATCATGGAAGCTCTTGTTACGGGCAATCCCTATAAAATCGGCGGCAATGTGCTGAATACAGGTCTTATTGACAACCTGCCTGCCGATGCCTGCGTCGAGGTTCCCTGTCTTATCGACGGCAACGGAATTCATCCTTGCCATGTGGGCAAGCTCCCTGTTCAGCTTGCAGCAATGAATATGACAAATATCAATGCCCAGCTTCTGACAATCAATGCAGCTGTCACAAAGAAGAGAGAGGATATCTACATGGCTGCAATGCTTGAGCCTCATACCGCCGCCGAGCTTTCGATTGACGAAATCAAGGCTATGGTTGACGAGCTTATCGAAGCCCACGGCGAGTTTATGAAAGACTATAAATAAGTGCAGAGTTCAGAGTGCAGAATGCAGAGTTAATTGCTCTGATAAAAAAAATCCGCTGTTTCGTAATGAAACGGCGGATTAATTGTTTTATTTGATTTTTGCAGGAGCAGTGCGGTGTTTTCTGTTCTTTTCGTGGGGCTTGGGTTCGATGTTGCCTGCCTTGGTAAGAGCAATCTTTGTGAGCATCGGGCCGACAAGCTCATAAACAAGAACCGAGAAAAGAATGATGTTTCTTATCATCTCGCCTACTGCGCCAAGCTCCATTGCGGTAACCGACATTCCGAGGGCAACGCCTGCCTGCGGAAGAAGGGTGATGCCGAGATATTTCGTTGTTTTCTCGTCGCATTTCATCAGCTTTGCGCTGCCGTATGCACCAAGATATTTACCGAGTGAACGGCTGATGATATATGCTGCGCCGATGCCGACAATTGCGATATCGGTGAATACGCTCAGCTCAAGCTCCGCGCCGCTGAGAACAAAGAAGAGCGCAAAGAGAGGAACGGTCCATTTATCGGTTTTTTCCATGATTTCAGCCGAGAAATCGCAAACATTGCAGAAAATCGTGCCGAGCATCATGCAAACAAGAAGAGCAGAGAAGCCGATGTGAATGCCGCCGACCTCAAATTTAAGCATCGAAAGAGCAACGGTGAAGATAACGCAGGTGACGGAGAGGCAAAGACGCTTGCTGTTGGAGCTGAAGAATCTTTCGAAAATCGAAAAGAGAATGCCCATGACTGCGCCGAGAGCAAGGGAGCACACAATTTCAATCAGCGGTTCAAGAATAATCGCCTTCATGTTGAATTCGCCGTGCTCAACAGCTTTGGCAACGCCGAAAGAGATTGCGAAAATAACAAGACCCACGGCATCGTCGATTGCAACGATGGGAAGAAGCAAATCTGTCAGCCTGCCCTTTGCCTTATACTGACGCACAACCATCAGCGTTGCGGCAGGAGCAGTTGCGGCGGCAATTGCGCCGAGAGTGATAGCCATTGAAAGCGGAAGCTTTTCTTCGCCGAGAACAAAGTGAAGTCCGATGAGCGCAGCATCAACGAGAAGAGTTGCAACAATTGCCTGAACAATACCGATAAATGTTGCAGTGCCGCCGAGTTTTTTGAGCTGTGAAAGACGGAATTCGTTGCCGATTGCAAAGGCGATGAAGCCGAGAGCAACATTTGAAATTATTTCAAATTTCTTAACATTTTCGTGTGAAATAAAGCCGATTCCCTCAATGCCGAGTCTGCCGAGAAAGTAGGGGCCGATAAGGATGCCTGCAACGAGATATGCCGTTACAGAGGGAAGACCGAGCGGCTTTGCGAGACGGGACATGATAAGTCCTGCACCGAGAGCTATTGATATACAAAATAAAGTTTCCATAATATTCCTTCTGACAAAATTATTATAATGAATAATTAATAATTTCGGGCGGGCTCTGCCCGCACCCAATATAAAAAGCGTTGCAGACCCTTAATTTTTCATTATTAATTCTTCATTTTTCATTGATTTTTACGCACTTAACGGGCAACCGCGAGGTTACCCGTTAAATTTATTGATTATTTATAATATTCAACCGCACTCTCAAACAGCTTGAGGTCGAATTCGCCGGGAACATTCTTGTAGAGTCCCGAGCCTGTTCTTTCGGAGTGACCCATCTTGCCGAGAACGCGTCCGTCGGGTGAAACAATGCCTTCGATTGCGAAATCGGAGTTGTTGGGGTTGAAGGCGATGTTGTTGGTTGCGTTGCCGTCAAAGTCAACATACTGAGTGATAATCTGACCGTTTGCGGCAAGCTGTCTGATGAGAGCCTCGTCAGCAATGAAGCGGCCTTCACCGTGTGAGATGGGAACGGTGTAAATCTCGCCCTGCTTTGCCTTTGAGAGCCAGGGTGAATTGTTTGAAACAAGCTTTGTTCTGACAAGCTTTGACTGGTGTCTGCCGATGGTGTTGTAGGTGAGGGTCGGGCAGGTTTCGTCGGTGTCGATAATCTTGCCGTAGGGAACAAGACCGAGCTTGATAAGAGCCTGGAAGCCGTTGCAGATACCGAGCATAAGACCGTCGCGCTTTTCAAGAAGCTCTGTTACAGCCTGCTTGATTTCAGCATTTCTGAAGAATGCGGTGATGAATTTGCCCGAGCCGTCGGGTTCGTCGCCGCCCGAGAAGCCGCCGGGAACAAAGATAATCTGGCTTTCGCCAACCTTCTTTGCGAAGTCCTCAACGGATTTTGCAATGCTTGAAGCGGAAAGGTTGTTGATAACAAAGATTTCTGCCTCTGCACCTGCTCTTTCGGCGTATTTTGCCGAGTCGTATTCGCAGTTTGTGCCGGGGAATACGGGAATAAGAACCTTGGGCTTTGCGGTTCTGATTGCGGGCTTTGCAAAGGTTGTTGCCTTGTAATCAAAGGTTTCAATCTTCTTTTCGGGCATTGCGATGTTGCAGGAATAAATATCTTCAAGCTTGTTCTCATAAACGGGAAGAAGCTTTGAGAAATCAACGGTTTCGCCGCCGTAGGTAAGAGCAGCCTTGTCAGTTGTATAGCCGAGAAGAGTGCCGCAGTCGGTATCATCGTTAAGCTCGATGATGAATGAGCCGTAGGAATAGCCGAAGATGTCTGCAAGTGAAACATCAGCAAAGTCAAAGCCAATGCCGTTACCCATAGCCATCTTGAGCACTGCCTCGGCAGCGCCGCCCATGCCGGGAGTGTAGATTGCGGCTGCCTTGCCTGCGGTTACGAGCGCATAAACTTCGTCATAAATCTTGAGAAGTGATGCGGTATCGGGCAGATTGTCGGCTGTGTATTCAGGCTTGAGCATAACAACCTTGTGACCTGCCGACTTAAATTCGGGTGATACGATATTCTTGATATTTTCTGTTGTAACTGCAAAGGAAACGAGGGTGGGAGGAACATCGATATCCTCAAATGAACCACTCATTGAATCCTTGCCGCCGATAGCAGCAATTTTGAGGTCCATCTGTGCTTTGAATGCACCGAGGAGAGCTGCAAGAGGCTTGCCCCAGCGCTTGCCGTCCTTCATGGGCTTCTCAAAATATTCCTGGAAGGTAAGATAAACTTCGTTGAAATCCGCACCAGCTGCGATGAGCTTTGAAACAGATTCGATAACTGCGAGATATGCGCCGTGATAGGGGCTCTTCTCTGTTATGAACGGGTTATAGCCCCATGACATGAGCGAGCAGGTTTCTGTATCCTGCTTTTCAACGGCAATCTTATGAACCATTGCCTGAATGGGAGTGAGCTGATGCTTGCCGCCGAAGGGCATGAGAACGGTGTTTGCACCGATGGTTGAGTCGAATCTTTCGGAAAGTCCTCTCTTTGAGCAGATGTTGAGGTCGCCTGCAAGAGATGCATACATATCGCTGAATGAGCCGCTGATTTCCTTGCTGTAGTCCTCAATCTTTGCGGGAGCGATGTCGATATGCTTCTCTGCGCCGTTTGAGTTGAGGAATTCACGGCTGATATTGCAGATTGCCTTGCCGTTCCAGTTCATAACAAGATAGGGCTTTTCCTTAACGGTTGCAACGATTGTTGCTTCAAGGTTTTCGCTTGTTGCAAGCTCGCAGAAACGCTCTGCATCCTTTGCTTCAACAACAACTGCCATTCTCTCCTGCGATTCTGAAATGGCAAGCTCTGTTCCGTCAAGACCTTCATATTTCTTGGGAACTGCGTTAAGGTTGATTTCAAGTCCGTCTGCAAGCTCGCCGATTGCAACGGAAACGCCGCCTGCGCCGAAGTCGTTGCAGCGCTTGATAAGGCGTGATGCCTCTTTATTTCTGAAAAGTCTCTGGAGCTTTCTTTCTTCGGGTGCGTTACCCTTCTGAACCTCTGCGCCGCAGCTTTCGAGTGACTTAAGGTTATGAGATTTTGATGAACCTGTTGCACCGCCGCAGCCGTCACGGCCTGTGCGTCCGCCGAGAAGAATAACAACATCGCCGTCCTCGGGTCTTTCACGGCGTACATTCTCTTCGGGAGCAGCAGCGATAACCGCGCCGATTTCCATTCTCTTTGCAACATAGCCGGGATGATAAAGCTCGTCAACAATGCCTGTTGCAAGACCAATCTGGTTGCCGTATGAGCTGTAGCCTGCGGCAGCGGTAGTAACAATCTTTCTCTGGGGAAGCTTGCCCTCGATTGTTTCGCTGACGGGAACGGTGGGGTCTCCTGCGCCTGTTACGCGCATTGCAGCGTAAACATAGCTTCTGCCCGAAAGGGGATCGCGGATTGCGCCGCCGATGCAGGTTGCAGCACCGCCGAAGGGCTCGATTTCTGTGGGATGGTTGTGGGTTTCGTTCTTGAAAAGAAGAAGCCATTTCTGGGTTTCGCCGCCGATTTCAACATCAATCTTAACTGTGCATGCGTTGATTTCTTCGCTTTCGTCAAGCTTGGGAAGAAGTCCCTGTGCCTTAAGATATCTTGCGGCAATAGTGCCGATATCCATAAGATTTACGGGCTTTGTTCTGTTGCAAGCCTTTCTTGCGGCGATATATTCGTCGTATGCCTTCTGAAGAAGGTCGTCCTCAAATTTAACCGAGTCAATGTTGGTGAGGAAGGTTGTGTGGCGGCAGTGATCCGACCAATATGTATCAATCATTCTGATTTCGGTGATAGTCGGGTCTCTCTGCTCGCTGATGAAATATTTCTGGCAGAATTTAATGTCGTCAAGATCCATTGCAAGACCGTATTCATCAACAAAAGCCTTAAGACCTGCTTCGTCAAGAGCGATGAAGCCGTCAAGAGTTCTTACTGTTTCGGGAACAACATAGTCCATTGCCAGGGTTTCGTATTCCTCAAGAGAAGCTTCTCTTGATTCAACGGGGTTGATAACATATTTCTTAATCTGAGCAAGCTCGTCATCGCTGATGTTTCCGTAAAGGCAGTAAACCTTTGCTGTTCTTACAAGAGGTCTTTCGCCCTTTGAGATAATCTGAATGCATTCTGCGCAGGAATTTGCTCTCTGGTCAAACTGACCGGGGAGGAATTCAACGGCAAAAAGTCTGTCGCACTCAAGGTCGGGAGTCTCGGTGATGTTATCAAGCTGAGGCTCTGAAAGAACGGTGCCCTTTGAATAGTCAAAAAGCTCCTTCTCAATTTTTTCAATGTCGTAGCGGTTAAGGATTCTTACATTTTCAAGGCTGTTTATGCCGAGAAGCGAAACAAGCTCGTTTTTGAGTGAACGGGCTTCATTGTCAAGTCCGCTTTTCTTTTCAACATAAGCTCTGTATACCATAATATATTAAACCTCCAATGCTTTTTTGCCGATATCCTTTCGGTAGTAGGCGTTTTCAAAATTAACGGTTTTAACTGTTTCGTAGGCCTTGGCGATTGCGTCTGCAAGAGTGTTGGCGGTTTCGGTAACGCCGAGAACTCTGCCGCCTGCGGTGAGAAGCTTACCATCGGCAAGCTTTGCGCCTGCGATGTAAATATTTTTATCAGCCGGCATTGTTATTTCAAAGCCGCTGTCATATTTCTGGGGATAGCCGTCGGACGCCATAACAACGCAGCATGCGCTCTTTTCGCTGAATTTAACCTGCTCAGCCGAAAGAGTGCCGTTTGCAACGCTCTTCATAATTTCAAAAAGGTCGCTTTCAAGAAGAGGAAGAACAACCTGAGTTTCGGGGTCGCCGAAACGGCAGTTGTATTCGATAACCTTGGGGCCGTTCTTTGTTATCATAAGTCCGAAGTAGAGGCAGCCCTTGAAAGTTCTGCCCTCGGCGTTCATTGCGCCCATGGTGGGAAGGAAGATTTCCTTCATGCATCTGTCAGCAACCTCAGCCGTGTAATAGGGGTTGGGAGCGATGGTGCCCATGCCGCCTGTGTTAAGACCTTCGTCATTATCCTTGGCTCTCTTGTGGTCCATTGAAGAAATCATCGGCACAACAACCTTGCCGTCGGTGAACGAAAGAACCGAAACCTCGGGTCCTTCAAGGAATTCTTCAATAACAATCTGATTGCCGCTTTCGCCGAACTGCTTATCCTGCATGATTGAAACAATGGCATCCTTTGCTTCCTCACGGGTCATGGCAATGATAACACCCTTGCCGAGAGCAAGACCGTCAGCCTTGATAACTGTGGGAATGGGAGCTGTTTCGATATATGCGAGAGCCTTTTCGGAATCGTCAAAAACTTCGTAAGCAGCGGTGGGAATTCCGTATTTCTTCATAAGGTTTTTAGAGAAAACCTTGCTGCCTTCGATGATTGCCGCCTTTGCCTCGGGACCGAAGCAGGGAATGCCGAGCTTTGAAAGCTCATCAACCGCACCGAGAACGAGGGGGTCATCGGGAGCAACAACCGCAAAGCCGATATCGTTGTTTTTTGCGAAGTCAACGATTGCAGGGATATCCTTTGCACCGATTGCAACGCATTCCGCATCAGCGGCAATGCCGCCGTTGCCGGGGAGCGCATAGATTTTTTCGATTTCTTTGTTTTCTTTAAGTTTTTTTATGATGGCGTGCTCTCTTCCGCCGCCGCCGACCACAAGAACCTTCATTGTGAACCTCCGTGTTTAATGAAAAATGAATAGTGAAAAATGAAAAATTAAGGGTCGCTTCGCTCCGATTTTATATTGCTTCGCAAAAACTGAAAAATAATTATATAATCGGGTGTGGGCAAAGCCCGCCCGAAATTATTCATTATTCATTTTTAATTTTTCATTCAGAATAATTTTGCAAATTTTTTCAGCCGACATAGGCAGAATTTTCCATTCAGCCTGCTCCATAACTCTTTTCTGGAGAGTTTCGGGAGTGTCGCCGGGCTCGATGTCAACGGCCTTCTGCATGATGATGCGTCCGCCGTCGGGGATTTCGTTAACAAAATGAACCGTTGCACCCGTCACCTTAACGCCGTAGCCGAGCGCCGCCTCATGCACGCGCAGACCGTAGAAGCCTTCGCCGCAGAAGGACGGAATGAGCGAGGGATGAACATTGATTATTCTGTCTTTATAGTGATTTGTGAAACGCTCGGAGAGAATGCTCATAAAGCCTGCGAGAACGATAAGGTCAATGCCGTCACCGTCAAGCAGCTCAATAAGTCTGCCCTCAAAGTCGGGGGTTTCTTTTTTAAGCACTGTTTCGGTTCTGATTCCTGCGTTTGCGGCTCTTTCAAGGGCGTATGCGCCTGCCTTGTTTGAAATAACAAGCGTAATTTCGCCGCTTTTTATGATTCCCGACGCCTGAGCGTCAATGAGCGCCTGCAAGTTTGTTCCGCCGCCCGAAACAAGAACGGCAATGCGGGCTTTTTGGGGCATAAATAATTCTCCTTGTTTTGTAATAAATGAAAGATGAATAATGAAAAGTGAAAAATTAAGGGTCTGCGACGCTTATTTTAATGGGTGCGGGTGAAACCCGTCCGAAATTATTCACTTTTAATTTTTCACTTATTTGCTTCAGCAAATAACAACCTTTTCATCGCCTTTGATGATTTCGCCGATGATGTAAGCATCTTCGCCGTTCGCCTTGAGAACTTCGATTGCCTTTTCAGCATCTTCCTTGGCAACAACGATGCTCATGCCAACGCCCATGTTGAAGGTGTTGAACATATCTCTTTCGGGAATGTTGCCTGTTTTTGCAATGAGGTCAAAGATGGGAAGAATCTTGAGAGCCGACTTGTCAATCTTTGCGCCGAAGCCGTCGGGAATGCTTCTGGGAATATTCTCATAGAAGCCGCCGCCTGTGATGTGGGAAACAGCCTTAACGGTTACTTCCTCAAAGAGAGCAAGCATAGGCTTAACATAAATCTTGGTGGGAGTGAGGAGAGTTTCGCCGACTGACTTGCCGCCGAGCTCTGCAACGGGCGTTTTGATATCAGCGTTGTCAACATCAAAAACCTTTCTTACAAGCGAGAAGCCGTTTGAGTGAACGCCGCTTGAGGGAAGAGCGATAACAACATCGCCTTCGGTCATCTTTGTGTTGTCGAGAACCTTATCCTTATCAACAACGCCTACGCAGAAGCCTGCAAGGTCATATTCGTCGATGGGATAGAATCCGGGCATTTCAGCGGTTTCGCCGCCGATGAGAGATGCACCCGACTGAACGCAGCCTTCAGCGATGCCCGAAACGATTTCCGCAATTTTTTCGGGAACATTCTTACCGCATGCGATATAGTCAAGGAAAAGCAAGGGCTTTGCGCCGCAGCAGATGATATCGTTTGCGCACATTGCAACGCAGTCGATGCCGACTGTGTCATGCTTGTCCATGATGAAAGCAAGCTTGAGCTTTGTGCCGACGCCGTCGGTGCCGCTTACGAGAACGGGCTTTGAGATGCCTGTAAGGTCAAGCTCAAAAAGACCGCCGAAGCCGCCGATGTCGCTCATTGCGCCTGCTGTGAGAGTTCTTTTGATGTGGGTTTTCATAAGTTCAACAGCCTTGTAGCCGGCGGTAATGTCAACGCCTGCTGCTGCGTAGCTTTCGCTGAAGCTTTTTTCCATAATATATTCCTCCTGTGAAAAATCACATATTTTATTATTTTATGAATGAAAAATGAATAATTAAAGGGCTGCGCCGCTTGTTTTATCGGGTGCGGGTGAAACCCGTCCAAAATTATTCATTATTCATTTTTAATTTTTCATTGTTTCACGAAGTGAAACTTATCCTTTACCGTTCCAGCAATAGGTGCATATGCATTCCTCGGGCAGACCGATTGCTTCAACAAGTCCTGCAATGCTCTGATATCCGAGTGTTGTGAGCTTAAGCTCCTTGCAGATGATTTCGCGCAGCTTCTTTCCTCTTTCGGTTGAAGCGTCGCAGTATTCATCAATGTATTTGTCGCCTTCCTTGCCCTCAAGGTCATGGATAACGCGGCGTGCGATAAGGTCATCCTCTGAGTTGCTGCGCGAGAAGTTAAGATATTTGCAGCCGTACATAATCGGGGGACATGCCGAGCGCATGTGAACTTCCTTTGCGCCATGGCTGTAAAGAAAATCTATTGTTTCGCGCATCTGGGTGCCTCTTACAATGCTGTCGTCAACAAAGAGAAGGCTTTTATTCTGAATAAGGTCGTGAACGGGAATCATCTTCATCTTTGCAACCTTGTTGCGCTCGTTCTGGTTGGAGGGCATAAAGCTTCTCGGCCAGGTGGGAGTGTATTTGATGAAGGGTCTTGCAAAGGGAATGTCGCTTTCGTTTGCGTAGCCGATTGCGTGGGGTGTGCCCGAATCGGGAACGCCGCTGATGTAGTCGATGCCTTCGCAAAGACCTGCTTTTTTGTCTTCCCTTGCCATAACTGCGCCGTTTCTGGTTCTCATAACCTCAACGCTGACACCCTCGTATCTTGCGGTGGGATAGCCGTAATAGCTCCAGAGGAATGCGCAGATTTTAAGTTTCTTTCCGGGCTCTGCAAGAGTATGAACTCTGTCGGGATATATTCTCACGATTTCGGCGGGGCCAAGCTCCTTTACGAAATCGTAATCAAGCTTTTCAAAAGCGAAGGATTCAAACGAAACGCAGTAGCCGTCGGAATCCTTGCCGATAAGAATGGGCAGTCTGCCGACCTTATCTCTTGCGGCGATGATGCTGCCGTCTTCAAGAAGAATGAGCACGGAAAGAGAACCGTCGATTTTTTCCTGAGCATAGCGTATGCCGTCAACAAAATTATCCTTCTGGTTAATCATAGCGGCAACAAGCTCGGTTGAATTGATTTTGCCCGAGGTCATCGTTGTGAAATGGCAGCCGCCGTCCGAAAGAAATTCGTTTATGAGTTCATCGGAGTTGTTTATGCAGCCGATGGTGGTTATTGCATAAACTCCGAGATTTGAGCGGATAAGAATGGGTTGGGGGTCGCTGTCGCTTATGCAGCCGATGCACGCATTGCCCTGCATTTCGTCGGTAATGCCTGCGAATTTGGTTCTGAAAGGCGAATTTTCAATGTTATGGATGTCACGCTGAAAGCCTTTTTCTTCATTGACTGCCGCCATGCCGCCTCTGCGCGTGCCGAGGTGGGAATGATAGTCAACTCCGAAAAACACATCCAGAACGACATCTCTTCTTGATGTTGCGCCGAAAAATCCTCCCATATATTTTACCTCCGGGAAAGTTAGTGCTGTAATTTGCGATGCAAATTTAATGAAAAATGAATAATGAAAAATTAAGGATAGGCTCCGCCTATGACCGATTTTAATGGGTGTGGGCGAAGCCCACCCGAAAATGTTCATTATTCATTTTTAATTCTTCACTTATTGAACTTCTCTTCTATTTTTTCGTTTGCGGCAAGAACCTTTTCGGTTGCCTTTGCTCTTGCTTCGGCAAGCTTTTCTGCAAGCTCGGCATCAGAAACTGCAAGAATCTGTATAGACAACAAAGCGGCATTAACTGCACCGTCAATCGCAACTGTTGCAACGGGAATGCCTGCAGGCATCTGAACAGTTGAGAGAAGTGCGTCCATGCCGTCGAGTGTGGATGATTTTACGGGTATACCGATAACAGGGAGGGTGGTGTTGGCTGCAACTGCACCTGCAAGGTGTGCTGCCTTGCCTGCAGCGCAGATAATTGCACCGAAGCCGTTAAGGATTGCGTTCTGCGAAAAATCCTTTGAGTGTTCGGGGGTTCTGTGTGCAGAAAAAACATGAACCTCATAAGGTACACCGTATTCCTCAAGTGTGTTTATTGCTTTTTCAACAACAGGCAAATCGCTGTCGCTTCCCATAATAATTCCGACTTTTTTCATGGTTATCCTCCTTAATAATTATTAAATAGTCAAATATGATATAATTATACAATATACTATACTTCTATTGCAAGAGTTTATTGAGTAAAATTTATATAAGTTTTGCGCCCGTGTTTTGTTACTAACACCGAAAGACGCCGCGCTGCTTTTTGTGATATTGACAAAAGAGATACCCGTGTGATAAAATTATTAAAATCTCGGGTACGGATGTATCCGTTTTTTATTTATAAGGAGCAGTTAAAATGACTTTATTTGAGCTTTTCATAATCGCCGTAGGGCTTTCAATGGATGCGTTTGCGGTTGCAATCTGTAAGGGCCTTGCCGTTAAAAAGGCAGGCATAAAGCAGATGGCGCTTGCGGGTCTTTGGTTCGGCGGATTTCAGGCTCTCATGCCGTTCATCGGATATCTTTTAGGCTCGACCTTTGAATCGTATATAACAAAAATCGACCATTGGATTGCTTTCGTTCTTCTCGGTTTGATAGGCGCAAACATGATAAAAGAAGCGCTTTCAAAGGATGATGACGAATGCGATTGCGAAGGCAAGGCAGGCTCAATGGCGGCAAAAGAGATGTTCACCCTCGCCGTTGCAACAAGCATTGACGCCCTTGCCGTCGGCGTAACCTTTGCGCTTCTGCCCGATGTCAATATCGGCGCGGCTGTCGGATTTATCGGAGTTATTACCTTCGCTTTTTCGGCTGTCGGCATCAAAATCGGCAATATTTTCGGCGTTAAATTCAAGTCCAAGGCAGAGCTTGCAGGCGGCGTTATTCTTATCCTTATGGGTCTGAAGATATTGCTTGAGCATCTGGGAATTATCAATTTCTGAAACAAATGAAAAATGAATAATTTCGGGTGGGCTTTGCCTACACCCAATATAAAAAAGCGTCGCAAAGTCTTAATTTTGCACTTAAAAAAGGAAGTGTCACCATGCCCAGAAAAGATTCGCGCAACACCAAAATGAAAATAGTCAACTCCGCATGGGAGCTGTTTTATGAAAACGGCTATGAAAACACAACCATCGAGGATATCGTTGAGCGTTCGGAAACCTCAAAGGGTTCGTTTTATCATCATTTCAGCGGCAAGGATGCTCTGCTTTCAACGCTTTCCTATCTTTTTGACGATAAGTATGAATCGCTTGAAGGCGGAATTGATTTTGACGGCGATGCTTTTCAGACCCTGCTCGACCTCAACAGAGAGCTTTTCTTTATGATTGAAAACAGGGTTTCGCTTGATTTGCTTGCAAGAATGTACTCAACCCAGCTTGTAACAACGGGCGAAAAGCATTTGCTTGACAATAACAGAACCTACTTTAAACTCCTGAGAAAAATCATTTCTCACGGGCAGCAGAATGGTCAGCTTCGCTCCGATGTTTCAACCAACGAAATTCTCAAAGCCTATGCGCTTTTTGAGAGAGCGCTGCTGTATGACTGGTGCATCTGCAACGGAAACTATTCTCTCTGCAATTATTCGCAGACACTTCTGCCGATGTTTCTCAGTGGGTTTAAAACAATGCGCAATGCGTAAAATAATCCGTTCAAAAGTCTTTTCTTAATAAAAATTGAAGTATGAATAATCGTATAGTTAAAACCGTCTTGATTTTCAAGGCGGTTTTATTGTTTTATTGCAAAAAGTACAAACTAAATTCTATAACGCAGTCTGTATTGAATATCAATTAACTTTCTGTTAATATATCGTTAACTTTTTTCAGGAGGGATATTATAATGGATAGTAATACCATTCAAATTCTTATTGCCATGGTAGTTTACATGGCAGCGGTTATCGGAATCGGCATTGCTTTCGCAAAGAAGGCAAACACAAACTCCGAAAACTATTTTCTCGGCGGCAGAAGCCTCGGCCCGTGGGTAACGGCAATGAGCGCGGAAGCATCCGATATGAGCGGCTGGCTTCTTATGGGTCTGCCCGGCGTTGCATATTGGTGCGGTCTTGCAGATGCTGCATGGACTGCAATCGGTCTTGCAATTGGTACATATTTCAACTGGCTCATCGTTTCAAAGCGTCTTCGCCGCTACAGCATCAGAGCCAACAACTCAATCACTCTTCCCGAATTTTTCTCAAACAGATTCCGTGAAGATAAAAAGGTTATTATGACTCTTGCAGCTCTCTTTATCCTTATTTTCTTCACTGTTTATGCATCAAGCTGTCTTGTTACCTGCGGCAAGCTTTTCTCAACTCTGTTTGGCGCATCATATCAGAGCATGCTTATCCTCGGTGCGGTATTCGTTCTTCTTTATACTATTCTCGGCGGCTTCCTTGCCGAAAGCGCATCCGACTTCATGCAGGCAATCGTTATGATTATTGCACTTACAGTTGTTGTTGTTCTCAGCACAATTAAGGCAGGCGGTCTTGATGCCGTTATCGCAAACGCACAGTCAATCCCGGGATTCCTTGAATTTTTCGGTATTGCACAGCCCACCGTTGACGAAGCAGGCACCCAGCTTGTTGAAGCAGGCAAGCCTCTCTTCGGCGCAGCAGGCGAATACAGCATTCTTTCCGTATTCTCAATGCTTGCATGGGGTCTCGGCTACTTCGGCATGCCTCAGGTTCTCCTTCGATTCATGGCTATCCGCAAGGAAACAGAGCTTAAGATGTCAAGAAGAATCGCTATGGTATGGGTTGTTATTTCTCTTGCAGTTGCCGTTTTCATCGGCATCGCAGGCAGAGCACTTTATCCCGATGCACTCCTCACAAAGGCAACAGCAGAAAACATCTTCATCACTCTTTCAACAAGCCTTCTTCCCCCGCTTCTTGCAGGCTTCATCATGGCAGGTATTCTTGCCGCAACAATCAGCTCCTCGGACTCATATCTCCTTATTGCTGCATCGGCATTCTCAAAGAATATCTATCAGGGAATCTTCAAGAAGAATGCTTCAGACAAGCAGGTTATGACAGTTTCCCGTCTTACTCTTCTTGTTATTGCTCTTATCGCAATCGTTATTGCGCTTGATGAGAACAGCGTTATCTTCTCAATCGTTTCCTTCGCATGGGCAGGCTTCGGCGCAACCTTCGGTCCCCTCATTATCTTCTCACTTTTCTGGAAGAGAACAAACCGTGCAGGCGCAATCGCAGGTATGGTCGGCGGCGCAGCGATGGTATTCATCTGGAAGCTCGCTATCAGCAAGCTCGGCGGCGCTTTCGGCATCTATGAGCTTCTTCCCGCATTCATCTTCTCAAGTATCTGCATCGTTGTTGTTTCTCTTCTCACAAAGGCTCCTTCAAAGGAAATCGAAGAGGATTTCGAAGCAGTCAAGGCAGGCAGATAATCATAATAAAATTAACGCTCCCGGTTTTATGGCGGGGTTCGTAAAACAGTTTTGTTTAATTTCTGAAAATTAAATGTTTTCAAGGTTCGGCGTGACTTCGGTCACGCCGATTTCTTTTGCATAAGTTCGTTCAGCGGGATGAATCCGATGAAATCGTATTCTATTTCTATGCTCTGTTTGCGTTTGCCGCTTGACTTATCGGCAGCCGAAACATAAATCTTTTTGACAAGTTCTCTTAAAGCATAAGGTATAAGCGGAACTCCATCAGCATATTTTGATGCAAGCTGAATGAACTTTTCTAAATTTTCTATCTGTCGTTCCTGTACTTCGATAATTTCCTGTAATGTTACCAACTCTGATTTAAGCTGTGATTGTTCTTCTTCATATCTTTGGCTCATCATCTCAAACTTTTCATCTGAAAGAGTGCCCTTTGCATTATCTTCGTAAATCTTGATGAACAATCGGTCAAGCTCTGCGATGCGTTTTTCGTTCTGTGAGAATTGCTTTTTCCATACTCTGAGTTTTTCTTCACTTTCAACCTAAAGAAAAGCTTATTGCGGTAAGAGCCGATACAAATACAAAGCATTTTCCGGAACACAGCCACGATTATGTTGAGATTATTTATATGTATCAAGGAACACGAACCAATATTATAAACAATGAAACCGTTGTGCTTAATAAAGGGGATATTCTTTTTATGACCCAGAATTGCAGACAGGAAAACTTACCCTCAACTGAACAGGATATAGCGGTCAATTTTGTTGTTCTGCCTCAATTCTTTGAGAAAGCTCTTGAAATGTTGAATAGCGAGGAATCATTGCTGCACAGTTTCATAATTCAATGCTTGCGAGGAGATAACAGCAAATCAAGCTATCTTCATTTCAGAGTTTCAGATGTACTGCCTGTGCAGAATCTTATTGAAAATCTTATCTGGAATTTGCTTGATGACCGTCAGGAGCAAAGAAATATAAATGAAACAACAATGGGTCTTATTTTGCTTCAGCTTCTCAGTCACATTGATGACCTTGATTATAATGGTGACGACAGCAGCCTTATATTCCATGTACTGAATTATATTGAGGCGCATTTTGCGGGCGGCAGCCTGTCAGAGCTTTCGCAGATGCTTTTTTACGATTTCAACGCACTGTCAAAGCAGATTAAAAAACTGACAGGCAAAACCTATACGGAGCTTGTGCAGGAAAAGAGAATGTCTCATGCTTGTTTTCTTCTTGAAAGCACAAACCTCGGAATTTCGGAAATTTCGCAGCTTGTAGGTTATGAAAACATCAGCTATTTTCACCGTATTTTTCGTAAATTCCATAGTATGTCGCCAAAAAAATACAGAGACAAAACGGTTACCAAATAAGAAATTGCGGGTATGATAAAGAAGAATATAGGACAAGTTGCAAACAATAACATTTAACTATATAAAACAATTGAAAGAATCACTAAGATTTGTTGTGAATTTATGTCAATTCTACTTTGGCACATTGAATTCCGATTTTCGGAATTGTCAGGTCGTTTTTTGCGTTTACTATTCTTTTATAATTCAATTTTTCTTGACTTAATCTTTGTATGTCAATTATAATAGCTTCGGGTTGGTGATAATTAATGAACACTTATTTTAACGAAATAACTTCAAAGCCTGTCAATACTGTCGACGGCAAAGTGATTTATAAAATCCCCTCAGGCGCAATGTGCGGCAACGGCGATCTCGGTGTTGTTTTTGACAATTACGAAAACGGCCTTGATATCCACATTTCAAAATGCGATTTTTGGAAATTTACACCGGGCGCACACAAAGACGGCGGCATTAAAACCGTCGGCAGCATTAAAATCGGCAATGTTTGCCTTGAGGATTACAATATCAGACAGTATTTTGACAAAGGTCTTCTTGAATGTAAATTTGGCGAGGTTGAAATCGAGTTTTTTGTCGCTCCCGAAAACCTGATTTATTTTGAAATCAAAGCACCCGATACCGATAAATTTCCGAGCGTTGATATCGAAATCCCCGACACCTGCGAATCGAAGAATTCGGAATATACCGATAAGGGTGTAGCCTGTTATGTCCGCAGATTTGAAGGCGGAAATCTTATGCGCAATTCGGCGGTTGCGGTCTGTTGCCGTGAGACTGACATACACTCCGACGGCGGCTGTAAAACCACCCGTTACTGTGTTTCGGTTGTTACGGATTTCGACGATGCCGATTTTGCCGGCAAGGGCATTGAAATGGTTCTGAGCTGCGATTACGAAGGCGACAAGGCGAAAACGGAAAACAAGTGGAAAAGCTTCTTTTCTGCGTCAAAAGTCACGCTTGAAGATAAGACAATCGAAAAATTCTATAATTCAAGCCTTTATCACCTTGCAGGCTGTATGGGTAACAAAGAGTTTCCGCCCGGACTTTTCGGCAATTTCGTAACCGATGACTTCTTCTTCTGGGCGGGCGACTATCATATGAATTATAACTATGAAGCCCCCTACTACTGCATCTTCTCTTCAAACCATCCCGAGCTTTTTGACGGCTATATGTCACCTGTCAACGATATGCGTGAAGAGGCAAAGAGAATGGCAAAGCTCTTCGGATGCGGCGGATATGCATTCCCCGTCAGCTTCGGTCCGAAGGCACTCGATGTTTACAGCATGAAGGAATGCAAGGAACACGGAATTTTCTTTCTCGGTCAGAAAAGCCACGCCGCCTATGCCTGTGTAATTCCTCTTATGCATTGGTATTCAACCTATGACAAGGAATACGCTCTCGAAAACTATTATGATTTCATTCTCAACACCGCTAAATTCTGGGAGGATTATCTCGTCAAGAAAAACGGCAGATATATTCTCGTCAAAGACGCCGCCCACGAAATTCCCTACTACAGAGGCGAAAAATTCAGAAAGCTGACCCATATCGGTCAGATTAATACCGTTAACGCAATCAACTCTCTCGGTCTTGTCAAAATGCTTTTCAAGGGTGTTTCCGACATAGCAAGAGAGCTCGGTCTCAATGAAGAAAAATATGCACTCTGGGAAGATATCAACAAGAATCTCGCAGATTTCCCGACATTCCGCATGAAAGGCAAAAAGTGCTTTCGCTATTCAGATTTCGGTATACGCTGGCGAAACGATAACACTGTCGGTTTACAGCATATTTATCCCGCTTCGCAGATAGGCTTTTCTTCGGGCGAAAAGCTGCTGAAAATCGCAAGAAACACATATTTCATCAACGACAGACGCCTTGATGATAACGGCTCAAATTCATATCTTCCCGCAGGTGCAAGAATCGGCGTTGACCCCGAATTTCTGCTTGAAGGAATCCGCATGAACATAAAGGAATTCGGACTTCCCAACAGGCTTTTCCGCCATCACGGCGGCGGCATTGAGCATCTTACAATGGTGCCTGCAACCATTAACGAAATGCTTATGCAAAGCTATGAGGGAGTTATAAGACTTTTCCCCTGCTGGAACAAAAAATCAGCTGCCTCATTTGAAAATCTGAGGGCTGACGGTGCGTTCCTTGTTTCCGCAAAGCTCGAAAACGAAAAAGTCATGTCTCTGAAGATAAAAAGCCTCAACGGTAGACCCTGCAAGGTCGAATGTGCCGGAATAAAATCGGTTGTAACCGAAGCCGATAAAACCGAAGTACCGTTCACAAAAGACGGCAATGCGGTTTCATTTGAAACAAAAGCAGATAAAACATATATTTTAATATAATTTATGTAGATTTCCGCTTTGTAAAGTGATAGAATTACCAAAGAACATTTGCCGGGAGTTTTATGATACAGATAAGAAATCAAAGATTGGTATTTAAAAGCCGATAAATCGACGGTATCATAAAAACTGTGTGTTTCGGTGAATTAAAGTAAACATTATAACCGATAAAGCCGTGAATCGTTGAGTATTCTCGGCTTTATATTGTTTGTAACAAAGACAAAAACAGCAGACAATATCACATAAAGATGTTGTCTGCTGTTTTTACTTTTACCAATCCCTTTCGACAGATGCTCTAAACATTAATTTTTTAAATTACTGTTTTATGAACACCCAGCTGCACCGGGGGCGTTTTTTAGTGCAAAATGCAAAGTGCAGAGTTAAGGGGGGAGACCCGTATGCACCGTTAGGTTATAATTTTTTCAAAAAACTATTTATTTACAGAATATAATCTGTTATAATGTTTCCATATATCGCTTTATGCGTATGAAAAGGAGCTATTATGGAGAAATATCTCATCAACCCGAATCAGAAAATTTCAAAAATCAATAAGGATATTTACGGTCATTTTTCCGAGCATCTCGGCAGATGCATTTATGAAGGTCTTTATGTAGGCGAAAATTCTGATATTCCCAATGTCAACGGCATGCGAAAGGATGTTGTTGATGCTCTTAAGGAGATGGGAATTCCCGTTCTTCGCTGGCCCGGCGGCTGTTTTGCCGATGAATACCACTGGAAGGACGGCATCGGTCCCAAAGAAAACAGAAAAAAGATGATTAACACCCACTGGGGCGGCGTTGTTGAGGATAACAGCTTCGGCACCCACGAATATTTTGAGCTTTGCCGTCAGCTTGGCTGCGATACATATATCAACGGCAATGTCGGCAGCGGTACCGTTCAGGAAATGAACGAATGGGTTGAATATATGACGCTCGACGGCACTTCTCCCATGGCAGACCTGCGTAAGGAAAACGGTCACGAAAAGCCCTGGGATATCAAGTATTTCGGCGTCGGCAACGAAAGCTGGGGCTGCGGCGGACATATGCTCCCCGAGGCTTATGCCAACGAATACAGACGCTACGAAACCTTTGTTCGTGATTATGACAGCAGCAAGCATATCTACAGAATCGCCTGCGGCGCAAACGCCTTTGACTATCACTGGACAGAAGTTCTCCTGCAGAAGGCTTGCAGCAGAATGAACGGTCTTTCGCTTCATTATTACACCATTCCCCATGACTGGAATCACAAGGGCAGCTCTCTTGAATTCACAAAGGATGAGTATAATCTCACAATTGAAAGAGCATATAAGATGGAAGAGCTTGTCCGCCGTCACGGCGATATAATGAATCAGCATGACCCGAATAAAAGAGTGGGTCTGATTGTTGATGAGTGGGGCACATGGTATGATGTTGAGCCGGGTACAAATCCGGGATTCCTTTATCAGCAGAACACAATGCGCGATGCAATCGTCGCCGCACTGACTCTCAATATCTTCAACAAGCATTCCGACAGAGTTAAAATGGCGAATATTGCCCAGACAGTCAATGTCCTTCAGTCCGTTGCCCTTACCGACGGCGCGGAAATGCTGCTCACTCCGACTTATCATGTTTTCAAAATGTATAAAGACCATCAGGAAAACACCCTGCTCGGTTCATATATCACATCTCCCGAGCTTGAGGCCGAAAGCGGAAAATTCCCTCAGCTCATTGAGAGTGCATCCGTTGACGAAAACGGCGTTATTTATGCGACCGTTACCAATACCTCGGCAGACGAAGCGGCAGAAATCAAGTGTCAGGTTGCTGATTTTGAGGTTAAAGAAATAAAAGCCGAAATTCTCGGCGGCAGTCCGTGGGACTATAACTCATTTGAGGAGAAGGAAACCGTTAAAACCGCAGAGTTCACGGATTATTCAGTAGCCGCAGACGGTTTTGTTGCAACTCTGCCTCCCTGCAGTGTTGTTAAATTCGTAATTCATAATGCATAATTCGTAATTATCGCAGGGGTGGCGACGCCTTTTTAAGTGCAGAGTGAAGAGTGCAGAGTGAAAAGTTAAGGGTCTGCGACGCTTTTTATGTTGGGTGTGGGCAACGCCCACCCGAAATTATTCATTATTCATTTTTAATTTTTCATTCAATACTATGGAACAGATTTGCAAACGCTGTTTTCTTCTTGAAAGCGGCAAAGAGGATACATTTAAAAATATAGAGGAGCATATCAGAAGGCTTTCCGAAAAAGAAAGATGCGCCAATGAGGAGTACCGCAGACGGCTTGATGTCTGCGCGCAGTGCGATTATCTTTCGGGCGGAGTGTGCCTTAAATGCGGCTGCTATCCCGAATTCAGGGCGGCATTCGCAAAGCAGAAATGTCCTTATAAAAGATGGTGAAACAAGGGGGATTTAATAATGTATAATATTCTTATCTGTGACGATGAGGCTGATATCCGTTCGGCGCTCAAAATCTATCTTTCAAGCGAAGACTACAATATCGTTGAAGCCGAAAACGGCAGACAGGCACTTGAAATTATCGAAAACGAAAATATCCATCTTCTTCTGATGGATATAATGATGCCTGTTATGGACGGAATCCGTGCGCTTGCAAAGCTCAGAGAGCAGGGCAACAACATTCCCGTTATTCTTCTCACTGCAAAGAGCCAGGATACCGACAAAATTCTCGGTCTTAACGCAGGCGCGGATGACTACATAACAAAGCCTTTCAATCCCGTTGAGGTAACGGCAAGGGTAAAATCGCAGATTCGCCGCTATGTACGCTTCGGCGGCTCAGAAAATGCCGTAAAGGCAGAAAAGCCCGGCGTTCTGCGCAACGGCGGGCTTGAGCTTGACGATAACTCAAAAACCCTCACCCGTGACGGTGAACCCATAAGCCTGACTCCTACCGAAATGATGCTTCTCAAATTTTTCATGCAGAATCCCGATAAGGTCTTTTCTCCCAAGGAGCTTTACCGCAAGGTGTGGGGCGACGACCCTCTCGGCGCGGAAAATACGGTTACGGTTCATATCCGCCACCTTCGCGAAAAAATCGAAATCGACCCTGCAAATCCCGATTATCTCAAGGTTTCGTGGGGTCACGGCTATAAAATGGTCAGCAAAAAGGTTCCCGATACTCTCACAAAGGAGTAATATCTATGAAACTCCAGAAAATCCGTTCAACAAACGATACCTCGGCAATGACGATTCTTTTAATCGGACTGACTATTATCGTTGTGGGCTGTTTCCTCGGAATAACCTATCTGTTTGAATATGATTTTTACGATAAGGATAACAACGGCGAAACGGCAAAAACCATTGCGGTTCAGATTTATTCGCTCGATGACTGCGAAAAGGCCAAGGACTATTATAAATGCACGGTTGAAAACAAAGATGAATACCGCATGGGTTATTACAGGGATTATTTTTCCTCAAAAAACTCCAACTTTGTTTTCGCCGTCAGCGATATGGAAGGAAATTTTCTTTTTGAAGGGCAGCCCGAAGGCTATACCTATCAGCTTGCAAAAGAGAATTCGGATTATCTCGGCACATCCGATTTTTACATGGTTGAAAGCGACGGGAGCATAACTCCGTTTAAGATTCATTATGCCATAGTTGTTGATGATAACCAGCCAAACGACCGATATAAGAGTGCGTTTGAATGGATTGAAGTTGCAAATCAGCTGAAGTATTTTATATTTTTCGTGCTGTTTATTTCCATTCTGATAATTGTTATTCTTCTTTCGGTGGTAACAATCAACGCAGGCACAACCGACCCCCAAACGGGTGAAATCATTCCCGGATTTGTTGACAGAATTCCGCTTGATATCTGCACGGTTGCGGTTATCGGCTTCTTTGCGGTTGCGTGGATGGTTATAGGTCTGACCTCGGCGGCAGATGTTAACATGGTTCTTAACAATCTCGTTGTTGTTATAACCTTTGTTGCGTTTGTTATGCTGCTTATGACATATCTTATGACGGTGTCTGTCAGATTCAAAATGGGCAAGTTCTATAAGAACACCGTTATTTATATGATTTACCGCAAGTTCAAAAGAAAAACGCCCCGAAAAATCAGAAAAGCCTTCGGCGAGCTTTCGTTTTTCGGAAAGATTATTCTCGGCATTTCAACATATGTCATCTTTGAAGCAACAATTCTCATTGCAATGGCATACGGCGGAATTTTCGGCAGAGACCCGACCCGAATTTTCACCATGTTCCTTATCATATGGGGCATGACAAGGCTTCTTATCATCCCGATTTTTGTTTTGGTTGCAATCAACCTCAACTATATCAAGGAAGAGGGAGAAAGGCTTGCAGGCGGTGTTCTCGGTGACGGCGTTGCCGATAAGCTGAGCATTGCGGCGTTCAAATCCCACGGCAAAAACCTTGACCAGATAAGAAAAGAAATCAATAAGGCTATGGAGCAGGAGCTTAAGAGCGAAAGACTCAGAAACGAGCTTATCACCAATGTTTCCCACGATATCAAAACTCCGCTTACCTCAATCAAGAGCTATGTTGATTTTCTTCAGCGCGACAATCTGAGCGAAAAAGAGCGCAGAGAATATCTTGAAATCGTTGCAAAACATACAGACAAGCTTGCCGTTCTTGCAAAAAATCTTATTGAGGTTTCGCAGATAACCTCGGGTGATATTGAGGTAAAACGCGAAAAAACAAGCCTTAACATCATCATTGAGCAAACGCTTGAGGAATTTGCTCTCAAGCTTGAACAGAATGAGCTGATGCCGAGAGTCCTTATGCCCGGAAACGAGATTTATATTATGGGCGACGGCGAATGGCTCTGGAGAATCTTCTCAAATCTCCTCAACAATGCCTGTAAATATGCGGCGGTCGGCACGGATGTTGAAATTTCTCTTGAAGAAAGCAACGGAAAAGCCGCTGTGCGTATTGCAAATATTTCAAAATCAGCTCTCAATGTTGAGGGCGATGAGCTGTTTGAACGCTTCGTAAGAGGTGACAGCTCCAGACATACCGAGGGCAACGGACTCGGACTTTCAATTGCGAAAAGCCTTGCCGAGCTTCAGGGCGGAACTCTTGATATTTCAGTTAAGGGCGATACCTTTGCCGCGGTTGTGATTTTTGACACGGTAGACTGATAACACACGGAGGAAGAAATGAAAAACAGAATTATTGCGGCATCGCTTGCAGTCATCATGGCGGCGAGCCTCTATGCCTGCGACCGAAACACCGAAAACAAAAGCACGGAAACCGATGCCGTTTCGTCAACAACGGCGGCTGTTACCGAAACAGCAACAACTCAGCCTGCAACAACGGTTGCTGAAACAACAACTCAGCCGACAACGACTTTGCCTACAACAACAAAGCTTGTAACAACAACCAAAAAAATCGCAACCACCATAAAGAAGGTTACAACAACAAAGGCAACTACGGCTGAGCCGACAACCGAGCCGAGAACAAAAATCAAAACTCTTTTTGATTATCGCACCGAGGAAGAAACATACGATATAACTCTCCGATACGGCGTTGTTCAGCGCAAGGTTATTACAAGATATTATGAAAAGCAGGCTGACGGCACCGAGGTTGTTGTGAAAGAAGAAATTTCCGCAGATTATGTTGACAGAACACTTTATAATGCATCCTACAGCGACCTGCTTCCTGCCGCAAAGGAAAACAGGGATACCTACCGTCAGAAAATCAAAGAGGTTCTCAGAATTATCAACAGCTACAGAGCCGAGGGCGGTCTTGCACCGCTGACTCTCAATGAGGAGCTTACGGAGATTGCCTGCGTCAGAGCAGAAGAAATCGCATGGTCGGGCGACCATGACCACACCAGACCCAATCTGCAGTCCTGCTTCAGCCTTATGCGCGATAACGGATTCTCAACAGGTCTTGCAGGTGAAAACATCGGCTGGGGCTTTGACAGCGCAGATACCGTCTGTCAGGCATGGAAGGATTCCGAAACCCACTATGAGAATATTATGAACCCCAAATTCACCGAAACCGGCATCGGCATCGCCGCCGACCCGAGAGACGGCGGAAAGCTCTGCTGGGCACAGTATTTTTATGAGGGATAAAACAAAATATAATTAAGAAATCCCCGTAGGGAACGGTTATTTACCGCATCCGACGGGGATTATTTCATGCTTTATTATATAAATATGGCAAAAAAAATAGCCGCCCTTTTGGGCAGCTAAATTAAAAGTGTCGGCGTCGACCTATCTTCCCGGGCCGCTTCCAGCCAAGTATTTTCGGCACTGTTGAGCTTAACTACCGTGTTCGGGATGGGAACGGGTGGACCCTCAACGTCATCAACACCGACTAAAAAACGCAACGGCGTTTTTTGAATGCTTGATGATTATATACCCTTGTTCACGGTTTGTCAAGACTTTTTTAAAAATTTTTTCAAATTTTTTTAAATTTCTTCCGCAACGGCTGCAATAACCGTCATATCGTCAAACTTTGCGCCGCATCTGCGCCTTGCCGCTTCAAGAATGTTTTCGGAAAATTCGCTTGCATCGGGTCCTCCTGCAAACGCCTTGATTTCATCCTTCAGCCAGCCGCTTCCGCAGCCGAGAATTCCGTCGCTGACCATAACAAGAGTGTCGCCGCCGTGAAGCCTGAGAGTGTATCTGCTGAATTTAACCTTGCTGAGAATTCCAAGCGGCGTTGACGGAGCTTCAACCGCCCTCACCTTGCCCGAGTATGTGTAAAAAGAAGCTGCCGCGCCTGCTTTATATATAACGGTGTTTCCGTTGAACAGGTCGATTTCGGCAACATCGAGAGTGGAGAGCGACTCATCGTCCGATTTGACCGAAAGCGCAGAATTTGTTATGCTCAGCGCCGTGTCAAGGCTCACGCCTGCTCTGATAAGCCGTGAAAAAAGCTCAACCGTCATTGCGGAATCAATTGCCGCCCTGCCTCCCGTTCCCATGCCGTCGCTGAGAATTATATAAGCCTTTGATTCAGTTCGGAAGCATTCAAAATAATCGCCGCAGAGCTTTTGGTTTCCGCAGCTTGCCGCAGCGGAGCCCATACGGATTTTGAAAAGCTCTTTTCTTGTGAAAAGCAGCTCCTTTCCGTTTTTGTGTTCCTTTATTTTCGGCGGATGAAGCTGCGCCTCAAGCTCACGCGAAAGCTCTGCAGTCAGGCGCGAAAGTGAGGTTGATGCAGGTATATCCTCAACCACGCACACAAGCTTCATCGTTCCCGACGGCGGATTAACGCAGCTGACCGAAACAACGCTGAATCCGTTGTCTGCAAGCACACGCATTGCGCTTTTTTCTTTGCCGAAAAGAACCTGCGCGCCCTTGCCGATTTCTTCCGAAAGCTCCCTGAGAAGCGTTGATATCCAGTCAAACTGACCGCAGGCAAGCTCCCTGTTTCTTGCTGAATTTGCCTGCATGGCATTGACCGCCCTCTGCCCTGCATAAACGCGGTTAAAGCTGTCGGCAAGCCGCGGAACGCTCGGGCATTTTGAGTTGAAATTCACCGAAAAATCCTCGCAGCTTACTGTTTCGCCTTGAGAAAGCTTTTTGGTTATTTCCGAAAATTCTCCTTCCTCGGGGCAGAAGGTGTTTTTTAACGGACATTCTGCGCAGATGCGCTCGCGCACTCTCATGCAGACCATGATATCGCCTGCAGGGGCAAGGGCTTCTATTCCTTTTGAAACCGATGAAACGCACTCCGAAACAGAGCTGATTGCCTTTGCGGTTTCGTTAAGACGCTCGCCCGCGGTGCAAAATTCGCTTTCGGCGCGGATAACGCCGGGAACGGTTATGTTGCTGCGGATTCTTCTCATATATTTTCCGGGAACTGCCGCAAAAACAACTGCCGCCGCTGCCGCCTCGGCAAAAACCGAAATGCCCTCCGAAGAGCCGTCAAGCAGGGCGGCAATGCCTGCCGTAAGCGAAAAAGTGAGTGCGCAGGCAAATCTTCCGAACTTTGAAAAAATTCCCGAAAGCAGACCGCAAACACCGTAGCAGATGCTGAGCGCAACGCCCGTACCCGAAACGGCGATGCAGCCGCCGATGGCTATTCCGGCAATGCTCCCCCCCGACCTGCTGAAAAGATAAGCCGCCGTCAGAATAACAAATGCGCCGAAGAATCTTGCAGGTCGGAATCCGAGGATGCTTATTTCGGATGCGCCGAGAAGTACCGTGCAAAGGCTCGCGATTATGCACACGAGCGAATGGCTGTCTAGCATGTAAATATTTTGTCTGCGCCTTATGCAGTCTGCCGTTCCCGAATAAAAAACAACCGATGCGCCGCATAGAAGCGCAGAGCAGAAAATAAGAATGAATTCATTGAGCGACGGCATTTCGGAAAACATAACCGCAGTTTCGCAAACAAAGCAAAAAGCAAAAACGCTGACTGAAAGAATTGTTCTTCTTTTCTTTTTTATATTCAGCTTTTCAGCCGCAAAAACCGTGCCCGATATTCCGATGAGGGGAATAACCGCATTTATCATATCTCCCGTGCTGAGCCGCAGTGCCGCGCCCACAACTCCGCCGACCGCTGCAAAAACGAGCTCGTATCCCGTAAAAGCGGCGGCAAAGCCGATGCTCAGCGGAACGCGCATTGACAGCAGCTCCGCGCCCGAGAGAATAAAGCCGGATAAAAAACAGACGGCGCAGGTGATAACGCGTATTCCCCCGTCCCACAGCCTGTCCGATATGTCGGGTCTGCCCGATGCGGTTAATTTTTCCATAATTTTGTTATTCCTTTCTGCATTAATAACTTAATTTTACACGCAGCGACGGCAAAAACTGTCAATTTTTATCCATGCAAAGTAAAATGTATAAAAATTTTTTTGTAAAAATAATAATAATACTGTTCAAATGCGTTATTTTATGATATAATTGATTGAATATAGCTGAAAATAGGAGGAGTCTGCTTTATGGAAATGCAGAATGAACGCCAGGGACTGATAATCGGGCGCAACGCCGTTGCAGAAGCGCTTAAAAGCGGCAGGGCAATCGACTGTCTTATGGTGGCAAAAGGAGAGAGAGGCGGCTCCGTCGGAAAAATAATAGGTCAGTGCCGTGACAGAGGCATTGTTATAAAAGAAACCGACCGCAGAAAGCTCGATAAGCTCTGCGAGGGCGAAAATCATCAGGGCGTTGCGGCATGGGCTGCGGTGCACGAATATTCTTCAATCGAGGATATTCTTCAGAATGCCGAAAGCAAGGGCGAGCAGCCCTTTGTTATAATCTGCGACGAAATCGAAGACCCTCACAATCTCGGCGCGATAATCAGAACTGCCGATGCCTGCGGTGCGCACGGAATCATCATTCCCAAAAGAAGAGGAGTTGCTCTCACATATGCCGTCGGCAAGGTTTCGGCAGGCGCTGTTGAATATGTGCCCGTTGCGAGAGTTGCAAATCTTCCCTCAGCCATTGATGAGCTTAAGGAAAAGGGCTTCTGGGTCTACGGCGCGGATATGGACGGCACTCGCTGGGATAAGCAGGATTATTCGGGTGCGGTTGCGCTGGTTGTAGGTTCCGAGGGCAAGGGTATAAGCAGGCTTGTCAAAGACAAGTGCGATTTTATCGTATCCCTTCCCATGAAAGGAAAAATCAATTCCCTCAACGCCTCCGTGGCGGCAGGAATTTTAATGTATGAAATTGCGAAGAACAGGTAGGTGAATGCTTTGGACGAATACATAAACAAATCTTCTCGCGGCGATGAGCTTGAAGAAATTCTGGCTCAGGTCAGAAAGTCAAAACAGACCTCTGATGAAACTGATGTCCCGTCAAAAACATGGTCGATTGACGATATTGATAAGCTCATTGCGCAGACAAACGGCGAGGAATATGTTCCCAAGGCAGAAAAACCCGTAACTCCGGCGCAGGATTTTGAAAGAATTCTCAGCCGAGAGTTTGACACGGGAATGTTTACCCTCAAGCCGATTACAGAAGAGCCTGCAGTTGAAATGCAGGATATTTCATCGGTTTCCGAGGATTCGGATGTTGACGGACAGGAAAGATTTTTTGAAAAAGAGGACGACTTTGACGAATCCCTTTTTGAGATTGAAACGGTTATCGTGCCCGAGGATATTCCCGAGCCAGCGCCTGCAATGTTTGCATGGCAGGAGCCCGAAAAAAAACCTGCCAAAAAGAAGGAGCCTTCCGAAATAAAGGTGTTTTATGAAGGCGATTCCTCTGCGGCGGATTTCTTCGGCAAAGCGGAAGAGAAAAAGGAAGAGCCTGTTCATATTAAGGAATCCGATTATAAAACACGCTTCTTTACCACTCTCAAGCTTGAAAACACGGCGGAGTTTGAGCCTGTTGAGGAAGGCCCCGTTGACAGACCGGGTATAGTGGTTGCAAAGTCGGGCGAAGCCGAAGAAAACGGACTTGAGGCGATGCCCAAGGTGTTCGCGGCTGAGGATGCAAAGGAAATCGTTGATGAAAAAACAAGAATTATGGATTCTATCGGCGCTTCCGCCAAAAAGCATGCAAACACGGGCGACGATGTTGAGGGGCAGATAATGCTCACAGGCTTCGATACCGAGGATGAATGGGTGCCCGAGCAGTCGGACGAGGGCGATGTTGAGGTTCAGCTCTGGGAAAAGCGCAAGCAGAAAGCGAAAAACTTCAAGCTTATTGAAGCAATCGACCTTGATTCGGATTTTGACGGCGATTACGAAGCTCCTCCCGAGGATGTTGCGAGAGCCGAAAAAGCTAAAAAGAAAAAAGAAAAGAAGCTTGAAATGCAGCAGGAGGAGAACAGCCCCGTTGCAAACGAATATTCTTCACCTGCAGAAAGAGCTTCAATCCATAAAAATCTCAGCGAAGCCGCCAAGAAAGCAACAACAAGCCTTATTTGCGTCGGTGCGGTTGCACTTATTATGGTTATTATTAACCTCATTCCCACGCTTGCGGCAAAGCTTTCGCTTGAAACTCAGATGTTTGTTGAGGGCTCAACGGCAATGTGCGTTATCAACGCAGTGCTTCTTATTGCGGCGGTTGCGATTGACAACGCCAAATTCCTTGAAGGACTCAACGGCATAATCAAAAAGAAGATAACGGCATCCTCGGCGGTCAGCCTGTCGATTGTTGTTGCGCTTCTTCAGAATACTCTTGCTGCGGTGGTCGGCGGAAACGGCACGGAAACGGCTGTTTTCTCAACGGCTGCGGTAGTTGCCGTGCTTATCGGAAAATTTGCCGATAAGATGGATGCGGAGCGAATTCTCGGCAACTTTGAGGTATGTGCTTATAAATACGAACACAATATGTATGCGGTTCATCCGTTTGACAACGAATCCGAGATTTTTGAGCTCGGCAGAGGTCTTATGATGGGTAATGCGGAGCTTCTTTATTCTTCAAAGCTTGCCTTCCCCTCTGATTTTGTCAAAAACTCAAAAACCGATGCGGTTAATAAAAAGCTCACGCAGATTCTTACGGTTGCCGCTTTCGCCGCATCAGCCGTTGTTGCGGTAATCGCAGGAATTTTTGAGAAGAGCGTGATGAGTGCATTCTCCGCTTTTGCAGGCACCTTCTGCATGAGCGCTCCCGTTTTCTCTGCGTTCATCCCCGCTTTCATTGCAAGAAGCTCCAACCACGGTCTTAATGTTAACGGAACGATGATTGCGAGCCTTGATGCGGCAGAAAAAACTGCTTCGGCAAATGCCGTTGTGCTTGACAGTGCCGATATTTTCGACCGTTCGCACTGCACAATGCACGGCATGAAGGATTTCAAAAATATCCGCATTGACGATGTGCTTCTCTATGCGGCGGCAATGATTATAAAATCAGGAGGCCCCCTCAGAGAAAGCTTTGAGCAGGTTGTTGACGGCAGACAGGATTTGCTGCCCTCCGTAAAAGAGCTTGTTTATGAGGATAAGCTCGGAATTGCGGCAAGAATTCACAATCAGAAGGTTCTTCTCGGCAACAGAAATCTGCTTGTCAACCACAATATTGAGGTGCCTGAAAAGGCTCTTGAAGAAAGATATTCCCACAGCGGCAGAAAGGTTATGTATCTTGCCGTTGCAGGCAAAATCGCGGCGCTTTTCGTTGTCAGCTATGCAGTTGACAAAAACCTTGAAGGATATCTCAAGCTCCTTGAGAGCAACGGAATCCAGATTCTTGTGCGCACAAACGATGTTAATGTAACCGAAGAGCTGATTGCAAACAGCTTCGGAATGCCGCAGCAGAATTTCAAGGTTCTTTCCTCTGTTGCAGGCAGACTTTTCAAGAGAAGAAGAGATGCCGTAAGCGATAAGCTCCCTGCAAGAATCGTTCACGACGGAACGGCTTTTTCAATGCTTAAGGCGGTTGCCGCATCCTGCAGCATTGTAACAAAAATTAAGCTTGGCTCGGCTCTCCAGATTGTTCTGACTGCGCTTGCATTTATCCTTTGCGCGGCGCTTTACTGCACATCGCTCGGATACATTCTCAACGGTCTGACTGCCGCGCTGTTCCTTGCGGTCGGTCTTGCAATTTCGGCAGGACTTATGCTCATCGGAAAAATAAAATAAAAATTTCAAAAAACCCTTGACATTTCGGGGGATATGTATTAAAATAACTTGCACAATAAAGCAGAGCAGGCCTTGCTCTCACCTTCCGGGAAACGCCCCGCGTCGGTCAATAGCTTAAGTTTTTATGCGCTGTAAGTGCGTAAAGAGCGTTGATTTTATGCGAGGTCGGAGTTTTCCTGCCTCGCTTTTTTAATTTTATTTTGGAGGTGCTTTAACATCAGCAGCAAAGAACAGCAAATCAATGAGGAAATCCGTGATAAAGAAATAAGAGTTATTTCTAATGACGGTGAGCAGCTCGGCATCATGTCCGCAGCAGAGGCTCTTAAGCTTGCAGAAAGCAAAAATCTTGACCTTGTTAAGATTGCTCCGGCAGCAAAACCGCCCGTATGCAAAATTATGGACTACGGCAAGTTCCGATTTGAAAAGGCAAAGAAAGAGAAAGAAGCAAAGAAAAATCAGAAAATCATCGAAATCAAAGAAATCAGACTTTCTCTCAACATTGATACTCACGATTTTGAAACCAAAATCAACCACGCCCGTAAGTTTATTTCACAGGGCAACAAGGTTAAGGTTTCCATACGCTTCAGAGGCCGTGAGATGGCTCACAGCGATCTCGGTTTGGCAACAATGCAGCGTTGCGCGGAAGCTATGGCTGACTGCGCGAGTATCGAAAAGCCTGCCAAGCTTGAAGGCAGACAGATGCTGATGTTCCTGGCTCCGAAAAGCTCAAAGTAAAAAAGGTTTTATATTATTAAGGAGGAAATAACCATGCCTAAGATTAAGACTCACAGCGGCGCAAAGAAGCGCTTCAAGATTTCAAAGGGCGGCAAGCCCATCCGCGCCCATGCTTACAAGTCACACATTCTCAACAAGAAAAACACAAAGCGCAAGAGAAATCTTCGCAAGACAACTGTTGCTGATGTAACAAACTGCAAGCAGATCAAGCGTCTTGTTCCTTATAAATAATTCGGAACTTTGAATTTAACTATCAGATTAACGGAGGATATAAAAAATGGCTCGTATTAAAGGCGCACTCATGACTCGCAAGAGAAGAAATAAAGTACTCAAGATGGCTAAGGGCTACTATGGCTCAAAGAGCACTCTTTTCAAGACCGCAAAGCAGGCTGTTATGAAGAGTGGCAACTATGCATACATCGGCAGAAAGCAGAAGAAGCGTGACTTCCGCCGTCTTTGGATTTCCCGTATTTCAGCTGCTTGCAAGATGAACGGCATGAACTACTCAACATTCATCAACGGTCTCAAGAAGGCAGACATCAACCTCAACAGAAAGATGCTTGCTGAGATCGCAGTTGCAGATCCCGCAGCTTTCACTGCTCTTACCGAAAAGGCAAAGGCAGCTCTCAACTAATCATAGTATTCATTCATCAGAGATGTGGCATTCAGTTACATCTCTGATTGTTTGTTTATTTCAGATGATTTGTGCTTTGCACGAAACGGCAGACAAATGAAAAATTAAAAATGAATAATGAATAATTTCGGGTGGGCTTTGCCCACACCCAGTATAAAAAGCGTCGCAGACCCTTAATTTTTAATTTTTTACTTTTCATTTTTCATTAGTATATGCCGCAAGGCAAATCATTTTTATTTTATAATATAAAAGGTATCAAATATTTAAACAATAATAGCGAGTTTAATTATGGAAAAGATAACCGCAAGAACAAACGAAAAAATCAAATATGCCGTCCGTCTTGGAGAAAGTGCTTCGCTGCGAAAAGAGACGGGGGAATTTTTTCTCGAAGGTGCACGGCTCTGCTCCGATGCCGCTGAAACGGGCATCGAAATAAAGCAGGCGTTCTTCACCTCCAAAGCTCTCTGGAAATATGCCGTATATACCGATGTTATAATTGCAAAAAGCGGCATATGCTATGAAATAAGCGCGGAGGTTTCGCAAAAGCTTTCCGATACCGAAAATCCGCAGGGCGTTTTCTGCGTCTGCAAAATGAAGTCCGATGCGGATAAAGACTTTCTTAATCCCGTTGGCAAATATCTCGCCCTTGAAAATCTTCAGGACCCTTCAAATCTCGGGGCGGTCTGCAGAAGTGCAGAGGCGCTCGGTCTTGACGGACTGATTGTCAGCGGCGGCTGCGATGTTTATAATCCCAAAGCTCTCAGAGCTTCAATGGGCTCGCTTCTGAGAATGAATGTTATTTCTTCGCAGAGCCTTGAAGAGCTTCTCGGCAGAGCAAATTCGCTCGGAATGAAAACTCTTGCTTCCGTGCCTAAAAACACGGCAACCGATATCAGAAAAGTTTCGATGGACGGCGGAGTTATCTGCTGCGTAGGCAATGAGGGCTCAGGTCTTACTAAAGAGGTTATTGAAAAATGCACCGAGCAGGTTACAATTCCAATGAGCGGCAGGGCAGAATCCTTCAATGCTTCGGCAGCAGCGGCAATTCTTGCATGGGAGCTGAAACGATGAGCAGTAAAACAAAATACTGGGTCTGGCTTTCGTTGGTGATGGGCACGGGTACGAGAAATGACGATGTTCTTTCTGCATTTTCCGACCCCGAGAAGCTCTTTAACGCCTCGAAAACCGACAGGATGACAGAAGGCGTTTTTACAAAACGGCAGATTGAAAAGCTCAACGAAGTCCGTCTTGAAGAAGCGGAGAAAATAATAAAAACCTGCGAAAAGAACGGCTGGAGCATTGTTACTCCCGGCGACAGGATATATCCTGCAGGTCTGCGCAAGCTTGCTGATATGCCGCTTGCGCTCTATGTTGACGGCGACATAAGCTGTCTGAGAGGAAAGGTTATAATCGGCGTTGTGGGAACGCGCAAGCCCTGTTACGAAAGCATAGCAATCGCGCGCAAAATAAGCTCCGACCTCGCATGTGCAGGCGCGGTTGTTGTAAGCGGCGGTGCTTTGGGTATCGATAGTGCGGCGCATGAGGGTACGCTCGAGGCAAAAGGAAAAACCGTTTGTGTTCTCGGCTGCGGATTCGGCTTTGATTATCTCAGAGAAAACGAGGCTCTCCGCAGAGAAATCAGCCGAAACGGTGCGCTTGTGACGGAATATCCGCCTATGACGGGAGCTACGAAATACACCTTCCCCGAAAGAAACAGAATTATTTCGGGCATGAGCCACGGAGTGCTTGTTGTTGAAGCGAGCGAAAAAAGCGGCTCGCTGATAACGGCAAAGCGTGCGGCAGAGCAGTCGAGAGATGTTTATGCAATTCCGGGCAGCATTCTCACTTCGGCTTATAACGGAGCAAATGCTCTTATCCGTGACGGAGCAAAGGCTGTTTCCGGAGCAAGGGATATCCTTGCGGCGTATGCCGTCATTTATCCTGACCGACTCAATCTTGATGCCATTCCCGATACTCCGATTGTTGTTGAAACGCCTGCAGGCAGACAAAATTTACAAACAGTTAAAAAACAGAGCGTTTCCGGTCTTGACCCCGACTGCGCCGCGGTCTATAATCTTTTCGGAGAGGAATCTCTCCACCCCGATGAAATCTGCGCAATGACGGAGCTTTCGCTCTCAAGAGTGATAACGGCACTCATGCAGCTGCAGATGATGAATTATATTGAAGCCGACGGCGGCAAAAATTACAGATTGAAACAACTTTAAGTTTAAATATATATTTACAGGAGAAAAAACCAATGTCCAAGCTTATTATTGTTGAGTCCCCGGCAAAAGCCAACACCATAAAAAAATATCTCGGAAAGGATTATGAAGTTATCGCTTCAAAGGGTCATGTAAGAGACCTTCCCGCTGCAAAGCTCAGCGTTGATGTCAAGAATAATTTTGCTCCGAAATATGCGCTTATCAAGGGCAAGGAAAAGCTCGTCAAGGAGCTTAAAAGCATGGTTGACGAGAGCGAAGCAGTCTATCTCGCAGCCGACCCCGACCGCGAGGGAGAAGCAATTTCATGGCATCTTGCAACGGTGCTCGGTCTTGACCTTAATCAGGAAAACCGTGTTACATTCAACGAAATCACCAAAACAGGCATCGCAAACGGCATGGCTAACCCCAAAAAGGTTAATCTTGATCTTGTAAACGCTCAGCAGGCAAGAAGAATTCTTGACCGTCTTGTGGGCTACAGGCTCAGCCCGTTTGTTTCTCAGAAAATCAGAAGAGGTCTTTCTGCAGGCAGAGTGCAGAGCGTTGCGGTTCGTCTTATTGTTGACCGTGAGGATGAAATCAACGCATTTAATCCCGAGGAATACTGGATTATTGATGCAAAGCTTGCAACCTCGCAGAGAAGAACCTTCACTGCAACCCTCTATTCCGATGAAAACGGAAAAATCAAAATTTCAAACGAAGCAGAGGCAAAGAAATATCTTGATCGCCTTGACGGTGCGGAATATTCCGTTAAATCTGTCAGAAAGGGCACAAGAAAAAAGAACCCTGCCCCCCCGTTTATCACCTCAACCCTTCAGCAGGAGGCTTCAAGAAAGCTTGGATTCCAGGCTGAAAGAACAATGAGAGCTGCTCAGGAGCTTTACGAAGGTGTTAATGTCAAGGGCATCGGCATGACGGGTCTTATTACCTACATGAGAACCGATTCACTCCGCATCTCCGAAGAAGCAAGGGCTGCGGCATCGGATTATATAACAAAAACCTACGGAAACGAATATCTTCCCGAAAAGCCCGTATATTATAAATCAAGAGCGAATGCGCAGGACGGTCACGAAGCAATCAGACCTTCTACACCGTCGCTCACACCCGAGTCGGTAAAGGGCAGCCTGACTTCCGACCAGTATAAGCTCTATAACCTCATCTGGAAGCGCTTCATGGCAAGTCTTATGGCGAGCTGCGTTCAGAATACCGTTAAGGCTGAAATCCTTGCAGCGAAAGCAGAGGATGCAAACGAATTCTGCATCTTCACTGCAGCAGGCTATTCCGTTAAGTTTGACGGCTTCACAAAGCTCTATGAGCTTCCCGAGGAGGATGCGGAAAAGGGCGTTCTTCCCGAATTCAAGGCAGAAGAAAAGCTCAAGCTCCGCGAGCTTACTCCCAATCAGCATTTCACTCAGCCTCCTGCACGCTACACCGAAGCTTCACTCATCAAGGAGCTTGAAGAAAACGGCGTCGGCAGACCCAGCACCTATGCAACAATTCTCTCAACCATTATTAAGAGAGGCTATGTTCAGAGAAAGGCAAAGCAGCTTGCTCCCACCGAGCTGGGCTGCGCAACAACCGGTCTGCTTAAGGATAAATTCCCCAAGATAGTTAACACCAAGTTCACCGCCTCAATGGAAACAAATCTTGACCGTGTCGGCGGCGGCGAGGTTGACTATGTTAAGATGCTTGACGAATTCTACACCGATTTTGAAAAGACCCTTGATAAGGCTAAGGTTGAGATGAAGAATGTCAAAATTCAGCTTGAGGAAGACACAACCGACATTCCCTGCGACAAGTGCGGCAGAATGATGGTTATCAAAACAGGCCGTTACGGCAGATTCCTTGCATGTCCCGGCTATCCCGAATGCAAAAACGCAAAGCCGCTTATAGTTAACACAGGCGCAGCCTGTCCCGAATGCGGCGGAGAGATTATCGAAAGAAAATCAAAGAAGGGTCATGTTTTCTACGGCTGCGGCAACTGGCCCAAGTGTAACTTTATGAGCTGGGATGCTCCTGCAGGCGAAAACTGCCCCGAATGCGGCAAGGCTCTTTTTAGGAAGAAAACAGGAAAGCTTGTCTGCATGACTAAGGGATGCGGCTATGAAAAGGCGCCTTCCGGAAAGAAAAAGAACAATGAATAAGGTTAAAATAATCGGCGGAGGCTTTGCCGGTGTTGAGGCTGCATGGCAGCTTGCAAACAGAGGAATTGAGGTTGAGCTTTACGAAATGAAGCCCGTGCGCTATTCTCCCGCCCATTCGAGTGAGGGATTGGCAGAGCTTGTCTGCTCAAATTCATTCAAGGCGATGCGGCTCGGCTGTGCGGCAGGAATGCTCAAGGCCGAAATGGAGCTTATGGGTTCCCTCTGCGTTGAATGCGCAAACGCAACGGCGGTTCCCGCAGGCGGCGCACTTGCGGTTGACAGAGATAAGTTTTCCGCACTCGTTACCGAAAAAATCCTTTCGCGCAAAGAGATAACTCTTATCAGAGAAGAAGTGACAGAAATTCCTGACGGCGTTGTAATCATTGCGGCAGGACCTCTTGCATCGGCAGCTCTTTCAGAAAAAATCAAGGAGCTTTGCGGCGGAAACTTAAGCTTTTTTGATGCGGCAGCTCCGATTGTTACGGCGGAAAGCATTGATTTGGAAAAAGCGTTCATGCAGTCGAGATATGACAGAGGCGACCCCGAGGATTATATCAACTGCCCGATGAACAAAGAGGAATATGAGGCATTTTATGAGGCGCTGATTACTGCGGAAAGCGCCCCCACCCATGAATTTGACAAGCGCAAGGGTGTTTATGAGGGCTGCATGCCGATTGAGGTTATGGCTTCAAGAGGGCACGACACAATCCGCTTTGGCCCGATGAAGCCTGCAGGTTTGCTTGATCCGAGAACGGGACACAGACCCTGGGCAAATCTTCAGCTCCGCAAGGAAAATACGGCAGGTACGATGTATAATCTTGTCGGCTTCCAGACAAATCTTAAATTCCCCGAGCAGAAAAGAGTTTTTTCAATGATACCTGCTCTTGCAAATGCGGAGTTTGTGCGCTACGGCGTTATGCACCGCAACACCTTCATTGATTCGCCCCGTCATCTGGGAAGTGATTTCGGCTTCAAGGAGAAGGAAGGCTTGTATTTTGCAGGGCAGATAACGGGCGTTGAGGGATATATGGAATCCGCGGCATCGGGAATTCTTGCAGGTATAAATGCGGCAAATAAAATTCTCGGCAAGAGAATTTTTGTTCCCTCAGAGCTTACCATGACAGGCGCACTTGCGCGGTATATCAGCGACGGCAGTGTTAAGAATTTTCAGCCGATGGGCGCATCCTTCGGACTTCTGCCGCCTCTTGATGAAAAAATCAGGGATAAAAAATTAAGATATGAGGCTCTTTCCGAAAGAGGTCTGAAAGAACTTAAAAATCAAATCTATTAATAAACGGTTCCTGTGTTTAATGAAAAATGAATATTTAATAATGAATAATTTCGGAAGGGATTTGCCCTTGCACGATTATATAATTCGGAGCGAAGTGACCCTTAATTTTTCATTTTTCACTTTTCATTATTCATTTAAAACCCAACGAAAGGAATGTTTTTAATGCTTGAAAGATTGATTTCACTGATTTGCGAAGAACTCGGATGCGACGAAGCAAATGTCGGCGGCGAAACACTGCTCGGCGAGCTTGTCGGCGATGAGATTGAAATTCAGGAGCTTGTTGAGGCTCTTGAAAATGAGTTTGATACGGAATTCGGCGAGGAAATAAGCGGAGATATCTCCGTTGCCTATCTTGCCGAAATGATTGAAGAATAATTCTTCTGAGAAAGGAAGAATAAAAATGAACGAAAAACTGATTCTTCTGCAAAAGAATCTGGGCTATAAATTCAAGGATGTTTCACTGCTCGAAACCGCACTGACCCATTCTTCTTATGCAAATGAGCAGAATGACGGCACGGTTTGCAACGAAAGGCTTGAATTCCTCGGAGATTCGATTCTCGGCTTTGTTTCGGCAAAGTATTTCTATGAGAATTTTGATTCTCCCGAGGGCGAGCTTACCAAGCACAGGGCGGCAAGAGTCTGCGAAAAAGCGCTCTGCCTTTTTGCAAAGGAGCTGGGCATCGGCCCTGCGCTCAGGCTCGGCAAGGGCGAAGCAAGAACGGGCGGCAGCGAAAGACCGTCTATTCTTGCGGATGCTTTTGAGGCTGTGCTTGCTGCTGTTTTTCTTGACGGAGGACTTGAAGAGGCAAGCAAAATTGTTCTCAGATTCATTCCAAGACACGATGCGCTTGATGAAACCAAGGACTACAAAACCACGCTGCAGGAGGTTATTCAGCGCAACCGTGAGGAGCATATTGAATATGTTCTCACCGATGCAAGCGGCCCCGACCACGCAAAGGTTTTCTCTGTTGAGGTGCATCTCAACAGCAATGTTATCGGCAGAGGCACGGGTAAAAGCAAAAAGCTTGCAGAGCAGCATGCGGCAAAGGAAGCTCTTGAGCTTATGGGAATAAAATGAAACATATAAATGTTGCACTTTTTGTTGTGCATAAGGGCTGCCCGCATATGTGTTCTTTCTGCAATCAGCGGAGCATTTCGGGCAGCCAAAAGGATATAACTGCCGAGGATGTTCATTCGGCAGCGCAGACAGCAATCGCATCTCTTTCTCAGAGCGAGGCTGCAGGCGGCGAAATAGCGTTTTTCGGCGGCAGCTTCACGATGGTTGAGAGGGAATATATGCTTTCACTTCTTGAAGCGGCTTATGAGTACATACAAAAAGGAATATTCAAAGGGATAAGAATTTCAACCAGACCCGACGGCATCAGCCGCGAAATCTGCGAAATTCTTAAAAAATACGGAGTAACAGCGGTTGAGCTGGGTGCACAGAGCCTTGATGACAGAGTGCTTGAGCTTAACGAAAGAGGGCACACCGCGCAGCAGGTCTGCGATGCGTGTGAGCTTCTCAAAGAATACGGCTTTGAGGTCGGTCTGCAGATGATGACGGGGCTTTACGGCTCCGAGGATGCCGACAGCATTGAAACCGCCGAAAAAATCGTTGCTCTTGCTCCCGATACGGTGAGGATTTATCCGACCGTTGTTATAAAAGGGACAAGGCTGCATGAGCTGATGCAAAAGGGTGAATTTATTCCGAAGGGCATACCCGAAACGGTTGAGCTTTGCGCTAGGCTCATACCCATGTTTGAGGTTGCGGGGATAAAGGTTATCAGAGTCGGTCTGCATTCGGGCGGCGGAGTTGACGAAGGCTTTGCCGGCGGCGCATATCATCCTGCGCTCCGTGAGCTTTGCGAGGGCAGAATTTATTATAATTATGCGCTCGGAGAGCTTGAAAAACTCGGCGAAGGCAGCTATACGCTGCATGTATCGCCAAAAGAAATTTCAAAAATGACAGGGCAGAAGAAACAAAATCTTACAGAGCTTCAGAAAAGAGGCTATTCCTGCACGGTTAAGGGCATGGACGGGCTTTCAAAATACGAGGTTCGGATACATAAAGGTTAGGGATTCAAATGATATTAAAAGCGCTTGAAATGCAAGGCTTCAAATCCTTTCCCGATAAAACGGTTCTTGAATTCGGAAAAGGCATAACGGCGGTTGTCGGTCCCAACGGCTCGGGTAAAAGTAACATCTCCGACGCCGTGCGCTGGGTTCTCGGTGAGCAGTCAACCAAAACTCTCCGAGGCTCAAAGATGGAGGATGTTATTTTCGGCGGCACAAGCCAGAGAAAGCCTCTGGGCTATGCCGAGGTTACTCTGCGCCTTGACAACTCCGACAGAGGTCTGAATAACTACGATAAAAACGATGTTGCCGTAACCCGACGCTATTATCGCTCGGGCGAAAGCGAATATAAAATCAACGGCGAGGTCTGCCGTTTGAGAGATATCCACGAGCTTTTTATGGATACAGGTCTCGGACGCGACGGCTATTCAATGGTCGGTCAGGGCAGAATTGCAGACCTTGTTTCCGCGCGCTCAACCCAGAGAAGAGATATGCTTGAAGAGGCGGCAGGTATTTCCGCATTCCGCTACAGAAGAGCCGATGCAAACCGCAGACTTGATCAGGCGGAGGAAAACCTTGTGCGCCTGCGCGATATTCTTGCCGAGCTTGAAGGCAGAATCGGTCCTCTTAAAATCCAGAGCGAAAAAGCGCAGAAGTTTCTTGCCCTTGCCGATGAAAAGAAAACTCTTGAAATCGGTCTGTGGCTTCATACAATAGAAAAATCCAAAAACGGTCTGCGTGAGCAGGAGCATAAGCTTTCGGTTGCCGCATCTCAGTATGAGCAGACCGAAACCGAGCTTGTTGAGCTTATCGAGCAGATTGAGCTTGCAATCAAAGAGGGTCAGGAAATGACTCTTGAAATCGAGCGTCTGCGTCAAAGCATTTCCGAGGGCGAAGAAGAAGCTGCCGTTATCGACGGTAAAATTGCCGTTGAAAAGAATACGATTGAGCATAACGAGCAGACAATTGAGCGTATCACCGGCGATATGGGCGACAGCGAAACCTCAAAAGCCGAAATCGATGCGCAGATTGAAGCGGCTCAGAAGGATACTGCAGAAAAAGAGGCGGCTGTTGCTCAGAAGAAAGAAGCTCTTGCCGAAGAAATCAAAAAGCTTGGCGAGCTTATCGGGCAGAACAGCGAAAACAGCGAAAAGGCAAGAGAAATCAACGATAAAATAACTGCCGCAGCACTTCGTTTGGCAGATATGCGTGTTGAAAAGTCAACTGCAGAATCCGCAAAGCATGAGCTTACGGCGAGAATTGCAAACATAGATGAGGTTATCGAAACCCGAGGCGGAGTTATAACCGCTCTCGAAAACGAAAAGGCGGCCGCTCAAAAGGAGCTTGACCGTCTTAACGGTGAAGCAGCAGAGCATGAAAATGCGCTCGACGGTTACCGCATGATTATCGGCACAAGAGCCGATAAGGTTGAAAAGCTCCGCAAAGAGCTTGAAAGCATCAATCTTGACATCTATCAGAAGAACGCAAGAATCAAGATGCTTGACGACCTTGAAAAAAATCTTGACGGCTATGCAGGCAGCGTTCAGAAGGTTATCAAAGAGGCTAAAAGAGGCGCTCTGAGAGGTATTCACGGAACCCTTTCGCAGCTCATTTCAACCCCTGCCGAATACGCAATAGCTATTGAAACAGCTCTCGGTGCGGCAATCCAGAATGTTGTTACCGATGACGAAAACACCGCAAAAAGAGCGATTAATTTCCTTAAAGATAACAGGGCGGGACGCGCAACCTTCCTGCCGCTGACTTCCGTTAAATCCAGACCGTTCACAGAAAAGGGTCTTGAAAAATGCGACGGATTTGTTGATATGGCGGACAAGCTGCTTGAATTCGACGGAAAATATTCCGAAATCATCGGCTCGCTTCTCGGCAGAACAGCCGTTGTTGATAACATTGATAACGGAATCGACATGGCAAAAAAATATTCTTACCGATTCAAGATTGTTACCCTTGACGGTCAGGTGCTCAACGCAGGCGGTTCGATGACGGGCGGTTCAAGAGGCTCGGGCGCAGGTTTCCTGAGCAGAGCAACCGAAATCGAAAGCCTTAAGGAAAAGGTTGCCGTGCTTGAGAAACAGCTTGATGAAAAGCAGTCGGGCTTCAAATCACTTTCCGAGGAGTTGGCTCTCGTTCAGGCAGAGCTTGATGCGAGCGAGGCAGAGCTTATAAAGACTCAGGAGGATATCATCAGAGCCGAAAGTGCGCTGAATCTTGTGAAGGACAGATATGCCGCCGCAATGGGTCATATCGGTGAGCTTGAAGCCGAAAAGGAAAGAGCAAAGGCAAGAATTATTGAATCCGAAGCCGCCGAGAAGAAAGCTGAGGAAGAAATTATTGCCGTTACGGCAGAGAGCGAAAAGCTCAGCACTCAGCTCAGCGAGCTTAACGCAGAGCGTGAATCGCTTGAAAAGCTGCGCGAGGAGTCATCCGAAATCCAGAGTGCACTCAACCTTGAAATTGTTGCACTTCACAAGGATATCGAGGCAAACAACGAAACCGTTGCAGGCTGCATCGAGCGAAAAGAAAGCTTCAGCCGCCGTGCCGATATGCTTGGCGAAGAAATCGCACAGATTAAGCAGGAAAACGAAAACATCCTTGCCAACATTGCCGAAATGGAAGCAAAAGCAGTCAACCTTCGCGAAAATTCGGTCAAGACAGGCGAAAAAATAGAAGAACTTCGTGAAAAGCGCACTCAGGGCGAAGCAAAGAGCACCGCTCTGCGCAACAGAGAGCGTGAAATGACCTCCGAAAGAGAAAAGCTCGGCGGTGAGCTGGCACGACTTGAGGAGCGCAGAGATGCAATGCAGCGCGAGCTTGAAACGGCTCAGAACAAGCTCTATGACGAATATCAGCTTTCTCTTCGCGAGGCGGCGGATATGAATATCGTGCTCGAGGATATCCCCAAGGCTCAGCGCACCTTGCAGGAAATCAAAAATAAAATCCGCGCACTCGGCAATGTTAATGTCGGTGCGGTTGAGGAGTATAAAGAGGTTTCCGAAAGATATGAATACATGAGCGTGCAGATAGGCGATATCGAAAAATCGCGCGAAGAGCTTATAAAGCTCATTGAAGAGCTGACAGGCAAAATGGCGGAGCGATTCAGAGAGCAGTTCAGACGAATCAACAACCATTTCAGCGACACATTCAAGGAGCTGTTTGACGGCGGCCGTGCAGAGCTTGTGCTTGACGATCCGCAGGATGTTCTTGAATGCAACATCAACATCAGGGTTCAGCCCCCCGGAAAGAATGTTCAGAATATCGACCTTCTTTCGGGCGGTGAAAAGGGTCTTGCGGCTATCGCACTTCTTTTTGCAATTCTTAAGGTAACGCCTGCTCCTTTCTGCATCTTTGACGAAGTTGAAGCTGCGCTTGACGATGTTAATGTCAGCCGTTACGCATCCTATGTCAGAGAAATGACGGACAACACCCAGTTCATTCTCATCACCCACAGACGAGGCACAATGGACGAGGCGGATATGCTCTACGGCGTAACCATGCAGGAAAAAGGCGTTTCAAAGCTTCTTGAGCTTAAAACCGCCGAGATGGCAAAGAAACTCGGTCTGGATTAATGAACAGTGTGTTAAATGTTACAAAATTACCCAAATGCATAAAAACACATACTTGATTAATTAAATTTACCATGTTATAATGATACAGTAACTATATGTTCTATTAAGGAGGATTTTGAAATGTCAAATCACGGTATTATCAATTACCCCGATGCGCAGGCTGTTCAGAAGCAGCTTGACGAACTTATCAAAAAGCCGATTTATTCAATCAGCCCCGAGGCTCTCAAGGCTTATGAAGAAGATTATTTTGACAAGAAGTGCGCAAAGTCAAAGGTTATGATCGAAGAAGCAAAGCAGATCATTCCCGGCGGCGTTCAGCACAATCTTGCTTTCAACTATCCGTTCCCCCTCGTTTTCACAAAGGCTGAGGGTGCATATCTTTACGATATCGACGGCAACAAATACTATGACTTCCTTCAGGCAGGCGGCCCCACCGTTCTCGGCAGCAATCCTCCTGCAGTTCGTGAAAAGGTTATTGAGCTTCTCAACACCTGCGGACCTTCAACAGGTCTTTTCCACGAATATGAATATAAGCTCGGCAAAAAGATTTCAGAGCTTATCCCCAGCGTTGATATGTTCCGTATGCTCGGTTCAGGTACAGAAGCTTGTATGACAGCTATCCGTGTTGCCCGTCTTGCAACAGGCAAGAAAAAGATTCTTAAAATGGGCGGCGCATACCACGGCTGGTCAGATCAGCTCGGCTACGGTATCCGTGTTCCCGGTTCAAAGTTCACTCAGGCAACAGGTGTTCCCCTGTTCTGCTTCAGAGATACAGAAGAATTCTTCCCCGGCGACCTCAATGACCTTGAAAGAAAGCTCAAGGCAAACAGATTCAAGGGCGGCACTGCTGCTGTTATGCTTGAACCCGTTGGTCCCGAAAGCGGCACAAGACCCGTTGACAAAAACTTCTGCAAGGGCGTTGAAGCTCTCTGTCGCAAGTATGGCGCACTTCTCATCTTTGACGAAGTTGTTACCGCATTCCGCGTAAGCATGAGCGGTGCTCAGGGCTACTTCGGCGTTTCACCCGACCTCACCGTATTCGGTAAGGTTATGGCAGGCGGATATCCCGGCGCAGGCGGTCTCGGCGGTAAGAAGGAATATATGAAGCACCTCGGTGCAGGTCTTGACGATACAGGCAAGAAGGTCAAGAAGGCATTCTGCGGTGGCACAATGTCAGCTAACCCCCTCAGCTGCGTTGCAGGTTACACAATGCTCGAAGAAATGGAAAAGGCAGACGCTTGCTACAAGGCAGCTCTCATGGGCGACAGACTTACAGCAGGTCTTCAGGAAATCATCAAGAAGCGCAACCTTCCCTTCGTAGCATTCAATCAGGGCTCAATCTGCCATCTTGAAACTGTTGGTACTCTCAACTTCTCCATTAACTGGAAGAAGCCTTGGGGCATTCCTGCTGTTCTTGATGCAACATCAGCCCGTAAGAAGGAAATGACTCACATGGGCGCTGCTTACATGGCAGAGGGTCTTGTAACTCTCGCAGGCAGCCGTCTTTACACCAGCGCTGCATACACAGAAGAAATGATTGACGATGCAGTTGCAAGATTTGACAAGGTATTTGAAAACATCGTATGTCTCGAAAAATAATTTTATAAAAATGCGGCGGGATACCCGATATCCCGCCGTATTTCAAATGAACAATTAATAATGAAGAATTAATAATTTCGGGCGGGTTTCACCCGCACCCGTTTATATAATTCGGAGCGAAGCGACCCTTAATTTTTCATTATTCATTTTTCACTTTTCATTATGAAAGGAAAGCTATTATGGATGTTTTAACTGCAAAAAAGCTTGTTATTGAAGCAGGCGAAAGACTTGTTGAAAAAGGTCTTATTGCAAGAACATGGGGCAATGTAAGCTGCCGTGTTGACGATAAAACCTTTGTTATAACTCCCAGCGGCAAGCCTTATATCGGTCTTACTCCCGACGATATCGTTGAGGTTGCAATCAACACTCTTGAATGGGGCGGCAATGTTAAGCCTTCATCAGAAAAGGGCATCCATGCCGAGGTTTATAAGCAGTTCCCCGAAGCAAACTTTGTTATCCACACTCACCAGAAGATTGCTTCTGCAGTAAGTGCGCTTTCAAACGGCATTGAAAAAGTAACGGGCGAAGCTGCAAACCTCATCGGCAATGTCATTCATCTTGGCGGCTACGGTCTTCCCGGCACAAAGAAGCTTAAGAAGGGTGTAACAAACGCACTCAGACTCAGCCCCTCAAAGGCTGTTATCATGGCTCACCACGGTGCTCTCTGCTTCGGCAAAGACAGCGAAGAAGCTTTTGAGGTTGCAAGCTCACTTGAAACCGTATGTGCAGATTATATTCTCGCAGGTGCAAAAGAGAAGCTTGGAATAAAAGCAGACAATCTTGACAGCTTCTGTTCAGAAATTGCCGATAAGCTCACAAAATCTAAAAAAACTGTTGAAATTGATAAGTCAATGCTGTATAATAGTACATGCAACAGAGAAAGTGGCGAAATTGTTTTCACCAACAATGAAGGCGAAGAAGCTCTGACAATGGAGCTTAACGGACCTTCATCGGCTATAGGCGATCTTGCCAAGGTTGCAAATGCACACAAAGATATCTACATGGCATGTCCCAAGTTCAACAATATAATTCATAACGCATCAAGCGAGGTTGTTGCCGTTTCCAGACTCGGCAAAACAATGAAGCCTCTGCTTGACGACTTTGCTCAGATTTGCGGTCCTACCGTTAAATGTGCAAAAGCTCCCGAATACGCTGCAAAGAAAATTAAAGGCAAAAATGCCGTGCTCATCAAGGATATGGGCGCTCTTTGCTGCGGTGCAAATGAAGGCGATGCACAGGCGGTTGACATGATTATGAGCAAAAGCAGCCTTACATTGCTCACCTCAAAGGTGTTCGGCAAGACAAAGGCTATCAACCCTGCCGAAGCATGGTTAATGAGAATAGTTTATACTCTCAAATATTCCAAGCAGGCAGAGAAATAATTAATTTGATCACTACCATCTTTTGTCCCCCCCGTTTTATACGAGAAAAATCCGAGGCTTTTGGCCTCGGCTTTTTCTTTGCAGGGATAAATTTTAAAAATGTCTTGACAAGTCAATAAAAATTCATTAAAACACAATCATAGGACATTTGTTTGAAAAAACATATGAGGAGAATGAATATGAAAAAGCTCAAAACAAAAATCCTCGACTTTGAAGGATGCAAGTGTGCAATAGAATTTTTGACAGAATTATTGATGCATTTGAGCTTGGAGTAGGATACTGCGGGAGAAATTGGGATGCTATCTATGATTTCATGCGAACAGAGTCAACGGTTGAGAAACTGATAATCAAAAACACCGATAAGCTGACTAATGAACTGAAAGAAGCACTTCCTGTTTTCTACAGAGTTCTTAATGCTGTTACGCAAGGCCGCTACGGAGATATATTTGTATATGAAACCATCGACGAAAAATAAAACAGTTTAAATATGAACAAAAATATTATCTGTATCTGAAATCTACCGAAAAAACCCCTCCGCACCGAAATGCGGAGGGGTTAACTGTTTTAAAAATTAATAAGCGATATTTGAGAATTCAGCCTTTGTAACTGCTGCGCCTGTGCCTTCAACCTTGATAACTGCAAGCTTGAGGTTAAGAACTGCATCAAAAGCATATGAATATTTGATGTTTGTGATCTTGCCGCCTGCAACTGTTACTGAAACCTTGATGTTTTCATAGTTAACAGTGGTGCTTGTAACTTTGATTGCGCTGCCTGCTGCTTCGGCAACACCGTCAACAACTTCCTGATGTGTGATGAAGTCGTTTGTGAATCTTGAGATAGGAGTTTTGTTATCCTTCTGGGGATCCTTTGCGTTTGCGAGAGTGAAGCTGTAAACGCCGTCTGCATAGCTGAAGTTCTGAATGTCAGCTTCTGTGAGCTTGGTAGCCTTAAGCTTATAGTTGCTCTTGGGATCATCCTTGGGAACTGAACCCTTCTTTGTGCCGATACCGAGGAAACCTCCAACTACGGAGTTGATGTCTTCTTTACCGTCGGAAAGGCTGCCGATAAGGCTGTTAAGAGTGTCTGTTGCGCCGCCAACATCAACGGGGTCTGTGTATGAGCAGTTTCTGTTGTAGTCATACTTGCCTTTTGCTGCCTTAGCTGTTTCAGCATTAATGAAAGCAACGAATTCAGCCTTAGTCATTTCTTTGTCTGCAACTGCAGCTGTTGTTTCAACTGCTGAAGCATCAACGGGAGCATCTGTTGCGTCAACAGGAGCATCTGTTGCGTCAACGGGAGCGTCTGTAGCGTCAACGGGAGCATCTGTAGCTGCTTCTGTTGCTGCGTCTGTAGCTTCTTCTGTGGGAGCATCTGTTACGATTTCTTCTTCAGTAACGGGTGCTGTTGTGGTTGTGCCTTCATCGTTTCCGCCGCAAGCTGCGAATGCAAAGAGCATTGAAGCTGCGAGGAGAACTGCGAGAATTTTTTTCATGGTTCTTCCTCCTGAAAGTAATTATGAAATTTTTTGCACAGTTCATTCCGAATCTGCGCACTTGTAATATAAAAATACTCCATATTTGATTTTTTGTCAAGGGCATAAGCCAAAATCGCCTGCCAAAAATTCCGACAATTATTTATGAATGTTTACATAATATTAATATTAATAAATGGTGACAGAATCAAAAATATGTGTTATAATACTATAAATTATAATGGAGGATTATACGGTATGTCGGTTAAAAGGTTTGTTTCATGGAATGTCAACGGAATAAGAGCCTGCCTTAATAAAGAATTTTACGAAAGCTTTGCGGCGCTTGATGCCGATATATTCTGCCTTCAGGAAACCAAAATGCAGGAGGGTCAGGCGGAACTCAGCCTTGACGGTTATTATCAGTTCTGGAATTATGCCGAAAAGAAAGGCTATTCGGGAACGGCGGTTTTCAGCCGTGAAGAGCCGATTTCAGTCAGCTACGGTCTCGGAATTCCCGAGCATGATACCGAGGGCAGAGTCATAACGCTTGAATTTGATAAATTCTACTTTATAACCGTATATGTTCCCAACGCGCGCGACGGTCTGGTGCGACTTGACTACCGCATGGAGTGGGAGGATGCTTTCAGGAAATATATATGCGAGCTTGATAAGAAAAAGCCCGTTATTTTCTGCGGCGACCTGAATGTTGCTCATAAGGAAATCGACCTTAAAAATCCCAAAACAAACCGCAGAAATCCCGGCTTTACCGACGAGGAAAGAGGAAAATTCTCAGAGATGCTCGAAAGCGGATTTGTTGACTCGTTCAGATATTTTTATCCCGACCTTGAAGGCGTTTACAGCTGGTGGTCATATCGTTTTTCCGCAAGAGCAAAGAATGCGGGATGGAGAATTGACTATTTTATCGTGTCCCAGAAGCTCAAAGAGCAAATGAAGGATGCAAAAATCCATAACGAAATTTTCGGTTCGGACCACTGCCCGGTTGAATTGGAGATTGAAGTATAATAATGAAAAATGAATAATTAATAATGAAAAATTAAGGACGGACGATGCCCGTACCCGAAATATATTTTAGGAATGTGAAAATATGCAGAAACCAAATCCTTTGGTAGAACAATCAATAGATTTTTCAATTTGTGTTGTAAACTACTATAAATGGTTATCATCTCAAAAAAAACGAGTTTGTAATGTCCAAACAATTACTTAAAAGCGGAACAAGTATAGGAGCAAATATTCACGAAGCGAATTATGCTGTAAGCAAGGCTGATTTTATAACTAAAATGCAAATTGCATTAAAAGAAGCATCTGAAACAGAATACTGGTTAATTGTATTTGAAAAAACAGACTATCTTCCGGAAAATTTTTATCAACTCAAAGAAAAGTGTAACGGATTGAAAAGAATGTTGATTTCGACGCTGAACACAACAAAAAACTAAAATAAACCGGTCATAGGCGGAGCCTATCCGAAATTATTCATTTTTCACTTTTCATTTAAAGAAGGAGAAACTAAAAATGAACACAAAAACATTAAAAATATTAACCGCCGTTCTTGCGGTTGTAATGATAGCATCGGGTGTTGTTTTCTTTATTTCATCGGGAGACGGCGAAACTCAGATTATAAATAAAGACCCCGAGCCCGTTGTTTATTCATATGAACAGAGTGAATATTCGCTGAGCGCTGCTCTTTCCGTTAAGGGCGCAAACGGCGAAATTTATCTGCCCACGGATTTTGCGAATATTTATTATGTTGCAAATCTTAAAGGCGAGGTTAAGTTTTTTGAATATGCAAACGGTGCGATGAATCCCTGCGCACTTGAGGTTAAAACCGTTAAGGCAAAGCTCAAAGCAACCTACGAAACAATTCCCGTAACCGTTAACTATATCGAAAAAGACGGCAAGGCGTGCGGCTACGGCGTTTTCACTTCGGAAATGAGCAAGGATGTTGATGTTTATTCCTATGCATTCGTAAAGCTCACCGCAAAGCCTGCAGGCTATGGCGAAGGATATCTTCTTCTTGCCGATTTTGACAAGGATAATTTCTACAAGGCAGATAAGCTTTATTCCGAAATTTATAATTTCAACCTTTCAAATGGTTCGGCATCGACATATGTTTCAAATCACACAAGAATGATTGACAGAAACGGTTCTTTCAGACAGGACTGGACTCTTCTCACCGATGATTTTGTTAAAAATCTCGGCAGCTCAAAATATTTTCTTTCATCAAGATACTATAATGAGAGCGACAAAGGCAGAAGAGCCGATGTTATGCAGCTTTCAAACGCATACAGACCCAAAATCGTTGTCAGTGATATTCTCGGAGTATGGTTTGTTAACGACGCAAACGGCATGCACTATCTCAAAAAGAACGGTTCGGGATTTGCAAACATGAATCTTGTTAACGGCGAGGAGCGCGTACTCACTCAGTTTGAGGGCGATTATTTCACCGACTATATGCAGTGCGGCAGATACCTTATAAATAAAAATAGTCTGGTTATGACCGACCTTATGACGGGCGCAACACAGACCTTCAAGGATATCAACATTTCTTCGGCGGATGTATTTTCCGTAAGTCCCGACGGCACAAAGGCTGTTTTTGCCTCATACGGCGAAGCTAACGCAAACGGCGCAACGGTGCAGAGCATTATTTACTGCACTGCCGACGGTTCTGCAGAGCCTGTTATATATACCGAGCCCCTTCTCTTTGATGAGAGCGCAGGCTTTGTGTGGCTCGATAATTCAAGCGTTATGAGCGTTCGCGCACTTGACGGCACGGGCATGAATGTCGGCTCGGTTGTTTACACTTTTTAAATGAAAAATGAATAATTAATAATGAAAAATCAAGGGTCGCTTTGCTCCGGATTATATAATCGGGTTGTGGGCGGAGCCCACCCGAAATTCTTCACTTTTCACTCTTCATTTTTCATTAAAAAAGACAGCCTGCAAAGGCTGTCCTTCATCAGATATTCTCTTCTCTGAAATCAACAACAAGCTCCTGCTTTGCAGGCTTGAGCTGAGTATATCTGACTCCTGCAGAGTCAAACATGCGCTTTGAGGCTCTTGTGCCGGGAGTATCGGCATATTTATCCGAAAGATAATAAACCTCTTTTATTCCGCACTGAATGATTGCCTTGGCGCATTCGTTGCAGGGGAAAAGAGCAACATATATTTTGCAGCCCTCAAGGCTTGAACCGCCGTTGTTGAGGATTGCGTTAAGCTCTGCGTGGCAGACATAGGGATATTTTGTGTCATATGTTTCGCCGGTGCGCTCCCAGGGGAAATCGTCATCGTTGCAGCCTCTGGGGAAACCGTTATATCCGACGGACATAATCTTATTGTGGTTATTGACGATGCAAGCGCCAACCTGAGTGCTAGGGTCCTTGCTGCGGTAAGAGGAAAGAAGGGCAATACCCATAAAATATTCGTCCCATGAAATGTAGTCTTCTCTTTTCGGCATGGCAAATTCTCCTTGAAAATTATTCGCAACCAAATTTTAACATAAACAAACAAATTTTACAATAGTAATTACGCATTACGAATTATCATACGAGGTGGTACAAAAATGGGTCTTTTAACCAAAATTTTCGGCGACTATTCAAAAAAAGAAGTTAAGCGTGTGCGCCCGCTTTGTGACAAGGTTCTGAAGCTTGAAGAGGAATATGCAAAGCTCACCGATGAGCAGCTTCAGGCAAAAACTCCCGAATTCAAGGAGCGTCTTGCAAACGGTGAAACGCTTGATGATATTCTTCCCGAAGCATTTGCCGCATGCCGCGAAGCATCATGGCGTGTTATCGGTCTTAAGCATTTCCCCGTGCAGATTATCGGCGGCATCATTCTTCATCAGGGAAGAATTGCCGAAATGAGAACGGGTGAAGGCAAAACCCTTGTTGCAACCCTGCCTGCATATCTTAACGCTCTTTCGGGTGACGGCGTTCACATCGTTACCGTTAACGATTATCTTGCACGCCGCGACAGCGAGTGGATGGGCAAGGTTTACCGTTTCATGGGTCTTTCCGTCGGTCTTATCATCCATGAAAAAGAGAATGCGGAAAGAAAAGAAGCCTATGCTGCCGATATCACCTACGGCACAAACAACGAAATGGGCTTTGACTATCTGCGTGATAACATGGTTGTTTATAAAGAACATAAGGTGCAGAGAGGCCACAATTTTGCAATTGTTGACGAGGTTGACTCAATCCTTATCGACGAAGCAAGAACTCCGCTTATCATTTCGGGCAGAGGCGAAAAATCAACCGACCTTTATAAAATGGCTAACCGCTTTGCTCTTTCGCTCAAATGCGTAAAGATTAAGGAAGTCAATTCAAAGGAAGAAGTTGACGACCTTGTTGACGAGAGCTGCGACTATGTTGTTGACGAAAAGGCAAAGACCGCAACCCTCACAAAAAGCGGCGTTGCAAAGGCAGAAGCCTTCTTCAACATCGAAAACCTTATGGATGCCGAAAACATGACCATTCAGCATCATATTAATCAGGCGCTTAAGGCAAACGGCGTTATGCGCAGGGATGTTGACTATGTTGTTAAGGATAATCAGGTGCTTATCGTTGACGAATTCACGGGCCGAATTATGATGGGCAGACGCTATAACGAGGGTCTGCATCAGGCTATTGAAGCCAAAGAAAATGTTAATGTTGAGCATGAAAGCAAAACTCTTGCAACTATCACCTTCCAGAATTATTTCCGTCTTTATACAAAGCTTTCGGGCATGACGGGTACCGCGATGACCGAGGAAACCGAATTCAACCAGATTTACAGCCTTGATGTTATCGAAATTCCCACCAACAAGCCCATGATAAGAAATGATATGCCCGATGTTGTCTATAAGACAGAGCAAGCAAAATATATTGCGGTTATTCAGACCATCGAGGAATGCCATGCAAAGGGACAGCCCGTGCTTGTCGGTACCGTTTCGATTGAAAAATCGGAGCTTCTGAGTGCGCTTCTTAAGAGAAAGGGCATCAAGCACGAAGTTCTCAACGCAAAGCACCACGATAAGGAAGCTGAAATCGTTGCTCAGGCAGGTAAGCCCTACGCCGTAACAATCGCAACCAACATGGCAGGTAGAGGTACCGACATCAAGCTTGGCGGTAATGCCGAATATCTTGCAAAATCCGAGCTTCGCAGAAAGGGCTATTCCGAAGAGCTTATCGCAGAGGCAACAGGTTTTGCGGAAACCGATAATGAAGAAATCCTTCAGGCAAGGGCAGAATATTCTGCTCTTGAAAAGAAATACGACGATGAAATCGCACCCGAGGCAGAAAAGGTGCGCGATGCAGGCGGTCTTTTCATCATCGGCACGGAGCGTCACGAATCCAGACGAATTGATAACCAGCTCAGAGGCCGTGCAGGCCGTCAGGGCGATCCCGGCGCAAGCCGTTTCTTCCTCTCGCTTCAGGATGACCTTATGCGTCTTTTCGGCGGCGACAGAATCACAAGTGTTATGAATACCCTCAAAACGCCCGAGGATATGCCGATTGAAGCAAAGATGATTTCAAACACAATCGAAAGCTCACAGAAGAAGATTGAAGGCAGAAACTTCGGCATCAGAAAGAGCGTTCTTCAGTATGACGATGTTATGAACCGCCAAAGAGAGCTTATCTATAAGCAGCGCAATCAGGTGCTTGACGGCGAAGAGCTCAAGCCTGTTATCACCCGAATGATTGAAGGCAGCATCAACGATGCGGTTGATTTCTTCTGCACCGACAGCCTTTCAAAGAAGGACTGGAATATTGACGGTCTTCGCGATAAATTCAAGGGCTGGCTGACAGCTCCCGACGATTTCACCGACGGATTTGACAAGGAAGAAGCCCGTGAAATGCTCCTCGACAGAGCGCATAAGATTTATGAAGCCCGTGAAGAGCAGTTCGGCATCGGCGATAACGGCGAGCCCATCATGCGCGAGCTTGAAAAGATGATTCTCCTTCGCAATGTTGACAGACAGTGGATGGATCACATCGACGCCATGGATCAGCTTCGCCGAGGTATCGGCCTTCGTGCATACGGACAGACCGACCCCGTTGTTGCTTACAGAAATGTCGGCTCCGATATGTTTGACAGCATGACAGAGGCAATCCGTGAGGATACCGCAAGGCAGATTCTGACTGTTGTTATCAAGAGTCAGGAAGAAACAAAGCGTGAGCAGACCGCAAAGATTACCGCAACCAGCGGCTCTTCCGACGGCACGGATAAAAAACAGCCCGTCCGTAAAAAAGAAAAGGCAAAGCCCAATGATCCGTGTCCCTGCGGCAGCGGAAAGAAATATAAGAACTGCTGCGGCGATGTAAGAAAGCAGTAAAAATTGATTTCCCTCCGACTGCCCGTCGGGGGGATTTTGTGTGCAACAAATGAAGAATGAAAAGTGAATAATGAAAAAATTAAGGGGCTGCGCCGCATTTTATATTCGGGTGCGGGTGAAACCCGCCCGAAATTATTCATTAATCATTTTTAGTTTTTTATTCTTAATAAACTTGTAACTTTTTTGCTATCCTTTTTGTAATTACGCCCCGATATAATCATAATTGTCCAAGGGTGAATTGATTTTTTGAGGTGAAGAAATGTATACCGTACTCGTCTGCGATGATGACATCGCAATTCTTGATTCCGTTGAAATTTACCTGAAACTTGAGGGATATAATGTTCTGCGTGCCGAAAACGGCAGACAGGCGCTTGAGCAGGTTAAGAATAACGAGGTGCACTGCGTTATTCTTGACATTATGATGCCCGGTCTTGACGGCCTGCAGGCAACGCTCAAATTGCGTGAGGCGCATAATATTCCCATAATCCTGCTCTCCGCAAAGAGTGAGGATACCGACAAAATAACGGGTCTTTCCTTCGGTGCGGATGACTATGTAACAAAGCCCTTTAATCCTCTTGAGCTTATGGCAAGGGTCAAATCGCAGATAAGGCGATTTACCGCGCTCGGTTCAATGGAGAAAAAGGAAGGCGTTATAACAAGCGGCGGACTCTCGCTTGATGTTCTCGCAAAAGAGCTGACTCTTGACGGCGAGAGCGTTAAGCTTACAGCAACGGAATACGGAATCATTAAAGTGCTTATGGAGAATCTCGGCAGAGTGCTTTCCTCCGACCAGATTTATGAGGCGGTCTGGGATGAACCTGCGTTTGACTCCAAAAAGACGGTGACGGTGCATATAAAGCGAATCCGCGACAAAATCGAAATCAACCCCAAGGACGCAAAATATTTAAAGGTGGTGTGGGGCATTGGCTACAAAATCGAAAAGTATTAACAAAGGCATAAAAATTGCCGCATTCGTTATGGCGGTTGTCATGTTTCTTGCATCGGGCTTCTTTGCAAGCACATTTATAAGAAGCTTTGCCCATTATGCGGGCGATACAAGCAAGAATTATTTTGAAACTCCCTCGTTCCGCTATCAGATGAATCAGTATATCACCGATATGTTTTTCTCGGCGCCGTCATTATCGCTGAAAAGCATTGACGATTTCAGAAAAACAAATGAAGGGCAGAACATAATCAGGCGTTACGATGAACTGATTCAGGAGGCTTCGCAGGCATATGACCTGCTCGAAAGCTCGGAAATAAAAGTGCATTATGATGCGCAGAACCGCTACAGATATTCGCTCGTGTATAATAATATTACTTATTATTTCCGCTATGACGGCAGAACAATTTCCGAGGAAGAGTTCTTCAGTCTTGACTATGTTGAGGTCTATGAGGAATATGAAACCGTTTCTCACGAAATAAACACAACCTTCCCTGCGGGCGAAGCAACGATTATTGACGGCGGTGAGGGCTACACGGTTGTTCAAATTCATGCATATAATCCCGGCGAATCGGGCAATGTTCCCGTATATATCAACGACATAAGCAGAGCGCTGAACACCCTCTGTTCGGTTGATGAATATACCTGCTACGGCGAAGCGTCAAAGGAAACAATCATAGGTGTTCTCGAAAACTGGTGCTCAAATGAGCTTGAAAGCTCGTTTTACAATGTACACAGAAACAACAGATTCATAAATACGGTTAAAAATGTCAACTACGCCATGATTTATAAATCGGGCACGGTTGTCACAAACTGCGGAATAACCGCAAATGATACCGAGGAGCAGGTTCTTGAAAAGCTGGTCGGCAGCGGAAGATTTGCCGAGGGCTATAAAAACGGTAAATATACATTATATAAAGGCTCTGCTCTTTCGGAAAGCGAAAGCATGTTCGGACTTCTGCGCAGCTGGATGTTCAGCGATTATTACACGAAAAGCCAGCTTGAAACAAGGAACTTTATTCAAGGCTATTACGAGGATGTTGAGGCGGCATATTTCGGAATTCCCGTCTATGATTCGGTTGATGCAATCCGTATTTCCGAACAGGCATATAATGATTTTCGTAACATCCATATAAATTCACCCGCAATTCTCTTAACTCTTACTCTTATAACCTTCCTGCTTGCGTGTGCGGCGTGCATTTATCTTATTTCCGTTGCAGGTAAGACTGCAGACGGAATAAAAATCAACTTTACGGATAAGGTCCCCGCCGAAATCAACTGGGTTCTCGGCATCACAGCTATGGCATGCCTTGCTGTTGCGGCATTCTTTATTGTTGTCGGCGAATTTGACCCGATGGGCATAATCTATGACATATCAAGCGACGGAATTCCCTTTGTTACGGCTGCATTCAACACTCTCTGCCTGATGACAAGCGAGCTTATCGCAGTATGTGTTGCAGGCTTCTTTATGATATGGACTGCTCTCAACATGAGCTTTGCAAGAAATATCAGAAACAAAACCTTTTTAAAGCATACGCTTTGTTATCTTATCATTAAGCTTGTCGGCATAGTCTGCAAATTCCTTCTCAGACCGTTCAAAAAGTTTTTCAGATTCCTCTGGAAAAAGTCAAAAACGATTGTTGAAAAGATTGAATATATTTTCACCTGCGACTATTCAAAGGGACAGGGTACAAAGTTTAAGATTATCGCCTGCGTTTCGGCGGCATTGTTTGTGATTGCAACGGTTATATACTATATAATCATAGGAGCAACAGCGAATTACGCAGAATTTGCGGCTTTTCTGTTGACCTTGTTCGGCATCATCGGTGACCTTGCGATTCTCGGCTTTGTTCTTCTCATTATCGTTTCGGCAGACAGAATTTTTGAGGCTGTTAATGATATTAAAAACGGCAATCTTAACCGCACGATTGACACCAAATATATGCCGCCGTTCATGCGCCGCTTTGCCGAGGATATCGTCTCCATGCAGGACGGACTTAACAATGCGGTTGAAAGCGCAGTCCGTGACCAGCGTATGAAAGCGGAGCTTATAACGAATGTTTCGCACGACCTCAAAACCCCTCTAACCTCAATCGTAACCTATGTTGATTTGCTCAAGAAGTGCGATATCGAGGGCGAGGATGCCAACAGATATGTTGATATTCTTGACGAAAAAGCTCAGAGAATGAAAAAGCTTATTGAGGATCTGGTTGAAGCATCAAAGGCTTCGTCAGGCGCAATGGAAATCCATCCCGTTAAAATTAATCTCTGTGAAATTGCGGCACAGGCCGTCGGCGAGCATGAGGACGAGCTGAAGAGCAAAAACATTGATATTCTTCTCAGAATGCCCGAAGAGCCCGTTATTGTTATGGCGGATTCACAGAAAATCTCGCGTGTAGTTGAAAACCTTTTTTCCAACATCAGAAAGTATGCCATGGAAGGCACAAGAGCCTATGTTGAGGTGCTCGGCGGCGAGGATTACGGCACGGTTATTTTCAAGAATATCTCAGCACAGGTACTCGATGTTTCGGCAGAAGAGCTGACTCAGCGTTTCGTCAGAGGTGATGCCTCCCGTTCAAGCGAGGGCAACGGTCTCGGACTCTCAATTGCAAAGAGTCTTTGTGAGCTTCAGAGAGGAAAGCTCTCCGTGCAAATTGACGGCGACCTTTTCAAGGTAACTGTAATCTTACCCAAGGAATAAAAAACAACAGGCGTGATTGATATCACGCCTGTTATATCTTTTTATTCGGCAATTCTGTGTCCATCTTTAAATTTAACCTTGCCGATGAAGGGGATTTTAAGGAAGCCGTCAAATTCGTCATCATCAAATGATGCGTTAAGTTCGATATCCTTGCCGGGAAGCAAAGAAGTCTGAACAACCGCATTGATGGTATCATCATCCTCTTCAACGCTCTTGATTGTGATATCGGGAATCTGGATTCCGGGAATATCAAGCTCAAAGCCGTATTCTCCGTTATTATCAAAAACAGTAAACTTTACTTCACCTGAGAAAAACATTGTGTTAACGCTGCAAGCCCACTTGCCTAAACCGATCATAATTATAATCTCCTTTCGTTGATAAGGATATATTAACATATATTCGGAATATAATCAATATATTTTCAAAAACAAAAAACCTCGTCGTTAATGACGAGGTTTTCTTTATGGAGCGGATGACGAGGCTCGAACTCGCTACCTCCACCTTGGCAAGGTGGCGCTCTACCAGATGAGCTACATCCGCATACAATTGGTGCCTCCGATCGGAATCGAACCAATGACACGGGGATTTTCAGTCCCCTGCTCTACCAACTGAGCTACAGAGGCAAAAAATGGCGACCCGGAACGGGCTCGAACCGTCGACCTCTAGCGTGACAGGCTAGCGTTCTAACCAACTGAACTACCGGGCCGTATAAAAAAAATGGTGGGCGCAATAGGGCTCGAACCTATGACCTCCTGCTTGTAAGGCAGATGCTCTCCCAGCTGAGCTATGCGCCCATTTTTCTTATCGACGAAATCTAGTATACTAAATTTAAATTAAGTTGTCAATACATTTTTTAAATTTTTTTACTTTTTTTATTTTTTAAAAATTAAAGGCTAGAAATTATTATATTTTCGTATATTTATCTCTAACCTCAAACTTTCATATCCTACTTCTTTATTATATCTAAATCAAAATAAAATTCTACACCATTTTCTTTATTAGTTACTCCAAATTCATTATTGTAATTATTCATAATAGCCTTTACTAAAGATAAGCCTATCCCTGTTCCGCCCATTTCTCTGTTTCTTGATGTATCTTCTTTGTAGAATCTACCCCATATTTTTTGAATATTTTCTTCACTTATATTTTTTCCTGTATTAAAAACAAATACGCGAACTTTATTTTTTAATAGCTTTATAGATATTCTAATATATTCCTCTTTATTAATTTCTTCTATATTTTTAATAGCATTACTAATATAATTGTTTAATATTTGTT
>JAZQGF010000036.1:0-82357 GCA_045539875.1 Acutalibacteraceae bacterium
GGATCGTCTGAGTGTATATCACGCACAGACAGAGCCGCTCAAGGAATACTACGCAAAGCAGGGTAAGCTTGACACTGTTATCGGTCAGGAGGAAGTGGCTGACACTACCAAGCTGACACTGGCTGCAGTAGGCGCTAAGTAATGAGTATTACAATTAAATCTAAAACCGATCTGGCGAAAATGCGTGAGGCAGGACGAGTTGCTGCCCGTGCATTGGAACTGGCAGGCAAGTCCATAAAACCCGGTATGACAACGTTCCAGCTGGATAAAATCATTCATGATTTTATCGTCAGCTGCGGAGCGGTACCGACATTCCTGGGCTACGGCGGCTTTCCCGCCAGTGCGTGTATTTCAATCAATGACGAAGTGATCCACGGAATTCCCAGTAAAAAGAGGATCATCCGTGCGGGAGATATAGTAAGCGTAGACGTTGGCGCTACCTTTGAGGGTTTTGTCGGCGATAATGCGAGAACATTTCCTGTAGGAGATATCTCACAGGAGGCTCAGGAGCTTCTGACAGTAACTGAGGCAAGCCTTTATGCAGCTATTGAGGCTGCACAGCCGGGCGCAAGATTGGGTGATGTGTGTCACGCTGTGGAAAGCTACTGTACAGAGAGAGGCTACGGCATCGTAAGACAGTACTGCGGACACGGAATCGGTCGTGAGATGCACGAGGATCCGGAGGTTCCGAATTACGGAAAGCCCGGACACGGCATAAGACTTATGCCGGGCATGACATTCTGCATTGAACCAATGATCAATCAGAAGGGCGACGGTGTAAGAGTGCTGAAGGATGGATGGACAGTGGTAACCGCCAACGGAAGTCTGTCAGCTCACTTTGAACATCAGATTGCCATAACCAAGGACGGTCCCGTAATTATGACCCGAGTATAAGGAGAGTATATGGAACCGGCAAGAGGTTTGATCGTCTGCGCAATGGCTGGTCGTGATCGGGGCAGGTACTTCGTGGTGCTTGAGGCTGAAGGCGGATATGCGCTGATAGCTGACGGCAAATCACGGAAGCTTGCGAAGCCGAAGAAGAAGAATGCAAAGCATCTTCGTGCGACCGGCAAAGAAATTGCGCTAACACAGATTACGGATAAGAAGCTTCGTAATCTGCTGAAGGAATTCACAGAACAGAACCCATAATGGGGAGGTTATCAAAGTTGTCTAAGGAAGATATGATCGAGGTTGAGGGCATAGTTCAGGAAGCGCTTCCGAACGCAATGTTCAGAGTAGAGCTTCAGAACAAGCATACCATTCTTGCCCATGTATCTGGTAAGCTGCGTTTGAATTACATCCGCATCGTACCCGGCGACAAGGTAACAGTGGAAATGTCACCCTATGACCTCACAAAGGGCAGAATCACTTGGAGAGCCAAGTAAAGCCAGAACAGGTAAAAGCATAAGGGATGCTTATAGCATCCAAAGGTAAATGGACAGTCTGTAAGGAGGTAAATCCAATGAAAGTTAGACCTTCCGTAAAGCCTATTTGCGAAAAGTGCAAAGTAATTAAGCGCAAGGGAAAAGTAATGGTTATCTGTGAAAATCCCAAGCACAAGCAGCGCCAGGGTTAATCCCGGCGTAAAACCAAGTTTATTTGGAGGTGCAACTGACAAATGGCGCGTATATCAGGTGTTGACCTGCCCAGAGAGAAGAGAGTAGAAATCGCTCTTACTTATATCTACGGTATAGGTCGTAAGACTGCAAGCGACATTATCGCAGCAACCGGCGTTGATCCCGACCTTAGAGTTAAGGATATGACTGAAGACGATGTTTCAAAGCTTCGTGATTATATCGAGCATAACCTTACTGTTGAAGGTGATCTTCGCAGAGAAACCGCATTCGACATCAAGAGACTTATCGAAATCGGATGCTATCGTGGCGTTCGTCACAGAAAGGGTCTCCCCGTAAGAGGTCAGAGATCAAAGACAAACGCTCGTACACGCAAGGGTCCCAAGAAGACTATTGCAAATAAGAAGAAATAAGCTAGGAGGGATATTATGGCTAAAGCAGCAAAAAAGACAACAGGTACTCGCAAACGCCGTGAACGCAAGAATATCGAGCGTGGCGCAGCCCATATCCAATCCACCTTTAACAACACTATTGTTACAATCACTGATACCCAGGGTAATGCAGTTTCATGGGCAAGTGCCGGTGAAATGGGCTTCCGCGGCTCAAAGAAATCAACTCCCTTCGCAGCTCAGACTGCAGCCGAAACAGCAGCAAAGATTGCTATTGACCACGGCATGAAGACAGTTGAAGTTTATGTTAAGGGCCCCGGCCAGGGTCGTGAAGCGGCTATCAGAGCTCTTCAGACAGCAGGTCTGGAAGTTAACATGATTAAGGATGTTACTCCCATTCCTCACAACGGATGCCGCCCGCCCAAGAGAAGGCGCGTGTAACCAGAAATTTTTGGAGGTGTAACACAATATGGCAAGATATACCGGTGCGGTATGTAAACTGTGCCGCCGTGAAGGCAAAAAGCTTTACCTCAAGGGTGAGCGTTGCTACACCGGCAAGTGTGCTGTAGAGCGTAGAGCATATGCTCCCGGCCAGCACGGTCAGAGCCGCAAGAAGGCAACTGAATACGGTCTTCAGCTTCGTGCAAAGCAGCAGGCTAAGCGCTACTACGGTATTCAGGAAGGCCAGTTCTATAAGTATTTCCTTATGGCTGAGCGCAAGCAGGGCGTAACAGGTGAAAACCTGCTCCGTATCTGCGAAAGCAGACTTGATAATGTTGTTTATCTTCTCGGCTGGGCTAATTCCAGAGCAGAAGCAAGACAGCTTGTTACTCACGGCCATTATAAAGTAAACGGCAAGAAGGTTAATGTTCCTTCATATCTTATCAAGGCCGGCGACGAAGTTGCTATCAAAGATAAGAGCAAGGAAAGCGACAAGATTAAGGCAACAGTTGAAGCAAATGCTTCAAGACCTGTTCCCCAGTGGCTTGACCTCAATGCAGAAGCTCTCACAGCAAAGATTCTTGCTCTGCCCACTCGTGAGCAGATCATGGTTCCCGTTGAAGAGCATCTCATCGTCGAACTTTATTCAAAGTAATAGCCTGTCTGATTTGCCTGCAAAGGCAATTCAGCGGTGTTTACTCGCTGTCAACAGCGTTTTTGAATGCATTTTTGAGCAGGAATCATTCTCCTGCGTGTTTTAAAGGAGGGTTTTTGAATGATTGGTATCGAAAAGCCCAGAATTGATACAGCCGAAATTTCTGATGACGGAAAATACGGCAGATTTGTTGTTGAACCCCTTGAAAGAGGCTACGGAACAACATTGGGTAACAGCCTGAGAAGAGTTCTTCTTTCATCTCTTCCCGGCTATGCGATAACCTCCGTTAAGATTGACGGAATTCTTCACGAATTCAGCACTATCCCCGGAGTTAAGGAAGATGTAACCGAGATTGTTCTCAATCTCAAGAATGTTATCCTTAAGATTCACGGTGACGGTCCTAAGACAATCTACATTGATGCAAACGGCGATGATGAAATCACAGCCGGAAGCATCAAGACCGATTCAGAGGTTGAAATTCTCAACCCCGAGCTTCACATCGCTACCCTCAACTCAGACGCACATGTAAGCATGGAGCTCACATGCGACAAGGGCAGAGGCTATGTTTCGGCAGAAAGAAACAAGCAGATGATGCAGCCCATTATCGGTGTTATTGCAATTGACTCTATTTATACACCCGTATTAAAGGTTAACTACACAGTTGAAAATACCCGCGTAGGTCAGATTACCGACTATGATAAGCTGACACTCGAGGTATGGACAAACGGAACCATCAATGCTATGGAAGCCGTTTCTCTCGGCGCCAAGATCCTCAACGAGCATCTCAACCTCTTCGGTGACCTCTCAGGCGAGGCATACGATACAGAGGTTATGGTCGTTAAGAACGATAGCGGCAAGGAGAAAGTCCTTGAGATGACCATTGAGGAGCTTGACCTCTCTGTGCGTTCCTTCAATTGCTTGAAGAGAGCTCAGATTAATACGGTTGAAGATTTGACTAACAGAACCGAGGAAGATATGATGAAAGTCCGCAACCTCGGCAGAAAGTCTCTTGACGAAGTTGTTGCCAAGCTTAATTCTCTTGGCTTTGACCTTCGCAGAGATGAGGACTAAGAGTAACAATTATTAATTGTTACACTTGAGTGGCGGGGGCAATCCGAATTATGCCCAAAAGCGAATTTTTTCAGCGCTTTTTGGCGTTTCGGGTTTGAAAGGCAATAGCCTTCCCGCACCCTCACCATCCAAAAATCATCTGAAAATCTTTAGCTTTTGGGTCGAAGATTTTTATCGAGAGGATTTTTGGCAATTCAAGGAATAAACGGAGCAAATCCTTGAAGGATTTGCGAGTATTTTAACGAAGAAGTGACGAAAATAATCCGATAAAAACACATTTCGGATTGCTCCCGTCACTCATACGGTAAAGGAGTGTGAACTTATGCCCGGTACCAGAAAGCTTGGCCGTACAAGTGACCATCGCAAGTCGATGCTCAGAGGCCTTGTTACCTATCTTTTGGAAAACGGCAGAATTGAGACCACCGTTACAAGGGCTCAGGAAGTTCGTGCAATGGCAGAGAAAATGATCACCATTGCTAAGGACGATTCTCTCCACTCAAAGCGCAAGGTTCTTGCTTATGTCACAAAGGAAGATGTAGTCAAGAAGCTCTTTGATGAGATTGCCCCCAAATATAAGGAAGTTAACGGCGGTTATTGCCGCATAATCAAGACAGGTCCCCGTAGAGGTGACGCAGCTGAGATGTGCATCATCGAGCTTGTCTGATTAGAATAGCTTTATAAAAGAGAATCCCCTGCTCAACAGAGCAGGGGATTTTTTCGATTTGCTTCACAAAAAATCTTACGAAATTGTAAGATTCTTTTTATTGAAAAAACAACAACTTACATTTATAATAAAAATACAAATCTCGAGCAACTCCCAAAGGGGGATGTAATGATGAAACAGAGAATATTGCTCGTTGAGGATGATTCGTTTCTTCGTGACGGCTTGACGGAGGTTTTGCAGGGCGAGGGTTATGAGGTTATCAGCGCAGATAACTGCATGAAAGCCCGTGAACTGATGAGATTCTTTTCTTTCAATTTAATTATGTTCGATGTTATGCTCCCCGACGGCAACGGTCTTGAGTTGTGTACCGAGCTTCGTTCGGCAGGCAGCAATGTTCCCGTTCTGTTTCTGACTGCCTGCGACGATGAAATTCAGGTTGTGCGCGGTCTTGATGCAGGTGCGGATGATTATGTCACAAAGCCGTTCAAGCTCCGTGAGCTGCTTTCAAGAATCCGTGCGCTTCTGCGCAGAACATCGGCGGTTACGGTCTATAACAGCAGCGATATTTCGATTGATACTCTCAATATGTCAGTCAGAAAAAACGGCGAAAATATTTTTGTGACTCCAACGGAATTTCAGATTCTTTCCGTTCTTATCCGCAACAGCGGAATTATCGTTACCCGTTCACAGCTTTTGCAAAACATCTGGGACAGCGACGGAAATTATATTGACGATAACACGCTCTCCGTTCACATGAGCCGCCTTCGTGACAAAATCGGTAGCGGTCATATTGTTACCGTAAGAGGCGTCGGCTACAGATGGGAGGAAACAAAATGACTCCTTATCTGATTTGTGCGGTTGTTATCCTTTTGATTGTTTCGGTGATTTTTATTGTATTAAACCTCAGAAAAAACAAACAGGTTAACAAGTTGAAAGAAAACATCGAAGAATTTATCGAGGGCGGAGAAAAGACTGAATACAGCACTGCTGACAGCAGCTTTGCACGCCTTCAGAACAGCGTTGCCGAGCTTGAAAATCTGTTGCTTCTTGAAAAAAGCAACTCCGCATCGCAAGCAAAAAGCAATGCAGATTTTGTTGCGGATATTTCGCATCAGCTCAAAACTCCGCTTGCAGGACTTCGCCTTTACTGCGAAATGGAGCAGGGTTCATCACCCACACCATACACCGAAAAAGAGCTTCAGCTTATTGCAAAAATGGAAAGCCTTGTTTTCAATCTTTTGAGGCTTGAGAAAATCAGAAGCGATGCATATACAATGAAATTTACGGAACACAAGCTTGATGAAATCATCGGTGAAATTATCGGCAGCTTTAAGCCTTTATTCCCCGAAAAGAAATTCATCATCTGCGGCACGGCAGATTTGAGATGCGACAAAGAATGGATGATTGAGGCAATCGGAAATATTATCAAAAACGCCTGCGAGCATACCGACACCGACGGCAAAATCACCGTTTCTGTTTCCGAAAACGAAAGCTCGGTTACACTTGTTATTGAAGACAACGGCGGCGGAGTGCCGAAAGAACAGATTCCGCTTCTTTTTAACCGTTTTTACCGTGCAGATAATGCCGCCCCCGAAAGCGCAGGCATAGGTCTTGCGATTTCCAAGGCGATTTTTGAAAAACATCACGCAACCGTTACCGCCGAAAACGGCAAAGACGGCTTGAAGATTACAGCGTGTTTTCCGCTTATAAATGCAAACTTAAAATTATAAAATAGCTTTCTGTTAAGGCTTCCTCTGACGAGGAAGCTGTCCGTAGGACTGAAGGAGAGAATGATTTTGTGTAAAACCATTGATTGTTATAGGTTATATTTCACCTCAGAAACATAGTCGTACTGCCTTCCTTGGAGCGTTGGCATTGCTCCTTGTTTCTTCACCTCAGCAGCTCACTTCATCCGCCACAGGCGGCGTTTCGCTGCTTCGCCTCTCCTTCCGTCTTTTGCTTCGCAAAATCCACCTCCCTCATCAGAGGGAGGCTTTTTTATACCGTAAAAATAGTTATCTTACGAAATTGTAAGGTTATTGTCACGATTTTGAAAGAATCAGGGTATATAATGAACTCAACAAATCAAATAAGGAGCGATTTTATGAATATTATCGAATGCGTTGACCTCAGAAAAGAATACTTAAGCGGTGAAAATATTGTTAATGCAGTTGACGGAATAACCGTTGCTTTTGAGCAGGGAGAATTCTGTGCGATAACGGGACCCAGCGGCTCGGGCAAATCAACTCTGCTTCATGTTTTGAGCAGCCTTGAAAACCCCACAAGCGGTGAGGTTATCTATAACGGTAAAAAGCTTTCGGGATATAACGATAATCAGCTATCCGTTCTGCGCCGCAGACGGTTCGGCTTTGTTTTTCAGGCATATAATCTCGTTCAGGAACTGACGGGATATGAAAACATTGTTCTGCCCGTTATGCTCGATAAGAAAAAAGTTGACGAAGTATATATCAAAAAGGTTATTGATGTACTCGGCATTGAGGACAGACTTGAGCATCTTCCCTCTGCACTTTCGGGCGGTCAGCAGCAGAGAATCGCCATTGCCCGTGCGCTTGCAAACAAGCCCTCAATCCTTTTTGCCGATGAACCCACGGGTAACCTTGACGGTAGAAGCGGACGAGAGGTGCTTTCTCTTCTCAAATATGTCAGTAAGGAATTTGGCATAACCCTCATTCTCGTTACCCACGACCTTCATGTTGCTGAGCAAGCTGAGAGAATTATTTCAATTGAGGATGGCAAAATCGTGAGCGACACAAAGGCGGGAGTTTAAGCAATGAATAAGAAAAAACTCACCGTCAACCGCCTTGCAATGGGCAACCTCAAAGCAAGGAAAAAGCAGTATACATTAATGATAATCGGCATTGTTCTTGCGATGATTTTTTCATCAGGTGTTATGTTTTTCGGATTTACGATGCTTTCATCATTGCAGGAGATAACAAACATATCTTACGGCACACAGAACATATTTCTTCACAATGCAGAAGAATTTGATTTCGATGCTGCAAAGAATAACAAAGTAATATCCGAATACGGTATTGCTTCCTCAATCGGATTTATCTATGCGAATGACGATGAAAGCAGCGGCACTCCTCTTGCGAGGCTTGACGACAACGCAAAAGAAATTTCATATCTCACCGTCAAAGAAGGAAAGTATCCCGAAAACATCGGTGAAATTGCACTTGAAAAGGATGCACTTTTAAGATTGAAAATGCTCGGTGCAAAAGTCGGCGACGAAATAACCGTAACAATGAAAATTGCCGACGGCGAGGGCTATCTTCCGGAAACAACAGAAAAAACATATAAGCTTGTCGGCATACTTGCTGATAAGAGATGCAATCTTGAAGATGCGTATTCAGGAAATAACTATCCCGCCGCATTTGTCTGCGACAGCGAAAAGGTTGAACTTGGCGGAAAAGAAAACATTTCTGCGTATGTTAAGTTCTATTCGAAAACAAACGGTTATGATAAATTCAAGGATGAATTTATTAATCAGGGGTTTAAAAATGAATACGGCAATGCCGATAATGATCTGTATTATTTTACATTTGCAAATCAACACATTTTTTACAGCGGTACAGATGAAAAAAGCGATATTACTTTAACAATGATTTTTGCGCTTATTCTTGCAGCGGTGCTGATGATTGCATCCTGCACTGGAATAGTAAACGCTTTTAACTCAAATCTTCAGGAAAGAAGAAAGCAAATCGGCCTTATGCGTGCTGTCGGTGCAACAAGAAGGCAGATAATAACCGTTTTCGGCAGAGAAGCACTCATAATCAGCCTTATGACTGTTCCGCTGAGCCTTGTTGTTTCTTATTTCGCATCAAAAGGCATTATCTCCCTCATGGGTGAAAATTTCATATTTATCCCGAATTTTTGGGTGCTGATTGCGTGCGGAGCATTCAGCGTTATCTGCGTTATGGCATCGGCAATGATTCCTCTGTTAAGAGCATCAAGAACACCGCCGATGCAGGCTATCCGCAATACCGACCTTTCAAGAAAGATGAAAAACAAGCGTATACGCTCACAGAAAAGCTTCAATGCGCCCAAGCTCCTTGCAGGCAGAAATCTGATGTTCTACCGCTTCAAACATATCGGGGTAAGTGTTGTTCTTGCAGCAACAATCGTCATTTCCTGCTTTGGATTTCCGTGGATTACAAGTGAAATAGAATGGGCAGAGAATTCCATCAATGAGTCTGCGGATTACGAAATAACCTGCTCGGGCGGCTCGAGAAACTCAAATCTTATTAACCTGAATTTTAACTATTTTACAAGCGGTTTCAGCGAGAATGACAGGCAGGAAATTCTCTCGCATCCTTATGTCAGCAGCGTTGAAGGCGTAAAAATGTGCAACGCAAACCTGCTTGTTGATGAATATTCCGAATACATGACTGTTCTCGATTACGGCGGTTCCTCACGGTATGATGATTCAGTTGACCGTTTTTCAATTTCCTTTGAACAATATAAAGAAAAATACGATGATAATATCAGACCCGAATATTCCGCTGTCAAAGAAAAACTCAGATACACTCAGGAGCTTTTCCCTGTTTCGATTCACGCATTGGATTGTAATGAAATCATATCTGAAATTGATAAGGACAAAATTGAAGGTGAAATAAATATTGATAAGCTCAATTCGGGTGAAGAAATAATTCTTTATGTCTGCGATGAAATCGGTTTCTTTATTGATACCGAACAAGGCAGCAGGGGCGGCGGCAGCATTGACGGCGATGAAACTGAAGAAAGGCTAGCTGCTTTGAAAGCAAGAGCCAAAAATGAATATAAAGTCGGCGATACTGTAACCTTGAGTGTTCTCAGAAGCGGAATATCCGAAGATAAATATGTGCCGAATTCAGTTCCCGCAGATACAACAAGAAAGGATAAGGAATTCCGAATCAGTGCGATAATCAAAGAATCGCCTTCTGCTACACATCATAATGATTACCTGGATTTTTACACAACGGTTGAAGGTTTTTCATCTTTCGTTGAAAACTATCCTTATCTTGCTCTGGACATCACTTTGAAAGAAGAATGCACTTCTGAAATTGACGGTGAAATGATGCAATTCCTCAATCAGTATGTTTCGGGTTCAAACCATTATCTTCGTTCACGCTTTGAGAATAATGAAGAGAATAAGATGATGTATAAAGGCTTGCTTATTGCACTTCTTTCGGTTGTTATTCTTTTCTTCTCAATCTGCGCAAGCGTTATCAATAATTCTCTGACAGCACAGATTCGTGACGGCAAGCGTGAAATCGGAACCTTGCGTGCAGTCGGCGCAAGCGCAAAGGAGCTTACGCAGTCATATTTCAGACAGCTTCTTTCAATGTTCGGTTGGGGATGCGGCGTTGGCTTCGGTCTTTATACTTTCATTTGGATTCTTATGTATTTTGCCGCAAAATCATCTGACAGAACTCTTGATTACAATTATGAAATCTGGCAGGCGGCGCTTATCTGCATCGCTCTGCTTGCGGTTTGCTTTGTGAATCTTTATTCCAAAGTCAAAAAGCAGATGAAATACAGCATTGTTGAAAATATCAGAGAATTATAAAAGCCTTCCCCTTCAGGGGAAGGTGGCGGCGAAGCCGTCGGATGAGGTGTTGAAATCAGTCTTACACCTCATCAGTCACTTCGTGACAGATTCTCTTCAAGGAGAAGCCGTTTAACGAAAGGAGGACAAAATGAAACGAAAAAAACTTACAATAAACAAGTTAGCTTTCGGCAACCTTAAAGCAAGAAAAAAACAATATTCTTTAATGATAATCGGCATAATTCTTGCGATGATTTTCACAAGTGCAGCAATGTTTTTTGCGGTATGCAACGAGGATTCGGCAGAACAGCTGAAATGGCGTTCTGTAGGTAAGCAGGATTATATCCTCCGAAAATGCGACGGTTTTGACATTGAGCCTTTCGTGAAAGACGGTTCGGTCAGAAGCTATGCAACCTTTGAGGTTATTGCTTATGGCTATTCGCCCGATGACGATTATGATGACGGTATGGGTATTGCCGTGCATAATGATAAATCAAGAGAACTCTCCTGCTTTTATTTCCTTGAGGGCAGATATCCCGAAACCGAAAATGAAATCGCAATTGAGAGCGATGCGCTTTACAGAATGAACATCACCGATGCCGAAGTCGGAGATGAAATAACGCTCAATCTCCATGCGGCAAGCGGTGACGGTTTTCTTGAAAAAGAAACACAGAAAACATATAGTCTTTCGGGAATACTCAAGGACAGACGATATATTTACGAAGAGTATGAAGGACTTAATTTCGGCAAGGAATCCCCTGGATATCCCGCAGCAATTGTATATGACGGTGCAGAAGTTGAAGTCGGCGGAAAGCCCGAAATAATTGCTCTTGTTGATTTCAACCACGAAGAAAGAATACGCATCGGAATAAACAGTGTATACAGAAATAATGAAGCTCTCAAAAATGCATATAAAGAGTATCTTTATCAAAACGGTGTTGAAGCACTTTTACCCGATAGTGTGTTTGATTTTGACAATGAGAACATATATGAAGGATATTGGATAGATACAAGAGGTTATTCAGCGGCAGATAATTATACATTTTATGAGCTCAAAACCGTCACAACCCTCGGCACGGTTCTTGCTGTTGTGCTTGCAATTGCATCCTGCTTCGGAGTTGTCAACGCATTCAACACCAATCTCCAGGAAAGAAGAAAGCAAATCGGTATGCTCCGTGCAGTCGGTGCAACCAAAAGGCAGATAATCAAAGTTTTCGGCAGAGAGGCTCTTTTAATCAGCTTTATCTGCGCTCCGATAAGCGTCGCTGTCGCATATTTCGGCTTGAAGCTTTTCTCGTATTTAATGGGTGAGGTTTTCATTTTTGAACCCGAGTGGTACATCACAATCATCATAGGCATTGTCGGAATTCTGTTTGTTATAGCGGCAGCACTTATTCCTCTTTCCTATGCCGCAAGAGTAACTCCTATGCAGGCTATCAGAAATACCGAGCTCGGCAGAAAAATGAAAAACAAAAAAATAAAGTCCGTAAAGGACTTTAACGCACAGAAGCTTATTTCCAAAAGAAGTCTTGTTTTCCACCGTTTCAGGCAGGTAAGCGTAAGCATTATTCTGATTGCTACCATTATTATCAGCTGTTTCTGCGTTTCGCTTCTTGAATATTCGGTTAACAGCTATTCTTATGACTATGATTACAGAATTTTCAAGGATAAAGCAGATGACGGACTCAGTACCGCCTTTGCAAATTTCTATTATGATTATGACGATATGCTCAATGATGGTGACATTGATATGATAACCTCAAACCGCTATATAGGAAGCGCAAAGGGTAAAATGGAGCTTGCCGTTAACTGGCTTGTGGACGGTGAATATCCCGGGTATCTCAAGCTTGCGGAATTCAACAGACCCGAAAACTGTGATAAATATGAATATATGCTTGAAACGCATAAGGAAACTCCCGAAGAGATAATTGAAATCTATAATACTATGAATTATTCGGATTCTTACAAGGAGCTGATGGAGGTTGTCGGCTATGAAACCGAGCCGTTCGGCACTAAAATCGAAACCGAGAGCGCAGAAAACATCAAAACGCTCGAAAAATATCTGCTTGACGGCAAAATCGATATCGAGAAAATAAATTCCGGAGAAGAAATAATTCTTGTTGCACCTGAAGAAATTGTTTATGAAGTTGCATACAGCAAAGATGGTTATCACACAAGCATCGGTAAGCATTATATCAACAACGGACTCCGCAAATATACGGATGTTAACGATTATGTTGAAATTCTCAGAGAAAAAATGCCGTTTAAGGCAGGACAATCAATAAAGCTCAGCATACTCATTAATAAAGACAGAGATAATAATGTGCTTCCCGAATATGAGAAGGCTTATGACTACAAATATTCCAGATATGACCGTGAGGTAAAAATCGGCGCAATTGTTTATCAGGGATATTTCGACTCTCAAATTTTAAGCCAAAGACCTTCGTTTATAACAACCAATGAGGGTCTTTCCGAATTCGGCTGTCCGCTTAAGTATTATTTTATCGATGCTACCGCCAATCAGGAAATAACACCCGAAATTGAGGAATCACTTGATGCTTTTTTCCGTGCGGCGGATTATGATGCCTATTCTGAATATCGTCTTAAAGAATCCAATAAAACTGAATTGATTGCAACCGTTGCAGGCATTGCTTCAATTATTCTGCTCCTTTTCTGCATAGCGGCAAGCCTTGTCAATAATGCTCTGACGGCAAAAATCCGCGAAGGCAAGCGAGAAATCGGAACTCTGCGTGCAGTCGGCGCAAGCGCAAAGGAACTGACAATGATCTATATTCATCAGCTTCTTTCAATGTTCGGAATGGGTTGCGGTCTGGGCTTCGGAATTTATACGGCTGTTTTCTTCTCGGCAAAGCTGATTTGCCTTTACGCTTTGCATATGGAATTTCCGTTTGAATTCCGAATTCTCACAGCTGCGGCAATATGCCTTATTCTGTTTGCGATCTGCTCGCTGAACCTCTATTCAAAAATCAAAAAACAGATGAAATACAGCATTGTTGAAAATATCAGGGAGTTATAAATAATAAATCAGTGTAGGGCGGGATGCCCACATCCCGCCATTAAATAAAAACCTCCAAAATGGTGATATCTATGAAAAAAATATTTAGTTTAATTATATGTTTTATATTTTGCCTCGCACCGTTTACCTCTGCCTTTGCTGAGGAAATACCCTCACAGCCGAGAGTTATGGTCACGGATTACAAAACCGACGGCGAACTCAAGGCAGGCTCAGCGGCAAAAGTATCAATTACTTTTACAAATAAAAGCAAAACGGATTCGGTCAGCAACATGAAGCTGACTTTCTCCGATGCAAGCGGAGATATCGTTCCCGTCGGAGTAACCTCGGGTTATGTTGAAAAGCTCGGTGCAAAAAAATCCGTCACATGGGATATTGATGTTAAAATTTCCGAATCCGCTTCAGACGGTAATCATGCTGTAACCATAATGTGTGAGTATGAAAGCAAGTCGGGAGGAGGCTCATCCTCCGATACGATAAATCTCCATGTTATCGGCAAAAAAGAGGTCGAAACCACACTTGCACCGCAGGATACTTCTCAGCCCCGACTTATGGTTACGGAATACACTGTTGAAAACGGCAGCATCGTTCCGGGCGAAAGCAGAAGTTTAAGCATCACAATCAAAAACACAAATCCGTCAAAGGCGGTCGGCAACATAAAGCTTTCGCTTTCCGATGAAAGCGGTGAACTCAAAACGGATGGTATGGGTACCGCTTATGTCAAGAGCATTCCTGCAAACGGCACTTACACTTGGACTGTTGCTCTCACTGCCGTTCATACTGCCAAAACAGGTGAACATCCGCTGACACTTTCGATGGAATATGAGGACTCAAATCACACGGGTTATTCCGAATCCGATACAATCAGAGTTAACATCAAACAGAGCGTAATGCTGAAATATGATTCCGCAAGACTGCCCTCAAAGTCAATTCAGGGCGAAACAGTAACGGTCAGCATCAATCTGATGAATACGGGTAAAAGCACTATTCATAACAGTATGATTGATATTGATGTAAAGGGTCTTGAAAGCGGCGGTACGGTGCTTGTCGGCGAAATTCCGCAGGGCGAAAGCAAAACGGGAAGCGTAAATCTTCGAGTAAGCACGGAAGTTCTCGGCAAGGTTGAAGGTACAATCACGATAACATACGAGGATGACTTTGGCGAAACTTACACCGAAACAGTTGATGTTTCAACCGTTATTGAGAAAAAGATTATTAAAGCAGATTCTGAAGAAGAGGAAGAAAAGAAAAATCCCCTTTGGTGGCTGTTTATGCTCATCGGTGCAATCGTCGGCGGCTCTCTCGGCTTCGGAATACCGCACGCAATCCGGTCCAACAAACAACGCAAAGAGGATGAAAAAAGGCTTTGATTCACACACCGAGTGAACTCACTTCGAGTCTCTGAAACCGTTGATATATAAGGAGTTTAGTAACCGCCGATAAATCGTAACTACGATTTATTCAGCGGTTACTTTTTGTCGGAGTGCAGAGTTTCGAGCTCCGGGCCTCGTGGTCCCAATTTTTAGCGGACAGAATTTGGGGCTGTTTTTTTGTTGCAAAAACCAAGGAATATCAACAGTTATTATACACAGACAACATTTTACAAATAATTTATTTGAACAGCCTTAAAATTTTTAATAAATTTATATTGACAACTGTTAGCACAGATGCTAAACTGTACTTGTGCTAAATTTGGAAAATGTGATAATTCCAGGAGAGAGAATATGGCAGAATTACGAAAATCAAAATTAATAAAACAAGAAATAATCAAAACGGCAACCACATTGTTTCTTGAAGTCGGCTATTCAAAAACCTCACCGCAAATGATAGCAAAGAAGCTTGGAATTTCAACCGGAAACCTTACCTATCATTACCCCACAAAGGAGCATCTGCTTGCGGTGCTTGTTGAAATGCTTTGTGAATTTCAGGAGAAGCTGCTGGGATATGGGGCAGATAAGGGGCTCAGCTCAAATATGTCAATCTGCATTGAACTGATGACTGTTGCGGCTGCTTGCGAAGAAAATGAGGTTGCGAGAGATTTTTTTGTTTCAACCTTTCAAAGTCCCATGTGTCTTGATTATCTTCGCAAGAGCCATGTTGAGAGAGCAAAAAGAATTTTTGCCGAGCAATGTAAAGACTGGACGGATGAGCAGTTTATTGAGGCTGAAATTCTTGTTCATGGTATTGATTATGCAACAATTATATCAAATGACGCTTCGTTGCCGCTTGATGTGAGAATAGCAGGTGCGTTAAATCAGATTCTGAGCATATATAATGTACCCGAAGAAATACGCAAGGAAAAGATCGAAAGGGTTCTTGCAATGGACTGCCGCGGATTGGGCAAACGGGTTCTTGAAGAGTTCATCAGTTATGTTGAACGGGAAAGCAAATAAATGCAGAATGCAGAATAATGAATGCAGAATTGGTATAATTAACTCTGCGTTCTGCACTCTGAATTCTGCACTTAACATAAAACCAATTCCTCACGGAGGTGTTTTGATGAAAAACAATTTAAAAACAAAAATCAAAGGGATGAGCAAAAGAACGCTTTGCGGCATTCTGTCGCTGGTCATTGTGCTCAGCAGCGTAAGTGTGGGTATCGTGATATCCGCTTCGGGCAATTATATTTCAATGCCAAGCCTGCCTCAATATCACGTTATGCCTATGGCAATGTCGGAAGATGGCAATCTGTTTTCTAAATTCGATAACGCCGAGCGTTATTTTTACAATCAGAGCACAAGCAACAATATAAAGCCTACCGACGTGTTTGAATCCCAGAACAGGAAGCCGGGCAAAGAAGGTCTTTCTGCCCTGACGCTTTCCACAAGAGGAGCAACTATATATAAGATGTGCGTCAACCTCGGAACAAGCAACATTGTTCCCGTACTCCGGTTTTCCGGATCAAACTACGGCTTATTGGATACAACGCAGCTTCAAAGCAGAATGTTCGGATACGGCTCGATGAGAACCGTAAAAAGTTATCACGAAAATTATCCGGAATTCTCGAAATATACCGGTCACAGAGATTCGGGCTGGTCAGAAAAATACGGCGGAGCAAAGCTTTCTGTTGACACTTTTGCAGAAATTTCTGATTTTATGGTAATTGCAAGAGATGCGGTTATGCCTGTTCGCAGTTATGCATCAATGAACCTGAAAAATGATGTTCCCGTTTTTCATCTCGCTTTTTCTGAGGCTATTCGTGTCTGTGCAGCCGAAACAGTCAACTCCGAGGTGCTCGAAACCATGAAGCTCCGCATTCTGCTTGTTCCGAGAAAAGATCAGGCTGCAACACCGATCGCAGTAACGGCAAGGGCAACCGACTTAAGCTCACCGACAATCACATTTGAAATTGATGATACCGATGAAAACAAGGCTCTCTATAAAGAAATTTCAAGGGATGAAGGCCATAAAGGTCACGGCTTCATTGCAAGCGACGAGGCGGCGGGAATTGAATGGGTTGGCTACGAGGAACTTCTCAACGAGGAATGGAAGGTTCTTTATGTAAGCGATATCAGCGAATACGGCTCATATCCCATTCAGACAACTGCCGGTGTTATTGAAGGATATAATGTTACTCTTCCCATTACCGACTATGTCGGCAATCAGATTTCTCTCCCCGACAACTGGGATTTAAGAAGCCGCGACATAACTCTTGATGCAGTCAATCCTTATGCAACGCTTGTTCAGATGAGCGGAACATCAATCAAGGCTGAAAGCGACAAAACAAACCTTGAAGAGGATAAATGGCCCGAAGATATCGAAAGAGCGGATTTATTCTCGGGTATCGGTGACACTGTTGATGCAGATATCGTTATGTCTGAAATCGTAAGACTCGGTCAGGGAAGTCTTGGAGATGTCAAAATTGAATGGAGCATCAGCGACGCTGACGGAAATCCGATAACAACTTCGCTTAAATCCATTGAAGGGCACAGAGAAACCGTTAACTCAAATGTTGTTTCTAAGCTTAACTTTGAAAGCTTCACAATAACCGAGGATATGCAGTTTAACGGCACGCAGATAAGACCTTTGAGAATTATAAACTGCTCATATATTTATGACGGAAGCAACAACAAAATGAAAGCGGATACGGAAACCGAAAAATTCTTTGAACCCGTTATCAGCCATCAGTCCTTCCTTGACATCAAAGGACCTACGGTTGAAATCGTTGAGGGCGGAGTTTTCAAGGTTAACGACTCCGCATATACCCCCGCTTCAAGCGATGAGGTTTACTACATAATCGGTCTTGATATTTCGGACAGCAAGGTGAAGGGTGCAGAGGATGCCGTAACCTACGGCTCGGGTATCACTGCGGAAATACCGAGTTTCGTCGGACTCACAAGTTATGACGGCGCACCGAACATCAGCTATCAGTATTCGATGTCAAGAACGCCCGACTATATTACGGGCAACCTTCCCGTAACGGGAACAATCGGTGCAGGCGAGAGTGAAACGGAATTTACCGTTCCTGCGGAAGGCGTTTTCTATATGCACCTTAAAATGTATCCCGAAAACGGAACAGAAATCAGCGATGAGCAGGGCATTACCGCCGCTTTCAGACTTAAGGATGCAAAGGGCAATGAAAGCAACATAGGTGTTCCTCTTGTTGAGCTTGGTCTTGATAAAAAATCTCCCGTTATCACAAATCTTGCCGTTAAGGATCTGGAAACTCTGACGGTTACGGCAGCGGTGGCGGATACCAATAAAATCAGCCGCTTTGAATATCAGTGGGTTGAGCCAAGCGCACAGCCTGCGGAAAACGGCTGGACAATGCTTGATTTGACAGATAAAGAACCTTGCGCACCGAGCGTTGACATAAGCTATGACGGAAACATAACGGATACATATTTTGATAAAGTTCTTTATGTAAGAGCTTATGACGGCAAGGAAAACGGAATTTCAGGCAGCATAAGAGTTGCTGCCGATTTCGAAAAGAGAATTCCCGTCTATACCGTTAACGGCAGAATTGATGTTCCGTCGGCAGCCCATTCAATAACCGTTCAGGCTCCTTATACAAAGCAGACGAATACAAAGGGCGGCTATACAAGAGCAACCGTTGTTTCGGGCGATAAAACCTATGTGAGAGTTATAAATCTTGCAGACGGCGAAACCGCAGAGCTTTTTGATATGTCTGCAGAGTGGTATGAAGTTACAATCGCAGACGGAAAATATACTTCCGTTTCATCAGTGACTCCTGCTTTTGACCATTACGGCTATATAACCGTTGATTTTGCCGCATCGTCGTCAGATCTGACTCCCGTTCAGGATGCTGAGGTTACACCTTTGAATGACAACCATTTCTCTGTTACGGAAGGTGTCACAATTGCCAACGCTCCTGCAAAAGATGGTGTTCACTCTGTTGAGCTCGGCGGAGTTTATGCCGCAGACGGCACAGAAATGACGGCGGTAACCGCAGACGGTTATACCTATTATGAGGTCAGCAAGACTCTGACAGGTATAAGATATCAATTTACCCTTAATAACGCTCTTATCCCCGAATGGGAAAGAATGAATGTTGACTTTGCAAACAGCTATGCGGTGCTTCTCAGAACCGATGCAAACGGAACATTGGATACAGCAGAAGAAATCAGCGAAAGATATTCGCTTGGCTCAAGCTCAAGCCAGAGCATACTTCTTTCCGATAAGGATAAGAACGGCAACATTTACGAAACGGGTGCATATATCCTTAAGGTTTTCGTTGCACAGAAAGACGGCGGAACTCAGGAGTTTATTCTCGGTGAATATATCCTTCTTGACAATTCCGTGCTTCCCGAGGTTTTCGGCGTTCGTGAATATTCAAGAACCGTTGCGGCGACCTATCAGGATTCATATAACGGTCCGCTCGTTGAAACAATAACTGCCGAAGAAGGTCAGGTACTCGATACAATCAATATTTCGGTTGTAAAGCCCGACAGATATGCAAACATTGCAGATTCCGAGGTTGTCAGAAATGATGGCAATCCCGTTTATGTGCTTGAACACCAGAATGCGATACCCAACGGCACATCATATCCTACAAGCATAAGCACCGACATCGTTGCACAGTATGAGGGAGTAAATATCCTCGGCAAGGATATCGGTAAGGTAAAGGGTATCCGTTACTGGAACAAGGCTCAGCCGGGCGATTACACCGCTCTTGAATACAAGGTAAACTATGCCAATGAAGATCAGGCAGAGCGTTATATTTATAATCGGTTCGGCTGGTATTCGGACCATGAGGAAAGCACGGTTGTTTCTGCCGAGGAGCTTGCACAGACCGATGTCAGCAATTTCAAGGCTGCAATCGGCAGCAACACGGTCTGCTATCAGCTCATTATGGAAAACGGCAAGGAATCTCCTGTTTATACATATGAGCTCAACCTTTTTGACCATCAGATTGAAATGGAGCTCGAGTATGAATTCGGTCCTTCGATCGACCTTGAAGACAGCGGCTACGGTTACGATGAAAATGATGAATACTATCAGTACACAACCACAAAAAAATTGGCTCAGTATGTTGACGTTTATGTGACCAATGCTTATTCACCCATCGGCGGTCTTAAGCTCTACCACTCAAAGTATGATGACTACTACAATAACTGGGAGCATACCGAAATCACCGATACTGCAAGCCCGATAAGGCTGACCCTTCCTTCCGACGGCTATGAGGGCAGCGACTCAACAAGAACAGATATCACGGGCACTCCCGAGTGCTGGGAATTCATAACCCTTGTTGACTCGGTTGGTACAGCAGTAACGGCATATCCCATTCTTCCGTTTGTCAACAACACCGAGGATAACCGTTATCCCTACGGCATCAGCCCCGAAATGGGCACAATGACAGTTAATTATTACGATGAAACCTTCTCAACCGTCGGTACGCATGACGGAATCGCACATAATTTTGTTTTCAATGTTAAAAGCGGTGCACAGATCGGCGTTGTTGCTGACAGTATTACGGTTCAGGTGGATGACAGAGGCCCCGTTACTCTCAACACGGATATGACCTCCGAAGAAAACGATTTTATTTACGGTGCAAACAACGCCGGCATCGTTTCTTTTAACAGAGGCTATTTCAGTGTGGGCGATGTATCATATGCCAGCAGAGATATGATTGAGCTTGTGTTCCCCTATGATATGTCCCTTGAAAACGGTGCAGAGGTAAACCATACCGTAACAATATGCGGCTACCTTGACGGCGAAGAAATTTACTCAAAAACCTTTGACATAACCGCTGAAAATATCGCACCTGCTCTTGAACTTTATGCGCCCTATCTTGGCGAAAACCGTGTTTATGCAAACACTTATCTTAATGAGGAGCCGGATGCTTCGGACAGCTATTATGCAACGGATGTTACCGAAACCTTCTATGTCGACGGCGACTATACCGTTGAGGTATATGATAAATACGGCGTGCGTTATGATCTGCCGCTTACCGTTTCGGGGATTCCTGCTGATCCCGTTGTTACTTTCTCCGAAACAGAGCCGACAACAAAGCCCGTAACAATAACCGTTACAACTCAGGCAGGTACACTCGAATTGCCTGACGGTCTTCCCGATGGCTGGAGTGCGGAAGGAGCAAACACCTCAAAACTCGTTATAACTGCAACAAACAACGGATATATATGTGTTGACCATATGGATGAAAACGGAGAATATATTGATTGCGTAGTTCCTGAGATCAAAAACATTTATCCGGGTGAAATTGTTCCCGAAATCGAGTGGCAATATAATAAGTACAAGGTAAATTCCGAAGATAACACCTATGAGGGCGAAATAACAGCAATTCTTGTTGATGAAAACGGAACATCGCTTATTGACCCCAAAACGGGGGTTACTCCCAAGTATGTGTTTGTTCCCGACGGAGTGACCGAATACACATTCAGCGGCTATACAAATGCTGCAGGAGCAACGGGCCCCGACATCACGGCGGTTCTTCCCGTAACTCTCAAAGCTCACGAAACAACCACAACCGCAAACGATGAATATTCACCTGATTTGGCAATAACAGGCTTCGCAACTTATGACGGAAGCGCACAGAATATCCGGGCAATATTTACAAAATCAGATTCGCCAAGACCTGAAGATGCAAACATTGTTATGCCCGATTATTCCGAAATCTACGGAGAAAAGGTTTACAGCGATATTGACCTTCTCCTCAGAGAAATCGGCTGGGCAGACAGCTATGTTCTTGACATTGATGTGCTTGACGAAAATGCGGTTAAGCTCTTCATTACGCAGGATATCCACGCAGCTGTTCCCGATTATAATAACGGCAAGAGTGATACCGTTGACGGCGTAAGCCTTATCGGCAGAACTCTTGAAATCAGCAAAAACACTTCCTTTGCGCTTCACGCTGTTGATAAGGAAGGTAATGTAACCTCCGTTCAGTTTAATGTAACAACGCTCGGCTCGGAAGCACCCGAACCCAACATTGTTCAGGTTCTCACAAAAACAGGTGATGAGGTCAGAGTATATGTTCTTCCTCCCAATATGGAGGGCGTAACAAATCTCACCGTTACAAATGACGGCGTACAGACAGAAACCGATACAACTTCAATTTTCTACGGTTATCAGTATATGTCATATAAGGATAACCAAAAGGTTATTATCGGCTATTCGTATGACCACGGCGGAGCAACTCATAAGGGCAATATTGAAATTGACATTGTTCAGATTGATAATTCCGTTCCTTCGGTTGACGAAACCAAGTGGTCGGCAAACTACGATGAATACGGTCAGCGTCTTACAAATCAGGACATCAGCGTTCAGATGGATTTGAACAAAGCACTCAGCGATATTTATCCCGTTGATTCAGACGGTAGCAGAACTTTCACCCCCGACGGTGTTACAATTTCATATCTTGAAGACAGAGTGACAGTTGTTTATGAACAGAATGCTCCCGAAATCACGCTTAAAGCAATTTCTGCGCTGAATAAAACTCTTGTCGGCTATATTGAACTGCCTGCAATCAAAACGATTGATAAAATTCCTGCAGAGGTAACGGCATCCGTAGAGTATGCCCAAAACCGCAGAAATGCCGTTATAACCTTCAATGCAAGCGAGGATGTAATTCTTCAGTACAGCGGCAAGAAGGGCACTCAGTTCACCGAAAAGGTTACTGCAGAAGGTACTTTCACCTATAATTTTGCAGACCTTGCGGGCAGCGTGACAGAGGTTAAGGTTGAAATTGCAGACCTTATCACAGAGGAACTTACTCTCGTTCTTGCAACGGAAAAGAGCGATGCTTCGATAATTGACCCTGAAACATACGATATTGACATCGGAGATGTTCTCTATGCAAAAACAAACCGCAACGCAACTCTTACCGTAAACGGAAATTCAGCAAAGACCGCTGCCGCAAATGTATGGACTGCGGTCGAAATTGAAGAAAGCCTGATGGGTCTTTATCCGATTATCAAAGCACAGGATGACTACGGAAACGCTGCCGTAGTTCAGCTTCTCCGCATTCCCGTCAAGGACAGAACACCGCCTACTGTAATCGTTAAAAAGAATCTGATTTCAACATCAATAGATTCATCAGAGGCTGAAATCAAAGCGCTTCTTGCAGAAAACATCATGGTTACCGATGATGTCACTCCTGCCGATAAGCTGACTGTATCATACGAATATAATATCGGCAGCACAGGCGGAAAATATCTTGTAACCTGCACCGTTGCCGATGAAAACGGCAACGAAACCGTAAAATCTTTCTGGCTCCGTGTTTACGACGGAAAGGAAATGAAAATCACGGTTAACGGCGAAACCGTTGAAAGAGACGAAACAGTTGTTGTTTCAACCGGCGAGCAGAAAATCACTCTTTCCTTCACGGGCGAGCCTTATAAGGTTGTTTATAAACCCGGTATCAAGAATGTCGGTCAGATGAAAACGGGCTCAACACCCGTTACACAGGGATATACAGATGCAAAAGAAAACACATTTACCCTCGATTTCAGCGAATCGGGATATTACAGCTTCCTTGTCACAACCCAGAGCAACGAAACCTACCGTTTTGTGCTCTATGCGGAATAATAAGGATAGTCAGCATTAGTAAAGGAGACAGTTATTATGAAAACAAGGATTAAAAGAATATTGTCGTCTGTACTGGTTGCGGTTATGCTTGTGACAAGTATTCCTTCTGCGGTTTATGCCGCAGATGCAAGTGCAGACAATCCCGAAAAGCTTGAGCTTTCGGATGAATATATCAAGGTTACCGTTTCGGGTGAAAACGGCGGCTTCCTGATTGATACTCTTGAAGGCGATAAGCTTGAAAAGGCAGATAACAACAAATTTCTCTTGTACCCTGCCGAGGACTATGACACCTCTTACACATCAATCCGTGTTACCAGAAAAGACGGCGATGTTGAGGATTACATATTCGGCAGAAAGTACGGCTTCCTCTGGCTTGAGGGCAGAGAGGTCAATCTTGTGAAGGAGGGCAACTCCATCGTTGCCTCCTGGAGCGTTAAGGATATCACCGTTGAGCAGAGCCTGACTCTGCTCGACGAGATGGCATCGCAGCACGGTATGGTCGGCATAAGCTATAAGGTTTCAACAACCTCTGACGATGTTGAAAATGTTAAGCTGCGCATTATGCTTGATACCGCACTCGGCTATCAGGATTTCGGCACATATCAGGTGCCCAATTCCCTTAACGAATACGCTACCGTCATCGGCGAAACAATCATTGATACTCAGGGCGGCATCAATTATAACGGCACAATGTTTGCCATTGACGATGCAAAATCCCCTAAAATCAGTGCATACACCACCGATGCGGCAGTTGACAGCGAAAAGGTTATGCCCTATCAGATAGCCTTCGGCCATTGGAATAACCTTGCATCAAGTGTTTTTGATTTTGTTCCTAACAAGGCGCTTAATTTCACAAATCCTTATAATATGGATTATATGACCGCCGACAGCGCATACGCACTTTACTATGATATGGGTGCAATCGCACAGAACGGCGAAGCAACAATCGGAACCTATTACGGCGTTTTCTCAAATTCAACCGTAAGCGAAAAGGAAGATGTTGCAATCAATTTCACAACTCTTCCGTCGAGCATGCAGTTTAATGAAGCAAAGGATGCTTATCTTCCGCAGGTCGGCGAAACAGCAGGCGATGTGAAGCTTCAGATGACGATTGAAAACATCAGCGGCTCCGATCTTTCGGGTGCAACGGTTGTTATAAAATCGCAGAACGGTGTTGTGCCTTACAGCAACTGGCAGCTCGGTCTTTCCTACGGCAGTGAAAGCGATTTCTCAACATATATATCCGATTTTGTTGCAGGCGAAGAAGCACTGATAGATGTTTATTATCAGATTTCTCCCATTCAGGTCAGCGAATACAGACGCTTTGAGGTGCTTGTTTATAAAAGCGGAGAGCAGACCGAAGCAACTCTTCTGGGCAGCCGTGAATTTTATCTGTTCTGCCCCGGTGTGTTGGGCGAGGTTGTTGCTTTTAACAGCATTGACCCGCAGGTTATTTACTGCGAAGGCACCCGCCAGCTTTTCCTTTCGGGCAATAATTTCTCTCTTATGGCAGACCCCACCGCTTATGCAACCGTTTTAAGACCCGTTGCAGGCGGAGATGATGTTATCGTTCCCTCAAAGGATGTTGTTGTTGACCCTGGCACAAATACAATGTATATCATTGTTGAGCAGGAAATGATTCCCGGTGCATATCAGGTTATATTTGATTGGAACGAAGCAGGCAAAGAGGACACAACCGCGCAGCTTCTGCAGTTCCAGGTTTCAAGCAAGCCAGAGGTTATGTCGCCCATATACGGCCTTGTAACCGTTGAAAAGGATGAGGGATATACCGACCGTAACCCCCAATACAAAGTCGGCATCTATGAAAGTGAAGAGGATTACAAGGCAAAGGTAAAAGATCCCAACAATCAGGTTTATCTTGAAATCAGAGGTAATTTCGGTGTCCGTTATGATGATAACGGAAACCCTGTTGAAATGAAGGCAACCTCATTTGCCGATGTTGAGGGCAATATCACAAACACCATCAACATCAGCAACTGCCTTGATGTTGAGGACGGATACCTTGCGGTTCTTGTTGAAAACCCCGGCACAGATAATCAGGTTATCAATGTTGACATTGACGGCAGAGTTTATACTACAAACAGCAGAACAAAGGTGTGGAACGGCGTTTGTGCCATCACTTCCTTTGAAAACGGTGAGCTCAGCGCTCTTCTTCAGTATAACGCAGATGGTACTCCTACAACCGATGTTGAAAACAGCGTTACCAACACAAACGCAATAACCCTGCTCTGGCCGGGTGCAGCAAGTGCTGCACAGACTCTTGCGGGCATCGTGTTTGAGTTCAGATATTGCCAGTTCGGTATGATGGCAACCGAACACGGCACCGTTACCGATTCAACTCCCAAGAGAAGAGTTGTTTCCTTCGGTGCAGAGATGTCACCCGATTTCCTGCTTCCGAAGAATTATGACCATTCAAGAACTCAGACCTCTCCGCTTGATGTTGTGCAGTATGCACTCGCAAGGAAAAACTACACGGCTTCTCAGCTCCGTGAGGTTCGTTCAAGCCTTGCCGCAGACCAGAGAGCGTGGGAAATCGCACAGCGAGGAACCCTTAATCTTAATGTCAGCAACATCCTTTTCGGCGGCGGATTTATAGGCTTCAACGCTACAATCGAGGTTGGCATTCCCGAATATTTCAGAGGAATACCCAGCATCGGCGGCGTTCTTGACCTTAAGATTCTTCCTGCTGCCGGATTCTGGTCAGTCGGCGTTGAGGGTGAAGCAAGCTTCCTTACCGTTGTTAAAGTTGAAGCAGCTTTAACCCTTATGCAGGTTGACGGAATTGCTCCCGGTGTTGATAAAATTTATTTCTACTGTGAAGGCAATTATCCCGGCATAAATGTTGATGGCGTCGGCGTTTTCTGGGTAAGAGGCATGGGCGGCGGAATGGACGGTGTTTACCGCTCGCTTTACGTTGCGTCAAAGGTTCCCCCGATAAGTCTTTTATTCTCAGGTAAATTCGCAATTTTCTCCGCCTTTGAAGCAAGAGCAGATTTGAAAATCGGTGCACAGGGCTTTGACGTTGCTCTTACCGAGCTCGGAATAGCCGGAATTGAGCTGATTGAAAGAATCGGCATATCGGCTTACTGGTACCCCGAGTTCAAGTTCAGAGGTTCAATTAACGTAAATATCCTTGATATCATTCTCGGAGGAGGATATGTCGTTATTGAGGAAGATCAGAGAACAGATTCAATATTCTGGGAGGGCTTTGTAACCGCAAAGGTCAAAACACCCGACCTGCCTCTGATTGGCAGCATTACCATAGGTCAGGCGGATCTGGGTCTGAATACAAATAAAATATGGGGTGCACTCCATGTTATCGGTATTGATATGGGCGTAACCTATTATTGGGGCGGCGATGTTGACTTCGGCTTTGGTAAATACGATGCTCCCGAGCCCACTTACCCCATTGCGCTGTTCACAACTCCCGTCAGCCGCAATGCACAGACAGGTCAGGTTCTTTATATGAGCGCAGGAACAAATGCGGTTCTTGCCGCAGAATCAATGATTGCTCCCGCTGCAGAAACAGAAGATATTGTTACCGATGAAATCAAGGTTACAAGCGGCATTGACCGTATGAGCCACACAATTCAGCTTGGCGGCTATAAGGGCTACAGAGATATGGCTCTTACCGTAACCTATGAGGCTGACAGCCTTGAAGAAGCTCAGGCAATCGCTTACGGCGATAAATACGGCAATTCAGGCATAAAGCTTACCGCAACAGATGACGGCAGCGAATATGCGATTAAATGGATTAACAATTCCGTTGACGCAGATAAGCAGCCCGATGCAAATGCTCTTCTTTCATACAACGAAGAAACAAAGCAGGCTCATGCAACAATCACATTTACGGATAAGGATTCATATTCTCATAACTGGACTCTTACCTCCAACGCACAGGCAGATCTTGCTCTTTATGAGATGGAGCATATGGCGGGTCTCAACAGCGCAGACTACACATATGATTCAGGCAATATGACCGTTAACTGGCAGGGTAATCTCCTTGAGGATATTGATAACCTCACAGTTTATGCAATCGGTGATGACGAAGAAGTCTATACCCTTTATCAGACAGAGGATACTGCGGTTATTGCAGGCGGAATGGCGAATGCAACAAATGGCACAGCGACCTTTGAAATTCCTGCAGACCTTCCGAGCGGCAGCTACACCGTTAAGGTTGTTGCAAGCAGCGAAGCAAACAGCATAAACGATATTGCAGAGGCTGAAGGAATATTCACTTATGTAAATCCCAACCAACCTGAAGACCCCGAAATCAGCGGCGTTAAGCTCGGTGGCGATTACAGCATTGATGTAAATGTAACCGCAAAATCAGATTATGAAGGCTATGTTGTAACCGTTTATGAAAAGCAGACAGCAGACGGCAAGATCGAATGGGTTGAAACAGAGCTCGGCAATCAGTGGATTGAGCCCGAAGAGGGCGGCAAGCTTTCCGAAACAATCGTTGCGGGTGGCAGCTTCACCAACACCGTATATACAGATGCAGACGGCAATGTTCTCTCCGCCTCCGAAGCGGAAAACGCAGAGAATGTAACCGAAACAACCGAAGAAATCGGACTTGAAGCAGGAAAGACCTACCGTGTGGGTGTTGTTGCACACAAGACCGATGCAGACGGCAATGTTCTCTTCTCGAAGGAAGCCTTTACCGATGAAATCGAAATGAAGGCTCCCGTTATACCTCAGGTTGAGATCAAAGCACAGGGTGCAAAGACTATTGAAGATATATCAAAAATGTCTTCAACCGTTGATATTGTCATTTCAGATAAGGTTGTTGTTGATATCGGCTCCGATATGCCCGTAAACGGCACCTGGACCCTCAACGACGGTGTGCAGGAAGGAACATTTGAGGCAGCAAATTCAACAGCAATCAGCCTCGGCGGCGAAGAAGGTCTTGCAGAGGGTGAGCATACTCTTACGGTTTACGGCGAAAACGAAAACGGAGATGCATTCTCACGCAGTTACCGCTTCAAGGTTGATACAACCGCACCCAGACTTCAGTTCAGTTCGCCCAATAACGGCGCATTCTTTGGCGAAACAGTTACCGTTGCAGGTCTGAGCGAGCCGAAATCAACAGTTTATATTTATCTTGACGGCTTGCTTTGCAAGAGCGTTGAGGTTGATGAAAACGGTGAATTTAATGCCGATATAGCAATGGATACCTCAAAGCTTGAGCAGACTGTTTCGGTTTATGCCAAGGATTTGGCAGGCAACGAAACAAGAACCTATGATATGCAGCTTACCAATTCCGTCATCGGCGAATACGGCTCGGAATTTGCGATTTATCTTAACGGCACGGATTACACAAACAAAACCATCCCTGCGGGAACAAGCGGCTTGCTTGAGCTTCGTGTTGTTTCGGGTGATAAGAATGTTGTGGTTCCTGCAAACAGTATAATCGGCAGACAGGCAGAGTGGTCGGTAACAACCGTTGAGGGCACTGCAAGCGTCAGCAACCTCCAGCTTGTGACTGATAACAATGTCAACGGTCTGCTTACGGTTGAACTCGACAAGCGAAATGTTGCAGCCGTTCTCGGCGGTAACGAAGCGCTTGAGGAAACCGAATATGAAATTGTTCTTCCTGCAGGCAGCGTGGGATATACCGTAACTCCGCAGGGCGAAACAACAGTAAAATACGGTTCCGATTTCAGCTTCACCGTTGACCTTGCAGAAGGCTACAGCAAAACAGATTCCTTTGTTGTTAAGGTAAACGGCGTTGAAATTGAAGAGGCAGACGGCGTGTATACAATTGATAATATCCGCGCCAAAAAGACAGTTACCGTTGAAGGCGTTGCAGATATTACCGCCCCCGAAGCGAACATTCAGATTGATGAAGATTCGTGGAACAGTTTCCTTAACACAATTACATTTGACCGTTTCTTTAAAGAAACACAAAAAGTAACCGTAACGGCAAGCGACAGCGGAAGCGGAATGAACAGTATTTACTATTTCATTTCCGAAAAAGCACTTACCGTTGATGAGGTTAAGGCATTAGAATGGACAGCATATGACGGCGATGTCAATCTCAATCCCGACCAATCCGCAGTTGTTTATATCAAGGCGGTTGATAATGCAGGAAATGCAGCATATATCAGCTCCGACGGTCTTGTGCTTGACGGCACAGTGCCCGTAATTACAGGCATTGAAAACGGCAAGACCTATTACGGCGAGCTTACCGTCACAGCAACTGATGCTAACCTTGACAAGGTGCTTCTCGACGGAGAAGAGGTTGATCTTGCAGACGGCAGCTTCACAATTGTTCCCGATAATAAGGAGCATGCTGTTGAGGCAACCGACAAAGCAGGCAACAGCATTTCCTACACCTTCAGCGTGTATGAAACTTTTGAGGTTAAATTTATTGTTGATAATGAGGAATATAAAACCGTAACCGTCAATTACGGTGCAGACCTTGCGGCAAACGAGTTCCCCACAATTCCCGAAAAGACGGGTTACACAAATATTCCTCCCGTATGGGAACCTGACAGCCTTGAAAACATCAAGGAAGATAAGATAGTCAGAGCAGTTTATACACCTGATATCTGCAAGGTTATACTTCCCGAAAACACTGTCGGATATGAAGTGAATACCGAGCAGGATACGGATGTTATCTACGGTCAGCCGTTCAGCTTCACCGTTGATACCGTTGATGGCTATTCAAAAACAGATAAGTTTAAGGTGTATGTCAACGGAACCGAAATCTCATCCGTAAACGGTATCTATACCGTTGCTCAGGTACAGTCTGACCTTGAAATCACCGTTGAAGGCATTGCAGATACAACAGCACCCGAAATTGAAATCCAGGTTAAAGACAGAATCTGGAGCAGCTTCCTTAACACAATCACTTTCAACCATTTCTTCAAGGAAACACAGAAGGCAAAGATAACCGCAACCGACAGTGGCAGCGGCGTGAACAAGATTTACTATTATCTTTCCGACAGAGTAATGAGTCTTGATGATGTTAAGTCGGCGGAATGGGTTGAATATACCGACAGCGTTAAGCTTGACCCTGAGCAGATTGTTGTTGTTTATGTTAAGGCTGTTGATAACGCAGGCAATGCGGCATACATCAGCTCCGACGGTCTTGTTTTTGATAACACTTCACCTGTTATCACAGGCATTGAGGATGGCGGAGTTTACGAAGGCGCCGTAACCGTTACGGTTGACGATGATAATGTAGGCAAAATAACCGTAAACGGTAAGGTTGTTTATGATGCAGCTACTGCCGAAGATGAAGCAATGGGCAGACAGTTTACCGTAAGCCCTGCAGAGGGCGAGCAGATTGTTACCGTAACCGATAAGGCAGGTAATGAAATCAGCGTTACCGTTACCGTTTATGAGGCATATGACATCAGCGATGTTATAACAGGCATGAACAGGTTTAACAAAGACCGTGTGACAATCTTCTGGGAGGATGATATTAATTCTCTTATCGCAGAGATTGATGAGCTTCTTGCAAAACCCGGTATATCCGGAGAGAAGAAAGAGCTTCTTGAGGATTATAAAGCACAGGCGGAAGAGCTTATTGTAATCATCAATGATCCCTGCAGCTATCTGTCTTTCAGACTTTTCTATTTCATTTATGACTGTCTTAATTGGAAGATGGGCGGTTTTACTTGGATTTTCAACAGCATTTTCTCCGGAATCATCGGATAATACAATGTTGAAACAAACAGCATAAGTCAAACAAAGCCGACGGATTAAACCCCGTCGGCTTTTACATTAAGAAAAAGAAAAAACAACCGCTGAGAATCGTGACAACGATTTAATCAGCGGTTATTTTTTGGTCGGAGTGCAGAGTTTCGAACTCTGGGCCTCGTGGTCCCAAACCACGCGCGCTACCAGCTGCGCCACACCCCGAAATATTTAATAAAAACTACCGTTATATTTTAAGATATCTGCGCGATAAAGTCAACATAAATTTTAAAAAATGCGGCATCTACTCAAGAAGATGCCGCATAACTTGGTTTTTATACGATGGGAACAGTGTGGTCATAAACAGGGTACCACTTTGAAGAGCCGAAGTTTCTTGCTCTGAAGAGCACCTCGTTATCATAAACTTCCATCTGGAAGCCCATTCCGCCCCAGGGTACGCCGTATCTGTTAATAATCATATATGTGGGAAGGTTTATGTAGTTAACGCCGTTGATGGTTTCAACGCAAGAGAACCCGAATGCATTCTCAACGAGAGGACCGTTGATGCCTGTGTGAACATGGCCGCTGATAAAGAAAACATTTTCGTATTTCTCGAGAATGGACTGAACTCTGTCGCTGCAATCGCCGAGACCGCCGTCTTCCCAGATTTTATCCTGTCCGTTAACGCCTTCAACGGGAACATGGCACACAACAAACATCGGAAGATCTCTGTCTGCGGCTTCTGCAAGAGAATCGTCAAGGAACTGGTATTGTTCTTCAGCCATGTCGGGATGATCCCATGTATCCTCGCCGTCATCAACAAGAACAACAAATCTGTAGCCGTTGATATCCATTTTATAGTATGCCTTTTCAATCTGATGTCCTGAGGGGTTAAGCTCGTTGTAAAGGTCAACAAATCTTTGTCTTGCGCCCTCCTGAGTGGTGTCCTCAACATGGCCTACATCATGGTTGCCCATAGCTGTTACCCAGTGATTGGCGCAGGGGCTGTCTGCCATGATTCTGAAGAAGCTTTCGATTGAGGGGCCGTCGCCGTAGTTTGTCAGGTCGCCCGAAACGATAAGTGCGTCAATTGTGTCCTTTGAGCGTTCGAGGTCATTAAGACCGTTTGCCCAGATCCATTCGCCGATGGGCCAATCAACATCAATGTGAACATCCGAAACGATTGAAGCGTTCAAACGGCAGTTATCCTCTTTTGTTGCAAGCTCAAGAGCATCAAAGGCTGCAAGGAATTCGCTTGAGGGAAAAACCGTTGTGAGAAGTGAAACGATGAGTGCAATGATTTGTTTAATTGCTAACCACATTTTTTATTTCTCCTTTTTTATTCCGTAAATTCTGCTTTTTCTATCAGGTCGCACACATAAACATCAACCGATGAGAAAACGCGTCCTCCGAGCGAGATGAGATATTTGTCGTCATCCTTGTCGCAGAGCATGGCATAGTTTTTGCCGATATTTTCAATTATATCACGGTTTTTTCTTACGGTCAGATAGTAAAAGGTGAAGGATGAGCCGTCGGAAATGTTTGAGAAAAAGCCGGCGGCGGTTTCGCTGAGTTTTGCATACATTGAATTAATCGCCTGAGAGGACAGCATTGAATGCGGCAGATACTTATGAAGTGCAATCTGCGATGCAAAAACCATCAGCGCGCGAAGCTGACGCACTTCGTTTGTTTTAAGCTTTGCGGCGTCATCAGGGCAGAAAACTTCGGGCGAGAGAGCAGAAAGCTTTTCGCCAAGCGCGATTGCCTTTTCCATATTGCCGTTGCTGCGGTAGGTATCAACAAGCAGAGCAAGCTCCGCAAGGTCTGCGCCGGCTGCATCGGTCTTTTTAGGATGGAAAATTTTAATATCGTCGTCATTCGGTCTCATTTTTATTTGTTCTCCGTTGCTGCTTTTTTCTTTTTCATCTTTGTTTTATAGCTCATAAGAGCCTTAACATCTGCGTCTGGAGTTGAACAGTCGCCGACACAGACGGTCTTTTTGGAATACATGCCCTTGAAATCGGTTCCGCCGATTGCAAGAAGACCCTTGCCGCGTGCGAAATTGAGAAGCTCGTCCTCCTGATCGGGAGTGTTTTCGGGGTGCCATACCTCAATGCCGTCTATTCCGTTTGAAACAAGGTTATCGAGCAGCTCAAGGCAATCAGATGCACCGGGATGCGCGAGCACGGCAATACCGCCTGCTTCATGGATGGCGTCAATAACCTCGGCAGGCTCGGGATAATTCACTTTAACAAGAACATTTTCTTCGCTTTCCGGGGAGAAAAGCTCGTGATAAATATCGCCGTAAATTTTATCGGTGATTCCGCATTCGAGAAGAGCGTGCATGATATGCTGTTCAAAAACGGCTGTTGAACCTGTAGCGCATTTAAGAACAAGCTCGGGTGAAATGGGATATTTACGGGCGATTTTAAGTGTCATAAGCTGACTTGCCTTTTTGCGCGAAACAACATTTCGGTGGCAGAGTCCCTCAAGCCTGTCCGGGCTGTCGCAAAGATAACCGAGTATTTCAACATATTTTCCCGATTTTGAGTCAAAAGCTGAAATCTCAACGCCGGGGATAACGGTTATCCCTCTGCGCTCGCCTATAATTTTTGCGCGCACGGTGCCTGCCTGACAGTCACGGTCAGTTATGGCGATGGTGGTTAATCCTTTCTTCTGAGCAAGAACAATGAGGTCATCAATACCCATTGAGCTGTCAGAAAGCTTGGTGTGGCAATGCAAATCTGCTGGCATAATCTTTACCTCTTTCAAAAAATCGCACAATCTCCTAATATACAATAATTATACAACAATTGTAATTTTTGTGCAAGCTTTTTTTGGCTTTAATGTGTAATTTTTATGGATTTATAGTGCAATTTTTATATAGAGGTTTGATTTTTATATTATATGTGTTATAATAATACTCTTAAAATGAATTTTATTCACGGGCGGAGGACATCGGAATGAAAAAAATTGCAGTCGGACTCAGCGGAGGCGTTGACAGCAGTGCAGCCGCATTGCTTCTGCTTGAGCAGGGATATGATGTTACGGGAATTATTCTGCGCCTCAAGCCCGGCAATTATGCCGACTCCGATATAGCGGATGCTCAGCGAATTGCCGACTGTCTCGGGATTGAGCTTAAGATTCTCGACCGACGCGATTATTTCAAAAAAGCGGTAATCGAGCCGTTTGTTGCCGAGTATCTTGCCGCACGCACGCCGAATCCCTGCGTTGAGTGCAATGCCGCCGTAAAATTCGGAACACTGCTTGACTATGCTCTTGAAATCGGATGCGACGGAATAGCAACGGGTCATTATGCAAAAATTGAGGAAAAAGACGGCAGATTTCTGCTGAAACGCTCTGAAAGTGCAAAGGACCAGAGTTATTTTCTTTACCGACTCAGCCAGTTCCAGCTCTCAAAGGCGATATTTCCGCTTGAGGGCATGGACAAAGAAGAAATCCGCCTGAAAGCGGAAAAAGCAGGGCTTCCTGTTGCCCGAAAAGGGGACAGCCAGGAAATCTGCTTTGTTCCGGATGACGATTATATTGCTTATCTTTCAGCCCTCGGCGTCTCATCGCCGAAAGGGAAATTCGTTGATATAAACGGAAATGTTCTCGGAGAGCATAACGGCATAATTAACTATACAATCGGTCAGCGCAAGGGTCTAGGTGCCTTCGGCAAACCGATGTTCGTTACCGCCATGAATGCCGAAAACAACACCGTAACCATAGGAGAAAACGGTAGTCAGTACAGCCTCGGTTTTGTTGCAGACAGACTGAATTTTATTCCGTTTGATAAGCTTGAAAAGCCGATAAGAGCAGGAGTTAAAATCCGCTTTAAGGCAAAAGAACAGCCTGCGCTCATAACTCCGAATGCCGACGGCACGGTAACCGTTGTTTTTGATGAACATCAGCGGTCGGTAACTCCCGGGCAGAGTGCTGTTTTTTATGACGGAGATGTTGTTATCGGCGGCGGAAGGATAATTCGCAATTCGTAATTATGAATGCGTAATTAAGAGGGACTTCGCTTTTTAAGTGCAGAGTGCAAAGTTAAGGATCTGTGACGATTTTTATATTGGGTACGGGTGAAACCCGTCCGAAACTATTCACTCTTAACTTTTTACTAAAAGTCTGACTCTATAATTTTGTCGCTTCCCTCGGGTGAATAAACCCACCTGTCAATTCTGCCGTCTTTTATAAAATATTTCGGCGGCTCAACGGGATAATCCGCGTCAAAGCAGTCAACGATAATCAGCTTGATTTTCATTTTTGAGGGGATAATACTTTTGATGTAAACGCTTGCGTGGCTGCCTGCCCCAACACCCTCGGAAAACTCCGCAAGTCCTGCGAGATTAGGTGCAAGCTCAACAAAAATGCCGTATTTCTCAACCGAACGAACAATGCCCGGAACGGTTTCGCCAACAGAAAAGAGCGCGGCATTCTCTTCCCATGTGCCGAGAAGCTCTTTGTGGCTGAGTGTTATGCGCCCGTTTTCGTCAATTCCCTTAACAACGGCAAAAATGCTCTGCCCCGGTGTGAAGCGAGCGCTCGGATGAGGAATTCTTGAAACGGAAATGCTGTCAATCGGCATAAGCGCGCTGATGCCTGCGCCTATGTCGCAGAAAACGCCGAAGCCCTCGATATGCGTTACCGTTGCAGGAATAACATCGCCTGCACGCAGCGACGAAATATATTCACGGGAGCAATCATTCTGAACCCTTTTTCGGCTCAGCATTGCAAGAGTGTTGCCGTTTCCGTCGGAGCGAAATCCGGTTATAACAAAGGCGACGGGCTTGTTGACTCTTGAAATCAGAGCTATATCTCTGACGGTGCCTTCTTCTATTCCGACGGCACCCTCGTTTCTCGGAATTATTCCCTTCATGCATCCCAAATCAACATGAAGATTGTGTTCGCTGTCGCAGCGTGTAACACGCCCTTCAAGGGTTGCTTCGGAATAAAAAGCATCGCGCAAAGTGAACTGATTTGAAAGAAAACGCTTGTTTTCATCTGTTGTTATAATCTGACCCTCGGGTTTGAATATTCTCATTTCTGACCACCATTCCGCCGTTACGGCTGTTTTTCGATAGTTTAGTATATGGTTTCTGACGGAATATAATTCCAAAAAATTTTTACAAATGTAATATACTTTGACAATAAATTATGTTATATTATTTTAACAGTTCGGAGAGATGTTTATGGATGTAAGAATTGGCGACACCTTGCTTATGAAAAAGCCCCATCCCTGCGGCAGCAATAAGTTTGCTGTGCTCCGTATCGGTGCGGATTTCAGAATAAAATGCATCGGCTGCGGCAGAGAGGTTATGCTTGAAAGAGTTAAGGTTGAAAAAAACATAAAAAAGATTATCCGTGATGAAGAGGAATAATTTATGCTTGATAAATTGGTAAAAGTTGAAGAAAGATTTGAGGATATAAACCAAAAGCTCTGCGAAGCAGATGTTGTTTCTGATATGGCGCAATATAAAAAGCTTATGCAGGAGCTTAAGGTTTTAACCCCGATTGTTGAGAAATACCGTGAGCTTAAAGCTGCTCAGGCAACGCTTCAGGAAGCGAAAGAGATGCTTGATGCAGGCGGAATGGAAAAGGATTTCCGCGAGATGGTTCAGGAAGAATTTGAGCAGGCAGGCGAGCAGGTTGAAATCTTCCGCGAGGAGCTTAAAATTCTGCTTCTGCCGCGCGACCCCAACGACGATAAGAATGTTATTGTTGAAATCAGAGGCGGCGCAGGCGGCGAGGAGGCATCGCTTTTTGCAGGCGTGCTTTTCAGAATGTATTCAATGTACGGCGAGGCGAAGGGCTGGAAGAGCGAAATTCTCAATTCCAATCCAACGGAGCTTGGCGGATTCAAGGAAATCAGCTTTATGATTGAGGGCGAGGGCGCTTATTCGCGCTTCAAGTTTGAAAGCGGCGTTCACCGCGTTCAGCGTGTGCCCGAAACCGAAAGTCAGGGCAGAATCCACACCTCAACCGTAACCGTTGCCGTTCTTCCCGAAGCGGAAGAGGTTGATATTGAAATCAATCCTGCCGATTTGCAGATAGACACCTACCGTTCAGGCGGCGCAGGCGGTCAGCATGTTAATAAAACCGAAAGCGCAATCAGAATCACTCATATCCCGACGGGAACGGTTGTTGAATGTCAGGATGAGCGAAGTCAGCATAAGAATAAGGACAGAGCAATGAAAATTCTGCGCTCAAAGATTCTTGAAGCCGAAAGGGAAAAGCAGCATGACGCCATTGCAGGCGAGCGAAAGGCTCAGGTCGGCACGGGCGACAGAAGCGAGAGAATCAGAACCTATAACTATCCGCAGGGCAGAGTCAGCGACCACCGAATCAATCTCACCCTATATAAAATCGAGGCAATCCTCAACGGCGACCTTGATGAGATTATTGACGCTTTGATAACCGCCGATACAGCAGAAAAATTAAAAAGTGAGTAATCTTTAAAGCGTAATTAAGGAAAATGTTTTATGATATTTTGTTTTGTATTTGAATTTATTATGCTTCTTCTTAAACCTGTATTAGTAATTGCCGTGATAATGACAGCAATTATCGTCGCAGGAGCTTTTATAGCAGCCATATTCAGTGTTTTTCCTGTTGTCGGCATTATTCTTGCGACCATAGTTATTTCTGCTGTTATTTATAAAGTTGCGGTTTTTGTTAAGGATAAAAAAGAAGAAAAACATTTTCGAGAAGCGGAAGAAAACCGTAGAAAGAAACTTAATAAAGAATTGGAAAAACACTTAGGATTATGATTTATCGATAATAAACATGTCGAAGCAAAACAGCCCTAATCTTTCAATATTAATTTAGCGAGTACAAATATGAAAACACTTTATTTAAAATCTGACGATAAAAATTCAATACAGACTGCTGCCGACATTATGAAAAACGGCGGTCTTGTTGCCATACCTACCGAAACGGTCTACGGGCTTGCGGCAAATGCGCTTGACGGCGAGGCGGTAAGAAAAATATTCATCGCCAAGGGCAGACCGCAGGATAATCCTCTGATAGTGCATGTTGCGTCGCTTGAGGAAATCGAACCTCTTGTTGAAAAGGTTGACCCGAGAATGTATGCTCTTGCGGAAAAATACTGGCCCGGACCGCTGACGGTTATAATGAAAAAATCAAAGCTTATTCCCGATGAAGTCAGCGCAGGTCTTGATACGGTTGCAATCCGTATGCCTTCGCACGAGTGCGCAAGAGAAATTATAAAGGCATCGGGTCTGCCGCTTGCCGCACCGAGCGCAAATGCATCGGGGAAGCCCAGTCCCACAAAGGCTTCTCATGTTATTGAAGACCTTGACGGAAAAATCGATGCCGTTGTTGACGGAGGAGAAAGCTCCGTCGGCGTTGAGTCAACGGTCGTTACCCTTGCGACCGAGCCTCCGACCCTTCTCAGACCCGGCGGAATAACTCCCGAGCAGCTTGAAGAGGTGCTCGGCGCAATTCAGATTTCGCCTGCTGTTTTTGAAAAGCTCCGCGAAGGCGAAAAGGCCGAGTCGCCGGGCATGAAATATAAGCATTACGCGCCTGCTGCACAGGTGACGATAATCAAGGGCAGCTTCGAGCAATATAAGAAATTTATTTTTGCTCAAAAAGAAACGGTATGCGCCGTCTGCTTTGAGGGTGAAGGAAAGAATTTTGAAAAATATATCGAATACGGAAAAGAGAATGACGATATCTCACAGGCACACAAAATTTTTGATGCTCTGCGTGAGGTTGATGCAATCGGATGCGAAAAGGCTTTTGTGCGCTGCCCTGTTTCAAGCGGAGTAGGACTTGCGGTTTATAACAGACTTCTGCGCTCGGCCGCTTTCCGTGTTATCGACCTTGACATAAAAATCCCCGTTATCGGTCTTACGGGACAGACGGGCGCAGGCAAAACAACCGTTGCCGCAATGCTCGCAGAAAAAGGCTGTCACATAGTTGATACGGATATTCTTGCCAGAAAAGCGGTCGAAAACCCCGAGGTTATCGCAATGCTTTGCGAAAAATTCGGCAGCGATATATTAAATGGCGGTTTGCTTGACCGCCGTGAGCTTGCAAGAAGGGCATTTGCAACGCCCGAGGGCACAAGGGCGCTCAGCGCAATAACTCATCCCGAAATAACCCGCCTTGCAATTGAAGAGATACATGCCGCCGAAAAGAACGGCGCAAATGCGGCGGTGATTGATGCAGCGCTTCTGTTTGACAGCCCTCTTGTTGCAGTCTGCGAAAAGAATATCAGCGTTGTTGCCGATGAAGAAATACGCCTTGAAAGAATAATGAAGCGCGATTCCATTTCAGAAGCAGATGCAAGGCTTCGCATAAATGCCCAGCCGCCTGCGGAATATTATATTGAAAAATCGGATATCATTATTAATAATAACCCCGATGCAGATATTGAGGAACAGGTTGCAGTTTTTCATTTTCTTCAGAAAGGAAACCCATGATCCGCAAAATCAAAATACCAATATTAGTATTTCTCTCTGCCGCTGTTTTGTTTATCGCATGTTCGGTTACGGCAAAAACCGTTTTAAAAACATTCTACCCCATGAAATATACCGAATTTGTCGAAAAATACAGTGCTGAATACGGCGTTGAGCCGGAGCTTGTCTATGCCGTAATAAAAACCGAAAGCTCATTTAATCCCGATGCGGTATCGGATGCGGATGCGGTCGGACTTACGCAGATAACTCCCGAAACCTTTGAGTGGCTGAAAATGAAGCTTGGCGAAGAGGATGAAAACCTCAGTCTTTATGACCCCGAAACCTCGATAAAATACGGTGCATTTTTTCTCGGATATCTTACCGATGAATTCAAAGATACCGATATTGCTCTTGCCGCATATCATGCAGGCAGGGGAAGGGTTAACGGATGGCTTGAGGATAAGGAATTTTCGCCCGACGGGAAATCGCTTGTTGAAATACCGATTCCCGAAACGGCGCATTATGTGAAAAAAGTAAACAAAGCACTGAATATATATTACAATTTGTATTAAGAAAGGATGACAGTCATGTGTGAAAAAACACAGGCGGAAATTTTAAAGGAAGAGCTTTTTGCAAAGCAGGAGCATGCAGCTTATACCTGCGAAGAAAATGAAATTGCCGTTGCGGATGAATTCTGCGAGGGCTATAAAAAATTTCTTGATATCTGCAAAACCGAGCGCGAAGCCGCCGCTTATACAAAAGAGCTTGCAATAAAAGAGGGATATGCAGAATTTGACCCCAAGGCAAGCTATAAGGCAGGCGACAAGGTTTATTATGACATTCGTTCAAAAGCGCTTATTCTTTGCACCTTCGGTACGGAAAGCCTTGAAAAGGGTGCAAAAATCGTTGCGTCGCATATCGACTCTCCCAGACTTGATCTCAAGCCCAATCCGCTTTATGAGGATGCGGAGCTTGCAATGTTTAAAACTCATTATTACGGCGGCATAAAGAAATATCAGTGGACCGCAATTCCTCTTGCTCTTCACGGTGTTGTTTTCCGCCGTGACGGAAGCTGCGTAACCGTAAAGCTCGGCGAGGATGAGGGCGACCCTGTTTTTGTTGTTACCGACCTTCTGCCCCATCTTGATAAGAAGCAGGCAAGCAGACCTCTCGATGAGGCTATTGAAGGCGAAAATCTCAATATCCTCGTCGGCAGCCGACCCTTCGGCACGGATAAGGGCAGCGAAATGGTGAAGCTCAACATTATGAAGCTCATCAACGAAAAATACGGCATTGTTGAAGAGGATTTCCTCTCGGCAGAGCTTGAAATGGTGCCTGCTTTCAAGGCGGTTGATGTTGGCTTTGACCGCAGCATGATAGGCTCCTACGGACACGATGACAGAGTCTGCGCCTATCCCTCAATCGTTGCTGCTTTTGATGCAAAAGCTCCGAAATACACAAGCGTAACCGTCATCACCGATAAGGAAGAGGTTGGTTCGGACGGCAACACAGGTCTGCACTCAGCATTCCTTAAGCATTTTATTGCCGATATCGCAAGAACTCAGGGCCTTGAAGGCAGAGATGTGCTCAGAGCGTCCGAATGTCTTTCGGCGGATGTCAACGCAGGCTTTGACCCCACCTATCCTTCGGTGCACGATAAAAAGAATGCGGCATTCCTCAACAAGGGAATTGTTGTTACGAAATATACCGGCTCAAGAGGCAAGAGCAGCACGAATGATGCAAACGCTGAGTTTATGTCTAAAATGAGAAATCTTTTTGACGGTGCAAAGGTTGCATGGCAGACGGGCGAGCTTGGCAAGGTTGACGAGGGCGGCGGCGGAACAGTTGCAAAATATGTTGCAAATCTCGGCGTTGAGGTTGTTGATGTCGGTGTTCCCGTTCTTTCAATGCATGCTCCCTTTGAGATTGTTGCAAAACTTGATGTTTATATGGCGTATAAAGGATTTAAAGCATTTTTAGAGCAGTAAGGGGAGAAAAGAGAAGAAAAAGAGGTTTGTTTACAATTTGTTAACAATTTTACAACAATACCAAAGTATTCGTACAATATTATACAAATAGATAGCAAAAGTGTATTGTTATCTGAACGATTGACAACTTCTTTTTTCATTTTTATTTTCTCTTTCCCCAACGCACTGCCGAATGCTGCACACATTCGGCAGTGCATCTTTTTATGGAGAATCAAATATGAATATTAACAAATTACAGCAGCAGTTACGCAACGGCGAGGCTTTCCTTGTTGTTTCTCCCGAAAACAGACGGTATCTTACGGGCTTCGCATCGTCAGACGGCTATCTGATAATAACGAAAAACGAATCCGTTTTTCTGACTGACAGCCGATATATTGAGGCGGCGCAGAATGCAATCACGGATTGCGGAGAAGTTGCGCTTCTCAGCTCTTTCTCGGCGCAGTTGCCCGAATATATTGAAAAACTCGGAATAAAAACCGTTTTCACCGAAGCGGAAAAGCTCAGCGTTGCAGAGTTTGCCAAAACCAAAAAAGCCCTGCCTTGCGAATGTGTTGCAGAAAAAACAGATGATGCCGTGAATGCTCTCCGACGCATCAAAAGCCAAGCGGAAAAGCAAAAAATTCTTGCCGCACAGGCGATTGCCGAAAAAGCGTTTGACCATATTCTCGGATTCATAAAAGAGGGCGTCACCGAGCGTGAAATCGCCCTTACTCTCGACTTTTTCATGCTGAAAAACGGCGCGGAATGCGTTTCGTTTGAAACAATAGCCGTCAGCGGAAAAAATTCTTCGATGCCTCACGGAGTGCCTGGCGATAAAAAAATTGAGCGCGGCGATTTCATTACTCTTGACTTCGGCGCGGTTGTTGACGGTTATCACAGCGATATGACAAGAACCGTTGCGGTCGGTGAAGTGTCGGAAAAGCAGGCAGAGGTCTATGAAACCGTTCTTGCGGCACAGAAAAAGAGCCTTGAAATTCTCGGGGCAGGTGTTTCATGCAAAGATGCGGATGCGGCGGCAAGAGATATAATCAAAAAAGCAGGTTACGGCTCATACTTCGGTCACGGCACGGGGCACGGCGTCGGAATCGAAATCCACGAAGAACCGAGAGTATCGCCGAAAAGCGGAAGTATTCTTGAAATCGGGGATGTTGTGACTGTTGAGCCGGGAATTTATATCCCCTCGGAATTCGGCGTGAGAATCGAGGATATGGCGTTTATAACCGAAAATGGCTGCGAAAATCTTACAAAAACCCCGAAAAATCTTATAATTCTTTAAAAGTAAAGCGATAAATATTAAAAAAGACTTGAAAAATAATAATGAATAGTATAAAATAACTGTGACAACATATAAACAATTATAAGGAGAAATATTTTTATGGTATCAGCAGGCGATTTCAGAAACGGCGTAACCTTCGAAATGGAAGGTCAGGTCTATCAGATTATCGAATTCCAGCATGTTAAGCCCGGCAAAGGCGCAGCTTTCGTAAGAACAAAGATTAGAAATGTTATCGGCGGCGCAGTTGTTGAGCGTACATTCAACCCCACAGATAAGTTCCCCACCGCTTATATCGAGCGTAAGGAAATGGAATATTCATATGAGGACGGCGGTCTTTACTATTTCATGGACCCCGAAACCTATGACATGGTTCCCATCGGTGCAGACACTCTTCCCGAAAACTTCAAGTTTGTTAAGGAAAACGAAACCTGCCGTGTTCTTTCATACAAGGGCAGCGTTTTCGGCGTAGAGCCCCCCAACTCAGTTACTCTTCAGGTAACAAAGACCGATCCCGGCTTTGCAGGCAACACTGCTACCAACGCAACAAAGCCCGCAACTCTTGAAACAGGTGCTGAGGTTAAGGTTCCTCTCTTCATCGACGAGGGCGAAATGATTGTTGTTGACACTCGCACAGGCGAATATCTCAGCCGTGCATAATCAGTGCATAAATTAATTTAACGGAGGACAAAGAAATGACCATTACCGAAAAGGTTGCATACCTCAAGGGTCTTGCAGAAGGTCTTGCTCTTGACGAAGCAAAGCCCGAAACCAAGATTATCAAGGCTATGATGGATGTTCTCGATGATCTCGCTCTTTCAGTAAGCGATCTTGAGGACGGCATGGATCTTATCAGCGAGCAGCTTGATGCTGTTGATGAAGACCTTGACGAGCTTGAAGGCTATGTTTATGAAGATCTCGACGATTGCTGCTGCGATGATTGCTGCGACGATGACGAGGAAGAATATTATGATGTTGAATGCCCCAGCTGCGGCGAGGTAATCTGCGTTGACAGAGATATTCTTGAAGAAGGAAGCATCAACTGCCCCAAGTGCAACGAGCTTCTTGAGTTCGAAATCGATTGCGATTGCGATGACTGCTGCGACGATTGCGACGACTGATAATTAAAATAATAACCGCCGTACCCGAGGGTGCGGCGGTTTTTTTTCAGAAAAATAACAGTATATAAAAAGCTGTTCCGCTTTTTTGCGGAACAGCTTCATTTTATTGATTGTTCTTTTTCTCAAGCTCTGCGCGGCCTTCGGGAGTGTCGCGGTAGAACTGGGTTTTGGGGTTGGGATGTTTGGTTGAATTCCAGAGTTCATCCGCAACGGGCTTCCATGCCGCCGCAAACTTATCGCATTTTGCGCAGAGGGTTTCTGCGCTTTCAGGCTCGATAAGGTCGGTTGACTTTGCGCCTGTTTCGGCAATTATCTTTCTCAGACAGTCGGGATTTTCAAGCATGGGGCAGGGTCTGAGGTGATTGTCATTAAACGGCTGGTTATGCCAGTATGCCTGGAAAAGAGGGCTTTTAAGTCCTTCGATAATAGTTTTGTTTCTGATATTTGAATCGGAATAATGAATGAAAACGCAGGGCTCCATATCTCCTTCGGAGTTGATATGAAAATAGTTTCTGCCGCCTGCAATGCAGCCGCCGACATATTCGGCGTCATTCTGGAAATCCATAATGAACATGGGCTTGCCTGTTTTTCCGTTTCTGACTTTGCGGAGCCACTTATACATATAAACTCTCTGTTCGGGAGAGGGTATAAGGTCAACAACGGCATCTTTTCCGACGGGCATGTAGTTGAAATAAAGACCAAAAATTGCGCCCTTTTCAACCATGAGATCAAGAAATTCATTGCTCGTAACAGCAGGAATGTTTTTGCTTGTATAGCAAACGGAGATGCCGTAAAGCAAGCCGTTTTCTTTAAGAAGATCCATTGCCTCGATTGTTGTTTTATATGCACCGTCGCCGCGGCGGTAGTCGTTGCTCTCTTCGGTGCCTTCAATGCTGAGAGCAAGAGTGAGATTGCCGACATCCTTCATTTCGTCGCAGAATGCCTGATCAATGAGAGTTGCGTTGGTGTATGCAAGAAATGCGCAGTCGGGATTCTCTTTGCAAAGGGCAAGAATCTCTTTTTTCTTTATGAGAGGCTCGCCGCCCGTGAGCATATAAAGATGAGTGCCGAGCTCGGTTCCCTGATTAACAATGCTTCTCATTTCGTCGAGCGAAAGATTTGACTTGTGACCGTATTCAGCAGACCAGCAGCCCTTGCACTTGAGGTTGCATGCGCTGGTGGGGTCAAAAAGCATGAGGAAGGGGATGTTGCACTTGTATTTTTCTCTGTTCGCTCTTACAGCCTTTGTGCCGTTAACGCCGGCGCCGAGACCGAGAGCAAGGAGCATTTTCTTTATAACATCGCCGTCGGCATTGTTGATGATGTTCATGGCGAAAGTGTGCCAAACATTATCCTTATCCTGGATAGCTTTTCGGAAAGAATCAAAATTCTTTTCGGGAAATGCCCCACCCATAAGCTTCTGGGCAAGGTCGATGAGCTTTATTATGTTTTCTTCGGGATTTTTTTTGACATATTTATATATGCCGTCAAAAGCGACCGAAGCAGTTGCTCTTTCCATTTTCTCTTTAACAGTCATCATGGGAATCTTCCCTCCTTTTTGAGACCGTATTCACTTTAATATACCACAAGAATTAACTAATGTCTACTAAAATTTTGTAAACATTCGTTTTTTTCTTGCTTTACGCAGGTAAAATATAGTATTATATTACATATTATTGGATTATTGTAAGGAAGGTATTCTGATGAAGAAAAAATTGCTCAGGGGATCTCACGCAGTGGGTCTTGCCGTAAGAATAATCGTTTCCGTTATAATTATTGCTCTTATCATATGGAAATATGACGAACTCAAAAATATTGATATCAGGGCGCTTGTTGAGGCAAGTTCGGGAGTTGCAGCTGCGGTTGCATCAATTTTAGGAATTTATCTCCTGAAATCGCTGGTATTTGTTGTGCCGGCATCGCTGATTTATATTGCCGTAGGACTTGCTTTCCCTACTCACTGGGCAATTCTGATAAATGCGGTCGGAATACTGATTGAAATTTCCGCAACCTATCTTTTCGGCGTTATAATGGGCGGGCCGTATGTTGTCAACAAATTGAAAAAAATCAAATACGGCGATAAAATTCTTGAGCTTCACGGAAAAAATAAGCTTTCGGCGATTTTTGCCATCCGTGCGATTCCTGTGTTTCCGATTGATATAGTCAGCCTCTTTCTCGGCGCGGTAAGAATGAGATTTCTGCCCTATGTGCTTCTATCGCTCGGCGGAATTCTTCCGAGAGTTATTCTTTTCACGATTCTCGGCGACGGTCTTTATGATTATGTTCCCATGCATAAGCTTGCCGCAATCGCTGCTGTTCTTTTGCCCGTTGCGCTTGTTGTATGGGTTGTCAGATATGCAATTAAATCCGGCAAAAAAGAGGAAGAATACGAAAAGGGTCCGTTTGAACCTGTCAAAGAAAGCCGCAGAGATGTTATTTTTGATACAGATATCGGCCCCGACTGCGATGACGCAGGAGCTTTCGCCATCATGGCAGAAATGGCGAAAAAATATGACATAAGAATTCTCGGTGCGGCAAACTGTACTTCAAACCCTCACGGTACAGATGCTCTTGCTGTTCTTTCGGAGCATTTCGGTCTGGATATTCCTTTGGGTGAGCACAGGGGATACGAGATTCTCAGGAACAGCGATAAATATAACAGGCCTCTTGCAAAAAAATATGATATAAAGGCAAAGGATGTAAGTCCTGCGGCTGAATTCTATAAAAAGCTTCTCTTAAAGGCAGAGGATGATTCGGTAACGGTTATTTCAGTCGGTCCGCTTACCAACATTGCCGAAATTCTTGAAAAAGACCCGAAACTTTTCAATTCAAAGGTTAATTCAATCGTTGCAATGGCAGGCAAATTCCCGTCGGGAAAAGAATTCAATATAGAATCCGATATAAAAGCCGCAAAGACGGTTTTTGAAAACTTCAGAAATGTTATTATTTGCTCGGGCTTCGAAATCGGAAAAGACATAATGACAGGCTTTGCTGAAAAGCCGCTGAAGGATAACCCCGTTTATGACTGCTACAGGGAATATCTCGGCAAAAAAGAGCCGCCCTACCTGCGTGAAAGCTGGGATCTGACTGCAGTGCAGTATGCTTTTGAGGGCAACGGCAATTTCTATTCGCTCTCAAAACCCATGAAAATAACAGTTTCCGATGACGGCGTAACATCTGCGGTTAAGGATAAATATTCAAACAGATATTATATTGTTCAAAAGGCAAAAAACGCCGGAATTGCAGAACATCTTAACTCCATTATTCGTAAGGATATGATTATTGACAACGATGACGGTGAAATGTATAATGATGATACAAACGAATGATAAGGAAAGGCTGAATAAAATGAAAAACCTTAAAAGAATAACGGCGGCGATGATTGCTTTTATTATGCTTTTAAGCTTTGCGGGCTGCGGCGGAGATGCGGATGACGAAACAACAACCGAATCGGCTGTTACCGAAATCGCCACCAGCTATATAAGAAGCGAAAAAACAAAGATTGCAGCTCTTAACGGCGCAGTCGGTCTCGGAATATCCAAGTTTTCCGTTGACAGAGCATATAACTACGAAACAAGCTATTATGATGATGCGCAGGAGATAGCCGAGCTTCTGAAAAGCGGCGCGGCGGATATGGCAACTCTCTCCGTTTATGATGCGGCAAAGCTTTATAACGAAACAAACGGCGCAATTCAGCTTCTTGCAGTCAACGGTCTGGGATTTTATCATGTTATTGAAAACGGCGAAAAAATCAAGAGCATAAGCGACCTCAAGGGAAAAACCGTTTATGCCGCATATAAAGGCACAGACGCCGAAATGGCGATTAACTATCTTTTTGAAAAGAACGGAATCGACCCCGAAAAGGATATCGACCTTCAGTTCAAGGCAACCGATGCCGAGGTTGCAACTTTTACAGGCGATGCGTCGGCAGAAATCATTATTGTTTCCGAGCCTTATGCATCAAAGGTTCTCAATAATACCGAAACCTACAGAAAAGCTCTCAGTATCAACAGCGAGTGGGATAAGGTTTGCGAAACACCCATGACCCAGAGCGTTGTTGTTGCAAGAACGGAATATATAAACGCAAATCCCGATATAATCAAGGAATTTATTTCATACAGCAAAATTTCGGTTAATTATCTTAAATCAAATGTTTACGGCGCTCCCGTATTTCTCAAGGATAACGGATTTGCCGAAACTGCGGCTCTTGCAACAGAGTTTATTCCCGGATGCAATCTCAGCTTCCTTTCCGGCGAGGAGATGAAGACCGCGGTCGGTGCAATGCTTGAAAATGTTTATAAGATAAGCGTTGACGATGCTTTTTATTACGGAATCTGAATTAACAATAACAAAGCGGACTGTTTCAGCTGAAACAGTCCGCTTCTTATATACATTAATAATTTAGCTGAGCTCGGGAATAAATGCGTTGTGGATTGCGGCAACAGCCTTGTCTGCATCGTTGATGTTGATGAGAACGGAAATCTTGATTTCGCTGGTAGCAATCATCTGGATGTTAACATCTGTCTCAAAGAGAGCTTCAAACATCTTTGCAGCAATGCCGGGATGCGATTCCATGCCTGCGCCGACAACCGAAACCTTTGCAACATCTGTGTCGCAAACAATTTCAAGGCCGCTGAGAAGGTCAAGGCTCTTAAGAGTTTCAACTGTATCTTCAAGGTGAGCCTTTGTTGTTGTGAAGGCGATATCCTTTGTGTCGCCTCTGCCGACTGACTGAAGAATGATATCAACATTGATGTTCTTTGCAGCGAGCTTGCCGAAAATCTTATAAGCAATTCCGGGAACATTGGGAACTCCGATTATTGAAATACGGGCAACATCCGTATCCTTTGTTACACCTCTTACGAGCATTTTTTCCATATCTGCTACCTCCTTGACAATTGTACCGGGTGCGCGCACAAGGCTTGAAAGCACCTCGAGCTTGACATTATATTTCTTAGCCATTTCAACCGAACGGTTGTTGAGAACCTGAGCGCCGAGAGTTGCAAGCTCAAGCATTTCATCATAGGTGATTTCATTGAGCTTGATTGCGCCCTTGATTTTTCTGGGGTCTGCTGTGTAAACACCCTCAACATCGGTGTAAATCTGGCAGCGGTCTGCGTGCATTGCAGCTGCAATTGCAACTGCGCTTGTGTCTGAGCCGCCTCTGCCGAGAGTTGTTATATCGTCATATTTGTTGAGGCCCTGGAAGCCTGCAACAATAACGATGTTTTTCTTGGCAAGCTCCATCTTGATGCGGTCTGCGCCGACCTTCTTGATGCGGGCGGAGCCGTAAACGGAGTTTGTTGAGAAGCCTGCCTGCCATCCGAGAAGTGAGCAGGCTGAATAGCCGAGGCTTTCAATAGCCATGGCCAGAAGCGAAATTGAAATCTGCTCACCCGAAGCGAGAAGCATATCCATTTCTCTTTTTGAAGCGTTGGGATTAATTTCCTTAGCCTTGGCAATGAGGTCGTCAGTAGTATCGCCCTGAGCAGAAACAACAACAACAACATCGTTGCCTTCCTTGTATGTGTCAGTAACGATTCTTGCAACATTCATTACTCTTTCGGCGTTTGCAACTGAGCTGCCGCCGAATTTCTGAACAATTAAAGCCATAATATCCTCCTATAGGGGTAAATAATTAACAGTTATTAATAGTTTGTGATTCTGATAACAGATTCAACCTTTGCATCCTTAACAAGCTCAAGCTTTTCAGCAAGCTCTTTTTCGGAAAGTGACTTGGTTACGAATGCAAACTCGCCTTCGGGAGCATCCTGACGGGAAAGAAGGCTGATTTCTCCGAAGAGCTCGGTAAACTTTGCAACCGCTGCAGCTGCATTGTCGGTTGTTACTCTGATATAGAAAGTATTTTCTGTTTCAAGGTAATCCGCAACATAGCCTTCCTCGCTGTCCTGCCAGCCGAAGAACTTTTTGCGCTCCATGTGTCTTGCGCAGTCGATAACATCCGCAACAACCGCACTCGCAGTAGGCATCTTTCCTGCGCCCTTGCCATAAAATACAACATCACCGATAGCGTCGCCGCGAACGAGAATTGCGTTGAAAACATCGTCAACGGAAGCAAGCTGGCTGTGATTCTGAATGAATGCAGGCGAAACCATAACGGAAACTCTGCCGTCCTCCATCTTCTTTGCCTTCGCGATGAGCTTGATTACGCCGCCCCATGCACGGGCATACTCAACATCTGCAAGGGTAATCTTGCGGATACCTTCGGTGTAAACTGCATCGGGATAAACATGCTTTCCGAAGCAGAGGGCTGCAAGAATGCAGATTTTTCTGCAGGCGTCGAAGCCGTCAACATCGGCAGACGGGTCGCGCTCGGCATAGCCGTTTTTCTGAGCGAGGAGCAGTGCCTCGTCGAAGGTCATGCCGTCGGTAATCATCTTTGTGAGAATAAAATTGGTTGTGCCGTTAAGAATGCCTGCGATTTCGTCGATGTCGTTTGCGGCAAGGCACTGGCTGATGGGGCGGATGATGGGAATACCGCCGCCTACGCTTGCTTCAAAGAGGAAATTAACATTGTTTTCATCCGCAACCTTGAGCAGCTCGCAGCCTTTTGCGGCAACAAGCTCCTTATTTGAGGTAACAACATTTTTGCCAGCCTTGAGGCTCGCGAGAACATATTCATAAGCGGGATGAAGACCGCCCATGGTTTCAACAACAATCTTAACCTCGTCATCCTCAACGATTTTTGAAAAATCGGTTATGAGAAGATGCTCATAGGGATCGCCGGGGAATGTGCGTCTGTCGAGAATATACTTAAGCTCCATTTCGCTCTGCATACTCTTTTTAACAATATGCTCGTGGTTTTTCTTGAGAAGGGTTGCAACGCCCGAGCCAACCACGCCATATCCCATTATAGCTACATACATATAAAGCTCTCCTTTTATGTAATACTTTTAAAAATGTCAAAAATAATAGTATTGAATTAAATTCTAACACATAATTTCAAAATAATAAAGCCCTAAATTTAACTTTTATTAAATTTTTGTATATTTTTTATAACATTAATTGCGTTTTAGAGGAAAAAGGTGTAAACTAAAGTGAATACATGTAAGTATTCAGGAGGTGTATAAGAATGAATCTTGTTGAAAAACGAAGGGAAACGCTTATCAATATCACATATTTTGCAGTTGTTGCTGTGCTTTATGCGCTCTTTCTTAAGTATGCATTCTGGATTGTTGCGCCGTTTATCATCGCAGTTCTGGTTGCACTGATTCTGCAGAAACCGATAAGAGCAATTTCCAAAAAAACAAAAATAAAAAGGAGCATAGTAGGTGCGATTTCGGTGTTTCTGATTCTTTCCGTAATCGTAACCGCGATAGTTCTTGTCGGATACCGTCTGGTCAGTGAATTCAAGGGTCTCGGTTCATATATTATTGCAAAGCTTCACGATTTACCCGAGCTTATAAGAGCTGCGGAAGGCTGGATTATCAGCCATCTTGCGTTTTTGCCCGATTCAATTGAAAATTCTCTTGCAGACACAATCAGCGGCTTTATCAACAATCTTCTTCTTTATATTGAGCAGGGCAAGCCTGCGGAGGGAATGGAGCTGAGCGCAGACAGTTTTGATCTTTCAATTATAACAACGCCGCTTGGCGGACTTCTTTCAACCGCAAAGCATATTCCTGCGATTCTCACTGCCGCCTTAATAAGCATTATAGCGTGTTTCTTTATAACATGTGACTATGACAGCCTCACAAGCCTTATTAAAAACAATATTTCTGAAGAACACGAAGCAACGATAATAAAAGTTAAAAAGCTTTTCGGCGATATCATCGGAAAAATGATAAAAGCCTATGCAACAATAATTTTCGTTACTTTTTGTGAAATTACAATCGGTCTTAATGTATTAAAATTAATCGGAGTTTATGACGGCGGATATATTGTTGCAATTTCGGTTGCCACGGCAATTCTTGATATTCTTCCCGTGTTCGGCACAGGAACAGTGCTCATTCCGTGGGCAGTCATTAATTTCTTTAACGGAAACATCGGCCTCGGTATCGGACTTCTTGTTATTTACGGACTTATAACCGTTATCCGCCAGATTCTTGAACCCAGACTTGTTGCGATGAATGTTGGTCTTCCTCCGATTGTTACTCTTGCGGGAATGTATCTCGGACTTCAGCTTTTCGGTGTGGTAGGGCTGTTTGTGCTTCCGATAACTATTGTTATGCTCAAGGTTCTCAACGAGGAAGGAATCATCCATCTTTGGACTGCAAACAGAAATAAAGACAATGGTGAAAATAACGAAAAACCGTCAGAAAAAGCTTAGGATAAGTGATTTTTATGGAAAAAAGTTTGAAAAAATCGTGAATTTTTATAAAAAACACCAAAAAAATCATTGAAATAGGAAAACTTTTGTGATATAATCCTAGTTAATATGGCGCTTTAACCCGTCGATATTAAGTTTCACATCCGCAGCGGTGTGCACCGCCACGGAAGATATAAAGGAGGAACTTTTCTTGAAATCCTATAGTGCAAAAGACATCAGAAACATCGTTCTTGCCGGTCACGGCGGACGAGGCAAAACAACTCTTGCCGAAGCAATGCTTTACATTTCAAACGCAACTGACAGACTCGGCAGAGTAGCAGACGGCAACACAGTTCTCGACTTTGATGCTGAAGAAAAAAGACGCAAGTGTTCAATAGCTTCCGCTATTGCATCGTTTGAATGGAAAAATACAAAAATTAATATTATAGATACCCCGGGTCTTTTTGACTTTGCAGGCGGCGTAAGCGAAGGTATGCGTGCAGCAGGCGCAGTTCTCATCGTTCTTGCATCGGGCAGCACCCTTGATGTTGGCGCAGAAAAAGCTTACAAGGCTGCTACCGACAGAGGCATCAACAAGATGTTTGCAATCACAAAGTGTGACGCTGAAAACGCTCATTTCTATAAGACATTCGATTCACTCCGTGATGAATACGGCAACAAGGTCTGCCCCGTTGTTGTTCCTTATGTTGAGGGTGATAAGGTTATTTCTTATGTTGACTTCTCAAGAAACGAAGCTTTCTCATATAAGGATGGTAAGCGTTCAGATGCTCCCATGCCCGAAAATGATGAGAGAACAAACAGAATGAAGGAAGCTTTTATCGAAGCCGTTGCAAGTGCTGACGAAGAGCTTATGATGAAATATTTCGACGGTGAACCTCTCACTGACGAAGAAATTGACAGAGGTCTTAAGACAGGTATTCTTGCAGGCGAAATCTGCCCCGTATTTGCTTGCTCAGGTTATCAGCTTGAAGCTGTTGACCTTATCAACAACTGCATCGTTCAGTCTGCTCCCGACGCAGCTTCGGTTGCTTCGGAGGCTGATGTTACCTGCGATGAAAACGCACCTCTTGCAGCAATCTGCTTCAAGACCGTTGCTGACCCCTTCGTTGGTAAGATGTCATATTTCAAGGTTATTTCGGGTAAAATCACTCCCGATACACCCGCTTATAACGAGCGCACAGGTGAAACCGAAAGAATGGGTAAGCTTCTCTTTCCCAAGGGCGGCAAGCAGGAAGAAGCATCTGCAATCCTTGCAGGTGATATCGGTATCATTACAAAGCTCTCCGGCTTCAAGACCGGCGATACTCTCTGCGCTCCCAAGTCGGATGTCAAGCTCAAGGGCGTAAGCTTCCCCGCACCCTGCCTTCCTATGGCGGTTAAGGCTAAGAAGAAGGGCGAAGAAGATAAGGTTGCAGCAGGTCTCAACAGACTCGCAGAAGAAGACCTTACCATTAACTACTATACAAACACAGAAACCAAGGAACAGATTATCTCGGGTCTCGGCGAGCAGCATCTTGACACTGTTGTTACAAAGCTCAAGACAAAGTTCGGCGTTGAGGTAGACCTCACGGTTCCCAAGGTTGCATACAGAGAAACCATCAGCAAGAAGGTTGCTGTTCAGGGCCGTCATAAGAAGCAGTCCGGCGGCAGCGGTCAGTTCGGTGATGTTTGGGTTGAATTTGAGCCCATTCCCACAGAAGATTTCGAGTTTGCTGAGAGAGTTGTCGGCGGTTCAGTTCCCAAGAACTTCTTCCCTGCAGTTGAAAAGGGTCTCAGAGAAGCCATCCTTAAAGGACCTCTTGCAGGTTATCCTGTTGTTGGTCTGAGAGCAACTCTTTATGACGGTTCGTCACATCCCGTTGACTCAAACGAAATGGCATTCAAGATGGCTGCCATCATCGCATATAAGAACGGTATGCCCGGCGCAAATCCCAAGCTTCTTGAGCCCTACGGTTCACTCAAGGCTTATATGCCCGGCGACAACCTCGGCGATATCATGGGCGATATCACAAAGAGACGCGGCCGCGTTCTCGGCATGGGTCCCTGCGAGGATGATCCCAAGATGCAGGAGCTTGTAGCAGAAGTTCCCATGGCTGAAATGGGCGATTTCGCAACAGTTCTCCGCTCCGTAACAATCGGCAGAGGCTATTTCTCATTTGCGTTTGACCATTATGAAGTAGCTCCCGAACCCGTTGCACAGAAGGTTATTGCAGAAGCTAAGGCAAATGCAGAAGACTGATACATAAAAAATTACCGCCTGATTAATTTCAGGCGGTTTTTTGATATTTTATCCGAAAATCATGTTGAAGAGGTATGCGGGAAGTTCAATCATAGCTGCAAGCACTCCTGCACCGAGAAATGTAATTGCGATTCCGAGCCCGCTCATGTATGCAATATTGATCTTGAATAATTCATTTATGGTTTCGGCAGCTCTTACAAAAAAGCTTCTTTCGTCGATAACCGTGATTTCAATTTCGTCTTTTGCAATGATTATGCCGTCTTCGTTGCCGATAAGCATTCTGACCGTGATGGTACCGTGCCTTGTAGGAGTAATCTTTATGCCTCTATAGCCCTCCGAGAAGCCCGTGGTTTCATAATCACCGTCTGTACCCCCACCGCTGACATACCAGTCAAACGAGCAATTCTTGTTGTTGCCCAATTCGTAGTTGAGATAAAGCTCCACAGTTTCGCCGATTCTGATATCTCTTGCTATGCCGTCGCGGAATTCGATTTTACAGAATGGTTCGGTATGCATCGTGTCAGTGGGTGTCGCTTCGTATGCGTAAGCAAACGGAGTGCCGATCGATAAGCTTGTGAGAATAACCATAAGCACGGTAACAAAATTTTTTAAAACTTTTTTCATGTATTAATTCTCCCGTTTAATTTTATTGCGGCAGATTCTGCCATCACCTTAATTGTATTTGAACCGATATTAATATTCAACAAAGAAAACATTAATTATTTCTTAAGGTTATACTGAAATCGGATTGAAATAATAATTTTTTGTTGACAATGAAAATTTTTTGGCTTATAATAACTTTTGACAAAGGGGTGCTGCCGATCGGCGGCTGAGATCATACCCTCAAACCTGATCCCGGTAATGCGGGCGTAGGAAAAAGGCACTCAGTGCAGATTTTTATGCCCGACGATTTTTTCGTCGGGCTTTTTTTTTTAAAAATCTGCACACCCTTTCATAATGAAAGGAGTCATTAAAATGACAAAGAAAATCACAAAAACCCAGGTTCTCGCAGAAAGCGCAATCATGGTTGCTCTTTCAATCGCCGTTTTCATTGTTTCGGATTTGCTTCCGTGGCCGTTTCTCTACGGCGGAGGGTTCAGCCTTTTCGGGCAGGTGCCGCTGATTATCGTTTCTTACCGTCACGGCATCAAAAACGGTCTTGCAGGCTCACTTGTGCTTGCAATTTTTGAAATGATAATGGGATATAAAAATTTTGTTTATGTTACGGGCATTGCGGCATATCTCACCGTTGCTTTTGCAGATTATATTATCGCTTTCGGATGCCTTGGACTGGGCGGCATGTTCAAGGGTAAATTCAAAGGAAATCAGTCCCTTGAGCTTGCTCTCGGAGGTGCGGTTGTCTGCATAATCAGGTTTATCTGCCACTATATCAGCGGAGTTACAATCTGGAAGGGTTACTGCCCCGAGGGAATGGCGGTTGAACTTTATTCATTCATCTATAACGGTTCTTACATGGCAATCGAGCTTGTGCTGACGGTTATCGGTCTAATCGCCGTTGGTAAAATGATAAATCTTGATAAGAAAAATTTGCTGTAAAAAAAGCGGTCTGATTTCAGACCGCTTTTTACTGTTTAGTGTGTTCTTTTCCAGTGAAATAAATATTGCTGGGCGATTCCTCTTGCGCCGTTTATGCATTCGGGCAGTCCGTCGGGATAGTCCTCGGCAAGAATGCGCTTTACCCATACATCAATCGGAAATGCATCAACCTTCCCGCATCCGTAAAGAAGAGTGCATTGAGCAACCTTTTCGCCGACGCCCTTGATTTTTATAAGTTCATCTCTGCCTTCTTCAATGCTTGTTTCGGGCATAAGAATTCTTTCGAAATTTATTTCGCCGCTTGCAATCTTTTGTGCAGCGTCAATTATATATTTCGCCCTGAAGCCTGCCCTAATCGGCGCAAGTCCGTCAATTCCGGCTTCTGCAACCTTTTCGGGAGACGGAAAAGCGTAGTCGTCGTCGCCGAGATGCTCGCCCAGAAGTCGGCAAAGGCGGTCAACAATTCCCTTGATTCGGGGGATATTGTTATTCTGAGATATAATAAATGAGCAGAGCGCTTCCCACGGCTCCTGTCGGAGAAGTCTTATTCCGTGGCATTCGGTAACCGCCTTTTCAAGCAGAGTGTCGTTTTTGAAGCGGCTACAAAGAATTTCATAGTTGCGATCAAGGTCGAAATAGGGAATCCATATGTTTTTGAAGTCCTCTTCGCTCGTATCGGCAAATTCAATGCCGTTTTCTGTTTGCCTGAGAGTAAGCGGTTTTGAAAAAGCAACGCCATGCCAGCTGCCGTCATCATTTTTGGTCCAGCGAAACGCTTGACCGCAGTCGAGAGTCAGAGCCAAGTCAAAGCATGGAATATTTAAAACGATATTTTCACCGCAGATTTTGTAGTCTTTTTCTGCAATCATATTATTCTCCAATCTGTAATATTATGTTTTTTCAATCAAAAATATTGCTATAATTTTATCGACAAAATCAAACAAATTGTAAAGAATGTACAACCTTTTGTATATGCTCAAAAAGAAAAATAAAGTTTTCCACACCCAAAAACCAATGAAAATAAAGGTTTTTAACATGAGTTATACACCTTTTCCACACGGTTATCCACATTTTTGGCTTGAAAAGTCAGTTATACCAACTGTATATTTTTATTGTGTGTCGGTGAGAATAAACAGGCTTTTCCATGCCAAAAATAACAGGGAAATAAAACAAAAAGGGGTACGCAGAGTGATTAAAGGTGTTAACCGTCAGGTCGTGGAAATAACTCAGACCCAATGCGAATATTTCGAAAGGGTGCTGTTTTTTATAAAACCCGAATACTCAGCTGTCAGTGAGGGTGATTTGAAAGAAAGGGCAACGGTTATTGCCCAGAGCGCAGGAATGCCGCCTGCAGCAAGGCTGAGAAAAAACAGAGTCAGGCTTGTGCTGAGCATGAGTGCCGCGGCATGCGGAGGTGCTGTGGTAAGCGGTGCGATTTTTCTTTTAACATCATTTCTCTAAAGCATGCAAGCAGAAGGAACTCATAACACATTCTGCGCATTTCGGTCTGCCTGAAATGCAGGTATCTCTGCCGTGAAGCACACAGCGGTGGCAGAAATCGTTGCTTTCCTCGGGCGGAAGAAGCTCGCGCAGGCGCATTTCAACTTTAAACGGGTCTTTTGTTGAAACGAGCCCGAGAAGGTTTGAAATTCTGATTAAATGAGTATCCGCAACAACGGCAGGCTTGCCGTAAACATCGCCCATGATAAGATTTGCCGTTTTTCTGCCGACTCCGGGCAGGCTGGTGAGGTCATCAAGATTATCGGGTACATTTCCGCCGAAATCCGATATCATCTTTTGGCACATGCCGACGATGTCTTTTGCTTTTGCTCTGAAGAATCCGCAGGAGTGAATGATTTTTTCAACATCGGAAATATCGGCAGAGGCAAAATCCTCAACCGTTTTGTATTTTTCAAACAGCGCGGGAGTAATAAGATTAACCCTTGCATCTGTGCATTGTGCCGAAAGACGGGTCGCAATAATCAGCTGCAGGGGATTTTCTGCGTTAAGTGAGCAAAGGCTGTCGGGATATTTTGCTTTTAGGGCTTCAACGGCAAGCAGAGCCTTTTTTTTATCGGTCATCAAATCAACTCCCGTTAATTTATTTATCTTAATTATATATTAAGCTGAAAATTTTTTGAAGAGTTTTTTTAAATTTACTATGAATTTTTGTCTGTTCCAAATAAAAACAGTTGATTTCAAACTCTTTTTATGGTAGCATATATATGATTATTAAATAAAATAGGGGGATTACCTTATGAAAAAGAAATTCACGGGCAGTCTGTGTGTGCTGATGTGCCTGATGCTTGTTCTTTCAATGTTTGCAGCCTGCAGCGTTAAGGACAAAAACACCGACATCACAACAGCGGCAACTCTTGTGCCTAACGAATCATGGATACAGGGAGTTGTAGGATATGTTTACGAACCTGTTATCATCAGTAAGGTTGAGCTTGTTGACCTTGTTAAAGATGCTCTTGGCGACGAGATTGACGAAGACTGGAACGGAGACCTTAATTCGCTGACTCCCGAACAGCTTCAGAAGGTTGAAGAGCACGCTAAAAACGAAGGTCTTAGCGTTGAAAAAGACGAAAGCGGCAACACCGTTATCAAAAAGAATGAGGTTGCAACAACCGAAGCTTCTCAGGATGAAATTAATCAGCTTATGACTAAGGCTTCGGTTAAAGACCCGAGCAACATTTCCGACGAGGAATATGAGAGACTTTCTCAGGTTGCTCAGAGCGAGGGTTTTGTTATTGCAACGAAAGCTCCCGAGGGCAACGGCGAATCGGGCAACACAACCAAGAAAAACGATATCGTTATCGTTAAGCCCGTAACAACAATCAAGTCTGAACCCGTAACCAATGCACCTGTTGTTACTCAGAATAATGTTAAAACAACAAAGGCAAAGGAAACAACCAAACAGCCTTTAAAAACAACCAAGCCTGTTCCCAAAACAACATCTGTTTATAAGCCCGTTACACCTCCGGGCACGGTTGCTCCCATGGCTCCCGTAACAACAGGAATTCCTGCCTCAACAAGAGACTGGACATCAACCTTTAAGAAATCAACAAACGAAGTTTTTGTTGACTCCGCAACCACAAAGGACGGCGGCGTTGTTGCAGTCGGTATTACATATGCATCCGTTTCAAACAACATTGAGGACGGCGGCATCTCCTCGGCACTTATCGTTAAATACGATAAAAACGGCAGAGTTGACTGGAGCAAGATTATCGGCAGCTCAGAAACAACCCAGTTTGAGTCTGTTGCAATTCTTTCAGACGGCTCAATCGCTGCTGCAGGCTTCACTGTTGCAAGCGACCTTGACGGCGCAGGCGAATACAAATGCCCCGGAACAATCGAAGGTATTGTTGCAAGATTCAACTCTAAGGGCGATCTTCTCGGAAATATCAGAATTTACGGCGGTTCCGCGGACGATATGATTTATGCAATTGAAGCAACCGCAGACGGCGGATATCTTATCGGCGGCAAAACCGAATCCATTGACGGCGATATGGACGGACTTAACACTCCCAACGCCCGTAAGAGCTTTGTTTACAAGTGCAATTCTGACGGCTCAATTGCATGGCGCTCGGTTCTTAACTCAAACAAGGGTCTTGCAGTGCATGATATCGCTGTGAACGATGCAGGCTGCGCTTATGCAACCGTTGAATGTGTAGGCACTGCTTACTACGGTGATAAGGAGCTCAGCGGCACGGCAGCAAGCGTTTCGAAGTGCACAATCGTTCTTAAGATATCGGCAGCAGGCAATCTTGAATGGTACAAAACCATTTACGGCACAGGTATGACTGCTCTTCATGCGGTTGAGGTTGCGTCAGACGGCGGCTGCGTTGTTGCAGGTCAGTATACTTCAGGCAGAAACGGAAACACTGAAGGCACCTTCAAGGGTATGTATAACGCAGGTACAACAGGCACAGCTGACGGTATGCTTGTTAAACTCAATCCCACAGGCAATGAAAACGGCGAAGGCGTTATTGGTTGGACCTGTCCCATTGCCGGATTTGAAAGCGACTTTATTACAGGCATAACCAAGATTAACGGTGGTTTTGCTGTTTCGGGTTACACATCATCAACAAACAGAGATTTTGATATGATGCCCGGCACAGGTGATAACGATGCTTTTGTTTATATCGTTACAGACCTTGCCGCAACAAAGCATGTTTATATCTTTAACGGCTCGGGCACAGATAACGCAAGAGCAATTTGCTCAAACGGCAGTGCAATCTTTGTTGCAGGCTCTACAAATTCGGGCGATGTTGCTTTTGCAGAGTGTGACGCGAAGGGCACAAAGGATGCAGCAGTCGGTTTCGTCGGATGCCTTACTTTTAATGATTAATTTTTAAATTGAATTATCCCCGTTCACGGTTGTGAACGGGGATAAATTTTTTCATTATTCTGTTCTGAGTGCAACAACGGGGTCTTTCTTGGATGCGATTCTTGAGGGGATAAGACCCGAAATAAAGGTGAGCGTCATGCTGATAATAACAAGAGCAATTGCGCCGTTGGTGGGAAGCTGCGCGATGTTAGGCAGTGTTGTGAGATGCTCAATAAGGATGTTGATGGGAATTATCAGCAGGATTGTTGACAGAATTCCGAGTGCACCCGAAACGAAGCCGACAATGAGCGTTTCTGCATTGAATACTCTTGAAATATCTCTCTTTGATGCGCCGATTGCACGGAGAATGCCGATTTCTTTGGTTCTTTCAAGAACAGAGATATAGGTTATAATGCCAATCATAATTGATGAAACAACAAGCGAAATTGCAACGAAAGCGATAAGAACATATGAGATGATGTTGATTATAGTTGTTACCGAGGAAAGAAGGAGACCGATATAGTCGGTATATTTGATTGCATCGTCTTCTTTCCCTTCTGCAGTTTTTGCGTCGTTGTATTTTGCGATTTCATCGGAAATTATATCCTTGGCTTCAAAGTCAAGAGGATAAATATAAATTGACTGAGGAGTTGCAAGGTCTGCTACGCCGAGAAGGGTGAGAGCCTCTTCATAGCTTGCTGCAAGCGGTTCGGGTTCAGGCTCGGGTTCGGGCTCGGGAACAGTGACCTCGGGTGTCTGCGGTGTTTCCTCTGTTCCTTCGGTGGGTGCGGTGGGTTCTTCACCGCCAGAGGGAGGCGCCGTGGGGCCGTAGTCACCACTCATAATAGCGGAGAGCATCTTGAGCTTTGTTGACTTATCCATCATCTGAAGGAAAGTCAGCGCCTGGTCGCCGCTAATCTGACCCATACCCTCAATTTCTTGCCCTGCGAGCATTTCGTCAAGGTAACCTGTAAGTTCTCTTCTTTCGCTGATGGAAAGAACGGATTTAAGCATAAGCTCAACTGTACGCTTCATTTTTTCTGCTTCTTCGCCGCTGTAGGTGCTGTCAATTGAAGCATAGATTTCTTCTTCGGTAACCTCGGGATACTGGCTGAAATCGGGGAGTCCCGATGATGTTTCCATCGCTTTTGCCGAAGGAGCGTTTGCACTTGTGAGCTTCATTGAGTTTGCCTTGGGGGTATCCGAAATCGCATTGAATTCCGAAGTATTTATCTGAGGGTCAAGCGAAACTGCCGATGCGGAAGGTGCGGTGGTTGTTTCTGTTTCGGTTTTTGCAGCCTTTCTTGCTTCTTTGTCAAAGGGAATTCCCGTGAAAACATCAACCTCGGGATTTGCCTTCTGCAGTTTAACAATTTCACATTCGTTGGTTGCGTTGATAACATATTCCGTAAGGTCTGTTGTGTAGCCGATTGCGCCTGTTGCAGCAACCATGATTGAATCATTTGAGGGTCTGATGATACCAACAATCTTGATTTCCTTGCCGTTATCGATGAGATTTTTAACATATTCCTCATCGCCGCGCATATCGTCCCATGTTTTTGTTTCTTCGTTGTAACTGAAATAATCGGGTTCAAGAACGATTTTGAAGGTTTTGTTGAGTATTTCGTCATATTCGATTTCAAACGACTTGGCTTTGTATTCCTCGCCGTTCTGCATCGACATGAATGCCTGCATCATTTCTTCTGCAGTTGTAAGACCGAGACCCTGAATTGCAATATCGCTGATTTCGTTGTTTTTATCAATGATAAGCACAACCTCGTTATATGCCTCGGGCCATTTGCCTTCAACAATCTCATACTGGTCTTCGAGAAGAGCTTTATTATCAATGAGCTCCTGCCAGGAGTTCATGGTTTTTTCCATGCTTGAAAGCATGGAGGTGTCAATCTGCATTCCTCCGGTGTTGATGCTGCCAATCATTGAATTCATTATTGAAATCATGGGGCTGGGGAAAACCTGATTGAGACCTGCTGCTGTGTCTGATGAATATATATTTAACTTTCCGCCATAGGTATACTGAATGCTGCTTGCATAATCGTCAATGGTGCAAGCCTCGCTGTCAAGATATTCTTTGAATGCTTTAAGGTCGTTTGCCCAGATTTCGGAGGAGAAGGATTCCATCATGCTTGAAGCCATTGTGTTGGAATAAACCTTATCGCGTCCGTGGTTGATTTCGCCCGATGCAGTTGCAGTCATGCTGCCCATCATGGCGTTCATATCCATCGCTGTTTTCTCAATCATTATGGGATATGAGGTGAGAGTTTCTTGCTGAATTGAGTCAATGTATGCCTGGAATCCGCTGGAAAGCGAAAGGATGAGAGCAATGCCGATAATGCCGATGCTTCCTGCAAAAGAGGTGAGGAAGGTACGCATTTTTTTGGTCATAAGGTTGTTGAGCGAAAGAGAAAGAGCAGTGAAGAAGGACATGGAAGGCTTTTTGTTTTTCTTTGCTTCCTTTTTCTCGATTTTCTTTTCGGCTTTTGTTTTCTCCTGCTTTTCAACATCTTCGGTTGAGTAGGGGTTTGTGTCATCAACAATGCTTCCGTCAATAAGGCGGATTATTCTTGTTGAGTATTCGTCGGCAAGCTCAGGGTTATGAGTAACCATAACAACAAGCTTTTCCTTTGAAATCTCCTTGAGAAGCTCCATAATCTGAACGCTTGTTTCGGAGTCAAGAGCGCCCGTGGGTTCGTCGGCAAGAAGAATTTCGGGATTGTTGACAAGAGCTCTTGCGATTGCAACTCGCTGCATCTGTCCGCCCGACATCTGGTTGGGCTTCTTGCTCAACTGGTCGCCAAGACCAACCTTTTCAAGGGCTTCCTTTGCGCGCTGCTTTCTTTCGCTTTTTGAAACACCGGAAAGAGTTAGAGCAAGCTCAACATTTGAAAGCACACTCTGGTGGGGGATAAGGTTATAATTCTGAAAAACAAAGCCGACGGAATGGTTTCGGTAGGTGTCCCAATCGCCGTCTTTGAAATCCTTGGTGGATTTGCCTTCGATTATCAGGTCGCCCGAAGTATACTGGTCAAGACCGCCGATGATGTTGAGCAGAGTTGTTTTACCGCAGCCTGAATGACCGAGAATTGAAACAAATTCATTCCTGCGGAATTCAATGTTTACGCCCTTAAGCGCGGTGACTTTAGTGTCGCCCGTAGGGTATTCTTTGACGATATTTTTCAGTTTCAGCATAAAAAAACCTCTTGACAAAGCATTTTGTTGGTGTTACACTTGTAACAGTAACGATTGTAACATTAGTTTATGAATAAATCATCAACAAATTGAATTTATTTTAATAAATGTTACAAAATGAAGGGATTTGTAATGGAAAAAGTTAACGAAGTTAATGTTCTGACCAAGGAATGCATCGTAACCGCCTTGCTCAGACTTATGGAAACAAACAGCTATCCGAGCATTTCAATAACGGATATAACCAATGTTGCGGGAGTTTCAAGAATGGCATATTACCGCAACTATAAAAGCAAAGACGATATTTTGATTAATCACCTTATTGACCGCGAAAAGATGCTTCTCAGCGAGCTTCACGGCGAGAGCGCAAACGACTTGCAGGGCATGATAATGATAATTTCTGTTTTCTTTCAGGAAAACGCAGATGTTATCAAAGCAATTTATGATGCAGGTCTCGGAAACAGACTGACGGATATGCTCGGCGACAGAATTTATAATTATTTTCCTGTTGCGATTGAAGAGAGAGCAGGCAAATATGCCGTGCCGTTTTATGTCGGAGCAGTGCTTGCGGTTTTCAAGCGATGGTTTGATAACGGAATGATTGAGTCTGTTGAAGAAATTTCCAATATCCTCTGCAAGCTTATCAATGTTAAGGGCGCAGCAGATTTTCTTGTTTTTCCGAAGGTATGATAAAAAATTAACGAAGTTCAGATGATTTTCTGAACTTCGTTTTTGTTATTTATAAACCAAAACATCCGGTTCGCCTTCGCACCAAGAGCCGAGGGCTTCGGAATATTCATCGCTGAAAAACATGGGCAGGTAGCTCGCAAAATTATCGGAAAGTCTGCAGTTTTTCAGCTCATCGGGGGCGATCCAGAAAACTCTGCCTTCGTCCGTTGAATCAAGCAGCTTTCCGCTGAAATCACATGTTTTATAAAGAAAAACAATGTATCTGTCCTTGCGTGTTTTGTGCACCCAATGAATAACGCCGCAGGTGCGCAGATTGCGGATATCCAGACCTGTTTCTTCTTTGATTTCGCGCACGGCGGAATCGACAAAGCTTTCACCCTGCTCAACATGACCGCCGGGGAAAGAGAGCCCCGTCCAGCTTTTGCGTCTTTCCTGAACAAGCACCTTGCCTGTTGATTTATCTTCGACCATGACCATATTGGTCAGTTCAATTCTTGTTTTTTCACTTCTCATAGCTTATTTATGATTGATATTCTGCCAGACAAAAGCAACATCAGGTCCGACCTGAACAAAGGTGTCGGGAACATTGTTGTCAAGCGTTGAAACTCTTGTGAATCCGTTTGCTTCAAAGGCTTCGCAGAAAGCGTCAGCCATCTCAGCGTTTTTAAATGTGATGTGATGAACAAGGCGAAATTCCTTGAGGGTCTGCCTCAGACTGCCGTTGGGGAAGCCCACAACAAATCCTGTGCACCACCAGTATTTTTCATAGTCGCGGTTAAATATCGCTTTATAGTTTCCGTCGGAATATTCATCCCACATGAACGCCATTTCCATGTTGAGCCAGTCTTCTTTATCGGCGCAGACAAAATGGGTGCCGCTGCTGCCGAGATCTCTTGTGTAAACGCCAACCTCGCCGCCGACGAATACCATGCCGTACTGACCCTTCCACTGCTGAATCATCCATTCCTTGCCGCCGTATTCAAAGGTGGTGCGAACGGTATCGTAATACATCATGGTGAGGGGAGCAAAGTTATCGTAAACCTCGTTAAAGCCGAAGTTTTTCTGCCAGCAGTCCTTATCATCGGTGTAATAAAAGTTGCCGTCGCCGTCATAGCGGTAAGAAGCGAGATTTACTTTCTCATAGTCGATTTTGGACTCGGGGGGGATATATTTGGGTGCTCGGGGAAGGGTAAAGACCTCCGAAAAAGCCGTGTTTATAACGGTTGTAAGCTCTGTTACCTTTTCGGCAAGAGTGGTTGTTTCGCTTTCGGGAGCCGTTGTTTTTTCGGTTGTTGCTTCTTCAGTTACCGTAACAGGTTGTGTCTGAGTGGTTACGGCGGCAGAAGAAAAATAGGGGTTGGTTGTTGAAAAATCAGAAATTGACGGATATTTTTCGTCAAGATAAACGGGATAAGTTTCCTCGTTTTCCGTTGTCGATGCAATAACCTCTGACGGGTCGGCTGCAACGGGAATTTTGCTGTCGCTGTTCATTTTGATTGCAAGCACTGCAACTATGCACACCATTGCGGCGGCGACTGCGGCAACAACAATTGCCAGGGATTTTCCTTTCATTATTCTCTCCTCCGAATATTTATGAAAAACTATATTCACGCACGAATGCGTTTATGAACAAGGGACCCATATCCATGGCAATAAGAACGGGATTGCTGTCTTTAATCATAAAAGTCATGCCCTCGCCCTCGCTGCCTGCGGTAAGGTTTCTGTCAAACAGTTTGTCAACCTCGCCGCTGTCGGGATTTATTGCGTAAATTGCCTGGGTGTCATCGTTTGTTGCGGCATAGAGAATGCCGTCGAAAAATTCCGCGCCCTGAATGGCATAGGGAGATTCCTCAAGTGCAACTTCTTTTACGAATGCCATTTCGTTTGCGGTATCATAAACAAGAAGCTTTGTTGGATTTTTTGAATGGTCTGTGCAGTAAAGATATCCGTTTTCGGGATTGACGCATACCCATGGAAGCCCTCTTGTTATCTTTTCGGCATCCATTATATAATAATTAACAAGCTCAAGGGTTTCGGCATCATAAACGCCGACAATCGGATAGTTCCAAACCTTGCTGTCCTCAAGTCCTGCATAGATAAAGCCGTTATAACAGCTCAGACCTCCGATATGAGCAATTCCAAGCTCTTTCAGTTCATCGGGAATGGCAAAATAATTTGCGTTGATGAGAGTTTTGGCATCATCCTCGGTGCGGATAAGCGTTGTTTTTGAAGAAAAATAAAGCGTTTCGCCGTCGGATGTTATGCCCTGTGAATGAAAATATGCTCCGATACCGACGATGTTTGTTTTCTCGCTGTCGGTGCGTTCACCTGCGGAGATAAGGTCTATTCCATGAGTCAGAATTGAAAACGGAATGAGAATTACCGCAAAAACAAACGAAAGAATTCTGTTGCTCAGAAGCTGAAATGCTGTCATCTCTTTCACCTCAAAAATCTATACTTAATTTATTATATCAAACAGGAATTTTTTAGTCAATGAAATAAATGTTAATAAAAAAGAATGTTTCAGCAAGATTGACAATAAAATAAAAAATGGTTAATATAATAACAGAATACTATGCATAAAGGAGAATGGCTATGAACGATGTCAACAGGCTTTATGAGCTCTGGCTTGAAAAGACTGCGGATGACACCGAAATCAATTCGGAGCTTCTGTCTGTCAAGGGCAATGACGAGGAGATTCTTGACCGATTCTATAAAAATCTTGAATTCGGCACTGCAGGTCTCAGAGGTGTTCTCGGCGCAGGAACAAACAGAATGAATACCTACACTGTCTGTCAGGCAACTCAGGGACTTGCGGATTATCTTAACAGCAAGGGCGAAAATCCGAGCGTTGCAATCGGCTATGATTCAAGAATCAACTCGGATATTTTTGCAAAGCAGTGCGCCGAGGTGCTTGCGGCAAACGGAGTTAAGGTTTATATTTTTCCTACCCTTATGCCCACTCCTTTGCTATCATATGCGGTCATGCATCTTAAATGTGACAGCGGAATTGTTATCACCGCCAGCCACAATCCCTCAAAATATAACGGCTATAAATGCTATGACCCGTCGGGCTATCAGATGACTGATGAGGCGGCGCTTGAAACCTACAGCTTCATTCAAAAGGTTGATATGTTTGAGGATGTTAAAAGAATTCCTTTTGATGATGCGGTGAAAGAGGGTCTTGTTGAATATATCTCGGATGAAATCGTTGAGGAATTCTATACGCTCGTTATGCAAAGACCGATTAACCCCGAAATCAGCAAGACGAGTGACCTTAAAGTAATCTATACTCCGCTTAACGGTACGGGTAATATTCCTGTCAGAACAATTCTTGACCGGGCAGGCTTTAAGGATGTTACCGTTGTTAAAGAGCAGGAAATGCCCGACGGAAAATTCCCGACCTGCCCCTATCCCAACCCCGAAATCAGACAGGTTTTTGAGTGCGCTCTTGAAATGACAAAAACCGAAAAGGCAGATTTGCTGCTTGCAACCGACCCTGACTGCGACAGAGTCGGAATTGCCGTTCTTACAGGCGATGAATATGTTCTTCTTTCGGGCAATGATGTCGGTGTTCTTCTTGCGGAATATATGCTTTCGGCAAGAAAAGAGAAAGGAACGCTTCCCGAGAATTCTTTGATGACAAAGTCCTTTGTTTCAACACCTCTCATTAACAGAGTCGCTGCAAAATACGGCTGCAGGGTTGTTGATGTGCTCACAGGATTCAAGTATGTCGGCGAATTCATTGCAAAGCTTGAAGCGACGAATGATGACCACAGATTTATCATGGGCTTTGAAGAGAGCTACGGATATCTTATCGGCACTCATGCGAGGGATAAGGATGCCGTTGCCGCATCGCTGATGATTTGCGAAATGGCGGCTTATTATAAGAGCAAGGGGAAGACCCTTGTTGATGTTCTTAATGATATTTATGCAGAGTTCGGAATTTATGTTAACCGCCTTTATAACTTTGCCTTTGAAGGCGCAAGCGGCATGGTTAAGATGGCGGAGATTATGAGTGAAACCAGAGAAAATCCGCCGACAGAGCTTGCAGGTCTTAAGGTGCTTGAGGTTCACGACTTTGAGGCGAGCACAATAACCAACACCGAAACGGGTGAGAAAACAGAGATTGAGTTGCCGAAATCGAATGTTCTTGCGTACACACTCCCCGACGGAAATTTTGCGATAGTCAGACCTTCGGGAACAGAGCCGAAAATCAAGGTGTATATCACAGGCTGCGGAAAAACAAAGGATGAGGCAGAGAAGCTTGCCGAAGATCTTGGCGAAGCAATGAAAAAGCTGCTTAAAATATAAGGATATATTAAGGTGAAAATGTTATGAATAAAAGGAATTTGTTTGTCAGAATAGTTGCAATACTTCTTTGCGTTATAATGGTTCTCGGCGTCGGCACGGCTGCAATCACCGCTTTTGCCGCAAGCCCCGATGCGGTTGTTACACCTGATACGGGCAGCCAGCCAATGCTGTGGGTTATCATTGCCGTTGTTGCAGCGGTTGCGGTTATCGCAGGTTGTTTGATAATTCCAAAAGTAAAGAAATAAAAGCATACAATGATAAAACCCTCCGAAGTCAATTGACCTCGGAGGGTGATTTTTATGCTTTATCTTGCGTAGTCGCCGACCATCATCATGTAGTTACCGATTTCTGCGCCGAATTCGGGTGCACCGTCCATGATAAGCTTGCCTGTCTTTGTGAATTCAAGCATATCTGCTGTGCCCATGAGGATGCCGAGTGCGCTGTCAAGGCTGTCAAATCTCATTGTGAAGAAAGGAAGAGCGCGCTTGTAAACGCCTCTGCCTGCCTTCGACTTGCCTGCCTTGATGCGGATATATGCAGAGATTTCAGGATAGCCGTTAACTGCCCATGCGTAAACTCTGTCGGGGCTCTTGAGAGTCCAGTTGTGGATTTCTTCGTGACCCTGCTTGTTGAGTGTGCTGATACCGCTTGAAAGCAGGTAGAAATAACACTTAACAAGAAGCTTCTTTGCTTCTTCATCCTCGGGAGCTTCGGTAGCAGTGAGGAGAGATGACATCTTGAGAAGAGTCATCATAAAAGCAAGGAAAACAGCAGGTTTTTTTGCAACGCCCTTCATTGCGGGAAGGGTTGCAGGTCCGATTTTTCCTTTGAAGAATGCGTTCATTGTTTCAATGCTCTTGAATTCGAGTTCAATATCAGCATTGGTTGCAACCTTATTGGGATGGCAGAGCCATTCGCCGCAGTTAACAACAAAATGTGTTGAAAACTTGCCGTCGGGTGACTCAGCATCTTTTGCGCTGACCTGAATAACCGCATGAGCATGCTCAAATTTCTTTGCAAGCTTGGGGTCATCAGTCGCAATTGTCTTGATAAGGGGCAAAACCGCACAAAGGAAAATTTTATTGGTCAAATAGTCTTCTCTTGAAGGCATATCAATCATTCCTTTCGCTTGTTTTTGTTACGGATTTGAGATTGTTTTCGCTTTCGCAGTGAGGGAAGTGTATCTTTTATATGCGATTGTGAGAAAGGAAAAAACTCAATTTCGGATTTGAGATTATTTTCGCTTTCGCAGCGAGGAAAGTGTATCTTTTATACACGACCGAGCGAGAAAGTGAAAAGAACTCAAATTATGCTTCGTCATCCCAGTCGTCGTCGAGCTCGAAGTCCTTACCCATAACTTCACGAACAGCAGCAATAATACCGTTCTGGTCGATGCCGAGAGTTGACATAATGTCTTCGTGAAGACCGATGGGTGCAAACTTGTCGGGGATACCGAGCTGCTTGAATGCGCAGCCCTTACCTGCTTCAACGATAACCTCAGCAACAGCTGAACCGAGACCGCCGAGAATGTTGTGGTCTTCTGCAGTGATGATGCGGCGGGTTTCCATAACAGCCTTAATGATAGCTTCCTTATCAATGGGCTTGATAGTGTGCATATTAAGAACTCTTACCTTGAGTCCGTCATTAACTTCAAGGAACTTTGCAGCCTGGTATGCCTGGAATACGCATGAACCGCAAGCGATGATTGTGATATCTGAACCTTCGTTGATTGTTACAGCCTTGCCAACCTCGAAGCCGTAATCGCTGGTTTCATAAAGAACGCGGTCAAAGCCTCTGTTGATACGGATGTAATAGGGTCCGAAGTTATCATATGCTGCGTGAACTGCATTGTAGGTTTCAAGACCGTCTGCAGGGCAGATAACGGTGAGGTTGGGGATTGAACGGGCAACAGCCATGTCACAGATAGCGTGATGGGTTGAGCCTGCCTGACCGAATGAAGTACCTGCATGGGTAGCAATGATTTTTGCGTTAACATTCTGATAGCAGATGTCGGTGTGAAGCTGGTCAGCACTTCTGAGAGAAGCGAAAACCGAGAATGTTGAGAGGAAAGGAACAAGTCCTGCTCTTGCCATACCTGCAGCCATACCGAACATATTCTGCTCTGCAATACCTACATTGAAATATCTGTCAGGGAATTTTTCGCCGAACATACCGATTTTTGTTGATTTGCCAAGGTCGGCTGTGAGAGCAACAACCTCAGGATGCTTTTCGCCAAGCTCACAAAGAGCCTTACCGTAAATTTCAGCCGTTGAGAAAGCGGTTGATTCGGTAGCGGTATAAGTCAGTCCTCCTGCCATGATCAGATGCCCTCCTTTTCTGCACGAGCAACGCGTGCTGCGTAGTATTTTTCAAGGCTTGCCTTTGCAAGCTCGTATTTCTCTTCGTTAAGTGCGCCGTAGTGCCACTTGTAGTCGCCTTCCATGTAATCAACGCCTGCGCCCTTGATTGTGTCAGCAATAATCATAACGGGCTTCTCTTTAACTGCAAGAGCAGCGTCGATAGCCTCTGAAAGAGCGTTCATGTTGTGACCGTCAACCTCGATAACTTCGAAGCCGAAGGAACGCCACTTGTCTGCAAGGGGTTCAAGCTTCATAACTTCTTCTGTGGGACCGTCGATCATGCACTTGTTTCTGTCAACAAAAGCGATGAGGTTGTCTGCTTTGAAGTGAGCAGCAGCCATGCCTGCTTCCCAGTTTGAGCCTTCGTCGCATTCGCCGTCGCCGAGGATACAGTATGTCATGTAGTCCTTGCCGAGAACCTTTGCTGCAAGAGCAGTGCCGAGAGCGATTGAAAGACCGTGACCGAGCGAGCCTGTTGAAGCATCGATACCTTTAACCTTGTTTGAGTCAAGGTGAATACCCATTGTTGAGTTGCTCAGGTTGAATGTCTTGAGCTTCTCTTTGTCGTCAAAACCGACATGGCATACAAGGCTTGCAAGAGCAACGCCTGCGTGACCCTTACTGAGGATAAAGCGGTCTCTGTCTTCCCACTGGGGATTTGCAACATCATACTTCATGTACTTGTAATAGAGAATGGTGAGCATATCCATAACGCTCATGCCGCCGCCGATGTGAGCACTTCCTGCCCAATAAGTGGTGTCAAGGCAAAGCTTACGAAGCTCGTATGCCTGCTTTTCAAGCTCAAGCCATTCCTGCTTGGTTAATGCCATGGTGAATTCCTCCTTAATTTATAAACTGAATCAGCCGAGTTCGGGGTGATTCTTGCGTACAGCCTTGAATGCATCTTCCGCAACCTCGATGGTATGCTTGATATCCTCGTCGGAGAGAGATGCATTGATGAAGTGGTTGTGGTGGTTGGTCATATAGACGCCTCTCTTAACAACCTCTGCAATCCATTCCTGATGAAGCATGAGCGAATCGTCATCCTTGAGCATCAGATAGAAGAGAGCAGGCTCGCCCGAAACATTAAGATTAAAGCCGTTGTTTGCGGCTGCAGCCTTAAGACCGTTGCAGAGCATTGTGCCCTTTTCAAGGCAAAGCTTGGGAAGGTCGATTTCCTTCATCTTGTTGATACATGCAATTGCCGCTGCAAAGGGAACGGCGCTCATCCAATAGCTGCCTGTGTATGAAAGACCGCTGATTGCGCTCTTGAGCCAGTCTTTACCGCAGAGAGCGGAAACATTCCAGCCGTTTGCGAGTGCTTTACAGAAGCAGATAAGGTCTGCTTCAATGCCGTAGAAATGGTCGGAGCCTGCAAGGTCAAGTCTGAAACCGCAGCGAACATCGTCGATGATAAGAACGATGCCCTTTTCTGTGCAGAGCTTGCGTACCTTCTGCCAATAGCCTTCTGCGGGAAGAATATTGTCAACAAAGTTGCCGTGCATATATGGAGTTGAAATGAATGCGGCGATTTCGCCTTCATTCTCTGCAACGATTCTTTCAAGACCTTCAAAGTCATTCCAGTCAACATAGAGATTGTTTGAAACATCCTCGGGAATAATGCCGGGATAGTCAATCTTCTGGCACCAGGGAGCAACGCCGTGGTAATAGCCGTTAACGAAGATAATTTTTTTCTTGTGTGTTGCTGCTCTTGCAGTCATAATGGCAGCGGTGGTTGTGTCGCCGCCGTTCTTTGCAAAGAACGCCCAGTCTGCGGAAGCAACGGTATCAACCATAAGCTCTGCAAATTCGATAATCTTTGTTGAAGGTGCGGTAACGCAGTTTTCAATTTTCATCTGCTCTATAACAGCCTTGTCAACATCGGGGTCGTTATAGCCGAGAACATTGGGGCCGTATGCGCACATATAGTCTATGTATTTGTTGCCGTCAACATCCCAAAAATATGAACCTTCCGCCTTCTGGCTGAAGAGGGGATATGCCGAAACGGGAATGCAGCAGCCTTCTGCAGGACCCTGATGGCCGTAAAGACCCGAGGGAATAACCTTTGCTGCTCTCTGGAAGAGCTCTGCGCTCTTTGCGTGTGTATTAATCTTCATGCTCATTTCTCTTCCTCCTTATGCAAGATACAGAGCAACTCTGTCAAGAATGCGGTTGAGGTTATCAAGCATTGAAATCATGCCCTTCATAACGATGTCACCGCTGCCTACGCATGCAATTGCGTTAACCTTGCCGTCAAACAGGTCTCTTGCAAGCTCGATGCTTGAGAATTCCATGATTGCTCTGGGGTTTTCGCAGGGTTTCTTGATGCCGAGAAGTCTGTGATTTTTAACTCTGATTGTTGAAGCAGGACCGTCCTTGATGCTGAAAGCGATTTCGCCGTCAACCATGTGGTCTGCCGAGAACTTGCCGATTTCGTCGTTGTTGCCTATCTGGGCAATTGCAACGGTGATTGTGTAAAGAAGAAGCGAGGTGCTGATTCTGAAGAAATCGGGATCCTCAAGGTCTGCAGGCTCGGGTCTCATATACTTATTAAGCAAGTCTGTGAGCTTTGTGAAGTCTTTGAGAAGGAAACCGATGTGAAGGAATCCCTTTGAGGGAATGGGGGTAACGGTTCCGTCGATAAGTCCGTTGAATTTTTCGCATGAGCTGAAAGGGAGCTTAACATCGCATTTTGCGCAGCCCTGCTCCATTCTGCATTTGCCGTTTTTGAAGGTGATGGTGGCGCTGGGACCGCCCTTGACTTCAAAGCCGATTGAGAGGGGCTTTTTGTTGGTGAGAATACTCTTTGCCTCGGGAGCAAGCTCGCAGAGGTTTTCGAGAGTACCCAGCACGCCGTACAGGTTAATGTACGCCAGTGTTCTTTGGTCAATCATTTTGATTTCCTCCTTATTTAGATTGCTAAAGGAAAATATTTAAAGATATTCAATTTATTCTAACAAATTATTTGTAAAATGTCAACAAATTATATTTTTTATTTTGTCAAAAAGCCAATAACTTGCATAACAGAAAAACGGACATGATAATCACGCCCGTTTCGGTTTCATTTTATTCGCATTCAGCAACAAAATATTCAATCAGCTTTGCCGCATTTGCCGCTGCGATGGGAAGAAATTCGCCGTAATCCATGTGTGATGAGCCGTCGGCGCAGTCCGAAACCGCACGCACAACTCCGAAAGGCACGCCGTTTGTATAGCATACCTGCGCGATGCTTGCACCCTCCATTTCGCAAACGATTGCATTAAAATTATCCGTTATGAATTTCTTCTTTTTTTCGCTTGCAATGAACTGGTCGCCCGAGGCGATAACTCCCTTGAGCGCCTTGATTCCTTCAAGCTTTTCAACGCCGTTGATAAGAGTTTCAACAACCTTTGCATCAGCAGGAATATTAACAATGTTGATTCCGGATATAAGACCTATCGGGTCGCCGAGAGGCGAGGTGTCCATATCGTGCTGCACAAGGCTTTCGGCAACCGCGATATCGCCGATTGCAAGCTTTGTGCTCAGGCTTCCGCCAACGCCGGTGTTGATGATTCTGTCGGGTGAGTATTTAAGTATCATTGTCTGGGTGCACATTGCCGCCGCAACCTTGCCGATTCCGCAAACCGCAATAACAACATCATTGCCGTGCAGAGTGCCTTTTACATACTCAACTCCGCTGATGACTTCAGCGGTTTTGTTTTCCATGAGCGACTTTATTGTTTCAACCTCAATGCGCATTGCGCCGATGATTCCTGTCATAAAAATACCTCTTTCTTGTCAAAAACAACGGGTTTTTGATATATGTACTGTTAATATGGTAATAAAATTATCCATGTTATTCCAATCGGTATTTTATCATGGCAGAATGAAAAATGCAATACGCAGGGTTACAAATAAAATTTAATTAAATATTGCCAATATTTATCTTTTGTGTTATTATATACAATAATATATTCATAATGGAGGATTGTTGCTTGGAATTTTACATAATAATTGCCATGCTTGCGGCGGTTATCATTCTGCTTACGGTTCTGATTGTCAGACAGAGCAAAGGCAAGAATGATTCTTTGGAACATAAGATTGACGGAATTTCCGAAAAAACATCGGAGCTTAACCGCGCCCTTGGCTCGGAGTTTGAACGCAGCCGCCGTGAAACCGCATCAAATCTGCATAACATGCGAATTGAAACCTCGGCAAGGCTTACCGAAATGGGCGAAAAGGTTGAGAATATACGAATCAATAATCTTGAGCAGAACGCGAAGCAGAGCAGAGCGCTTTCGGAAGCGGTTGACAGAATGCGCGAGAGCAACGAAAAAAAGCTTGAGCAGATGCGTTTGACGGTTGATGAAAAGCTGAATGAAACACTCAGTCAGCGGCTTGACAGCTCGTTCAAAACCGTTTCTGACAGACTCGAGAATGTTTATAAATCCCTCGGCGAAATGAAGGAGCTTTCAAACGGAGTTACCGCTAATGTAACCACGCTCAACAGAGTTCTGACAAATGTCAAGGCAAGAGGAACATGGGCTGAGGTTCAGCTCGGTGCAATTCTTGATCAGACCATCCCCGGAATGTATGAAACCAATTTTGCCTGTGTTCCCGGTTCAAAGGACAGGGTTGAATTTGCGGTGCGCATACCTTCGTCCGACGGAGAAAAAACAACCTTTCTTCCCATCGACTCAAAATTTCCCATGGAAGACTATATCCGCCTTTGCGATGCCGCGGATTCGGCAGACCCCGATGCTCTTGCGGTTGCAAGAAAAGCTCTTGAGGCAAGAGTTCTCGGCGAGGCAAAGACTGTAACGAAATATATCAATGTTCCGCTTACAACTCCGTTTGCAATAATGTATCTTGCAACCGAAGGGCTTTATGCCGAAATAACCTCGTCCCGTTCGGGCATAGCCGAAAGGATTCAGAGCGAATTCAATGTTATGCTTGCCGGTCCGTCGACCGTAACGGCTCTTCTCAATTCGCTTTCGCTAGGCTTCCGCGCGGTTGCGATTAACGAAAAAGCAAATGAAGTCAGGGTTCTGCTTGCCGCCGCGAAGGCTCAGTACGACAAATTCGGAGTTTATCTTCATAAGGCAAGGCAGAAGATTGATGAAGCGGGCAAATCGCTTGACGAAGCAGATAAGCGCAACGAAATGATTCGCAAAAAGCTTCGCAATGTTGAAGAAATCGACGGCGTAAAAGCCGAAGAAATATTAAATTTGGAAGAAGATAATTCAAACATATAAGGAGGACATAACAATGAAAAATCCCAGCGAAATTCTTGCTCAGATGACTCTTGAAGAAAAAGCCGCTATCTGTGACGGTGCGGATTTCTGGCATCTGAAGGGAATGGAGAAGTACGGCTTCCCTTCAATCATGGTTTGCGACGGCCCTCACGGACTTCGTAAAAAAGACTACAGCAAGACAGGCGACAGCCTTTCGAACAGCGTTCCTGCAATCAGCTATCCCACAGCAGCAACAACCGCTGCATCATGGGATCCCGAGCTGCTTTATGAAATGGGTGTTGCTCTCGGCAAGAAGTGCCTCAAAGAAGAAGTTGGCGTTCTTCTCGGACCCGGCATCAACATGAAGCGTTCTCCCCTCTGCGGCAGAAACTTCGAATATTTTGCAGAGGATCCCATCCTTGCAGGTGAGCTTTCCGCAGGCTTCATCAACGGTGTTCAGTCAATGGGCGTCGGTACATCGCTCAAGCATTTCTGCGCTAACAGCCAGGAAACACGCAGAATGACCTGCGATTCCGTTGTTGACGAAAGAGCTCTTCGCGAAATTTATCTTACCGCATTTGAAATCGCAGTCAAGAAGGGCAAGCCCTGGACTGTTATGAACTCCTACAATAAAATCAACGGTGCTCACGGCTCCGAAAACAAGCACACCCAGATTGAAATTCTTCGTGATGAATGGGGATTTGACGGCGTTGTTGTCAGCGACTGGGGCGCAGTTAACGACAGAGTGCTCGGTCTTAAGAACGGCAACGACCTCGAAATGCCCTCATCATCGGGCTCGGGCGCAAAGAAAATCGTTGAAGCAGTAAAGAACGGTACTCTTGACGAAGCTGTTCTCAACGAAAGAGCTCTCAATATGCTCAACCTCATCAAGAAAGCAGTTGATGGCTCAAAGCCCGGCTATGCATATAACGATGCAGACGATCAGCCTTTAGCAAGAAGAATTGCTGCAAACTCAATGGTTCTTCTTAAGAACAACGGCATTCTTCCTCTCAAGAAGGGTGGCAAGGTTGCAGTTATCGGCGAGCTTGCAAGAACTCCCAGATATCAGGGCGCAGGCAGCTCACACATCAATCCCACTCAGCTCGACAATGCTCTTGATGAGCTTAAAAAGGCCGGCTATGATGTTGAATTTGCACAGGGTTATGAGCTTAAGCAGAAAAAAGCAAAGAACAACGATGCCCTTATTGCACAGGCTGCAGAGCTTGCAAAGAAATGTGAAACAGCAATTCTCTTTATCGGTCTTACCGATGATTATGAAGCAGAAGGCTTTGACAGAACTCACATGAATCTTCCCGATGCACACGATAAGCTTGTTGCGGAGATTCTTAAAGTTAATAAGAATGCGGTTGTTGTTCTTGCAGGCGGTTCACCTGTTGAAATGCCCTGGAATGACGGCGTTGCAGCTATCCTCAACTCATATCTCGGCGGTCAGGCAGGCGCAGGCGCGGTTGCAGATATCATCTCGGGCGCAGTCAACCCCAGCGGCAAGCTCCCCGAAACATATCCCATGTTCTATGCAGACACACCTGCAAAGAATAATTTCCCCGGTAACCCCGCTTCGGTTGAATACCGCGAGAGCATTTATATTGGCTACAGATATTATGAAAAGGCAAAGAAAGCAGTTCGCTATCCTTTCGGCTACGGCCTTTCATACACAACCTTCGAATATTCGGATATCAAAATATCTGACAAGTCAATCAAGGATACCGACACTCTCACAGTAACCGTTAAGGTTAAGAATACAGGAGCTGTTTCGGGTTACGAAGTTGTTCAGCTTTATGTTGCCGATAAGGAAAGCACAATCTACAGACCCGAAAAAGAGCTTAAGGGCTTCAAGAAAATCTGGCTCAATCCCGACGAAGAGAAGGAAGTTGCATTTGAGCTTTCAAAGAGAGCGTTTGCTTTCTATAATGTGAATATCAATGACTGGTGCGTTGAAAGCGGCGATTTTGATATTCTCGTTGGTGCATCAAGCGCAGACATCAGACTTTCCGCAACCGTTAATGTTAAGGCAGAGGCTGTTGACATCCCCGATTATTCGACAGTTGCTCCTCTCTACTATACAGGCGATGTTCAGAATGTTCCCGATGAGCAGTTTATCGCTGTTCTCGGCAGAGAGCTTCCTCCCTCAACATACGACCCCAACAGACCTCTGAGCATTCAGGATACATTTGAGAGCTGTGCACACACAAAGAACGGTGCAAGATTCTATAAGCTTCTCACTACGGTTGTTCCTGCAGGCTTTGCTCAGGCTATCGCACTCCAGACTCCGTTCCGTGACTTCATCAGCATGAGTGGCGGCGTAATGAGCGAGGATATGGCAGACGGCCTTGTTAAGTGGATTGCAGGAGAAAAGGGCGGCATCCGCAAGATTCTCAAGGGTATCCCTGCTGCAATTGCAGGTATCGGTCCTCTTCTCAAGAATATCTAAATAAACTGTGCCCGAAAGAGGATCGAGTCTTTCGGGCATTCGGATTAAAAAGGAAAGGCGAAAAGAATGAAAGAAAACAGATTTTCAATTAAACTGATAAGTATTCTGCTTTCTCTTGCGATACTTATTGCGTGCATTCCGATGGCGGTAAGTGCAAACACTTCATCAATACGCTTCGGCGTCATTACGGATGTTCACTATTATCCTGATTCGCTTAAAGGCGACAGAGGCGAGGCATGGCAGACCTTCCTCAAAAACAAGCACAAGGAATACGACGAGAATAATTCTCTTCTCGCCAATGCGCTTGACGGTGTTATGAGAAATGCCGTTGAGGGCGGTGCAACCTATCTTCTTGTTCCCGGCGACCTTACCAAGGACGGCGAGCTTGAAGGCCATAAGGCTCTTGCGGAAAAGTTTAGAGCTTTTGAGGAAGAAACAGGCATTCCCGTTTTTGTTATTCCGGGCAACCATGATGTTAATAATACCAATGCCTGCACCTTTGAAAACGGTGTTAAAGAGGCGGCTGAACCCACCTCTCCCGAGCAGTTCAGAGAAATCTATGCCGAATTCGGCTATGATGAGGCAGACAGTGTTTTTGTTCCCGAAGAGGGTAACAAGGGCGGCATGCTTTCATATGCGCTCACTCTCGGCGAGTACAGACTTATCGCAATCGACAGCTGCATGTACAGCGAGGATAACGGAGCCGAAGGCAACGAACACATGACTGACGGCAGGGTCGGCGAAGATCTTCTTGAATGGGTTCTTGCGGAATGCGAAAAGGCAGAGGAGCAGGGTCTCACAATCGTCGGTATGCAGCATCACAATCTTGTTCCCCATATGGCAATTGAAGAAGCTACCTTCTGGCCCTTTGTTGTTCAGGAATGGGAAAAGATTGCGGATGCATATGCGGATGCAGGCATGCATTATATTTTCACGGGACACCTCCACACAAACGATGTTGCATCCTATGTTTCCGATAACGGAGAAACAATTTATGATATTCTCACCCCCACTCTCACAGGCTTCCCCAACAACTACAGAATTGTTGATTTCACAACGGACGGCAAGAATACCGACCTTGATATGAAGCTTATGGAAATCGACGAATATCAGAATGTTGTTTCCGAGGACGGAACGGTTTATGAAAAGCCGTTCAAATATACATATTCATTCGGCAGAACCTTCGGCGAGGGCGGCGTCAAGACCCTTGTCATGGATTCCGTTGAACCCCTGATCACCGATATTTTTGCGGAAATTTCCGAAGCGGGCGGAATTATCAAATATCTTGCAACAAAAAATCTTGACCTTGAAAAGATTATTGTTGATGCTCTCGGCACAAACGGCCTTGCTCTCGGTCCTGTTGATATTCTCACCGTCAGCGGCAATGTTATGGGATTTCTCAACGATTTCGGCGCTCAGATTGATGCTGTTTATATCAATCAGCCCGAACTCACAATGGATAAGCTTGAAGCTATTATTGACAAGCTTCTTAATTTCAAAGTCAGCGATAAGCCTGCAACGCGTAACACCGAGATTCTCGGCTTTGAGGTGAACGAAGATTACTGTACTCTTGCCGATATAGCTGTTTCGGTAATGCTCAATTTCTATTCGGGCGATGAGGATATCAGCGATTATCCCTGGATTACCGATGCTCTTGAAGGCTTTGACAGCGGCGTTCTCGCAGAGGAGTTCTTCGCACTTCTTCTTGAAGTTGTCAAGGATGACCTTGTGAAGAACGAAATTCTTGCAAATCTCGATTTCAATCCCGGTGAGCTTTTCCCCGAAGGCACCCTTTTCTATGTTTTCGGCGCAATTCTTCAGGAGGGTGTTGAACTGCTTCTCGGCGGTGACAACAGCTTCCTCAATCTTGTTGAATCCGTGCTTTCGATTCCTTTTGTTCCGGAGGACTACAGCTCAATTGATTCAATTATCGACACTCTTCTCGGCGAATATATAACTTTCAGCCAGTATGAGGCATGGGGCGGCACAATCGCATGGATGCTCGGCTCACTTTGCACTGATGATAACCCCGATGTTTGCATGGACAGCAATGTTGTTCTGCCTTATAACGGTAAGGTTGAAGTTGAAGCAACAAAGGATAACTACCGTCTGCCCTCGCAGATAGTTGTTACCCTCAGCGAGGATTCATCAACCGAAGCCAACATAACATGGCTGACCAAATACAGCCTTACCGACACCGATATTCAGCTTGCTCCTTACAGCGAAAATCCCGATTTCTCGGATAAAATCCCCGACGGAGTAACCGTTACGGCAACGAGCGAAACTGTTGTTAAGACATATCCCGGCGCAGACCTCGGCATTCTTGCCCTTCTTCCGTTTGAAAAGGATTATACAAAGCATACCGTTAAGCTCAGCGGACTTGAGCCCGGCACAAAATACAGCTACCGCGTGGGTAATGCCGAATACGGTTGGTGGAGCGAAGCAGGCATAATCACAACCGCAGAAGGCGGCGACGATGCGTTCACCTTCTTCTATGTGACTGACCCTCAGGCTCAGAGAGAAGATCAGTATGAAAGATTTGCTCAGGTTATTGAAACCGCGGTAAAGACATATCCCGACGGAAAATTTATTGTTTCCGCAGGCGACCAGGTTGATGCAGGCGAAAACATCAGGCACTGGAGATATCTGCTCAATTCAACGGATTCTCTTCTTAACCTTCCCTTTATGCCCACAACGGGCAATCACGAAGACGAGGGTGCGGTGCTCACCGAAAACTTTGTTCTTCCCAATGTTCCCGAGCAGGAGCTTGACACAGGCGTTTTCTATTCATACGATTATAACGATGTTCATTTTACTGTCCTCAACACCAATGACGATGAGGATGATAAGCTCAGCGATGCTCAGATTGAGTGGATGAAGAATGATATCAAATCGAGCGATGCAAAGTGGAAGATAGTTGTTCTTCATAAGGCTCTCTATTCCAACGGTTCGCACTATGATGACGGCGATGTTGAGGGCATGAGAGCTCAGCTCGGCTCACTTCTCCCGTATCTCGGCGTTGACCTCGTTCTTCAGGGACACGACCATGTTTATCTGAGAACCGATGTTCTCAGCGGCAATGTTGTTGTTCCGACCAGAGAAGGAACAAAGACTTATAGCGGTCTGGATTACAGCGTTAAATACAATCCTCTCGGAACTCTTTATTCAATCTGCGGCACTTCGGGCGTTAAGGTATACCATACCAAAGATGCGGCCGCAACAGATGAAAAGTTCCCGAGAGCAGAAGCAATAGTCGATGTTGAAAACTCAATGTTCTCGGCAATTACCGTTGACGGCGACACCCTTTATTACAACGCTTATCAGGTTGACGGTGAAGATGCTGTCAGAGTTGATAACTTTGCAATCGAAAAAACAGATGATGAAGCCCCTGCGGATAAAATCGGCAGCGAAACAATCGGAGGACTTATTGAAGATCTTCTTGAAAGCTTCAGCCTCGGCGGACTGTGGAAGGTTGTTAACTCAGTGTTTGACATCTTCGGCAGAGTAATGCAGCTCATCTGGAGCATGGTATAAAATTAACCCGGCAGGTTTTTGTTTCCTGCCGGGTTCTTTAATATAAGTTTTTTTGGGGGGAACAGAAGTGAAAAATCCGATAAAACGCCTTTCAATTGTAAACAAATTGTAAACTTCGCAATTTTTTGCGTAATATTTTCGATTTTTCGTCATATATATATGAGTTGATGATTATGCTCATTAAAAATTGAAAAAATAAAAGGAGGGCTACCAATGAAAAAACTTTTCGCAATCATGTTGACTTTTGTCCTTTGCTTCGGCGTTTTGTCGCTTGCGTTTGCGGCAGAGGACGAAGCAACGGCAACCGTGCC
>JAZQGF010000037.1:0-2704 GCA_045539875.1 Acutalibacteraceae bacterium
TGTCTCCAAGTCAATGGGTAAACTGTTTTTTGGAAATGCTGGAAGTTGTCCCTGAAAAATTTCATCCTTCGTAGTTCAAAGTCGGGTGGTTGTCAAGATGATTTTTCTGGTTTGGTGTCGTCTTTTAAGCTGCCGCATAACGAAAAATGGTAGCCGTAGTTGCCGGATTTACAGCACTTTCGTATCAATTTAGCACTTCGGTTCGTTAAAAGCACCAAAGTATCAAGTTGGCACGAAAGCCGGCAATTATCGGCTACCATATGTTAGTGGCATTTATCATTTCATTATATTCATTTGCTTTAACGCATTTTTTGTTACATTAATTCTCGATGAAATAAAATCATCAACATTCAATCCGTCTGTCGGAATTACATTTGTTGCAAAAAAATAAACATTAGATTTTGTTTCAACATAACCAACAAACCAACCATTATATTTTTCTTCTATCGAACTTAATCCAGTCTTACCGCTTAAAATGTAATTTTCAGTTCGCTCAATTTCCATAATATTTTTGACAATCTTTATTGTCCTATCAGAAATTGGAAATTTTGAAAAATAGAATTTCCTTAAAAAGTCGATTTGTTGTTTTTGAGATATTTTTGAATTTCCTTCAAGCCAAAAATTGTCAATCGTTAAACTGTCAAAAATCATATTTTTATACTCAAATTTTTCTAAATATTCTTTCATTTTAATTGTTCCGATTTTCCTTGCAATTTCCTGATAGCAAGGAACACAGGAAATTCTAAAAGCATCTTTAAATGATAAATCTTTTTCCCAAATATCCATTTTTCTCTGCTCGCCATTCCATTTTAAAATAGTTGTATCATTTTCAATAATGCCTAATTCAACAGCAATTATAGAATTTGGAATTTTGAATGTTGATGCAGGTAATTTTCCGTTTTTAGCCCAATCAAAGTCATTTGAGTAAAAAGTATTCTTGTCGTTATCATAAATTAGAATTGAACCATTTACTTGAAAACTATCTAAAATTTTGTCAAAATCAGAAATTTCTGTTTCAATTATGTTTTTATTCGTTGTTGTGTTACAGCAAACAAATAAAAATATCATTGAAATAAAAACTACAAATAAAATATTTTTCATTTATTGTCCCTTAATTCCGCAACACTATTATAAAATATTTTTTTTAAGTACCTGAGCAACAAAAAGTTGCTCAGGATTTTGCCATGTCAGAGGATTCACTTAACTTAGTGTTGCAAAAAAATAATCAAACAAAACCTCATCAGGCATGGCAAAAATACAAATAAAATCCGAGAAGCTCACTCCTTTTGGAGGAATATTTTCAATCATGGAGCAATTTGACTCCACATTGTCATCTGTAATCGACTCGACACTCGGTCTAAGGTGTAGCTCGTTCGGTTATCAGTACAGTGAAATCGTCCGTTCCCTCATGAGTATCTACTTCTGTGGTGGCTCATGCATTGAGGATGTCACTACTCATTTGATGAACCATCTCTCGCTCCATCCGACACTTCGTACTTGTAGTTCTGATACTATCCTCAGAGCGATAAAGGAACTGACGCAAGGAAACATCTCATACACATCAGATACGGGTAAGAACTACGATTTCAACACGGCTGACACACTCAATACCTTACTGCTCAATTGTATGTTTGCATCCGGCCAACTGAAAGAGGGCGAGATGTATGATGTTGATTTCGACCATCAGTTCATAGAGACTGAGAAGTATGATGCAAAGCCTACATACAAGAAGTTCCTTGGTTATCGCCCTGGCGTGGCGGTTATTGACGACTTGATTGTTGGCATTGAGAATAGCGATGGTAACACCAACGTTCGTTTTCATCAGAAGGACACGCTGAAGAGATTCTTTGAGAGATTTGAGCAGAACGGACTTACAATCAATCGTTTCAGAGCTGATTGTGGATCATGTTCCGAGGAAATCGTGGAGGAAATAGAGAAACACAGCAAATCCTTCTATATCCGCGCAAACCGCTGCAGTTCGCTCTACAATGACATCTTTGCTCTTAGAGGCTGGAAGACTGAGGAAATCAATGGCATTGAGTTCGAATTGAACTCTATTCTTGTTGAGAAGTGGAAGGGTAAAGCATACCGACTTGTGATTCAAAGACAGAAACGGATGGACGGTGTGCTGGATCTTTGGGAAGGAGAATACACATACCGTTGTATCCTGACTAACGACTATGAATCTTCCACAAGAGAAATTGTCGAGTTCTATAACCTTCGTGGAGGAAAGGAACGTATCTTCGATGATATGAACAATGGTTTCGGGTGGGACAGATTGCCCAAATCCTTCATGGCAGAGAACACTGTGTTCCTTCTTCTTACGGCACTTATCCGTAATTTCTACAAGGCCATTATCCACAGACTTGACGTAAAGAGGTTCGGACTCAATGCAACAAGTCGCATAAAAGCGTTTGTCTTCAGGTTTGTCTCTGTACCAGCCAAGTGGATCAGAACATCAAGGCGGTATGTGCTGAATATCTATACCTGTAATAATGCTTACGCAGATATTTTTCAGACTGATTTTGGATAACGCCTACAACTTATGGGTATGATACTGCGTATTGCCTCAAGTCGCATAGTGGGGCAAGGGGATATTGTGGGCAGAAGTGGGTATTTCAGCCTCAATTTATCTGCTAATTCAGTGATGAGAGGACGTTTAGACGCAAGAAGGACGCTGAAGAGCTTAGTTGCGGATTTGAGG
>JAZQGF010000038.1:0-1633 GCA_045539875.1 Acutalibacteraceae bacterium
TACGATTTAGAAATATAACAATACATAGACATAAAGTAGCATAATTTAGAATCCGGCCAGATTCTCTCGGACTCTAGCCCTAACTCAGGGCTCAACACTCTCAGTCTCTTCCGATGCCTCGTATGTATCATAAGCATCGAAGACTTCATCTCCTACCTGCACAAGCTCAGGTGGGTCTTCTGCTCGTGGGAATGAGCAGCACCCATGAAACGGGTGGTCAGTACGCTACGTACTGAGTAAGGTAACAATGTGGCTAAGACCAACACATAAGCATGCAGCATGACATGATCACCGAGATAATATACAAGGATATAAAATGTAAAGGTCAATCATGATTACATGGGACTTATCATTAGAACTCTGTTATTATTAACCTTTTCACAACAAATCTTTATTACTCCATGTGAGTACGGAGACCCCACTATTTGTGCCGGTGGATCGGTACTAAGACAGGGCAGAACGCTCCTGACCACTATTTTTACCGGTGGAGCGGAACTACACAGGGCGAAACGCTCCTGACCACATATTATGCCGGTGGGTCGGCCTGGCCCCGACTCTCATGGTGTTTCACTGTAATTATATAATATCTTCTCAGAATTTTATTAAAACACATAGGATGGTTTATTGAGCTCGGATCCCCACTAATGGCCGGTGAAACGGCACTTAACACAGGGCAGGAAACCCTGACCACTATTCTTACCGGTGGAGCGGGACTAAGCACAGGGCAGAACGCACCTGACCACATATTATGCCGGTGGATCGGCCTTAGGACCGGCTCAATAGTCTTTTTAAAATGTCAGTATCTTATTTGTATCTTATTCAAAGGTCTCTTGTACCCTAACATGCATGCCCTAGAAGGCCATATTATAACACAACAATATCACCATACATAATTGCAGATATTCATATCATAAAACATCTTTTCATCCCAAGCTGTGTTATATAAGAATAATAGTATGAAAGGATACATGATATACTACTATTCACTTAAGACATATGAGACATATATAACACATGGGATTTAGGCATGTTTGAAACACATGATAACTTAGGAGATCAAAACACAAGGAATATCACATAATGGTCTAGGCCACATCCTTACCAAACGAGCTCCGGGCTTGTAGCACGTTTCCTAAGACTTTTTCCCGGGAAGGACTTGGATCCGAACCTATAAAATGAAACCCTAATTGTTATTAGGTCTAACCCTACAACCTTCTTATTTTATTCTAAAAATTATGTTATAAATAAGGATACAATAATTATAGAAATTCTTGTAATAATAATACTAAAAATAAGGATAATAATATTAATTTTTTTAATAATAATAAAGACTTAATAAAAACATCATTAGGGTTAGTATAAGACATAAATAAAGGTATAAATGGAAAGAGGGTAAAATTACAACCAAAATGAAGCTGAGAAAGAGGTGGTGGCGGCGGCGGCGGTGCGACGGCGGCGGCGCGGTGGGGGTGGGGGCCGGAAATCTGGAAAAATCAAGGAGGAGGAAAAAGGAAAAGGAAGGTATGGGGAGATAGAGAAAAGTCTGCAGATCACAATGGTAGGTAGGTTGAGGGGTGATGGCACCGGTGGCGACGGCGGCGGTTGTCGAAAGGTGGCGGAACTCGCCGGAGTT
>JAZQGF010000039.1:0-30079 GCA_045539875.1 Acutalibacteraceae bacterium
AATTCGCTGTTATCGAATGCTGTCATAACATTTTCTCCTTTCACGGCACCGTCAATAGCAGAAATTAACCGCTCTAACCGCTCTTTTTTGAGTGTGAGAAGTTGTTTTTGCTCGTTCAGTGCCTTGCTTTTGTCATAATTCGGGGATAACAAAATCTCTTCAATGCGCTTTAAGGAAAAGTCAAGTTCACGGTAAAAGAGAATCTCTTGCATACGAAGAAAAGATTTTTCGTCATAAAAGCGATAGCCTGTAGTTTTGTCAACAAAGGCTGGCATTAACAATCATATTTCATCGTAATAATGCAGTGTGCGCACACTTACACCCGTAAAATCGGCAAATTCTTTAATCTGCATTTTCAATTTTATCACCTCACAACAAGAGCATACACTATGACGGGGCGTGAGAGTCAATACCCTTTTGAAAAAATATGGATTGATGTTCGAAAATTTCTTATTTGTTGAAATAAAAAAGGACAATCATCTTACCACCGAAGAGTGGCTGTAAATATAAAATTCTTCCTGACTCGGCATCCATTTCTTTCCTTTTGGCGGAAACGTTGCGTCAAAAGCCTCTACTGCGTCAGTGTTTTCGCAACAGTCGGCGGCGGTGCTCGGAATATAAATCCACTTTCTGCCGTCGAGTGCACCGGGTTTATATACATTCCAGAATGCCTCACGGGTAAGTTCTTCAACGGCTCTATAATCTTTTTTCTGTTTCCAATCGTATTGTTAAGTTATCCATTTATTTTAATCCTTTCAAATTCAAACTTATTGCATATCGGTACAATGTTACAAGACCTGCGCTGAGCAAAGCACCTCCGATAATATCTGTAAGCCAATGAACTCCCGAAACAAGTCGCCCGATAACCATAAAAACTATAAATGCGGTAATTAAAAATGACATTGTTTTTTTGAGTACTGTGTTTTTTATTCTGCTGTTAAACTGCATTATTGCAGTTGGCATAACGCACATTACAATCAGAGTTGTTGACGAAGGATAGGATTTCTCAAGGATTCCGTTAATGAGTACGGGTCTGTAATTTACCGTTATCATTTCAAAAAGGACATATACTGCCATTACGACAATATAGAATCCGCCGAGAACAAAGATGCTGTAATCAACTTTACTCAGATGCTTTCTTTTTATCCATTGTGCAAATCCAAATAATGCGAATCCCATTGCCACAAAAATCGGTACAAGACAGAGCCAATCGGTGACGTTATAAAGCGACATATGAACGCCCGTAAGCTTATGAACAAATCCGTTGATTGTTGCAAAACCGACACTTGAACCGTTTGGTCCGATTGTTCTGACATCAACAAACTGAACGGCAACTGTCCACAAAACAAACGCCGAAAGCATAGATACCGATAAATACAAGTATCTTCGATTTTTCTTTTTCATTTTTTAAACCTGCCTTTTTCTGTATTCGGCTTCCGCCTGATTAAATATTAAAGGCAAGTGTGAATATACGCAAGAAACGAGGCGTCACAACGCTGACACGCTTCGTATCATCGGCTTTTTATGAGCATAAGACCCTTTATTACAAGAAATACAAACAGCAGAATTGCCGCATACGGCTGTGTGCTGATGATAAACAGAGTAACTCCGACTGCATTGAGTATCAATGATATTCTGTTCTTGTTTCTGACCCAGAACAGTTGCTGACATTTTTGCAGAGCGAGTGTAAGAATTCCGAATACTGCAATACCGATCGCAACGACAAAATAAGCGATTCGCAGATATGATGCGATTCCGGTAAGGGATAAAAGCGAAACTTCCTGTATTATCCCGTTAACTTTTTGTCCGAATAACGGCAGAAAGAAGAAAACCGCAACGCTTATATCAAGCAAACCGAACACCAAATCACGGATATGATTTTCTTTTTGTTCAGTATCTTTTTCTGCGATTGTCATCAACTCGTCGCCTGACAGAAGTTCATCAATTGTTACTCCGAAAAATCTCGCAATGGCTTTGAGTGAATCTATATTGGGGTAACCTCTGCCAGATTCCCATTTTGAAACTGCGGTACGCGAAACAAAAAGCAACTCTGCAAGTTCTTCCTGAGTCAGACCCTTGTGCTTTCGCAGTTCTTGTAATTTTTCATTAAATTCCATAATAGCTCTCTTTTGAAATAATTTATTGAGATAATTATATCATACACATATATGTAAAACAACATTATTTTCTTTTCACCCACACAATATCATATCCCATAACATCAGCCATTTCAACTGCTTCGGAATACCGCAGAGAGCCTCGGCTGAGTTTGCCCGAAAAGTTCGGTACGCTGTCGCTCCAGCCGTATTCAAACGAAAGCATATCAACGAGTTCACGCATTGTCATTCCTTCTTTGACTATGTAGGATTTGAGTTCATTTCGTATATCCATTAAATCACCACCTTTCAGTTTTTATTTGTGATGCACCGTTCAATATAGGCGCTGTTCATATTCGTTGTTTTGTGTGTTTGTTTGCCGTTTGGTGAATTGTCACGCTTTTCCGTGAACCGTGTTCGCTTTTGGGCGTATCGCTGTTCTGTATTGATTTCCACACAAAATCGTTAATTAATTCGCTGATTTCACATCCTTTCATAAATTAATCGCCGTTCTGCCCGAAATTTGAGTTCCGACAGGCATTCCTCATATCTCTATGGGCGCTGTGCCGTCAGCCTTTCGGCTGCGCTCGCTCTCTTTTTTGAGAGGTCATGGCGGTTTGTTCTCGTCGGACGGTCATTCAATTGTATTGTTCCGTTACCCGTTGACTACATTTTAGCGAAAAATTTCACCGTTTCCCGTATTTCCAAGAGGATGGAAAAACAAAAACTCTTGCCACTTTTAGAGTAACAAGAGCATGTAGTCGGATTGAAAATTATGGTGTTAATATGGTATAATCAGCTGGATTTAAAAATGTTTTGAGGGAAATATATGAAAAAACAGATTGCAAACATAATCACAGGTTGCCGAATTTTTTGCAGTATTTTGATGATATTCTTTCCTGTGTTTTCCGCGGAGTTTTATATTACATATCTTATTTGCGGATTTACTGATATGATAGACGGAACTGTTGCAAGAAAGACAAACAGCATAAGCGAATTCGGAGCAAAATTTGATACTGTTTCTGACTTAATATTTATAGCTGTATCATTATTTAAATTGTTTCCGGTGATTCATATTACTAAATGGTTATGGATATGGATTGTTATCATATTAATCATTAAAGCAGGCAACATTATATTGGGCTTTGTTCGCACGAAAAAGTTGATATCGTATCATACAGTCGCAAACAAGGTTACAGGACTGTTCTTGTTTTTGTTACCTATGACACAACATTTTATTGATTTGAAACACAGTGCCACGGTGGTATGTGCAGTTGCAACATTTTCTGCGATTCAAGAAGGATATTATATAATAACGGGGCGTGAAAGCATTTTATAACCGATTAGACACCAAAAATGACCGAACAGACAAAACTCAGCATTTCTTCTTTTATATTTGCTATGATGGTACTGCAAACAAAAAGGAGGATAACATAAATGCAAGAGATAAAAACAGTTGAGCTCGTAAAGCACTACAAAAATCTGACTGCTGTAAACAAGCTCAATTTAGAAATACGGCAAGGTGAACTGTTTTCGCTGTTGGGTGTTAACGGTGCGGGAAAAACCACAACAATAAAAATGTTAACCTGCCTGACAAAGCCATCCAACGGTGATGCGTTTGTAGGCGGATACAGCATAACAACGCAATCTGAACAGGTGAAGCAATTAATCGGCGTTTCCCCTCAGGAAACCGCAGTTGCACCGAATCTTTCCGTAAAAGAAAATTTGGAGCTAATCTGTGGAATTTATAGTTTCCCCAGAGAGAAAACAAAGAAAAGAATTGAGGAACTTTGCGGGCAATTTGCTCTTGATTCTGTTCTGAAGAGAAAAGCAGGCAAGTTGTCGGGCGGTTGGCAGCGGCGTGTCAGTATTGCAATGGCACTTATCAGCGAACCGAAAATACTTTTTCTTGATGAGCCGACTCTCGGTCTTGACGTTATTGCACGGCACGAGCTTTGGGATGTGATTCGCTCTCTGAAAGGTAAAGCTACTGTTATCCTGACAACGCACTATATGGAAGAAGCGGAAGCTCTTTCGGACCGCATCGGCATTATGAAAGATGGTAAGCTTCTTGCGGTGGGAACGGCAGAAGAATTGAAACAAAAAGCAGGCACAAACGATTTTGAAGCAGCCTTCGTTTCAATCGTAAAGGAGGGCGCGGTATGAGAATGCTGACTTTTGCAAAAAGAAACGCAAAAGAGATTTTGCGTGACCCTCTCAATCTCGGCTTCGGTCTAGGATTCCCTTTAGTATTGCTGGTGCTTCTGAGTGCATTGCAAAGGAACATTCCCGTAAGCTTGTTTGAAATTGATACCCTTACTCCGGGTATTACCGTATTCGGTCTGTCATTTATGACGCTTTTCTCCGCAACGCTGGTTGCCAAAGATCGTGAAAGCGCTTTTTTGCAGAGATTATATACAACACCGCTTAAGGGATTTGAATTTATCATAGGTTATATGCTTCCTCTTTTGCCGATTGCACTCGCCCAGACGGTCATATGCTATCTGTTTGCGATTCCTTTGGGATTGACTGTGAGCGCAAACATTATATATGCCGTTATCGGCATAATTCCAATGGCCGTATTCAATATTGCATTGGGACTTTTGTGCGGCAGTATTTTCGGAGTCAAGCAGGTCGGCGGCATTTGCGGTGCATTGCTTACCAATCTCTCCGCATGGCTTTCGGGTGTGTGGTTTGATTTGAAGCTTGTCGGTGGCTTTTTTGAAAAGCTCGCTAATGCGTTGCCGTTCTTTCGCGCAGCAGAAGCAGAAAAAGCATTGTTCGGAGGAAACTCTGAGCTTGCGTTTTCACACATTCTTCCGATAATTATATACTGTATAACTATAACAGCGGTTGCCGTGTTCTTTTTCCTTAAGCAAATGAAAAAACAGTAAGGATTTGATGCGATGAAATATAAACTGATTATCGACAAAAATGCAGATGAAGAGATAATTGCCATCGTTCATGAGCCTTCTTCTCTGACACAGCAGATAGAAAACCTTGTCTGCAGCTATTCAGGTACGGACAGTATTATGGGGCACAAGGACGATGAAATGCGTAAATTAACATTTCAGGAAATAGAGTGCATTACCGTTCTTGACAGAAAAGTAATTGCAATTGATGTGAACGGGAACCAATATCGCATTCAAGACAGACTCCGTGATTTAGAGGATGTTTTGCCTTCCTATTTTATCCGTATCAACAAATCCACCCTTGCCAACGAACACCGTATTCTGCGGTTTGATGCTGCGTTCAACGGCGGTGTTGATGCCGTGTTTCAATGCGGTTACCGTGAATATGTTTCAAGACGTTGTTTTTCACAGATAAGAAGGAGGTATGAATGAATATGAAAAGGTTTGTTTCGGAATTTTTTCGCCGAGGTTTAACAGCCTGCGGTTTCGGTCCAATCATTCTGGCGGTTTTATATCTGATTTTACATTATAAGGGTGCTGTTGAAACGCTGAGTGTAAATCAGGTATGCAGCGGCATATTTTCAATAACTCTCCTTGCTTTTGTTGCAGGTGGTATGAATGCTGTCTATCAAATTGAACGGTTGCCTCTGATGATTGCAATTCTGATTCACGGCGCAGTCCTATATGTCAGCTATTTAGCCACTTATCTTCTCAACGATTGGCTTGATTGGGGTTGGATCCCCGTTCTCGTTTTTTCGGGTATTTTTGTTGTGGGCTATCTGGCAATCTGGGCAGTTATTTATTCCGTAATAAAGAGAAATACAAAAAAACTCAATAAAATGCTGAAAGAAAAACAACAAACTATAAATGAATAAAAATCAAACATTCAACTGCTCTCCTTGTGAGGGCAGTTTTTTCATTCAATAACTATAAATTTACCGAAAAATCGACACAAAGTACCACAAAACGGACAGCAAATGCTATATAATTGAGATAAAGGAGTGATGATATGTATTTAAAACTAACCATACAAGAACGATTAAAAGATTTAAGAACGGAACAAAAACTGACTCTCGAACAGCTTGCTGAGAAAACAGGAATCTCAAAATCCGCACTCGGCAAATATGAAACCGAAGAATACAAGGATATGAGTCCGTTCAATCTTGTGACTCTTGCAAATTTCTACGGTGTTTCAACAGATTATCTGCTCGGTCTGACTGAACAAAAAAATCACCCTAATGCAGACATAAACAATCTACATCTGAGTGATGATATGATTGATTTACTTGAAAGCGGTAAGATTAACACAAGGCTGCTTTGCGAAATTGCAACGCACGAGGATTTCAGAAGATTTCTGACCGATATTGAAATCTATGTTGACCGAATCGCTGATATGAGAATCAACGATTTGAATGCTGTTCTCGGCGTTGTGCGAAATGCGGCTATGGAGAAATGCTCTGACGAAAACGATTTGTACGTCAGAACATTGGAACTTGCACAGGTTGATGAAGATGAATATTTCAGCTATGTGATACATAAAGACCTTGACCGAATTATCAGCACAATTCGTGAAAACCACAAAACCGACAGAACAACAGCGGACACAGTTTCACCTGCGGCAGATGCACAAAAGCAATTGCAGGATGCGTTGAGTTTTGAAGGCAGCGACGAAGAAAAGAAGATCAGAATGTATCTCAACTCCCTCGGCATCGACTACGACTCACTCACAAAAGAGGAGCTTGTAACACAAATCAACATCCTCAAAAAATCAAAGCATATGAAAAGTCCGTACAGTCAGAGAGGGAAAACTAAAAAGAGACGGAAATGATTTACCCCTAAAATTATCACCACACAAACAGAAATAAAAGATAAAATAAAATATCTTTTTTATTTATACAAATGAATAACTTACAGACTTTTTGTCAACGGAATTTATTGTTCTGTCGTAATGTGGAGATTTCTCTTATTGGTAACTTTTATAGCCTAATATGTTTTCACTATCAAAAATGGGCTGTTTCACTTTTTAGTGAAAACAGCCCATTTTTTAAGATGTATAAATATGTCCAAGATATTTTTCGCCATATGTTCCCGAAAGAAGACTTCTAATCTTTTCAAGACTCCATATTTCGTTAGGATAAATTTCAAAACCACCCTGCACAAATGAAATAATTCTTTTGGCATTACCCGAATTTCTATCGGTAGAATTATCATACACATGAACTTCATCGCATATATTGAAAATGCAGGGTAATAGTTTTAAACATCTGAAATATCTGGAGATAATTTTTTCTTCGCTAACGGGGTGTCCCCCCATTTCTACCCGTTGTTTTACTCGTTCAATATTAACACCGGGGTTATGGGTTAATATATATATACAAGCAACACTATACCCGTTCGCTTTGGCATTTTTCATAAACTTGATTTTTCTATCGGTAGACAATACCGTTTCAAATGCAATGTTTTCATTATGAGAAAGCAAACTGTTTAAGGTTTCTTCTGCATTTTTTGCGGCATCAAGGCTTGAAAAACCTTCAATCACATTTTTCAATTCTTTCTCGATTATATCGGCATTAACATAATAAAAATCGCTTAAATCAAGTTCTGAAGTTACTGTACTTTTACCAGAACCATTAGGTCCCGCAATAACTAAAAGTTTGTTTTTCATAGATGATTATTCATCTCCTGTCATTTTTGTAGTAAGTTCGTTTGTTGTCGGATCAATAAAAGTAATGTGTTTAGCAGGATTCTTTAAACCAGGCTTGGAAATAGCACGATTGACTGTTTGGTCTAAATCATTCAAATTAAACAAAGGTGTTTTAAAGTCTGCTGTCGGATCAATTACATTAAAAGGGAATCCTCTTTCTGCTGTAAATCGCTTTAGAAATATATTTATTACAGTGCTTAACGAGAGCCCAATTGATTCAGCAATTTGTTCCGCTTCATTTTTCAGCTGTTCATCTATACGAGCTGATATTGTCGCCACCTACTATCACTCCATTCTTTTATGTCCATTAAATAAAATACTATGTAGAAATTTTGAAGGTTAAGTGTTTTTATAATTCTTCTTGTCTATTTTTCTTGCTTATCAAAAACACTCATTAATTATCTTATAATCCATTTTATAAAGTTTATAGTTTCCTATTTGTAAAAAGTATTCAAATCTTAATTTAACTATCTTTTAAAACACATTTAATATAATTCTTCTAAACAATTACTTTTATTAAATTTTTGAACTTTTCAATAATAACATTTCTAACACATTTTTAAACATAACCTTCAATTATTAACAACACCTAACGCTCCATATATCACATCCTTTCTAATTTGTGATTAGATTATAACAAACAAAAAACATTTTGTCAAGCATTTGTATTACATTTTTATAACAATGTTGCACAAATGCACGATTTTTGCAACTTTTTGTTGTTCTGTTTGTTTTATTGTCAATTTCTAAAAAATCTTAAAAAATAAATAATCGTTTAAATGATATGACTATAACATAAACACTAAATCTCTTTTTCGATTATAGTTCAATCCTCATATAGAAATAATCATATATTATTTCTTGTTTGATATTGTTATACATGACAACAAAACTTTATCACATTCCATAAACTAAATTGGGTATATCAGCGGTAACGAAGCTATTAAAAACAACATTATAAATAACAACGAACCAGATTAATTCTTTGATAAAAAACAAAGTTGAAAACTCTATGAATTTGTATAGCAAAAGCATTATAGAATTATTTAATCTTTCGTATTAATGGATATGTACTTACATACTATTTCTACAAAAAGCCGAATCTCTCAAATTGAGAGACTCGGCTTTTATCTTTTATCTAAGGTTGGATAACGGAGTGTAATCCGTATTATTTCGCAAATAATCTTCCACCTTACCGCTGAGCAGTAATCTGACATAGCTCATCGGCTCGTTGTAGATGAGATAATCAAGTTCGGATGTTTCGTACATATTGTTTGCATATTCGTTTTCAACAGCAATGCAGTCAATTGACACCATAGAACCGTCGGTTAATTTTACTTCAACGCAGGCGGTGTCGATGTTGAATTCACAGGTTTTAATTTGATTTGTCATTGATAATTCCTCCCTTAATAAATTGTCAAATCCGTTGATATATAAGGCTTATACCGCAAGAGCCACTTCGTATGTAATCACCTTGCTGTGACCGTCAAGCCAACGGTAATTGCGGGTAAATTTCATAGTTCGTACGGGACAGATGTTCTTAACCATCTGACCGCCGACGCTACCTGCTTCCTTGGAAGTGAGGTCGCCGTTGTAGCCCTGCTTAAGGTTAACACCAACTTCTCTTGCAGCCTCCATCTTGAACTGGTCAAGAGCAGCTCTTGCCTGAGGAACAACTGAATTATTCTTTGACATTTCGTTTACACCCCTTCAAATTCAATTTGCGTTTGCCTTATTATTGTTGCAATCCATTCGGGGTTTATTAATGTTAATTTTTTGATTAATTTGAAAGTTTTGAAACAAAATTTCAACTGTAATTACAGTGAGGCTTATTTAAACTGCTATTGTCCGATCGTACCGACAACTTTTCCGCTTTTATCCAGATAAAATACTCTGTCTGCGGTATATATCCCGCCATTTCGCCGTATTGGTTATAGTAAATATGGCAATATGTGACGGATATTACCGTAACAATTTCTCACACCTGTAATTGTAATAAAAGTATTTTCCATTTATTTTTCCTTAAATTGCAATTCCCGTATGCAAACTGTCAATAAGACTGATTACATTATTGATTGAATTGCGTCTTGCCTGAGCTGCAAGCCTTTTCTGCATATTTCTGTATTTCTTTGTGCCTTTGGAAGGTTTTTGATTTGATCCGTCATGCCTTGCTATGTAATGAATGTAGTCCACAAGTTCAAATTCAGCGACTTTCTGATTGTGATAACCCTCTATTCTGCTGCAGTGGTCGCGGTCCCTTACTTCTGTGTTTTTGTGGTAAAGTTCAACTCTCTGGCTGTGCTGTGCCTGAACAATTTTCCATTGACCCTTACCTGTTGTTATTTCAACGGAATCTCTGTTACATGAAAGAATGTAGTTATATCTTAAGCAACAGTTGCTTATTCTTTCTTCATCCTCAGCAAAACGCCTGATAAGCGTAAAGCAATGGCGGCAGGGTCTGTAACCTTTTCTCAAAGCGTCTTCAAGACTGTAAAAATGACCGAATCTGTGCTTTGTTGAATTTGTGATATATCGGCAGTCATTCAGATGAATTATTTTTTTACTGCTGCAGATATTGTAACAATACATTTTTTGCACCTCTTTCGTTGTTGTGACTACATTATCGCGCATAATGTGTCCTATAAACCGTACTCAAAAGCTTTTAAAAAAGAATTCTAGCAAAAATAAACAGCGGCTTGCAAGCAAGCCGCCATTTGTTTTTCATATTTTGCCGTCATTCAATAAGAACCGCAGTTTTGACTCCTTTGGAATACGGAAGCTCTCTGTCATTATATGACATATCAAGTCCGCCGGGGTTACAGGTTATCGTGTTTCCGATGATGCTGCCGTGAATGTCAAAATCACCCGACGCAAGAGCAACATCACCGTTGGGCGCATAAACTATTCCCCATAAATCAAAGCCGCCCTGCTGTGAATAGAGAGTTATGTCACCCTCTCTTGAATAGAGTGAAAGAGTTGCTCCGCTTTCATTATATGTATGCGTACTGCCGCCAATGCTGATATCGCCTTCGGCTATCATGCAGCCGCTGAGGATAATTCCGCTTGAGCCCTGATTGGTTGATATTTCGCCTCCGCTGTATATGACGCCTTTTATCATATATGTACCTTGCCCCGACAGATTGAGAACGCCTTTCCTGTTGTAAAGGTCGCCGTTGAGAGTCATCGGACCGCAGATATTTGCCGCTTCATCATTTGAAGAAAGGCTGTTGCCGTAAACAAAAATATCACCGTTTACGGTTGTGCCGCCGCTTTGCCAATTTATGCTTTCGTAGGCATAAACATTGCCTCTCGCCGTCATTGCAGTGCTGCCGCCTTTCACAAATTCACCCATGCAATAAACGGGAGCGTTAAAGGTTGAGGCACCGTCAAGCCTTATATTTCCACCGACATATGTTTCACAGTCGCACAGGAGTGTATATGTTGAACCTCTGGTAAGATTTTCTCCCGTATGGAAATATTCGCCGTAGACGCTTGTGTTTCCCTGAAGAGAGCTGTTGCCTTCAACATAAAGATTCTTGCCTACCTTTAGGTCTTTTCCCCATGCGGTTTCAAGGTCTCCTCCGCAATAAACATTGCCCGTAACATAAACGGGGCACTGGGGCTTGAAATTTCCCGCAACATAAAGGTCGCCGTAAATTGTCATAAGCTCCGAGCCGTAACCCGTTGCAAGATTTCCGGGACAATATGTGCTGCCGTTAATTGTAATAACGGAATTTATTGTTGTATCCGCTGCATATTTGTTGATATACAAAGCACTTCCGCTTATATGGCTGTAGGACTTATTAAACATTTCCTCGCTTACAGAAGGAACAACCGACATAATCATTTCGTCAAAATCGGGCATCGGCTGACTTGAAACATTGCTCGCAACTCCGCCGACAGTTACGCTGTATTGATTATGGATTGCAGTATGAGCCGAAAAAACCGTTCCCGACACGCTGCTGCCGCTGCCGCCGTCTGCATTGACATTTCCGTTACCGAAAATGCTGCCGCCGATGTTATAATGACCGCCGAGATTAAACTGTGAATTATCACCGTAAAACATAAGATAATCAAAGTTAACCGCCATCTGTTTGTCAACAAACTTCGCCGCTGCCTTTGCATTAATCTGAACAGAATCAACATCAAACAGACTTGCAAAAATTGTTTTTCCTTTTCTGGAATCCGAAACCCTGACTATTTCGTCACTCGGAAATTCAACAACAACATTTTCTGTTGAAAAGCCGTTTTTTTCAACATATTCAAGGGCAACCTGCTTTGCTTTTGTTTCGTCGGGCATATATCTTACCGCCGCAAGAGCAGCCGAATCCATCGCACTCTGCAGAAGGCTCTTCTGATGATATTTCAATCCCATGTCAGTTACAAGGGACACAACCGAAAGAAACGCAATCAGACTGAACGCCGCAATAACCATTGCCGCGCCGTCCTCCGCCCTTATAAAACCTTTGATTTTTTTAAACATTAACCTCACTCCTTTTCAAGCGGAGTAAATGTTTTTCTGATAATTTCCATTTGTTCCGAAAGCTCAGAAAGAGTCGCCTGCGCCTGCCCGATATAATAATCACGCAGCTTGATTTCTTTCTGGATTGCCAGTCTGCTGTTTGCCTGTTCGCTTTCAAGCAAATTGATTTTATCGGCATAATCATGCGCCTGCGTTTTGTTGATTTCCTTAAGCCGCGCAATTTCGGTTTCATTTTCTTCGGCACATCGGCTCAGAATGCTGTTTTCGGTCTCAAGCTCGGTCTGTTTTCTCTTTAATTCATCATTTGCAAGAGAAAAGCTCCTTATGCATTCTGTTTTTTCTTCAATCTCTTTTTTCAGCTCTGCCGTCTGTTTTTCGGCAGAAGCTTTTTCAGCCTTCAAATGTTCAAGCTGTACCGTTACGGAATTATATTCATTAAAAAGAGCCTCATATTTTTGCTCAATATCAAGCAGCTCTTCATTTCTGCGCATTACCGATTCTGCTTTGACTGATATTTCTCTGTTTTCGTTTTCAAGAAATGCAATTTTTTCAGAATATTCATCAGGCACTGCAGAGCTGTTACTGCTCTGTTCTCTGAGATAATCATTTTCAAGCTCTGCTCTCTCAAGCCTGTCGTTAAGTGCATCAATAATCTTTTCATACTCTGCAGCCGCACTTTCACCAACGAACTTATCTTCTGCATTAATCTTTAATGGCTTCTCAAGATTTGCCATGCACTCTCTGTATTTTTCGCTGTACGAATCCCTTTCTCTGTTTGAGAGAACAAGCTCCTCCTTGATTGAGGAAAGCTTCATTTCATAATTGCGCGCAACCGCCTCATAGGTTTTGCTGAGCTCCTCTATATATGATTCAACCTCGCTCGGCTCATAGCCATATAGTATCTTTTTAAAAGAAAGCCCGTTGCCCTCTCCGTCCTTGCTCCTTATTTTTTCGGTCGGGTCATTGACAGAGATTTTTTCTTCCTTCTGCGCAGGCTTCGGATTTTTATTTGCAGCAGCTTCGCCTTTTGTTTTTTTCATTCAGAATCCCTCGCTATCTCAAGAAAGTCACCTTCGCGGATGCCGAATCCGGATGCCGCACCGGCATTGAGTTCAATCACGCTTTTTGCATTTCTGACTGCTTTGCAAACTTTGCCCGGTTCAACATTACCGTCGATTTTTATAACCTTGCCGCTGCCGTCAAGATAAACGGCATCTATCGCAAAACACATATTCAGCATATGAATCTGGTTGCAGGGCATGATGCAAAGAGCATAATCATCAGGCACGGACTTTCTGAACATCAATCCCATAAAACGCCTGAAAAACGAATCGGCAATTTCGGCATTCGCCGTGAGAGCTTCTCCGTTTTTTTTAATCAGTACGCTTTTCATACCGTCACCCTTTTCTTATTAAAATGTTTCTATAATATTCAGTACTGTCGGCCCCATAAGAATGATAAACACAACAGGGAAAATAAACAACAGCATGGGAAGAAGCATTTTTATTGACGCTTTCATTCCCTTTTCTTTTGCACGCTGGCTTCTTTCAACTCTGAGCTGTTCCGATTGTGCTCTCATAACATTGTTAATGGGAATGCCGAGCTGCTCTGCCTGAACAAGAGCCGAAGCAAATGTTTTGAGCTCGTCAAGATTTGTTGCATCGCAAAGATTCTGAAGAGCTGCTCTTCTTGTTCTGCCCATCTGGATTTCTCTGTAAACAATAAGAAGCTCGTCAATAAACGGACCCTGAAGCTTCTGCGAAACCTTAAGCAGCGCGGCATCAAAGCTCAGACCTGCTTCAATACAAACGCAAAGAAGATCCATTGCATCGGGCAGCTGTTTTCTTATGCCTGTCTGGTGGCTCGAAACTCTTGACCTGAGATACATTGTCGGTCCCATAACTCCGAGCAGAAGTCCGCACACCAGCACAAGCAGCATAATCAGCGGCTCCATTTCAACAATCATTACTATTATCAGAGTGAGAAACATAACTCCTATCAGAACCGCGTATTTAATAAACTGAAAGTCCGAAGGCTCCATAAATATTCCTGCATATCGCAGCTGTTTTCTTATTGCCTCAAGAGTTTTCGTTTTGTTTGCATTCTTCTTTTTCGGAGCAAATCTGCTGAGTTTTTCGGAAACCTTTTTAACTCCCTTTCCGAGAAATCTTTCATAAAACGAAAGCTGAAGCTCCTGAAAAACAGGCTGAGTAACCGAATTTTTTATTTTGTCTATTCTGCTTTGTTTACGGTCGTTCTTTCTTCCCCACGGAGAAGCAATCAAAACAACCAGTATGAACGCAAGAAAGGAATATGCTATAACGAGTATCTCCAAAAAGCTCACCTCCGTATCAATATTCCGCCAAAATCAATATTCTATTGTAACAACCTTTCTTATTGCAAAAAAGCCTATGATTTCCATAACAACCGAAACAATGAGCATTATTTTACCTGCAGATGTGGTGAAAAAAGTTTGCATATAATCGGGATTTACAACCATAAGCACCAAAGCTATAACTATCGGAAGCGCACCGATTATCATGCCCGACATTCTGCCCTGCGCCGTTATGGAGCTGATTTCACCCTTGATTTTGATTCTGTCCCTTATCGTGTGCGAAATTGTTGTTAATATTTCCGAAAGATTGCCGCCCGTTGTTCTTTGAATAAGAACCGCGGAAACAACCAGCATCAGGTCGGGGCTCTTAACCCTGTCTGCCATATTATTGAGCGCATCCTCGAGAGTTGCGCCGTATTTGATTTCGTTGCATACTCTGCCGAATTCCATTCCTATCGGAGCAGGCATATCGGTTGCCACATTTTCCATCGCCTGCTGAAACGAAAAGCCTGAACGCAGACCGTTGCACATCATTATAAGAGTATCGCCAAGTTGCGCCTCAAACGCTTTTATTCTTCTGCCTTTTTTTATTTTTATAAACAATATCGGCAGAACAACACCGACCGCCGCAAGAGTTGCAGACGGCATAAGTCCCAACTGAAAGAGCGCCGCAAGACCCGCAGGCACAAACGCCAGAATAAACCATACCATGCAGAATTCTTCGGGCTTCATCATAATGTCGGCAAGGATAAGCTCATTGAAAACCGTATCCATAAGCTTTTTTTTCTGAACCGACTGTTTGCCGCTTTCGCCGGTTGCGCGTTTGAGGATAGCTGATTTGCGTTTTTTCTTCTTTTCCTGAATTTGAAGAGTCAGACCGCTTTTTTTGTTTGAAATTTTATCAAATCTTTTTTCAATGCTTCTTCTGCCCTCGGTAACCGTACCTGCAATGCTCACAAAAAGGAAAAAGCCGAAAAGCCCGAAGGCAACGGAAAGAATAATAATACTAATCTGTAAACCATTCATTTTTCACCGTCACTCCGTTTCCTCTTATTTTTTCTATGCAGTTGGGTCTTACGCCCGTTGCGCGGAATTTTCCCACAAACTTGCCCGTTGTATCAACCGTGCCGTCAGTTTCATAAACAAAAATATCCTGCATGCTCACAACATCGCCTTCCATGCCGACAACCTCGGTTATTGAGGTTATTTTTCTTGTTCCGTCACGCAGACGGCTCTGTTGAACAATAAGGTCTATTGCGGATGAAACCTGATCTCTTATAGCTTTCAGCGGAAGCTCCATGCCGCTCATCAGCACCATTGTTTCAAGCCTCGAAACGGTATCTCTCGGTGAGTTTGCGTGGGTTGTTGTGAGTGAGCCGTCGTGACCCGTATTCATCGCCTGAAGCATATCAAGCGTTTCTTCCGAACGAACCTCACCGACAATGATTCTGTCGGGTCGCATACGAAGGGCATTTTTAACAAGATTTCTGATTGACACCGCACCCTTGCCTTCAAGGTTTGCAGGTCTTGCTTCAAGAGTAATAACATGCCTTTGCTTGAGCTGAACCTCGGCAGCATCCTCGATGGTAACTATTCTTTCGTCCTCGGGAATATAAGACGAAAGAACATTCAGCAGAGTTGTTTTGCCGCTGCCCGTACCGCCTGCAACAACTATATTCAGCTTTCCCTTAACGCAGGCTTCAAGAAACTGAAGCATGTCGGGAGTGAGCGAGCCGAACTTCAGAAGCTGCTGCGCCGTTATCGGCTTTTTGCCGAATTTTCGAATGGTAAGAACAGGTCCGACAAGCGAAAGCGGAGGAATGATTGCGTTAACACGCGAGCCGTCTGCAAGACGGGCATCAACCATCGGGCTTGCTTCGTCAACATGCCTTCCGATGCTTGAAACAATCCTGTTGATAACATTCATCAGATGCTCTTCATCTCTGAATTTAACATCCGTGAGCTTGAGCTTGCCCTTTTCTTCAACATAAATCTGATCCGGTCCGTTAACCATGATTTCACTGTAGGCAGGATTCTGAACCAATTCTTCAATCGGGCCGTAGCCCATAATATCATTGAAAAGCTCGGTTGTTACCTTGGCTCTGTCGATTCGGGGAATCATAAATTCATCATCGTTAACCCTGTCATCAACGATTTTAAACATTGCCTCACGGTCGGATATCATCTTTCCGCTTTTATTCATGTCATCAATAATCGCCGAATGAATACGCTGCTTTACTTCAAGATAAGGATCTTCTTTTATTTCCTCGGCAATTGCATTTACCGTTATCTCCTCAGTTTCGGGAGGAGCCTGCTGCTGCAATTTTTTCTGGCCGTCTATTTTATCCAAAAGTCCCATGCTGACACCTCACAGTGCTTATTTTTTGCCGAACCTGAATCCCGATTTCCTGTTATCCTTTTTTTCGTCAATGCGTGCAACACCGGTATGGATTTCGATTATCTTATCCGCCATTTCGGTTATGCATTTTGAAATTTCGGATTTCGGCTGGGCAACCGTTATTGCCATGCCCTTATTGATGCTCAGGCGCGCCGCCGAATAATCTGCAGGAATTGCTGCAAACATCTTCATCTGAAACATCTCTTCAAAATCCTCAACCTTCACAAGTCCCTTTTCCGCTTTATTTATAACAAACCTTATCTTTTCTCTCTGATGAAGCTGCTCAAGAATGCAGTAACAGACCTTGGCATTATTGAGCGAGAGCATTTCGTTGTTATAAACGAGGAAAATCTCTTCGCAGTTTTCGCACGCCGCTATAGTTGTATCATTAAACGCGGCAGGAAGGTCGATTATTATGTATTCATAATAAGGGCGCATGATATCTATTATTTTTTCAATATGCGCAGGATTTACAAACTCCGCATACTCGGAGCTTTTCGGCGCACAAAGAGCGCTCAGACCTGTGCTGTGCTCAACGGCGAAGCTGTTGATGTTTTCAATGGTTATTCCGCCTCTGTCCTGTATGAGGTCAACAATGGAATTCTTCGTATCAAGGTCAAGCGCCATTGCAACATCACCAAATTGAAGGTCAAGATCAAGAAGCATAACTCTTTTTCCTGCCTTTGCAAGCTGCGCGGCAATGCCGATTGCAAGAGTTGTTTTTCCCGTGCCGCCCTTTCCGCCGAAAAAGCCGAGAGCCTTGCAGCGAACCTTTTTTCCTTCGTTTGTGTCAAGCACACGCTGCTGCTCAAGCTTATAAACCGTGTTCACATTTTCCGAGAATTCTTCGCGGCTTATGCCGTCTATCGGCAAAACCTTGCGAAATCCGTACTGCGCCGCCTTATTGACAAGCTCAACGGATATTCTGTCATTGGCAAGAATAACGATTGTTCCTCTTGCGGCAGTCAGCAAATCCTGAACAAAATTGAACACCGAATCGGGGACCTCGCCTCTTACAGCGCACATAACAACCTCGGGAAATTTATTGACTATCTTTGTTTTCCCCTCGGGGGTAAAGCCGGAATATCCGCTGATTGCAAAGCTTTCGTCATTTATAAGATTTTTTATTTCTATTCGCAGATCAAGGTCATCGGATAACACAAGCAGATTTATTTTTTCCATAATGACACTCCTCTACTTAATTCATCTGTGATGTTGTTTCTTTTTTAATTTCGCCCATGCCGTAGTTGGTTTTGGGAACAACGCTTCTTTCTTCGGTTACCGTAACAGCATTAATTTCATCGGCAATTCCGTGACCCTCCGCATAAGAAACAAGAACAATTCTGTATTCCGTATCTATTTCGCCGTCGGAATTTTCAACCTCGAGCATTTTGGGAATCTGCTCCTTTGTCAGAGCAAGAGTGAGGACTGTATAGGTTGTTATTTCAGTTCCCGATGCTTCAAGAAGATTTGCGGAATAGTCTCCGATTTTGATTACGGGAACATTTTGAAGAAGAGGTTCTGCGGAAGGCATTGAGCCGTCATCAAAATCCCTGTAAACATTAATTCTGTCGCCCTCTTTTATGAAATAGCCCACTCCGTTTTCAATATTGCATGAAATTGTGTAGGCATACATTCCGTTTTCGAGCTGATAAGAAAGCCTTCCGTCGGAATTTTCATTGCCGACAAGAGCGATTTTTCTTACCATGAGCTGTTCTCCGGCAAGTATTTTATCGGTTGACATATATCCGATAACATCCTTTATATTGCAAACCGTTCCGTAGGAAACGGCAGTTACGGGCAGCTTCACTTCCTGAAACATCGCATCCGTAAGAACAGTGTTTTTTTCAATATCCTGAACCGCAACAACAACGGTTGCCTCATCAACGCCCGTTACTATTTTGCTTGTTTTAAGCTCCGTTGCAAAAAAGTAGGTTGCAACGCCTGCGGCAAGTGCGATAACTGCCGCTATCAGATAAATTTTTTTCATAGTGCAAACCTCTCTATGATTCAACCTTCATAATGACGGTTGAGGTTATCGTTTTTTCCTTGCCCAGAACCGTACTGAGCACGGGAGTGAAAAATGTTATATCCGCCTCCAGCGAAACGGTAACATCTCCCAGAGTCGGGTCGCCCGGAGAACTGTATTCAATATTTATGTTCACCCCGTCGTTGGCAAAAACGGTTGTGGTCGTATTATCAATGTGTTCGATTATTGCCTGCGTATTTGCGCCTTCTGCGGTATTAACAACAGCGTATCTTGCGCCCTCACGGCAGGCGTTATTGAGAGAAAGCTGATTATAGAACAGCCAACCGAAATCGATTATTCCGCAAAGAATCAGAAGAAATATCGGAAGAATCAAGGCAAATTCAACCATCGACTGCCCATCCTCACGCCTTAAATGCTTTTTCATTTATACCGTCACCTCCGCAGAATTCATTTTAATTACAAATGGGTAAGCTCGCTCAGCGAGCGAACTTACCCATCGGGTTACTCAGTTTTTAATTTGGATGGAATATATAAAGGAGGAAGGATTAAGTGCCTGATGCTGCAGTGCCGCCTGATGCTGCTGAGCCTGCACCGGCTTTGTCGAGCTCGGTGTTGACTTTATCAAACATGCTGCGAACCTTGGGGCCGAGAGCAACGAGAGCAACGATAACTACAACTGCAATAAGTCCGATAATAAGACCGTATTCAACCATTCCCTGACCTTCTTCGTCTTTAAGCCAATTTCTTAACATAATTTTTACCTCCGTTCAATTTCAGGATTTCATTTGTTTTCTCTTCGTTTTTGTGTTTTTCTTCGTGTGTGTTTAAGTGTGTTTTAAAGTGTGTGTTTTTTCTTCATGTGTGTTTTTAAATTTTTTCTTCGTGTTTTACATTTTCATCGGGATTCTTTCGGAATCCTCATTCTGTTAAGCTTTTGCCGTATTTGCTGATGGATAAGAGGAATTATGTGGTTGCTGTACCGCCTGATGCTGCTGAGCCTGCACCGGCTTTGTCAAGTTCAGTATTGACCTTATCAAACATAGTGCGAACCTTCGGTCCAAGTGCAACAAGTGCGACGATTACGACAACTGCGATAAGTCCGATGATGAGACCGTACTCAACCATTCCCTGACCTTCTTCGTCTTTGAACCATTTTCTTAACATAACAATGCCTCCTTTTTTATTTTAACCCTTTTAAGGGCTTATGGCCTGTTTCAGAAAAGTGCCGAGAATACTGTTTTTGAAAGCTCACCGAACATAGGGAAAAGAACCGTAACCACAACGCCGAGCGAGAGGTAGGGTCCCATAGGAACCGCCGTTTTGAGTGAGCCTTTCTTTGTTGCCACCAGATAAATCAGATAAAATGCAAGTCCGACTGCCATAATGAGCGCTGACTGAAGATATCCGAAAGCACCGAGGCAATAACCGATAGCCGCGCTGTATTTAACATCGCCGGTTCCTATCGGGATTCCGAAATACATCGGAAGCTGATAAAGGATGAATCCTCCTGCAAGACCGACCAGCGACGGAATCAGCGATTCCTTAAGCGGAACACCCGTTGCTATCGCGTAAATCAGTGCTGCCGTTCTGATAATCAGCAGAGCCAGAACTGAGGAATTCGGAATTTTCTTGATGTCGAGATCAACAACGCCGATTGAAATTGCAACCGAGATATAAGCTATCGCTTCGATTCTTTGAGCCGCATCCCTCGTTATTGCGAAAACCGCCGCAAAAAGAACTCCCGAAATCAACATCCAGATAATCACCGTTGCAGTGTTTCCGATTGCTTCGATTTTTGCATTTTCATCGGTTCGCTTCTTTACTTGAAAAATCGCTATCCGATTAAACGCGAGAGCCGCAAGCAATCCGAGCACGCCGCCGTAAATAATGTCAATCATAGGCTTTCGCCTCCGCTTCTTTTTTCGGAAGGTTTTTTCTTCCATTTCCTTTCCGCACCCTCATAATAGCACTACCATTCAGCAAAGTCAATAGAAGTTTTTTTGAGTGTGAATAACTTTTAGGCAAAATAAACAAACTCATTGAAAGCCTTGAAAATCAAGGGTTTTAACCGATTTTTCTCACACTTTAAACCGTGATTAACCTAAAAATTTTACTGACAAATCAAAATTTTATGATTTTTTGTTCATAAAAATTCCACATTTTCACCAAACAATTGTTAACTTTCTGTGAAAATCGGGTATTTATACGCTTTCTGCATATACACTATATTTTATAAATTATAGAAAAATTTATAGGTATTAACAAAATATGAATAATTATTCATTAAATTGCCATAAAAAAACATAATCCTCCTGATAAAAATACAGTATCCGTTCTGCATTTTTATCAGGAGGACTTGCTTGAAATATCAAAGTTCTCTCTCGATAAGCTCTGTAATTCCCGGAATTTCGCAGTCTGCAATATCCTTTATAGACTGAACTGCATTCTGCATCGCATAGGAACGAAACTCCGCTATCATATGTGTATCGTTAATGTTATCGCCGACCGTTATCAGATCATCATATTCCGCGCCGATAAGCTCAAGGAATTTATACAGCCCCTTCGCTTTATTCATATCGGCAGAAACAATATCAATACATCTGCCGTTCTGCAAAGGATTGAGATATCCGCTGAATTTCTCTCTGACCGCCGCAGTCACCTTTGCTGCCGATTCATCATCCGGAAGAATGGTGCTTATCTGATTGAACCACGGAACATCAGGAAGCGTTTCAAGCGTGAAATCCCCTTCAAAACTTTCGTTATCATCAAGATCAACTGCACAGCTGAAATTCGTGTGAATGTCTGCATATGTGCAGCCAAGGCTTAATATGAATTCAAGAAGAGGCAATACAAGCTCACCACCGCAGCGTGATTCATACGCAACCGTGCCGTCGGTATTGAGAATTACGGCACCGTTTGACGCAATAAGAAAATCATATTCAAAATCATTTCTTTTAGGAACTTCAATCAGACTATCCGCGCCTCTGCCGCTAACAATCCCGAAAAGATTGCCCGCCCTGCGCCAACGCTTGATAGCATTTCTTTTGGCATCGTCAATTCCGCCGTGGTTGAGTGTTCCGTCGTAGTCGCTTGCAATTATTTTCATATGCATCATTTCCTTTTTAGTATTACATTTAATATATCACACAGAAAAAACCGTGTCAAATCTTACCACATTAAGAATTAAATTAAAAAATTTAAAAAAATTTGCAAAAAAGGCTTGACTTCATCGAAAAATTATGATATAGTAATCGAGCGTTCTACGGAACACAGCAACAAAATGCTGGTGTAGCTCAGTTGGTAGAGCAGCTGATTTGTAATCAGCAGGTCGGGGGTTCGAGTCCGTCCACCAGCTCCAATTTAATATGGAAGAGTTCCCGAGCGGCCAAAGGGAGCAGACTGTAAATCTGCCGTCAACGACTTCGGTGGTTCGAATCCACCCTCTTCCACCACATTGGAGAAATCCGAACTTAATGCCAATCGGCAATGGGTTCGGATTTTTTGTTTTTATCCGGGATATTTCATTTTGAGGTTGTAACAAAAAAGCAGGCGGGACTTCCGTCTCGCCTGCAACTGTCTTACTCATTCTTCAGCAGTCTGTTCATATTCCCTGAGTTCCCGCTGTCCTTCCTCGCTTTCAAAATATTCCTGCATTATCGGAAGTAAGCATCTTGCAATTCTTTCAATTGCGTAATCGGGAATTTCCATACCGCTGTTTGATTTTTCTGACGTCAAATTGGTTTTGCGCTCCTTTCACATTTAAAAGGAGATCTTTTAATTATGAAAAACACATTTTTCCTCGCATTTATATTTTAAGCTTTTTCCGGAAAAATGTCAAACTTTTTTCACTGTTGCAAATCGACTGATTTTTTACAACTTGAAATTCAACTTTTGGAACAATAGAACCGCAAAATCGGGGTAACAGGTCAAACTATACGCACTCCTCAATTACCGCACTCTGAGGCCGTTGATATACAATGGTTTCAGAAGCTCTATTTGGTTAATTTTTAACTGTAATGAAAGTGTCTTTTATCACTTGATTTTTGCAACCTTAAAGTTCGTTATGTGGAAAAAGTAACCGCAAAATTGGGGTTACAGGTCAAACTATACGTACCCCTCAATTACCGCACTTTGAAACCGTTGATATATAAGGGATTTCAGATGTTACTTTTCCTACGTTTTTTAACAAATAAAAGGAGTTTTTTAATTATGATTAATAACATTATTTCTTGTGAATTTAATATCGATACCGCCTGCGTTGAGGTAAAACTCACCGACGGTTCAATGGTGTCAATCGACTGCATCGCCGTCGAAAACGAATATGCAAACAATATGTACGAAACATCAGAACTTGACTTTCTTATCTACAACGAACCTATGAGTTATGTCAGATTATTGTTAAGCGGTAAAATGGAAGAATATCTGAGGAACAGTACAGACTACACAAATTTGTCTGATAATAGATAGTTGCAAAAAACGGCACCATACTTTCAGTAGCGTGGTGCCGTTTTTTGATTCTTATTTCTTTTTTGCGAAAAAGTAGCTAAGTGAGTCGAAGAAATCCAACAAATCTTTAAATGCATCTCGAGGCAACTCATTTATGTAGTCAGACCACGAAACTTTTCCTGAGCGTGTAAGTCCGAAATATGTATGACCTTGAACATTGCATTTCATCCATTCTAAGTTATCTCTTATATGAGCAACTTTGTCATCGTACTCTTCTTCAAACTTCTTAATTCTTTCTTCATTACCAGAATTATGTTTCTTGAAATATTTAATAATACCAGACTTTTTTTCGGTAAGCTTATTACAAAGATCATTATAAACGTCGTCAATGGTTTCATAAATATTGTGATTCACTAACACTTCGGGTGAGAAAAAGTATCCTTCAATAGAGCTGAACTTAGTGATATAAATTTTATCGCTAATCTTATCAAAATATTCATTGTTCATATTTACGGACAACTGATTTTTTAGTGTGTTTGTGATAGCTTCTATGGTTTCCGTGTCAACATCTCTGATAATAGCTAAATCTTTACTCATTTTTGTTTTGTTGAGAAAGCGAAGCGTTGCGTAATATCCGATATTCGAGCAAGATTTTGTGTCTATAATGGAAATTCTTTCCAATTCGATGTTATAGTACTTGGGTAACAGACACTCCAAAATTTCCTTATCACTCTCTCCTTCTACAAATATGACATAATCGGTGTTAAGAACATCCTGGCTTGAATAACCGATTTCATTTAATATATCATCCAAATCAGCGGTTTCAATTAAGGTTACATATTTGTCTTCATCCAATTTTACCTGTCGAATCTCATGAGAACTGAATTCCCTGAGCATTAAAGGCGAATGTGTTGCGAAAAACACTTGGTTGTTTTCTGAAATTTCACTTAATGTTTTCGCCATCATTTTTTGCAACTGAGGATGTAAATACAACTCCGGTTCTTCAATTATAAATATTGTGTGTTTTGCACTGATTTCTTGAAATACTTGTAAAAGAGACAAAATATAAACACTGCGAACACCGGCACCTACATTAGAAAGTTCAATTTCCGAATCCAGTGCCGGATCATATATTTTCGTGGATATAGAAAAAGATTTGTTTATACTGCTGGTTGCTTTAATATTCACCTTAAAGTCTTTTCTATAGTTTTTATTGAACCGTTCGGATATGCTTCGAGTAATAGAGGCAGAACTACTTTTAGCTCTAAAATTAACTAACTTTTGTAGTTCGTCCATCGTTAATACTGCAGCAGTTTTTTCGTTTATAGCGGTTATGCATCGTGTTTCACAGTCTGTATGGTTACAGTTCTCACATAAACCAGAACTTGATATTCCCATTGAATCCATACTGAGAATATGATTAAACATATTTGCTGTGAGAGAACGGTTTTTTCCTGACTCTTCTTCCTCAAAATTTCTTGATTCATTTATGAATGCCAAAGCAGGCAACAAACAAACGACTTCTTTTTTGTCATATGACGGTTTTAAGGAAGCTTTATCACAAGTTAACTCTAAGCTTAATTTTTCTTCAGTTATATTAAACTTGCTTTTTATTGCCTTTAGCCATATCTGCAAGTAATCTTCTTTGGTTGAAATATCGTATAACAACCCGTTATTTTGAACATCTGTACGTGCCGTTTTAAAATCGTTGAAAGAAATTTCTTCCCACTTTGTGCCTTCTCTAGCGTTATTATAATCACCCGATGAAGAAGGAACTTTCATTATCCCTATTTTACTATCAGTAAAATAATCCAATAGGTAATCATCTTCACATATAAATGTTGCACTTATTTTTAAATCAGTACTGTTTTTATGAAAATCCTTCTCTGCTATTGTATAATTGCCCCAAAGAGCCCTTATGGCTGTTAATGCAGCACTTTTTCCTGCATTGTTCTTTCCGATAAAAGCAAGAGCGTTGTTAATGTCTGAAATGGTTTGATCTTCAATTCCTCGAAACCTCTCAATATGAATTTTAACAAGTTTCAATTTTAACTCTCCTATCTTTTTGGCTTTTTAAGTGCCGATATATTGATAATATTTTAAAGCAAAAGACTTTTATACTGTATGACACTCTATATTATATATGACAGATTTTCTGAAATGTTACGCAAAAATTTTAAGATTTTTCAAGTTTCTACTTTTTGCACAATTCGATACATTCTGAATTGTGCAGAATTACGACAAAAACCGCATTGAAGTTGTAGGTATGACTCCAATGCGGTTTTCTTTTTATGTCTTATTTGATTTTGGTTGAATGGGCTTTATGCTTTATTCTCCGCATAATACTGTGCCTGTGCGTTCCAGAGTTCGCTGTATTTGCCGTTGGGGTTTTCGAGGAGGTTTTCGTGTGAGCCGTCCTGAATCAACTGACCATTATCGAACACGAGGATTCTGTCGCAGAAACGGCAGGATGACAGACGGTGGGAGATATAAACCGCTGTTTTATCCTTGACCATATCGTTGAAACGGGAATAGATTTCGTGCTCGGCGATGGGGTCGAGCGATGCGGTGGGTTCGTCGAGAATAACGAATGCCGCATCTTTATAGAGTGCTCTTGCGATTGCAAGTTTCTGCGCTTCTCCGCCTGAAATTTCAACGCCGTCTTCTTCAAAATCTTTGTAGACGGGAGTTTTGAGTCCTTTTGGCATAGCTTTTACCCGTTCAAGCATGCCTGCTTTTTCAAGCGATGACCATACTTTTTCTTCATCATAGTCAACACTTGCTGCAACGTTTTCGCCAACAGAGAATGAGAATAGCTTGAAATCTTGGAACACAACAGAAAACAGTTTCAGATAATCTTCATAATCGTATTTCTGAATATCAATTCCGTTGAGGGTAATATATCCTTCTGTGGGGTCATATAGACGGCAGAGAAGTTTTATCATCGTTGTTTTACCGCTTCCGTTCATACCGACAACTGCAATTCTGTCACCAACCTTGAATTTAAGGTTGAGATTTTTAATCGCATATTTATCGGTACCCGGATATTTGAAGCTGACATTGTGAAATTCAATGTCGTACTTATTATCCATTCGTTTTTCGGTAGGAATAGTGCCGTAATGCATTTCGGTTGGAGTGTCAACATATTCAAAGAAATCTTCGATGTACTTGTTGAGCGAATGCATTCTTGAAAGCATAAGGCTGAAATCGTTTGTGTTCCACATAAGCTTTTGAATACAGGTTGCATATTTTACAAAACTACCGATACCGAATGTTCCCGCTATTGCTTTGAGTGCAACAAAAGAATATATAAGACCAAGAATAATGTAGTCTATAACTTGTATTTTTTCTCCGTACTTCTTGGTCAATTCGTTTTTATCTTTTATAAGTGAAAGCCATTTTGAATGGATTTTATCTGAAGCATTTCCTATAAGCTCCTGCTGATTGAAAATATGAACATCTTTGCAAGCCTTACTGTCATCAAGATAATCGCCAAGATAATAAGAATATATCTTTTTAGTGGCGGAAATCTTCTTGTTGATAATGTAATCCTTGCTTTCAACATACTGAACACTTATAAATGAAACGATACACGAAACAACAATTACTACACCGAGCAATAACGATGCAATCCATGAATCCGCAAAAGCGACGATTCCTGTCAAAGGTCTGTCGGAATGATTGAAAAACATATCAGCAACCATAATAATGCTGAAAACAATGTTAATTATGTTTCGCATTATATGTGACAATCTTGAAACAAGATAGGATAGACCACCCAAATTTCGGTTATCAACAATAGCTTGTCGCTTTGCTCTGATTTCAGGATCTTCCATATTCTTGTAGTCCATTGAGAAGCTTTTGTTATTGAGGTAAATTTCTTCCCATTGCTGTGTTATGATTTCATTTACCCTTATTCTTCGCCACGAATACTTGCTCAGAAGCACCAATACAAGCTCAGATATAACCATAATAGCAACCATTATTGCCATCTTTTTTATATCTTTACCGCCCGTTACTTCATCGGTGATTTCTGCCGCAAGAAAATATCCGATATACTGTGCAGCAGCCAAATCAAAGGCAAATAGAAAAGAATGAAGAAAGTAATTCGGAGTAAAAGTCTGGATAAGCTTTATTGCTCTTTTAGTTGTATTTAAATCTTTTTTGACTATTTCAATAAGCTCTTTATATTTCATTCTTTTCACCTGCCTTTTCGTAATATTTAGTTTGAATTGCAAACATTTCTGCGTACTTGCCGCCAAGAGCCATCAGCTCATCGTGAGTTCCTGTTTCGGTTATCGTGTTGTTATCGAGAAGAACGATTCTGTCGCAGAATCTTGTTGACGAAAGTCTGTGAGAAATATATACGGAAGTTTTTCCTTTTGTTAGCTCGCTGTATCGCAGATACATTTCGTTTTCTGCAATCGGGTCGAGTGCAGAAGTAGGCTCATCAAGAATTATCACAGGTGCATTTTTATAAACAGCTCTTGCAAGAAGTAATTTTTGCATTTCACCGCCAGAAAGTTCTTCGGCATCGTCATTTACATTCTTTACAAGCTTTGTTTCAATGCCGTTTTTGAGTGTTGCAACTTTATCGGAAAGACCTGCAAGTTCAAGGCAAGCTTTAATCTTTTCAACGTCTGATTTTTCAATCGGTTTCATCGAAATATTTTCGGCTATGCTTATAGGCATAAACCTTGCGTCCTGAAAAACTGCGGAAACGATGGAGTAGTATTCATCTCTGTTAAACTCTCTGATATTTGTATCATTAAGCAACACTTCTCCGTCACTCGGTTTGTAAAGACCACAAAGCAGTTTAACAAGAGTTGTTTTACCCGCACCGTTAAGGCCGACAATAGCCAGTTTTTCGCCGGGTGCAATATGAAGATTTATGTTTTGCAAAACAGCAGTTTCGCTGCCGGGGTAAGTGAAACTCAAATCTTTTATCTTTATGTCATAAGGTTGTTTGCTCGGAATCGGCAAACCGTTTTTATTTTCCATAGTGTTTTCAATATCGAGAAATTCTCTGTAATCGCACATACTGATATTGAGCTGATGAACAGAGTTTATATGCGTTCCGAGATTTGAAATCCAAGTTCCGAATGTAAGAATTGATGTGAGATACAGCACAAGCTCTGAACCGCTTAAATCAGAAGTCAGGCACATATAAATCAGATATGCATAAGCACCGCCCCTGACAACAATACCCATAAATGTTCTTACAACATCGGAGATGAAATAATATAGATAAACCTTGTTCGTCCAGAATTTCTTTTCACCGATGAAATATTCACTCATTCGTTGCAAACAATCTCTCATATTATAGAGTCTGATGTCTTTTGCAATATAGAAATCACGGGAGCTTTTGGTCATATAGTTGAGGTGTCTGTCAATCTCTGCTCTTTTATCTTTTGTTCCGTTGACGAGCTTATCTGCAACTAAATCGGCGAGAAGCGGTAACACAAAAGAGACAAACAGAATAACAACTATCCACGGATTGAGTGTTGAGAGAATAACAACAAAGCTTGTGAAACCTACTATTGCTGTTATAAGCTCAAAGAAATAATCGAGAAATACATAAACTCCTTCGTTGCCAAGTGAGTTTTTGGCTTTCTGAAGCTTGTTTTTACCAAAAGGACCTTCAAGAATTTCGTAGTCCATATTCATAATTTTCGAACTGAGCATCATATCAAACCTACGGCTTATGTCCTGACGCTTGTTTCTTGTAATCGCAAGAAATCGCTGATTGTATTTTGCCGATAATGCGAGAATGCTGCTTATTGCTATTGTTACAGACAGAATAACACCGACACTTTTTCCGCTTTCAACAAGTGCAATAACAATCGGAGCAAAATACGATGTTCCCAAAGAGTAAATAATATTCAAAGGAGTTTTGGCAACATAAACAGGTAAAGCCCATTTATCCCACGAATGAATGTGCCTGAATACGAATTTTAAATTTTGAAACAGATTATACCGTTTCTTCTTTTTAGATTTACTCATATTTATCACCCATCATTAACATACCAAAAAAGCAACCCGAAAAGGTTGCTTTTGCACGAACGGTTATTTCTTTTGCACGAATGGTAACATTATCTCTGTGCCGAACACTCCGTCTTCAAACTGACGGTTGACAAAGCCGTTGTATTTATCGGCAATTCTGTCAACTCTCATAAGTCCGAAGCCATGATTTTCACCCTTTGAGGATTTGTATGCCTTACCTTTTTTAATAGGAGTGTCAATCATTGAATTGGTAACGTTTATATAAAGCTGAGCCTTAAAAAGTCCGATATAAACGCGGATAAATCTCTGCGTTTTATCTTCAATCTTTTCGCAGGCTTCCATAGCGTTGTCAAGCAGATTGCCGATGATAACGCAAAACTCTACATCATTAACACTGCATTCTTCGGGTATGGTTGCCGTAACCTCATAGGGAATATTCCTTGCTTTGCAAAGTGCCAGCTTACTGTTAAGAATGGCATCAGCCATAACATTTCCCGTTTTCACAACCGTATCAACGGTGTTGAGGTCAACCGTAAGCTCACCGAGATAGTTGCCGAGTTCGGTAAGATTGCCCATTTCAAGTGATGCACGCATAACCTGAATGTGGTTTTTATAATCGTGACGCCAGCCTCGCATTGTTTTGTAAATGTTCTGAACTTCTTCGCAATGCTTTGTGATAAGGTCGTTCTGATATTCAGCAATACGCTTGTCC